>NZ_DAMCGF010000010.1:0-151714 GCF_032104925.1 Kosakonia sp.
CGTGTCAGTGGAGGCGCATTATAGGGAGTTAATTCCCGCTGACAACCCCTAATTTGAAAAAAGTAACCGTTCGCTCATTTTTCAGGCGAATTACACTGAGAAGTTAAATTTTTGCCTGGTTTTCAAACAAAAACGAGCCCGAAAGGGCTCGTTTTCTTCTTTTGTGACTTACTGCACTGCCACAATGCGCTCATCTTTCACTACGAGCTGCACCGGTTTGCCCGGAATCAGCTCACCCGAAAGAATCTGCTGCGCCAGCGGGTTTTCAATCTGCTGTTGAATAGCGCGTTTTAGTGGACGCGCACCATACACCGGATCGTACCCGTTTGCGCTGAGCAGTTTCAGCGCGTCGTCGGAAATGCTTACCGCATAACCACGCTCTTCCAGGCGCTTATACAAACGCTGCAACTGGATCTGCGCAATAGACGCAATGTGCTTTTCACCCAACGGATGGAACACTACCACTTCATCAATACGGTTGATGAATTCCGGACGGAAATTCTGGCTTACCACACCTAACACCAGCTCTTTCATGTGGCTGTAATCCAGATCGCCAAAACGCTCCTGGATCAAATCAGACCCCAGGTTGGAAGTCATAATGACGACCGTATTACGGAAATCAACCGTTCTGCCTTGTCCGTCTGTCAGACGACCATCATCCAGTACCTGCAACAAAATGTTGAACACATCCGGATGCGCTTTCTCTACTTCATCCAGCAGAATAACGGAATAAGGGCGACGGCGAACCGCTTCTGTCAGATAACCACCCTCTTCATAGCCAACATATCCCGGAGGCGCACCGACAAGACGCGAAACGGAGTGTTTCTCCATAAATTCCGACATGTCGATACGCACCATTGCATCGTCGCTGTCGAACATAAAGTTTGCCAGAGACTTACACAGTTCGGTTTTACCCACCCCAGTTGGGCCAAGGAACAGGAACGAACCGATCGGACGATTCGGATCCGACAGCCCTGCGCGGCTACGGCGAATAGCGTTAGAAACGGCTTCGACAGCTTCATCCTGACCGATTACACGATGATGGAGGTCATGCTCCATGCGCAGTAATTTTTCGCGCTCGCCTTCCATCATTCTCGCTACCGGGATGCCAGTCCAGCGCGCCAACACCTCTGCAATTTCGGCATCGGTCACACGGTTACGCAGCAGGCGCATGGTTTTACCCTCGGCCTGAGTTGCGGCAGCCAGCTGTTTTTCAAGTTCCGGGATTTTCCCGTACTGAAGTTCCGACATGCGTCCCAAATCACCATTACGACGCGCTTGCTCCATGGCAATTTTGGCCTGCTCCAGTTCCGACTTGATGGTTTGGGTTCCGGAGAGGGAGGCTTTTTCCGCTTTCCACTCTTCTTCTAATGATGAGTACTGGCGCTCTTTATCTTCCAGCTCTTCATTCAGCATTTCGAGCCGCTTGAGACTGGCCTCATCGGACTCTTTCATCAGCGCCCGCTGCTCCAGCTTGAGCTGGATGATACGGCGATCGAGCCGGTCGAGTTCTTCCGGTTTCGAGTCAATCTGCATACGAATGCTGGACGCGGCTTCATCAATCAAGTCGATGGCTTTATCCGGCAGCTGACGATCGGCGATGTAGCGATGCGACAGCGTTGCCGCCGCAACAATTGCCGGGTCGGTAATTTGCACGTGATGATGCAGTTCATAACGCTCTTTCAGCCCACGCAGAATCGCAATGGTGTCTTCCACCGTAGGCTCGGCCACCAGCACTTTCTGGAAACGGCGTTCGAGAGCCGCATCTTTCTCTATATACTGGCGATACTCATCCAGCGTCGTAGCCCCCACACAGTGCAACTCACCGCGCGCTAGCGCAGGTTTCAGCATGTTGCCCGCATCCATTGCACCATCGGCTTTACCGGCACCGACCATCGTATGCAGCTCGTCAATAAACAGAATGACGTTGCCTTCCTGTTTCGCCAGGTCGTTCAGCACACCTTTTAAACGCTCTTCAAACTCACCGCGATATTTTGCACCGGCAACCAGTGCGCCCATATCCAGCGCCAGTACACGGCGGCCTTTCAGCCCTTCCGGCACTTCGCCGTTAACAATACGCTGCGCCAGCCCTTCGACAATCGCGGTTTTACCGACGCCCGGTTCACCAATCAGCACCGGGTTATTTTTGGTACGCCGTTGCAGTACCTGGATCGTACGACGAATCTCTTCGTCACGACCGATAACCGGATCGAGCTTGCCTTGTTCGGCGCGCTCAGTCAGATCGACGGTAAATTTTTTCAAGGCCTGACGTTGGTCTTCGGCCCCCTGATCGTTCACGTTCTCTCCCCCACGCATTTGTTCAATCGCCTGGGTCACATTGGCCGTTGTCGCACCAGCAGCTTTAAGCAAATCCGTCAGCGTACCGCGTGATTCAAGCGCAGCCAGAACGAAAAGTTCCGACGAGATAAAGTTGTCACCTCGCTTTTGCGCCAGCTTGTCGCAAAGATTCAGTACACGTACCAGATCCTGAGAAGGCTGTACGTCGCCACCGGTGCCTTCCACCTGCGGCAAGCGGCTCAGCGCTTGTTCAATCGCTGTGCGTAACTGGCCGGCGTTCACGCCAGCAGAGGTTAATAAAGGATGAATCGAACCGCCTTCCTGATTGAGTAAGGCGCTCATTAAATGAAGAGGTTCGATAAACTGGTTGTCGTGCCCGAGTGCGAGCGACTGGGCATCGGCGAGAGCAAGCTGGAATTTATTAGTAAGACGATCCAGACGCATAACTCCTCCCATAACAGGTCAAAATTGCTACTGGAGATTAAATGAGGTCATCCCTCAATTATTCAAGGTGAATGACCTGAATTATGCGAAAGAAAACCTACGCGTACTGGATCGTCTTGATTCTTTAGGTTATATCAGCCAAATGAAACTTGCCATACGCCCGGTCGTCTTGTCCCGGCGGTATGAGAAAAAATTATCCTTATCGCTGAAGGTACAGCAATCGCCGCCGAACACATGCCGGACGCCTACGCTCGCCAGACGCTGGCGTGCGAGCTGATAGATATCAGCAAAATATTTTTCACCGTGAGGACGAAAAGCGCTGTCGGCCTGCGGATCGTGCCCCATGAACGCTTCACGAACTTCTGCACCGACTTCAAACGCTTGCGGCCCAATTGCTGGCCCCAGCCACGCCAGCAGATTTTCCGGCTTATCGGCGAAACTCGCAACTGTCTGTTCCAGCACACCTGCACATAAACCCCGCCAGCCAGCGTGAGCAGCAGCAACTTCGGTGCCCGCCTGGTTACAAAACAAGACCGGTAAACAGTCTGCGGTCATCACCGCACAGACCGTACCGGGTGTGTTGCTGTATGACGCATCCGCCCGTTTCGACGCATAAGGACCACCGCTAAGTGTGAGCACGTCAGTGCCATGAACCTGTTCAAGCCACACCGGCTTCGAAGGCAAACCGCCCGCCGCGAATACGCGCGCGCGATTCTCTTCCACATGCTCAGCATTGTCACCGCAGTGTGCGCCAAGATTCAGCGAATCGTAAGGTGGCAGGCTTACACCACCGACGCGCGTCGAGCTACAAGCCGCGACACCTTTCGGCAGCGGCCAGTCCGGGAGGATCAGTTTGGTCATAACCAGGCAACATCGTCCTTATGGGTTTCAAAATCAGCGCGCATCGCATCAATCAAATCAACCATATCTTGCGGAATTGGCGCATGCCATTCCATTTCAATACCGCTGATAGGATGGTAAAGGCGCAGCATAGTGGCGTGCAGCGCCTGGCGGTCAAACTTGCGCAGTGCATCGATAAATTCGTCCGATGCGCCTTTCGGCGGACGCGGGCGACCACCATAGAGCTGATCACCCACCAGCGGGTGAGTGATATGCGCCATATGTACGCGAATCTGATGCGTACGGCCTGTTTCCAGGCGCAGACGCAGACGCGTATGCACACGGAAATGCTCCATAATGCGGTAATGTGTCACCGCCGGCTTGCCCATCGGGTGCACCGACATATGGGTACGCTTGGTCGGATGGCGGCTGATCGGTTCTTCCACCGTGCCGCCAGAAGTCATATGCCCAATCGCTACCGCTTCGTATTCACGCGTGATTTCTCGCAGTTGCAGCGACTCCACCAGCCGCGTCTGAGCGGGTACGGTTTTCGCCACTACCATCAAACCGGTGGTATCTTTATCCAGGCGGTGGACGATGCCTGCACGCGGAACATCCACAATAGGCGGGTAATAATGCAGCAGAGCGTTAAGGACAGTGCCATCCGGGTTACCTGCGCCCGGGTGTACAACCAGGTCGCGCGGTTTGTTAATGACGATAATGTCATCGTCTTCATAGACGATGTTAAGTGGAATATCCTGCGGTTCAAAACGTGCTTCTTCTTCGATTTCCGCATTGATAGCAATGAGTTCGCCACCCAACACTTTCTCTTTCGGCTTGTCGCTGACAACGCCGTTGACCAGCACGCGCTGGTCGAGAATCCATTCTTTTATGCGCGAACGTGAATAATCCGGGAACAATTCGGCCAAAGCTTGATCTAAGCGTTGACCGAGTTGGTTTTCGGATACCGTTGCGGTGAGTTGTACCAGTTGTGCCATATACAGCTTCTTCGTTAACGTTGGGTTTTACGGCTTCGCCGTTTAATATAGTGTGCTATTGTAGCTGGTCTTAGTCGGGAGCAGGAATAAAGAATCTCCCGCGTAAACATTCTGAGGAAAGTCTAAACGTCATGACGCGCTTGAAATATCTGGTGGCAGCCGCCACGTTGAGTCTGGCTTTGACAGGTTGCTCCGGTTCAAAGGAAGAAGTACCTGATAATCCGCCAAACGAAATCTACGCGACAGCTCAGCAAAAGCTGCAAGACGGTAACTGGAAGGCGGCAATAACGCAACTGGAAGCACTGGATAATCGTTATCCGTTTGGTCCTTACTCACAACAAGTGCAGTTGGATCTGATCTACGCGTACTACAAAAATGCCGATCTGCCGCTGGCGCAAGCCGCGATTGACCGTTTTATTCGACTGAACCCAACCCACCCGAACATTGATTATGTAATGTATATGCGTGGGCTGACCAACATGGCGCTGGATGACAGTGCTCTGCAAGGGTTCTTCGGCGTAGACCGTAGCGATCGCGATCCGGCGCACGCCCGTGACGCATTCAAAGACTTCTCCAAACTGGTGCGCGGCTACCCGAACAGCCAGTACGTCACCGACGCCACCAGGCGACTGGTGTTCCTGAAAGATCGTCTGTCGAAATACGAACTGTCGGTTGCGGAATACTACACCGATCGCGGTGCGTGGGTTGCAGTAACCAACCGCGTAGAAGGGATGCTGCGTGACTTCCCGGATACAAAAGCGACCCATGACGCGCTGCCGCTGATGGAAAAAGCCTATCGCGAGCTGCAACTCAACGCACAGGCGGATAAAGTGGCGAAAATTATTGCGGCGAACAGCAATCGAACCTGATTGACCTGATCGCCTGAAATACAAAACGGCAGCCTTCGGGCTGCCGTTTTTTTTATTCATTTTATCTATCACTAAAGCGGTTTAGCCGCAATTCATCCTATCAACTATGACTGCTAATGATGGCGTAGACAAGGTAAATTTGCCCTCTTCCTGCCCTGCCTCACAAAACCCTTTTATTGACAAAAAGTGACAAAATAATGTGATTTAAATCACACATTTTGACATTGTGGACGGTATGCTGAAATCACCAAGACGGAAAGACAAGAGGTAAAATTTATGACAATGAACATTACCAGTAAACAAATGGAAATTACTCCGGCAATCCGCCAGCATGTCACAGACCGTCTCGCCAAACTGGATAAATGGCAAACTCAACTGATTAATCCGCATATCATCCTGTCGAAAGAACCGCAGGGCTTTATCGCCGATGCAACCATCAACACACCGAACGGACAACTGGTTGCCAGTGCGAAACATGAAGATATGTATACCGCCATCAACGATTTGATTAACAAGCTGGAACGGCAGCTGAATAAAGTGCAACACAAAGGTGAAGCACGTCGCGCCGCAACATCGGTGAAAGACACAAGCTTCGTTGAGGAAGAAGAAGAGTAGTCTCTACATTGAGCCCATCCCAACGCGCCCACGGGCGCGTTTTTTATTGACAGAGCGAAAACAGTACGGGTACTGTACTTCGGTCACACAAAGGAAAACTCCATGAAACTTGTTCCGTTCTTCTTCGCATTCTTTTTTACCTTCCCCAATTAGGGAGGCGATTCGTTTTGTGATAAAGAATGCGAAGACGAACAATAAGGCCTCCCACACCGGGAGGCCTTTTTTATTGATAACAATTAAAGACGAAAGGCAACAACATGACGGCTGAAAACCCCTTACTGGATTTACGCGTAAAGATCAGCGCACTGGATGAACAGCTGCTGACGCTGCTGGCCGAACGCCGCCAGCTCTCTGTTGAAGTCGGCAAGGCCAAGCTGGATTCACACCGTCCGGTACGCGATATCGATCGCGAACGTGATTTACTCGAACGTTTGATAGAGCTCGGCAAAGCGCATCATCTGGATGCCCACTACATCACCCGCCTGTTTCAGTTGATCATCGAAGATTCCGTTCTCACCCAGCAAGCCCTGCTCCAGCAGCATCTGAATAAAATCAACCCGCACTCTGCCCGCATCGCTTTTTTGGGGCCAAAAGGATCCTATTCACACCTGGCCGCCCGTCAGTACGCGGCGCGCCATTTTGAGCAGTTCATTGAAAGCGGTTGCCTGAAATTTCACGATATCTTCAGCCAGGTGGAAACGGGTCAGGCCGATTACGCGGTGGTGCCGCTGGAGAACACCAGCTCCGGGGCGATTAACGACGTTTACGACCTGCTCCAGCACACCAGTTTGTCTATCGTTGGTGAACTGACGGTGCCTATCGACCATTGCATTCTGGTTTCCGGCTCCACTGATTTAGAACACATCACCACGGTTTACAGCCATCCGCAGCCTTTCCAGCAGTGCAGCCAGTTCATTAACCGCTATCCACAGTGGAAAATTGAGTATTGCGAAAGCACTTCCGCCGCGATGGAAAAGGTCGCGCAGGCGAATTCGCCGCAGGTTGCGGCACTGGGCAGCGAAGCCGGTGGCGCGCTGTATGGCTTGCAGGTGCTGCAACGTAATCTGGCGAACCAGACGCAGAACATCACACGCTTTGTGGTGCTGGCGCGTAAAGCCATTGATGTATCCGATCAGGTTCCGGCAAAAACTACGCTGCTGATGGCAACCGGCCAGCAAGCAGGCTCGCTGGTTGAAGCCCTGCTGGTGCTGCGTAACCACAATTTGATCATGACCAAACTGGAATCGCGCCCGATCCACGGCAACCCGTGGGAAGAGATGTTCTACATCGATGTGCAGGCCAATTTGCAATCCGGGCAGATGCAAAAAGCGCTGCGCGAACTCACCGACACCGCGCGTTCGCTGAAAGTCCTCGGTTGCTACCCCAGTGAAAATGTGGTGCCGGTCGACCCGGCTTAAACCTCTTTAAACAGCGGTTTCTTCATCCCTGCCACCGCCACGGGCAGGGTGAAGATCGCTCCCGACAGCGGATATTGCGCCACTTCGTCCGCCGTCATATTTTCCCGCGTGGTGGTGATAAACAGCGTTTTCATATCAGGCCCACCAAAACAGACCATCGTCGGGCAACGCACCGGCAAGCGATACTCTGCCAGTTGTTCACCCTGCGGCGAAAAACGCGCGATGCGCCAGCCATCAAACATTGCGCTCCAGTAGCAACCTTCCACATCCATCGCCGCCCCGTCCGGTATACCTTCCCCGGCGTTAAAGCGGCGGAAAACCTCGCGTTTACCCGGCTCACCCTGCTCATCAATCGGCGTGCGGTAAATCACCGCGTTCGGCGTGTCCGAGGTGAACATCCACTGCTTATCGTGGCTGAAGGCAAGACCATTGGCACCGTGAATGTCGCACTGCAACACTTTGGGCGTGAGGTCATGATTAATGCGCAACAGCAACGCGCCGTTATAATCGCCCGGCCCCCAGAATGTGCCCGCATAAAAACGGCCAAGATGATCGGTGCCGCCATCGTTAAAGCGCGCCAGTTGCGGGTTTGAAGGGTTATCACACACTTTTTGTCGCAGCAAACCGCGCGCATCCGTCAGCCAGATGCCATTACGCATCGCCACGATAAAGCCGCCTTTCTCACGTAGCGCAAAGCAGCCAACCTCTTCGGCAAACGACAGCACCGTATGTTCGCCAGACGATAAGTGATAACGGTGGATCTCACCTTCAATAATATCTGCCCAGTAGAGCGCCTGCTCCGCGTCGCTCCAGGTGGGGCATTCCGGCAAATGCCCGGTGTAATCAAACAGCGTGTGCAGCTCAACCATTGCGCATCCCTTAAATGAAAAAAGCCAGCGGGTAACCACTGGCTTTTCAGTATAAACGGCTTTTTTATTTACGGGCGGCTGTCGTTGGCCTGGCGTAACAACACGCGGCTTTCGCTCTGGAAACGTTGCGCATAATCGCCAAACCAGTGTTCAACTTTGCGGAAGCTGTCGATAAACGCCTGCTTATCGCCCTGCTCCAGCAGGCCAATCGCTTCGCCAAAACGCTGGTAGTAGCGTTTAATCAGCGCCAGGTTACTGGACGACGACATAATAATGTCGGCGTACAACTGTGGATCCTGGGCAAACAAGCGCCCGACCATCGCCAGTTCCAGGCGATAAATCGGTGAGGAAAGCGCCAGTAATTGTTCGAGCTGAACATTCTCTTCCGCCAGATGCAAACCATACGCGAAGGTCGCGAAGTGGCGCAGCGCCTGAATAAAGGCCATGTTCTGGTCGTGCTCAACGGCGCTAATGCGGTGCAAACGCGCGCCCCATACCTGAATCTGCTCCAGGAACCACTGGTACGCTTCCGGCTGTCGGCCATCACACCAGACCACCACCTGTTTAGCCAGGCTACCGCTGTCCGGGCCAAACATCGGGTGCAGCCCGAGCACCGGCCCTTTATGCGCGCTCAGCATCGCCTGTAACGGGCCGCTTTTCACCGACGCCAGATCGACCAGAATACAGTCCTCCGGCAAGGTCGGCAGTTTGCCGATCACCTGCTCGGTAACGTGAATAGGCACGCTGACAATCACCATGCCCGCGTCAGCCAGCAGCACATCGGCCTGCGCCCAGTCCTCTTTTTCAAGGATGCGCACCTGGTAGCCAGAGAGCGTCAGCATTTTGGCAAACAGTTGCCCCATCTGCCCGCCGCCACCAACAATCACCACCGGGCGAAGCGTCGGACACAGGGTTTTAAACCCTTTGTCATTTTCACTAGAGTAGGATTCGCGCATGACGCGGCGCAGCACATCTTCAATCAGATCCGGCGGCACACCCAGTGATTCAGCCTCTTTACGACGCGATGCCAGCATGGTCGCTTCGCGCTCCGGTACATAAATTGGCAAGCCATATTTACTTTTGACTTCGCCAACTTCCGCCACCAGCTCCAGGCGGCGCGCCAGCAAATCCAGCAGCGCCTTGTCAACTTCATCAATTTGATCGCGCAGCGCGGTCAGTTCAGCAACCATAACACCCTCTTAAGCAAAACGCGCCGCCAGGCTGTTACGCAGATCGTTATTGATTTCACGCAGCAGCGCTTCGGTCGCTTCCCAACTGATGCACGCATCGGTCACGGAAACGCCGTACTTCATCTCGCAGCGCGGCTGCTCAGAAGATTGATTGCCTTCATGAATATTGCTCTCAATCATCAGACCGGTAATCGAACGGTTGCCATCTTTGATCTGCGCCACCACCGATTCAGCAACGGCAGGCTGGCGACGGTAATCTTTATTGGAATTACCATGGCTGCAATCTACCATCAGCGACGGTCTCAGTCCCGCCTGTTCCATCTCTTTTTCACACTGCGCGACATCCGCCGGGCTGTAATTCGGCGCTTTACCGCCGCGCAGGATCACATGTCCATCCGGGTTGCCCTGGGTTTGCAGCAGGCAGACCTGGCCGGCCTGGTTGATCCCCACAAAGCGGTGCGGCATGGCTGCGGCGCGCATCGCATTGATAGCGGTCGCCAGGCTGCCATCGGTGCCGTTTTTGAAGCCAACCGGCATTGATAAACCTGAAGCCATTTCGCGGTGCGTCTGCGATTCAGTGGTTCGCGCACCAATCGCCGACCAGCTAAACAGGTCGCCAAGGAACTGCGGGCTATTCGGATCCAGCGCTTCAGTTGCCAGCGGCAGCCCCATACTGACCAGCTCAACCAGCAGACGACGCGCAATCTTCAGGCCAGCTTCCACATCAAACGAGCCATCCATGTGCGGATCGTTAATCAGCCCCTTCCAGCCAACGGTGGTCCGGGGTTTTTCAAAATAGACGCGCATCACCAGATAGAGGCTATCGCTGACCTCTGCGGCAAGGGCTTTAAATCGACGGGCATATTCAATCGCGGCTTCAGGATCGTGAATCGAGCAAGGACCGCAGACCACCAGCAGACGCGGATCGCGCCCGGCAATGATGTTGGAAATGGTCTGGCGGGAATGGGCAATTTGCGCTTCCTGCTCGGCAGTCAACGGGAAGGCCGCTTTCAACTGATCCGGGGTGATCAGCACCTGTTCATCGGTAATATGTACGTTGTTCAGCGCGTCTTTTTGCATGATCGAAAATCCTGTATGGCTCGTTTGCGATAGTTGTTCCTCAAGTGAGGATGACGTAACGATACCATAGCCGGTAAAGATTTCAATCCACATAACGTAACGATTATTTTACAATGGCAAATTAATTGCCATTTAATCACCACTAAGTGTAATTATATTTTTACACTTAGTGGCGTTTTACTACTACATCGTTATGGCACAGCGCCTGGCATGTTGTTTCCAGCGCAAAGCATCAACGAGGATAAACAGCAGCAAGCTGGCACCCATGACGGGTAACGCCAGCCCCAGCAACAGCGCCAGTAATGCGCTTATTACCCGTCCTGACAGTGGTAAAGCCAGCCAATTGTGCAGCAGCGTACTTGCCGGGTTGGCGTTGGCACTGGCCGGGCGGCGGATCCACCACAGCCGGTAACCAACCACAATCATCACGCACAGCGCACTGCCAAAGGCGATCAGCAGCAACTGGTTCGCCAGGCCAAACAGAATGCCCATATGGAAATCAACGCCCCAGCGGGTCAGCTTCGCCATCAGCGGAAAGTCCGTAAACCTTGTGCGATCCACCACCGTCATCGTGCTGCCATCAATCGCCACTGTATCCACACGCGTGGGCCAGCCGCGATCGATTTCGGTTACCGTCCAGGCTTTATCCGCACTGCGTGGCGGGCGGATCTCCAGCTTGCCGGCGGCGATCCCGGCCTGCCGCGCACTGTGCAACGCTTCATCGAACTGCACCCGGTCCAGCTGCATATCCGGCATAGCCATCCCCTCATGCATCATATGGTGTTCCGCATGCGGATCGTGTATCTCCTGCACACCATGCAGTTGCGTATTAACCTGCGGCGTCATCCAGCCAAGCGCTGCACGCAGACTGTCAACATTGCCGCCCGCCCACTGCGACCAGGTCAGACCGGTGGCGGAAAACAGCAGCATCCCGATAAGCAGGAGCCAGCCTAAAGAGACATGCAGGCGACGATGATTTTGCACAGCGTTATTAATGCGCCGTTTCGGGCGGGTAAAAAACCACAGCGCAATACCACCAAGCGCGGCAACCCACATCCAGGACGCCGCCAGTTCGCTATACAGACGCCCCACATCGCCCAGCAGTAGCGAGCGGTGGAAATAGTCAATCCACTGGCGCAGCGGCAAAATTCCACTGGTGCCGTAGACCGTCATATCCCCTTTCACTTGCAGCGTCACCGGATCGATAAATATCGCGCGGTTCTCCGATGCGCCCAGTTGTGGGTCAGCAAACATCACGCGGGTAGTGTCACTCCCGGTAAGACCAGGGCGCACCGCATGCAGACGCAAATGACCGCCGGTCACCTGTTCAGCAACGGCAATCTGTTCGGCGAGCGGCTGCCGCGTTCCCCCTTCCACACCGTAAAGCGCATCGTGATAGAGCCAGTTTTCCAGCTGTGGCGTCGCCACATATAACGTGCCGCTCAGGGCGGCGACAAAAATAAACGGGCCGACAAACAGGCCAATGTAAAAATGCAGGCGTCGCAGCACGCTGAGCCACGCCGCACGCGGAGTGCAGGTTGTCATACTTTTCCTCAGAAATAGCAAAAGGTCGCCGTTTCGCACAGGCGAACGGACATTTTTTTAGGATCAGGAAAAGCAGACGCGCGGCGGGGCGCGGGTATCAGGACAAAGCCAGGGAAAGAAGTGCCAGTGCTGAACAGGCTGACGGGCAACGACAAGGCAGATGCGCAGCACACGGCCGAGCAGGAGCAAAATAACGAGGAAGAGAAGACCGGGAACATGTGCCAGCAGTACGCAGTAGCCACAGGCCTCGGCGTGATCAAGCGGCATACTTTGCGGCGAAGGTTGATGGCGCGACATCGACGGCGATGCGACATCGTGATGTACGCGCATCGGCATGCTCATCTCGTTCGACGGCGATGCGGCATCGAGATGTGCATGCATTGGCATGCTCATCTCGTTCGGCGGTGATGTGCCATCATGATGTGCATGTATCGGCATGCTCATCTCGTTCGGCGGCGATGCAACATCGTGATGTGAGTGCATCGGCATGCTCATCTCATTCGGCTGCGATGCGACATCGTGATGTGCGTGCATCGGCATGCCCATCTCGTGGTGCATGCCGGGCATCGCGCTCATCGCGTCTTGCTGCAGCGAGACCGAAATCAGCGGCGCGACGAGGATCAGCAAGATCGCAAACAGCGCCAGCCCTGCGGCTGCGCGTTGTGCTGCGTATTGATGAAAAACGTTCCTCACCACTTCCCCTCCCGGTCGAAGCGGCATTGTAAATTAAACATCACCAGAAAGTTAATTTACTTGTCGTTTTTCTGCAGACTCAGCGCCAGCGGCTCAGACATGTTTCTCGAGCGTAAAGACCACCACGCCATACGGCACGATTTCCGCTACCGCACACTCAAAATCCACCGCACCGTTGGTAAGGCGCACTTTGCCGCCCGGCAGACGCACCACATCAAAAACATCCAACGTATCGTCAATGCTGATAAACCAGCGGCCGTTGCCAATTTTTTGCGCACGGGTATCCACCAGCCAGCCCGCATTTAGCCCTTCAATAAAATTCAAACCGTCGGTAGACGCTGGCGCGAGACTGCGATCCAGCGACCAGACGCCCGCCTCTTTCAGCTCGCCAGACTCATGGCGAAATTTCGGGATGCTCAGCGCCGCGTCATTTTGCGCGGCGCCCGCGGACGCAGCGGGATACATTTCGCCTTTGCCCGTCGCCAGCCAGCCTAAAGAGACACCGGTATCCAGCGCACAAGTCACCACTACATCGCCAGGGAAAAACTCACGTCGCACCCAGGTGCTGATGGTGCCGGAGGAGATATCCAGTAAATCCCCCAGCTCTTTTTGCATCTCGAACCCGTACGCATCAAGGATACGGCGCAGCACCGGACGCCCGCCGGTCGACAAAATTTCGTCGTACAGCGCTTTGCCCTTCGGCACCGGTTTATCCGTCAATTTCGCATTTGCAAATTCACCTGTCACCAGCCAGTGCAGGTCTGCGCCGGTGTCTAGTGCGCATTTGACCACCGCTTTATACGACACGCTATCGCGCTGGATCCAGCTGCTGATATTGTTCGCCGGCACATCCAGCGCCTCAGCGAGGGCTTTCTGGCTGGAGACGGAATAGGACGCGGCAATGCGCTCAATCACATCCTGAACACTCATCTTGTTTTCACTCATGGACACCAACATCGAAAAAGTGATTTACACAATCGCATTTGCGATTTATATTGCTGTGCATCGACCAAAAAGCACAGCTTCGCAGTACATTTTAAACAACAGGAGATAATGCGATATGTCAGATGCAAAATCAACGCCGTCGCATCCGCAATCCGCTACTCAAATGCGATCCAAACGTAGCTGCCACAGCCGGGTGAGCATTGAGATAACTGCCCGTTTTCCGGCATGCTACGCCGCGATTCGCATAACAAAGTCCGCGCCAGCAAACCAGAAAACATCCTCGGCAATCCATAGCCAGCGCGAATGTCAGAGAGATCAGCAATACGCTGAGCTCATATCGCAGAACCGACTTAACCGCTACAAGTCTGACCTTCACGACACCGCAACATGGCGCGACGCGCAGGTGAACGCCAGCGCCTGGCATTTTGCCTTTACGCAACAGGAAAAGTGCCGTCACGGCGTTAAACACCCTTTCGGCATGGTGTTACGCTGAATTTGCTTTTGCAAGCCAACACTATCGCAGGAGAGCTTATGGCTATCACATCCCCTGTCATGCATGTTCCGCTTAGCACATCAGAGCGGCTAAGCGGGCTAAACCATATCGCCGAGCTTCGCGGTCGTTTATGGGGCGATAACTGGAGCGACGTAGCACGCTTTATCGACGATCTGCGCGACCCGCGTGACGAACACGCAGAAGAGAACAACCGGGCGCTGGCGGCGATTTTCTTTCTTGCCAGAGTGCCCGCCGCGCGCCAGGCGCTCAACCCGCACGCATTAACGCTTGATGAGAAGCGGGCGGTGATCGCCGCCATGAACCATTTCCGCGCGGTAGTCAGCCAGTTTCCGAAACGGCTCACCATGCCGCTGTAAACCCTAAATCCACAACAATGACGTCAACCCGTCGGGCATCCCCTTGCCCAAATTCAGGAGCAACACAATGAGAAAACACCCCTTCAATTCACCGAACCACAGCCCGGAAGCTCTCGCGCTCCAGCTTGCGCAAGCGCGCAACAATGAACGTCTGCGCTGCGCCGGGGTTATCTCCGCCCGTCTGGACGCCCTGGCCACATTCATCAGTTCGCATCGCCTTGAATGGCATGATGCTGCTGAATTGTTGCGCCAGGAAGCCAGCCACATCGACAACCAGGCGCAGGAGCTGCACTAATGGCCGACGAAATGGATCTCGCCCAGCAACGCGAGATGGAAGAACGCGAGCGGCATATTCAGCATCCACGCAATCGCCTGCTGGCACCCTCAAGGCTGACCTGTGAAAGCTGCGATGCGCCTATCCCGCAAGCGCGGCGCATGGCGCTGCCCGGCGTCACCTGTTGCGTTTGTTGCCAGCAGATCGCCGAACTGAAAGACAAGCACTACAGGAGACGCTAATTGTCTGTCACCTGGGCTTATCCGTGGAATGCGCCGCGTTCAGCTATCTCCAGCCCCTTGCTCACTCACGCTGAGCTGCATCGCCGTAATCGCCATATTGCGGCGGTGTCGCAGGCGCGTCAGGCACTGGCGCTCCAGCCGGAGTGCGTGCGCGTTTCACTCACCCGAGCTGCGGATACGATAGAAAAAGAGCACGGTAGGGCGCGGGCGGAGGCTTTCCTGTTGCATTTTTATCGCCGCACGCTGCCGAGGCTCAACGCGGTGGCGCAACGCTATCAACTGGATCATTTACAGCCGCGCCTCTCCAGAGCGGTGTTCAACGGCCATTTTGATACGGTTATCCAGCAGGGGCTGGCGCACCGCTTAGTCTCGCTGTTTACTCGCTACAACCAGTTGCCGGATATGAACAAAGCCCCTGTCGACAGGCTGGCGGCGGACATCGCCAATTTTATTCGCGGTGAACTGGCAGAGCACGACGACACAAGCGCAACGGAGCTGAAAACGCTGCATCGCTGGTATCTGCACGCGGGCACCATCGCCTTGCAATTCAACATCACTCCCCCGCACTGGCAGCGAGTGACGAAAAAAGTCGTCCGCGCGGAAGATCTCGCCCCGGCGATCATGCGCCTGTTCAGCGAGCAGTGGTGGCGCGGGCATCTGCGCAAAGCCGCCGTGCAGTGGCGCGAACATTTGCACATTGCCCTCGGCAATGTCAGCAAGAAAAAACAGCCCTACGCCAGCGCGCAGTGTGTAACTGCCTGGCGCGAGCAAAAACGGCGTAATCGCGAGTTTCTTAAAAGCATGGAGCTGGAAGATGAAGAGGGAAACCGCATTAGCCTTATTGATAAACACGACCGCTCGGTAGCCAACCCGGCAATCCGTCGCTGTGAGCTGATGACGCGCCTTCGCGGTTTCGAAACCATCTGCCAGAACCTTGGTTACGCAGGCGAGTTTTACACGTTAACCGCGCCCTCGGCCTGGCACGCAACAACGCGCGCGGGCTACCGTAACCGGAAATGGAACGGCGCCAGCCCGGCGCAAACCCAGGCGTATTTCACCACGTTGTGGGCGCGTATCCGCGCGAAGCTGCACCGCAACGGCCTGCGCGTTTTCGGCATTCGCGTGGCAGAGCCGCATCACGACGGCACTCCGCACTGGCACCTGCTGCTGTTTATGCAGCCGCAGGAGGTTGCCCGCGTGCGCGAGATCCTGGGAGATTTCGCCTGCCAGCAAGACCGCCATGAGCTGTCCAGCGCGAAAGCGCAACAGGCACGCTTTCACGCCGAAACCATTGATGCACAAAAAGGCAGCGCGACCGGTTATCTGGCGAAATATATCGCGAAAAATATCGACGGCTATGCGCTGGACGGCGAAACCGACGTTGAGAGCGGCGCATTGCTGAAAGAGAGCGCCTGCGCGGTCTGCGCTTGGGCCGCACGCTGGCGCATCCGCCAGTTTCAGTTTATTGGCGGCGCGCCGGTCACCGTTTACCGCGAGCTACGCAAACTGGTCGATAACGATGCCGCGCGTGGATTGAGCGTGGAGTTTGCGCAGGTGCATGAAGCCGCCGACCGCGGCGACTGGGCGGGTTATGTCAACGCGCAAGGCGGGCCGTTCGTCAAACGCGATGCGGTGCAGGTGCGCACTCTTTATGAAGCAGACGGCGATTTTAATCAGTATGGCGAAGAGACGCTGCGCGTACGCGGCGTGTATGACAGCGTGGCTGGAAGCGGATCGCCGCTGCTGACGCGGCTGAAAAAGTGGAAGATCGTGCCAAAGCGCCCACAGGAAAACGTGCCGGAGACCGCCCTTTCTTGGAGTTCTGTCAATAACTGTACGCCCTTCGAGCCCGATCAGCGGTTAAACCGCCGCCAGCGTCGGCAACTTACCGCCTGGCTGCGCAGCGATATTCTGCAGGCGCGCAAACGTACGCCAAAAAGCGTGCGCTGTACTGGCAGGAGTAGCAGGGAAATAGCTGGAAACACCGGGTTTAAAGCGCGAGCAGAAAGCCATAATGGTTTTCTTTATCAGCAACATAGTGATGGGAACAAATAATTATCGCTTCCCATTAATAATCAGCCTATGATACTGTATAAACATACAGTACAAGAAATTCATGAGAGGGATTCATGGTCTCTGAGCGACTAAATCAGACTCAGCACAAGTGGGCATGCGTGCAATTCATTGCCGAGGTGTCTCTGCTGGCTAACTGCAAACCGTCCGATCTGAAACTGGCGCTGAGTCTGATTGCGGACCTGGCCAACAGCGAAAACGCTACCGATGAGGATGAAAACATTTTCTACAAGGCCGAATAGCGCCCCGCCACGACCCTTCCCGGCAGTTAACGCTGCCCTTCTCTCGATGCGCCAGCGGCACTGCTGCCTGGTGCATTCGTGCTGTGCTTTTCTCCCTGCGCCCACCTGTTGTGCCAGCGCTTAACCAGCCCCGAAAGATAGCGTCCCTCGCCTGCGGTCAGGAAACTTAACCATGGGGAAAAACCTTCCTGATGGAAAGAGACGCGAACGATGAATGTGAAAACACAACAAGGCGATACCCTCGACCTGCTTTGCCTGCGTTATTACGGGCGCACCGCATCAGTGGTCGAAACGGTACTCGCCGCCAACCCGGGGCTCGCCGATCTGGGCGTTATTTTGCCTTATGGCACCACGGTCAACCTGCCGGAAGTACAGACGCAAACCATTAAAGAGACGGTGAATCTATGGGGCTGACCATCGAAAAAGTCACCTCATCGCTGGCGTACTGGATAAGCGTGGCGCTGACCTTTTTCGGTGCCATGACCCCGCAAGACTTTGCCGCCTATTTTGGCGCGCTGGGTGTTGCCGTCACCGTGGCGGTGAACTGGTACTACCGCCGCAAAAGCTATCTGTTCCTCCAGTCCTGCGCGTCAACCCAGGAGGTGATGAATGGGATTACCCGTAAAACGCTGTAGCGCGGCGGCGGTGCTGGCGCTGGCGGTACTGCTGCCAGATTTCCGCTTACTGAAAACTTCACCGCAGGGGCTGGCACTGATTGCCGATCTTGAAGGTTGTCGCCTGCGCCCTTACCAGTGCAGCGCCGGGGTCTGGACATCCGGCATCGGTCATACCGCAGGCGTCATACCAACGCGCGATATCAGTGAAAAAGAGGCGGCGAGCAACCTTGTCGCCGACGTATTACAGGTTGAACGCAGACTGGCGCAGTGCGCACCGGTGGCGATGCCGCCGCAGGTGTATGACGCGGTGGTCAGCTTCGCCTTTAACGTTGGCAGCGGCGCGGCTTGCCGCTCGACGCTGGTTTATTTCCTTAACCAAAAGCAGTGGCGCCAGGCCTGCAATCAGCTGCCGCGCTGGGTGTTTATCGACGGTGTACGTAACCAGGGACTGGAAAACCGCCGCCAGCGCGAACGCGCCTGGTGCCTGCAGGGGGCGCAATGAATGCTCGTCTGATCGCCCTGTTGATCGCCTCGCTCGGCCTGCTGTGGCTGGTGCAGCAAAACCACTCGCTGAGCACCTCGCTGGCGCAATCCCGCCAGCTTACACGTGAGCAAAACAGCGCCATCACGCAGCTGAAAGCGCAACTGAACGCCGCCGCCGCGTTGGCGGACAAAAACCAGCAGGCGCAGGTGGCACTGCGCCTGCAACTGGATGCCGCCAGCACGCAAGCGGTGCGGCGCGAACAATCGATAACGAGGTTACTCAATGAAAATGACGCGTTTCGCCGCTGGTACAGCGCTGAGTTGCCTGATGCTGTGCGCCGGGTGCACCAGCGCCCCGCCTGCCCTTCCGCCGGTCACTGTTTACAACAGTTGCCCGCTGGTCAGCCTGTGCCCGATGCCGGGAGGTAACCCGCAAACTAACGGCGATTTGAGCGCCGATATCCGCCGACTGGAGCTTGCGCTGGCACAGTGTGCGCTCCAGGTCGAAACCCTTAAACATTGCCAGGATGAGATCAATGCTAAAACCCAATACGCTACGCACCGCGCTGACTGACGCCGTGCCGGCGCTGCGCGATAACCCCTCGATGCTGCGCCTGTGGGTGGATAAAGGCAGTAACACCGCCACCCTCGCCAGCTCACTATCTTTTGAGAAACAGTTCAGCCTCAATGTCACCGTCAGCGGTTTTGCCGGTGATATCGATGCGCTGTTCGTACCGGTGATGGCGTGGCTGCGCGCTAACCAGCCCGACATCCTCACTACCGAAGCCGGTCGCAAAGGCAGCTTCAGCTGGTCGCTGGTGACGAACACCGACAACACCCAGGATTTGACGATGGTGCTGCAACTGACCGAGCGCACCAAAGTCACGGAAATCGACGGCGCGCTGCATGCCGAAACACTGCCGGAACCGCTGCCGCCCGCGTTCGTGACCCGCCCGACCGAGCTTTATATCAACGGTGAACTGGTGAGCCGCTGGCCGGCCTGAATCGCCCGGCGTTGTGCCAAAAATCGGACAGCCCTGTCCGTTTTTCAACGCCCGTCACGCATAGGATGATTTCCGTTATGAACAGACAACTCTCGCTTCAGGAACTGTCCCGCTTGCTGCGCAATATGATCCGCACCGGGATAATCGTTGATATCGATCTGAACAGCGGACGCTGCCGGGTGCAGACCGGCGGCCTCGTAACACAATGGTTGCAGTGGTTAACCCACCGCGCCGGGCATTCACGTAGCTGGTGGGCACCTTCCATCGGCGAACAGGTGTTGCTGCTGGCGGTCGGCGGCGAGCTTGACACCGCGTTCGTGCTGCCGGGAATTTTTTCCGATGACAACCCGGCCCCTTCGGCATCCGCCGACGCCTTGCATGTCGCCTTTCCCGATGGCGCAGTCGTGGAATATGAACCGAAAACCAGCGCGTTAACGGTGAGCGGCATTAAAACCGCCACCATCAGCGCGTCGCAATCCCTTACCGCTACCGTACCCGACGTGCGGGTGACCGCCACGACCCGCATCACGCTGGATACGCCGGAAGTGGTCTGCACCAACAAGCTCATCACCGGCACGCTGGAGGTACAAAAAGGCGGCACGATGAGCGGCAACATTGAGCACAGCGGCGGATCGCTCACATCCAACGGCAAAGTGTTGCATACCCATAAACACCCCGGCGACAGCGGCGGCACAACAGGAGCGCCTTTATGACAGTTCGTTACAACGGGTTAAACCGCACCACCGGCAAGCGTCTTACCGACACCGAGCATATTCGCCAGAGCATCAGCGACATTCTGCGCACGCCGATAGGCTCCAGAGTGATGCGCCGCGATTACGGCTCATTGCTGTTTGAGATGATCGACCAGCCGCAGACCCCGGCGCTGACGCTGCAAATTCAGGCCGCCTGTTACATGGCACTGTTGAAATGGGAGCCGCGCATTAGCGTAAGCGCGGTCACCACCGAGCGCCAGTTCGACGGCAAATTACTGGTCAACCTGACCGCGCAACTCGCCAGCACCGGCGAGTCCCTTTCGTTAACCCTTCCAGTGAGTTAAAACCATGCCGATTATCGATCTGAGCCAACTGCCGGCGCCGGATGTGGTCGAGGAGCTTGATTATGAGGCTATCCTCAACGACCGCAAAGCGACGCTGATTTCCCTGTTTCCCGCCGATGAACAAGAAGCGCTGGCGCGCACACTGGCGCTGGAGTCCGAACCGCTGACCAAATTTCTGCAAGAGAACGCCTACCGTGAAGTGATGTGGCGCAGCCGCGTTAACGAAGCGGCCCGCGCGGTGATGCTGGCCTACGCCGCCGGGAAGGATCTGGATGTGATGGCCGCCAACAGCAACACCGCGCGACTGGTGGTTTCGCCCGCCGACGAGAGCACCATTCCGCCAACGCCGGCGGTGATGGAGTCTGACAAAGATCTGCGTCTGCGCGCGCAGCAGGCGTTTGAAGGGTTAAGCGTCGCCGGGCCGGAAGGCGCTTACGAATACCATGGTCGCAGTGCCGACGGACGGGTTGCCGATATTTCGGTCATCAGCCCGAACCCGGCGTATATCACCATTTCCGTGCTCTCCCGCGAGGGGGACGGCCGCGCCAGCGATGAGCTGATCGCCATCGTGGATAAAGCCCTGAACGCCGAAGATGTGCGCCCGGTGGGCGACCGTGTGACGGTGCAAAGCGCGGAGATCGTGCCTTACCAGATTAACGCCACGCTCTACTTCTACCCCGGCCCGGAATCGGAACCGATTCGCCAGGCCGCTGAACAGCAGTTAAAAGCCTATATCAACGCGCAACGGCGTTTAGGGCGCGATATCCGCCAGTCGGCGATTTATGCCGCGCTGCACGTTGAAGGCGTGCAGCGAGTGGAACTGAGCGCGCCGCAAAGCGATCTGGTGTTGGCGAAAAATCAGGCCTCTTACTGCACCGCCTGGAGCATTAATGCCGGAGGCACCGATGAGTGACGACCGTTTGTTGCCTGTTGGCTCATCCGTTCTTGAGGTGGCAGCGGCAAAAGCGGCGGCAGATATTGAGCGCGTGCCGGTGCCGCTGCGCACGCTGTGGGATCCGCAAACGTGCCCGGCAGAGCTGCTGCCTTACCTGGCATGGGCGCTCTCCGTCGATCGCTGGGACTTTAACTGGCCGGAAGCGACCAAACGCAAAGTGATTGCCGCTTCATTCTTCGTTCATCAACACAAAGGCACGCGCAGCGCGCTACGCCGGGTGGTTGAGCCGCTCGGTTTTCTGATTGAGCTGCGCGAATGGTGGGAGGACAACGCCGAGCCGGGCACCTTTAAACTGGTGATTGGCGTGCAGGAGAATGGCATTACCGAGGAGATGTACCTTGAACTGGAGCGGCTGATTAATGATGCCAAACCGGCGAGCCGCCACCTGACCGGGTTAAACATCAGCCTGAGCAGCAGCGGCGAGTTTTATGTCGGCGCCGGTTGCTATCTGGGTGAAGAGCTGACCGTTTACCCTTACATGCCGGAAGAGATTGTTGTTGGCGGTGAATATTACCCGGCTTCAGCGGTTCATCTGGTTGATGATGTCATCATCACTTAACCACGTAACATCACACCAAACGGGCTGCGGCCCGTTTTTTTTTACCCGCCTCGTTGTGCCAGCGGGCAGCCAACCCCGCCTGATAGCGTTCGCCTGTCGCTGAACGGAAAATGTCTTCTGTACTGATTCATCACCCAACAACCTGAGAGTTAACGCATGACTGCAAAATTCTTTGCCATTCTGACCAATCAGGGGGCCGCGAAGCTGGCGAACGCCGCGTCGCTTGGCACAAAGCTTAACCTTACGCAGATGGCGCTCGGCGATGCCAACGGCGTACTGCCCACGCCTGATGCGGCGCAAACTCAACTGATTAATCAGAAGCGAATTGCCCCGCTGAACCGCCTGTCCGTTGATCCAAATAACACCAATCAGATCATTGCCGAACAGGTGATCCCGGAAAACGAAGGCGGCTTCTGGATCCGCGAAATCGGCCTTTACGACGATGACGGCGTGCTGATTGCTATCGCCAACTGCCCGGAAACCTACAAGCCGTTGTTGCAGGAAGGCAGCGGACGCACGCAGACGATTCGCATGGCGCTGATTGTTTCATCGACAGCAGCCGTGACGCTGAAGATTGACCCGTCGGTGGTGCTGGCCACGCGTAAATACGTTGATGATAAAGTTATCGAAGTAAAGGCCTATTCAGACGATCTGCTGAAACAGCATGTCGCCGCTGCTAACCCACATACACAATATGCACCGCTTGCCAGCCCGGTATTTAGCGGTGTGCCTACCGCTCCGGATACGCACATCGGCAACTATGGACAGCAAATCGCCAACACAAAGTTTGTTCATGATGTCCTGAATGATGACAACTATATCCTGCCCGTAGGGGGTGTTGTTGCCTGGCCGCAGGCGACGCCGCCATTAGGGTGGTTTACATGTAATGGCGCGGCGTTTGATAAAGCGAAATATCCCAAACTGGCGCTGGCGTATCCATCCGGTGTTCTTCCCGATCTGCGCGGCGAGTTTATTCGCGGCTGGGATAATGGCCGCGGGCTGGATGCCGGACGAGTGCTGCTTTCGGCGCAGTCCGATGAATTGAGAGCGCATAACCACCGTTTTGTTAACGAATACGCTACACCGACCATAAGGATTATTGCTTTTACAGATGAAAACAGTGAAAGCGTGGATGGTTCCGTTACTCCTGGCAAGCGGGCATGGACCTATATCTGGATGGAAAACACCGGTGGCGCGGAAACTCGCCCGCATAACATCGCATTTAACTACATCGTGAGGGCTGCATAATGACGCAAGCGACACTGAACCAGAACCTGATTGCCACCGTTGCCGGAGAGCAAACCGTCTATAACTTCGCAGCCGATACGCGCGAATATCGTTCAACATCGGTGGAGTACCTGGCTGTCGGCGTTGGTATTCCGGCAAACGCAGCCATCGATGCGCCGCCCGCGGTGAAAAGCGGCTTTGCGGTTTGCCGTAAGGCTGATTCGAGTGGCTGGGAATACGTTGCCGATCACCGCGGCGAAACGGTTTATGACATCGCCAGCGGCAAGCAGACGCAACTGGACAAACTGGGTGATTACCCGGCAGACGTTACACCACTTGCACCAGCGACCGCTTACGATCAATGGGACGGCAGCAAATGGGTGACCGATACAACCGCACAGCAGACAGCGCTTGTCAGCGGGGCGGAACAGAAAAAAACGCAGTTACTGAGTGAGGCAAAAAACACTATCAGCCTGTGGCAGACCGAGTTGCAGCTCGGCATTATCAGCGATGACGACAAAGCCCGGCTGATTGCCTGGTTGCAATACATCAGGCTGCTCCAGGCGGTGGATACCGTAACGGCACCGGATATCAACTGGCCGCAACAACCGCAATAACACCAGACGGGCTACGGCCCGTTTTTTTCATTCATAGTTGTCCTGCCCATAAACCAACCCCAACCGATAGCCCTGCCCGATGCGCTCACCGGAAAATAGTGCCCACGTTTCCGACAACTGAGAGTGAACGCATGACCGCGAAATATTACGCCATTCTGACCAATCAAGGTGCGGCGAAGCTGGCAGCAGCTACCGCGCTTGGCACGCAAATCCATATCACGCAAATGGCCGTCGGCGACGGTAATGGCAGCCTGCCAACGCCCGACGCCACACAAACTCAACTGCTTAATCTGAAGCGCATCGGTGCGGTGAACACGCTCACTGTCGATGCGGCCAACGCAAATCAGATCATTGCCGAACAGGTGATCCCTGAAAATGAAGGGGGCTACTGGATCCGCGAAATGGGGCTTTTTGATGACGATGGCGTGTTGATTGCCATTGCCAACTGCCCGGAAACGTACAAGCCGTTGTTACAGGAAGGCAGCGGCCGCACGCAAACCATTCGCATGGCGCTGATTGTCTCGTCAACGGCGGCGGTGACGCTGAAAATCGACCCGTCGGTGGTGCTGGCGACACGCAAATATGTCGACGATAAGGTTATCGAGGTAAAAGCGTATGCCGATCACTTGCTGACCGCACATCTCGCCGCGGCTAATCCACACCCGCAATACCTGCAAATCGCCGATATTGCAAAGTTTACGCCTGTCGGCGTACCGCTACCTTTTCCTTCAGCGACGCCGCCGACGGGGTGGCTCAAATGTAATGGTGCCGAATTTGATAAGGCGAAATATCCGGGGCTCGCCGCGGTATTCCCGTCTGGATATTTGCCCGATTTGCGTGGCGAGTTTATTCGCGGCTGGGCGGACGATGGTTCCTTAGATGCCGGACGGTCACTATTAAGTATCCAGGGCGACGCGATTCGCAATATTACCGGCATGCTTCCTTGCACTGCACCTTATGGATATGAGCAAGATGGGAGAGGTGCATTATTTGGCGCCGCAAGTTTTGCTCACGGAGGAGGCTCGGTAGAATCTAAAGCGGGTGGGTACGGTATTGGATTTAACGCATCCATGGCAGTACCTACTGCTAATGAAAATCGCCCACATAACATCGCATTTAACTACATCGTGAGGGCTGCATAATGGCGCAAGCGACACTGAATCAGAACCTGATTGCCACCGTTGCCGGAGAGCAAACCGTCTATAACTTCGCAGCCGATACGCGCGAATATCGTTCAACATCGGTGGAGTACCTGGCTGTCGGCGTTGGTATTCCGGCAAACGCAGCCATCGATGCGCCGCCCGCGGTGAAAAGCGGCTTTGCGGTTTGCCGTAAGGCTGATTCGAGTGGCTGGGAATACGTTGCCGATCACCGCGGCGAAACGGTTTATGACATCGCCAGCGGCAAGCAGACGCAACTGGACAAACTGGGTGATTACCCGGCAGACGTTACACCACTTGCACCAGCGACCGCTTACGATCAATGGGACGGCAGCAAATGGGTGACCGATACAACCGCACAGCAGACAGCGCTTGTCAGCGGGGCGGAACAGAAAAAAACGCAGTTACTGAGTGAGGCCAAAAATACCATCAGCCTGTGGCAGACCGAGTTGCAGCTCGGTGTCATCAGCGATGACGATAAAGCCCGGCTGATTGCCTGGTTGCAGTACATCAGGCTGTTCCAGGCGGTGGATACCGCAACGGCACCGAATATCAACTGGCCGCAACAGCCGCAATAACACCAGACGGGCTACGGCTCGTTTTTTGGTGCCCGGTTGTACCGCCCGCAAGCCAACCACATACAATAGCTCTGCTTATGCGCTCACCGGAAAATAGTGCCTACCTTTCCGTAACTGAGAGTAAACGCATGACCGCGAAATATTACGCCATTCTGACCAACCAGGGCGCGGAGAAACTGGCAGCAGCCACCGCCCGTGGCACGCAAATCCATATCACGCAAATGGCCGTCGGGGATGGCAATGGCGCGCTGCCAGTGCCGGACGCTACCCAGACCCAATTATTGAACCAGAAGCGTATCGGCGCAGTGAATACGCTCACTGTCGATGCCGACAACCCCAACCAGATTATTGCCCAGCAGGTGATCCCGGAAAATGAAGGGGGATTCTGGATCCGCGAGTTAGGGCTTTTTGATGACGAAGGCACGCTAATTGCCATCGCAAACTGCCCGGAAACCTATAAACCGCTTTTACAGGAGGGCAGCGGGCGTACGCAAACCATTCGCATGTCGCTGATTGTTTCTTCTGCCGCCGCCGTCACGCTGAAAATCGACCCGTCGGTGGTGCTGGCGACACGCAAATATGTCGATGATAAGGTTATCGAGGTAAAAGCCTATTCCGAAGACCTGATGAAACAGCATCTTTCATCAGCGAATCCTCACGATCAATACCTGATGATTGGTAACGCCTTAAAAGAACTGCAATCGGCGGGGCTCGTTGCTGAGGCTCTCAAAAATCTTGGTTTGGGAGAGGCCGCAAAGCAGGGAGTAGCAACAAACGCCCAAATGGTGGCAGGAACGGCCACAAATCTTCTACCGAGTGTTGCAACAGTAATGAGCCTTTTCAGCAAGCGCTCATATTCAGCCAATGATTTTATCCGCATCCCTGATGTGCCAGGTGGATTAATTATTCAGTGGGGAACGGTTATATCTGGCAATTTTGGTGATACCCCATGGACATATCCAACACCTTTTCCTAATGCCCGTCTGGGAGTATGGGGAGCCTTCCACCGGATGGGAACGAGTGGTAGTGATTATCCGACGATATCTTTTAACAACATATCTGATCCAACACCAAAATCGCTGAGTAATTTTATGTTGCGCATTAGCGGTAATGGCGGCGCGGGTTACACGGCTTTCGTTTTCGCAATAGGATATTAATTATGACTAAAGCTTATTTTTCACCCTCATTAAAGTCATTTATTCCAATTACATGGAAAAATGACGGAACCTACAGCGATGAAGACTGGCCTGCTGATGCATTTATTGCAACCGATCAAGAAATCACTATGTACTGGAAACAAACTCCACCTCCGGGGAAATTAATGGGTGTGGCAGGTGGCAGACCTGCGTGGGTAGATGAACCAGCCCCAACACGGGAACAAATTATTGAGCAGGCAAATTCCCAACAGGCATCACTCATGCAGAAAGCGTCAAGCAAAATCAGCATACTCCAGGATGCCGTCGATCTCGGAATCGCTACCACAGAGGAAACCGATACATTGACCGCATTGAAAAAATATCGGGTGATATTGATGAGAATAGACACATCAAAAGCACCCGATATTGAATGGCCTGTCCTGCCAGGCGCTCAGGTCAGCTGAGATCAGACGCGATGGAGGTTCCAACGCCATTTACCGCTTTGATGTATTTCATCCAGGCAGTTACGGGGTGATTGTTATCGGGGTGTATACATGCAAGAAAATATTCGGTCGTGAATAGGATATGCAGGATGTCCCCACCTTCTGCACCAATAACGAATGTCCCCTGGCCGGAAAAACCGTAATAACAAACAACCTCCAACGGGCCCCGGCCCGTTTTTTTTGTCTACTGTGTTGTTTCATCCCCACGCCAACCCCGACAAATAGCGCGTTAGCGCTGCGTTCTGGAAAATAGCACTCACCCCAACACCACGGAGTTAATCGGATGAGTGACTACCATCATGGCGTTCAGGTCGTCGAAATCAACGACGGCACACGCGTCATTTCCACTGTCTCAACTGCTATCATCGGCATGGTTTGTACGGCCAGCGACGCCGATGTGGCAACCTTTCCACTGAATGAACCGGTGCTTATCACCAACGTGCAAAGCGCCATCGCCAAAGCGGGCACCAAAGGTACGCTGGCATCGTCTTTACAGGCGATTGCCGATCAGGCGAAACCGGTGATTGTTGTGGTACGTGTCGCAGAAGGTAGCGGCGACGATGCCCAGGCGCAGACGATTTCCAATATCATCGGCACCACTGATGCAAACGGGAAATACATCGGTCTGAAAGCGCTGCTGACCGCTGAAGCGGTGACCGGCGTGAAACCGCGTATTCTTGGCGTGCCGGGTTACGACACACTGGAAGTCGCAACCGCGCTGGCCCCCATCTGCCAGAAGCTGCGTGCCTTCGGTTACGTCAGCGCCTGGGGCTGCAAAACCATTTCGGAAGCTATTAAGTACCGTGAGAATTTCAGCCAGCGCGAGCTGATGGTGATTTGGCCGGACTTCCTCGCCTGGGATACCGTCGCTAACGCCAGCGCCACGGCGTACGCCACGGCGCGCGCACTCAGCCTGCGCGCTTATATCGACCAGTCTGTTGGCTGGCACAAAACCCTGTCTAACGTCGGCGTTAACGGCGTGACCGGCATCAGCACCCCGGTGTTCTGGGATCTGCAGGAATCCGGCACCGATGCGGATCTGCTGAACCAGGCTGGCGTCACCACGCTGATTCGTAAAGATGGCTTCCGTTTCTGGGGCAACCGCACCTGCTCGGATGATCCGCTGTTCCTGTTTGAAAACTATACCCGTACCGCGCAGGTAATTGCCGACACCATGGCCGACGCGCATATGTGGGCGGTGGACAAACCGATTACCGCGACGCTTATCCGCGACATCATTGATGGCATTAACGCGAAATTCCGCGAGCTGAAAAGCAACGGTTACATCGTCGATGCGACCTGCTGGTTCGATGAATCCGCGAACGACGCCGAAACCCTGAAAGCCGGGAAACTGTATATCGATTATGACTATACGCCGGTCCCGCCACTGGAAAACCTGACCTTACGCCAGCGCATCACCGATAAGTACCTGGCGAACCTGGTCTCCTCGGTTAACAGCAATTAAGGAGCCTGATAAATGGCAATGCCGCGAAAACTGAAATACATGAACGTGTTCCTCAATGGCTACAGCTACCAGGGTGTCGCCAAATCCATCACGCTGCCAAAGCTGACCCGCAAGCTGGAAAACTACCGTGGTGCTGGCATGAATGGCGTCGCGCCGATTGATATGGGTCTCGATGAAGAGGCGATGTCAATGGAGTGGTCGCTGGGCGGCTTCCCGGATGAAGCTATCTGGGAACTGTATGGCGCCACCAGCGCCGACGCGGTGCCGATCCGCTTCGCCGGTTCTTACCAGCGCGATGACACCGGGGAAACGGTGGCAGTGGAAGTGGTGATGCGTGGTCGCCAGAAAGAGATCGACACTGGCGAAAACAAGCCGGGTGAAGATACGGAATCCAAAATCTCCGTGGTTTGCACCTACTTCAAACTGACCATTGATGGCAAGGAGCTGGTGGAGATCGACACCGTCAACATGGTTGAAAAAGTGAACGGCGTCGACCGTCTCGAACAGCACCGCCGCAATATCGGCCTGTAATGCCCCACCCGGTCAGCCTGGCTGGCCGGGTCTTCCCCCCGCAAAAGCAACGAGGATCGTATGAGCCACGAAACAGATAACCTCATTACCCTGCAAACCCCGATTAAACGCGGCGAGCAGTTGATCAATTCCCTTACGCTGATGAAACCGAACGCCGGTACGCTGCGCGGCCTGAGCCTGGCCGCGGTGGCAAACGCCGAAGTGGACGCGCTGATTAAAGTGCTGCCGCGCATCACCTCCCCTTCACTTACCGAGCAGGAAGTGGGCGCGCTGGACCTGGCCGATATGGTGGCGCTGGCGGGCAAGGTGGTCGGTTTTTTGTCACCAGCTTCGGGACAGTAAATTTTCCGGCCAGGCTGTCGGTTGACGATCTGATGGCGGATATCGCGGTGATCTTCCATTGGCCGCCATCAGAGCTCTACCCCCTGAGTCTGAGCGAACTCATCACCTGGCGCGAAAAAGCGCTGCAGCGAAGCGGAAACACATATGAGTAACAGCGTAAATATCGAGGCCCTGCTCGCTGCTGTTGATCAAGCGAAGCGGCCCTTTCAAACCCTGCAGACGGCGAATGTGTCGCTGTCTGACAGCATAAAAGCAACGGAGAAAAACCTGAGCGGGTTGTATGGTCAACTCGCTCAGGTGGATGGCTTAATGCGGGCGGAAAAAGCCCTTACCTCAGTCAATGTGCGGCTGGAAACGATGCAGCAGCGTACGCAAAAACTGGCGGAACAAGGCCCGCCGACGCGCAGCCACGCCAGTCTTTTGCAGTTCACACAACAGCGTGTCAGCCAGCTGCATCTGCAGCGCCTCAACCTGACGGCGAAAGTCGCCAGGCGGAAAAGCGTGGTTACCGAATCCGGCCTTGACGCTGCGGCGCCACTGGCGGAAAAGCTGCGGCTGAAAAGCCGCATCAGCGACAGCTCGGCGCAGTTGGTAACCCAACAGCAGAGCCTGAAACAGGAAAACCGGCAGCAACGGCAGAAGAAAATCCAGGATGCGCAGCAGAGCATCACAGGGATGGGCGGAAAAGTCGCCAGCCTTGGGAAGGCCAGTATGTCGGTGGCAAACACCGGCTTTAGCCTTGGCAAAAAATTGCTGCAACCGGGTTATGAAGCATCACTGCAAGCGCGCCCTACCGTGCAGCCTGCGCCAACGGGCACCGCTGTCGCCAGCCTCCAGCAGAGCGCCGGAAACCGGGCCCAGCCGATCGCCAACCAGCAACAAAGCGGCGGCGATGCTGCGGCCGTGACGCAAAACAATGCCGGCAACCTTGGCACGGATTTAGCGGCGCTACAGGCAGCTTATCAATCCCTGAGCGTGGACATTTTCGCCACCCAGGAGTCGTCGCTGCGCATGCTGGTACAGACCGCGACTGGTTATCTCGGGCAGCTTCAGCAGTGGGTGCAAAATAACCAGGGGCTGGTGCAAAGCTTTGGTCTGATAGCGACGGTGATCGTCGGCGTTGCAGGGGCAATCGGCACTATCGCAAGCGTGATTGCGCCCGTCTTTACGGGGATCAGCACGCTTATCACCATTGCCACGACCTTCGGCAGCGTGTTTACCACCGTTTGTGGCGGGATCATGGCGGTTATCGGCGGACTCACCTGGCCAATTGTTGCCGTGGTGGCGGCCATCGCCGCTGGCGCTGCGCTGATTTATAAATACTGGGAGCCCATTAGCGCCTTTTTTAGCGGCGTGATTGAGGGGATCGTCGCGGCATTTGCCCCCATTGCAGAGATGTTTTCGCCATTACAGCCGGTTTTCGATGCCATCGGCGGTGCACTGCAAACGGTAAAAGAGACCTTTATCGCGCTGCTGACGCCAGTCAAGGCCAGCGAGGAGACGCTCACTCAATTCGGCAACCTCGGGCAGAGTGTCGGTAAAATGCTTGTTAATGCATTCACCTGGCCACTGAACCTCTTCCGTTCACTGAGCGAGAGCGCGACGGGGTTGCTGGAGACGCTGGGCATTATCGATAAGAAACCCGCACTGGCGCTCAAACCATCGATCGAGCAACCCGCTACCGGAGGGGTATCCAGCTATATCCAGCCCACAAGTTCGCAGCCGGGGTATAACGCTTACCAGGTGGCGCGCCCGTCAACCGGCAGCTCTTACCTCGACCAAAGCCGTACGGAATATAACGTCACGCTGCAGGGCGATGTCACGCCGGGCAGCAGCAACGAACGTTACCTGCAGGATCTGTTCCGCCAGGATGCCGATAACCGGCGCAACAACGCGTTATCCCAATTCAACCCGTAAGGAGAGTTCGCATTATGATGCTGGCATTGGGGCTTTTTGTTTTTATGCGGCAGACGCTGCCATTTCAGAGTATGAGCCGTACCTCAGCGTTTAACTGGAAGAACAACGCGCGTGTGGGCAAGCGCGCGGCGTTTCAGTACATCGGTCCAGGGGAGGAAACCATCGAAATTACGGGCGCGCTCTACCCGGAACTCACTGGCGGTGTGCTGTCGCTTGCGGCGGTACGTCTGATGGCCGATCAGGGTCGCTCATGGCCGCTTATTGACGGAACCGGAATGATTTACGGCATGTATGTAATAAGCAGCGTCACCGAAAACGGTTCTGAGTATTACAGCGACGGTTCACCGCGCAAAATCACCTTCACGCTCAAACTTACGCGCGTTGATGAATCGCTGGAGGCCCTGGCGGGCGATCTTCAGGCCCAGGGGGAACAACTGTTCAGGGACCCGACGAAGATACTGGGGAACATGTGATGATTGACGTACTCACCCAGGATTTGGGGCGAACAAGCGTCCCCCTGTTTACGCTGAAGCTAAAGCAGAAACAGCATGATCCGCAGCAAGCGCAAAAACAGCAAGTAAAAGACATAACCTACGATATTGCGCCTCGCCTGATAGCGTTGACCGTCACCGATAATCGCGGGTTTGAAGCCGATACGCTAACGCTAACGCTGGATGATGCCGACGGAAAAATCCAGATGCCGCAGCGCGGTAATGAGGTAAGTGTCGCCATTGGTCGACTGGGAGAACTGCTCACTAATATGGGCACGTTTACCATCGATCAGGTGACACACCGAGGTACGCCGGATCAGGTGGTTGTTACCGGCCGCAGCGTCGATTTTCGCGGCAATATGAATAGCCCAAAAGAGTGGTCATGGCATGACACAACGCTTGGCGAAGTTGTCAAAGATATCGCCTGGCGTAATTCACTGAGCGCCAGTGTCGCGCCAGCGCTGGCAAATATAAAAATCGCCCATATCGACCAGTCTAATGAGTCCGACATTGGCTTTCTTACCCGGCTGGCAACTCGCAACGGTGCCGAAATCGCCGTGAAATCAGGTACGCTGATTTTCCTTGTTCCGGGCATGTGCGTTCGGGGCGGCAAGGTTGTTCCTTCGGTGACGATTACCCGCAGCGATGGCGACTCACACGAGTTTACCCTTGCCGATCGCGTAGCTTACAGCGGTGTGGTTGCCCACTGGCAAGATACCAGAACGCCAAAAGCGCAGACGAAGCAGGTAAAACTGACGCGCAAAACTGCGACAACCAGCAATGAAAAACAGGAAGCGACCGATTACACCGCTGGATCAAAAGATAATATCTATACCCTGCCGACGACATACTCTTCTAAAGATGAAGCCATGCGGGCGGCAGAGGCACAGTGGCAAGATATCCAGCGCAACGCGGCGAAATTTACGCTCACTCTCGCTCAGGGGCGCACCGATATCTCAGCAGAAAGCCCTGTGTATGTTTCAGGCTTTAAAGATGCGATCAACAACACGCCCTGGGTAATCAAAAAAGTGACACATGGCATTGATAGCAATGGTTTTATTAGCAAACTGGAGCTGGAGGTTCGGGTTGATGGCGTTAAATATGAAGTGCAGGAATAACGTCAAATGCATTCTTTAACTTGCATTTGCAAGCTAAAAGGATAATATAACTGGCATATACACGAGGGAGAAACCACCATGATGCATTGCCCGGTATGCCAACAAGCGGCGCACGCGCGCTCCAGCCGCTACCTCAGTTCTGAAACCAAAGAGCGCTATCACCAGTGCCAGAATATTCACTGTGGTTGTACGTTTGTCACCCATGAGTCGCTGGCGCGTTACATTGTCCGCCCGCCAGCACTGCAAGTGAGCGCGTCACACGCCGGGAAGTAATCCGGCGAAAATAGTCAAAAGCCTGCGCCAGCAGGTTTTTTATTTCTGCATCGATAATAGGTAATGAAAAAAAATACGTGGGCAATGGGTGGTCACAGAGCTTAAAAACCACTGATACAGGAAACGCCCTGGGTTCAGCCTAAATTAAATATGCGTCTGCCTGCCCGAAGAGATGTCGATCCAGATAAGGATGCGAAACCAGAATTTGTTAGCGTGCGGATCTACAGGATGCTGTTTTTAGCTCGCAATCAAACCATTAATAAAGCTCGCTGCCTGCTGTGAACGATTTAAATCCCAAAGCAATAAGCCAAAGCCTGGCGCTGAACACGTCTTCAGAAGGTGGTTTTCAGATGGGTATAAAAAAGGGGCTGGCATTACGCCAACCCCTTGTTTCATAACACGCTTTGGATGTAGCGTGTGCGCTATCTTAGTTAAGACGCTCTTTGATACGAGCAGACTTACCAGTACGCTCACGCAGGTAGTACAGTTTAGCTTTACGAACGGCACCACGACGTTTGACAGAGATGCTGTCAACTACCGGAGAGTGAGTCTGGAAGACACGCTCAACGCCTTCGCCGTTGGAAATTTTACGAACAGTGAATGCAGAGTGCAGACCGCGGTTACGAATAGCGATAACCACGCCCTCGAATGCCTGCAGACGTTTTTTGGAACCTTCAACAACCCATACTTTCACTTCCACGGTGTCACCCGGACGGAAGGAAGGTACGTCCTGCTTCATCTGCTCTTGTTCAAGTTGCTTAATAATGTTGCTCATAATTTAATCTCTTATCCTGGGTAAACTGATATTCGGGTGGCTTAAGCCATCCCATCATGTTTCTGTTGCTGTTGCGCGTGTTCCCGTTGGAACTCCGCCAGCAACCTTGCTTGCTCTTCAGTCAGAGCCAGGTTTTCCAGAAGTTCAGGTCTTCTAAGCCAGGTGCGGCCCAGCGACTGCTTCAAACGCCAGCGACGTATCTCGGCATGGTTCCCCGACAGTAACACCGCCGGTACTTCCATTCCTTCTAACACTTCAGGTCGGGTATAGTGTGGGCAGTCCAGCAACCCATCGGCAAAAGAATCTTCCGTTGCCGAAGCTTCATGCCCCAGTACCCCCGGAATAAACCGGGAAACCGAGTCAATCAGCGTCATCGCTGGTAACTCACCACCGCTGAGAACGTAATCGCCGATAGACCATTCTTCGTCAATCTCGGTTTGAATTACGCGCTCATCTATCCCTTCGTAGCGACCGCACACCAGAATCAGTTTCTGATTCGTTGCCAGTTCGCTGACGCCCGCTTGATCAAGCTTGCGCCCCTGAGGCGACAGATAAATCACTTTGGCGCCTTCGCCCGCCGCGGCTTTTGCTGCATGAATGGCGTCCCGTAGGGGGTTCACCATCATTAACATCCCCGGTCCGCCGCCGTAAGGACGATCGTCCACGGTACGGTGCCGGTCGTGAGCGAAATCACGCGGACTCCAGCTCTGGATGCTCAGCAGGCCATTTTTTACTGCCCGGCCAGTTACCCCGTAGTCGGTAATCGCGCGGAACATTTCAGGAAACAGGCTAATTATGCCAATCCACATAGCGCCGTCTTTTACCGTATATCCGGAGGTTTAAAAACCAGGATCCCAATCTACTTCAATGGTTTGAGTAGTGAGATCGACTTTCTTGATAACCTGCCCATCGAGGAACGGAACCAACCGCTCCTTGATACCAAATGCATCTTTCAGGTTTGCCTTAATGACGAGAACGTCATTCGACCCGGTTTCCATCATATCGACGACTTTACCGAGGCTGTAACCTTCAGTAGTCACTACCTGGCAGCCCATCAGGTCTTTCCAGTAGTAGTCACCCTCTTCCAGTTCCGGCAACTGCGCGGAATCAACGACAATTTCACAATTGGTCAGCAGATTCGCGGCATCTCTGTCATCAACACCTTTCAGTTTGATGACGATGTCCTGATTGTGGTAGCGCCAGCTTTCCAGCTCAATGCTCTGCCACTGACCCGCCTTCTGGATAAACCAGGGCTGATAGTCAAAAATGCTTTCGGCGTCTTCGGTGGAGGAAAACACTCTGAGCCAACCACGAATTCCGTAAGAAGACCCCAGCTTGCCGACAATAATTGGCTCAACAGGGACCGGTGCGGCTTGTTGCTTGCTCATCATGACCACCGTGACAGATTAAGCTGCTTTCTGTGCTGCTTTGATCAGCGCGGAAACGCGATCGGAAACGGTAGCGCCCTGGCCAACCCAGTGCTGAATACGATCCAGATCCAGGCGGGTGCCTTCTTCTTTCTCGGAAGCGATCGGGTTGAAGAAACCAACGCGCTCAATGAAGCGACCGTTGCGTGCATTGCGGCTGTCAGTAACAACAACCTGGTAGAACGGACGCTTTTTAGCGCCGTGACGTGCTAAACGAATAGTTACCATAACATCCTCTTGTGTGAATAAAACACCAGGCCCCATCGAGGAACGGAGCCCGGTGTCATATTAAAAGCCCGAAAATTTTACTGATTTTGGGGGAAATTGCAATCAGGATAAAGTAAACAAGGGATATAAGGCGTATATCGGTGCAGCCAGTTTAGTTCCGGCGTGCGCACAGAAAGCGGAGCGTACACGTAGTACGTGAGCATTTCGAGCACACCCCGGGGCTAAAATGGCAAACAAGATAGCCTTATGCCCTTGTTTTAGCGCCCCGGGAAACCAGGCGGCATCATCCCCTTCATCCCGCGCATCATCTTCGCCATCCCGCCCTTCTTCATCTTCTTCATCATGCGCTGCATGTCGTCGAATTGTTTGAGCAGACGGTTCACATCCTGCACCTGCATACCGCAGCCGGCTGCAATACGGCGCTTACGCGAACCTTTGATGATGTCCGGGTTGGCGCGCTCTTTCAGCGTCATGGAGTTAATGATCGCTTCCATACGCACCAGCACTTTGTCGTCCATTTGCGCTTTAACGTTGTCCGGGATCTGGCCCATGCCCGGCAGCTTGCCCATCAGGCTCGCCATGCCGCCCATGTTTTTCATCTGGCGCAACTGCTCAAGGAAGTCGGTCAGATCGAAGCCGTCGCCCTTCTTCAGTTTATTCGCCAGCTTTTCAGCCTGCGCGCGGTCAACTTTGCTTTCGATATCTTCGATAAGCGACAACACGTCGCCCATGCCAAGGATGCGTGAGGCGATACGATCCGGGTGGAACGGCTCCAGCGCTTCCGTTTTCTCGCCGACACCGAGGAATTTAATCGGCTTGCCGGTGATATGGCGAATGGAGAGCGCCGCACCGCCGCGCGCATCACCGTCCACTTTCGTCAGCACCACGCCGGTCAGCGGCAGCGCTTCATTAAAGGCTTTCGCGGTATTCGCGGCGTCCTGACCGGTCATGGCGTCGACGACAAACAGGGTTTCTACCGGCTTAATCGCCGCGTGAACCTGTTTGATCTCATCCATCATCGCTTCGTCGACATGCAGACGACCGGCGGTATCCACTAGCAGCACGTCGTAGAATTTCAGCTTCGCCTCTTTCAGCGCGGCGTTAACGATGTCGACCGGCTTTTGCGCGACGTCAGAAGGGAAGAAATCGACGTCAACCTGCTGCGCCAGCGTTTCCAGCTGTTTGATCGCCGCCGGACGGTAAACGTCGGCAGAAACGACCATCACTTTCTTCTTGTGCTTCTCGCGCAGGAACTTACCAAGTTTACCGACGCTGGTGGTTTTACCCGCCCCCTGCAGACCTGCCATCAGCACTACCGCTGGCGGCTGCGCGGCAAGGTTCAGGCTCTGGTTCTCTTCGCCCATCGCCGCAACCAGTTCGTTGCGCACGATTTTGACGAACTCCTGGCCCGGCGTCAGGCTCTTGTTCACTTCATGGCCAACCGCTTTCTCTTTTACGCGGTTGATAAAATCACGCACCACTGGCAGCGCAACGTCCGCTTCCAGCAGCGCCATACGCACTTCGCGCAGGGTATCTTTGATGTTGTCTTCAGTGAGGCGTCCACGGCCACTGATATTGCGCAGGGTGCGCGACAAACGATCGGTTAAATTATCAAACATTGTCTCTCGCCTGAGGTGATACGATGGCCGCCAGCGCGACGCATAACAGAAATTTCCCGGAGTATAACATGAAGACATTGCTCCTGTATGTGATGCAACTGTTGGAGCCAACGTCACGTAACGTTATACTGCTTTTCTTTCTTCTTCAGTCAACTGCCGACATCCTATGCCCGTTTTTGCCCTGATCGCTCTTGTCGCCTACTCAATCAGCATTGCGCTGATCGTTCCCAGCCTGCTGCAAAAAAACAGCGGCTGGCGCAGAATGGCTATCCTTTCGGCGGTAATCGCACTTATTTGTCACGGTTTCGGCCTGAAAGAACGCCTGTTCCCGGATGATGGCGGGCAAAACCTGAGCCTGCTGAATGTCGGTTCGCTGGTCAGCCTGATGATCTGTACGGTAATGACCATTGTGGCGTCGAAAAATCGCGGCTGGCTGCTGCTGCCGATTGTCTATACCTTCGCGTTAATCAACCTTGCTTTCGCCGTTTTTGTACCCAATGAGTACATTACCCACCTGGAAGCCACGCCGGGCATGATGGTGCACATTGGCCTGTCGCTTTTCGCCTATGCCACACTGATTATTGCGGCTATGTACGCGCTGCAACTGGCCTGGATTGACTATCAGTTGAAGAATAAACGGCTGGCGTTCAGTAACGAAATGCCGCCGCTGATGGTGATTGAGCGCAAAATGTTCCACATTACTCAGGTTGGCGTTGTGCTGCTGACGCTGACGCTATGCACCGGCCTGTTCTTTATGCAGAACCTGTTCAGCATGGAAAATATCGACAAAGCGGTGCTCTCAATCATCGCCTGGTTTGTCTACATTGTTCTGCTATGGGGCCATTACCATGAGGGCTGGCGCGGCCGCAGGGTCGTCTGGTTCAACGTTGCAGGCGCGGGGATTTTAACGCTGGCTTATTTTGGCAGCCGCATTCTGCAGCAGTTCGCGAGCTAATCACAAAGGAGTTCCCCCTGGAACACATTTCCACCACGACGCTGATTATTACGCTAATCATCATGGTCGTGGTTTCGGCCTACTTTTCCGGTTCCGAAACCGGAATGATGACACTCAACCGCTACCGCTTGCGCCACTTAGCCAAGCAGGGCAACCGCGCGGCAAAACGCGTAGAAAAGCTGTTGCGTAAACCCGACCGCCTGATAAGCCTGGTGCTGATTGGTAACAACCTCGTCAATATTCTGGCGTCGGCAATTGGCACCATTGTTGGCATGCGCCTGTATGGCAATGCTGGCGTCGCTATTGCCACCGGTGTGCTGACCTTTGTGGTGCTGGTGTTCGCCGAAGTGTTGCCAAAAACCATCGCCGCGCTCTACCCGGAAAAAGTGGCCTTCCCCAGTAGCTTCCTGCTCGCGCCGCTGCAAGTCATCATGATGCCGCTGGTGTGGTTGCTGAACGGCGTGACGCGCGTGCTGATGCGCATGGTGGGTATTAAAGCGGATGTAGTGGTCAGCGGCGCGCTCAGCAAAGATGAGCTGCGCACTATCGTGAACGAATCGCGCTCGCAAATTTCCCGCCGCAACCAGGACATGTTGCTGTCGATTCTCGATCTGGAAAAAGTCAGCGTTAACGACATCATGGTGCCGCGCAACGAAATTGTCGGCATTGATATCAACGACGACTGGAAAGCCATTGTTCGCCAGCTCACCCACTCGCCGCACGGTCGCATCGTGCTCTACCGTGATTCGCTGGACGACGCCATCAGCATGCTGCGCGTGCGTGAAGCCTACCGGTTAATGACGGAAAAAAACGAGTTCACCAAAGAGGTGATGCTGCGCGCCGCCGACGAAATCTACTATGTCCCGGAAGGTACGCCGCTGAGCGTGCAACTGGTGAAATTCCAGCGCAATAAAAAGAAAGTCGGCCTGGTGGTCGATGAGTATGGCGATATTCAGGGGCTGGTGACGGTCGAAGATATTCTGGAAGAGATTGTCGGCGACTTTACCACCTCCATGTCACCTGCGCTGGCGGATGAAGCCACGCCGCAAAATGACGGCTCGGTGATCATCGACGGCAGCGCCAACGTGCGCGAACTGAATAAAGCCTTTAACTGGCGCTTACCGGAAGACGAAGCCCGCACCATTAACGGCATGCTGCTGGAGGCGCTGGAAGAGATCCCGGCGGTGGGTACGCGAGTGCGTATCGAGCAGTACGACATCGATATTCTCGACGTGCAAGACAATATGATTAAGCAGGTTCAGGTGATCCCGGTGAAAGCACTGCGGGAAAGCGTCGCCGAATAAGCGAAAAAAAACCCTCTCCGGACGGAGAGGGTTTATCTAAAAAAAGTTACACCTTCGCTTTAGCAACGGTCACCATCGCTGCGCGAATAGTGCGGCCGTTTAAGGTGTAACCTTTTTGCATCACGCCCAGCACTTTACCAGCGGCAATCTCTTCAGATTCCACCATGGCAATCGCCTGATGCACGTTTGGATCCAGCGGAACGTCGGTTTCAGCAATCACTTCCACGCCGAACTTCTTCACCACATCCAGCATGTTTTTCAGCGTCAGTTCAATGCCTTCAACCATCGGTGCCATCTCGGCGTTGTTTTTGTCCGCCACTTCCAGTGCGCGATCCAGGCTATCGATAACCGGCAGCAGTTCATTGACGAACTTCTCCAGCGCGAATTTATGCGCTTTCTCGATATCCTGTTCGGTACGGCGACGCAGGTTTTCCATTTCCGCTTTAACGCGTAAAACAGTTTCGCGCTCGCGGCTTTCCGCTTCAGCTAACTGCGCTTCAAGGTTCGCAATTTTCTCATCGCGCGGATCCACCTGCCCAGCAGAATCGTCAGACTCAACAACTGCCTCAACTTCGTCGTGCTGTTCCATGATAATTTCTTCCGGGGCTTGCCCGTCAGGCGTTTTCTGTTCTTTACTACTCATGAATTTCTCCGCGTTTTTTTGCATTCATCTCGCTAACCTGCATTATTATGGGGATCAGTTTCCGGGATTCAAGGGAACGTGACAGATTGTCATCATTTCATTCGCCACAAGGACCTCCAGAAAATGACCCATCATTTCAAGTGTATTGGTATTGTCGGGCATCCACGGCACCCTACCGCACTGACCACACATGAAATGTTATATCGCTGGTTAAGCGCCAAAGGTTATGACGTCATTGTCGAACAACAGATTGCCCAGGAATTGCAGCTCAATAATGTGAAAACCGGCACGCTGGCAGAAATCGGTCAACAAGCCGATCTCGCGGTGGTTGTCGGCGGCGACGGTAATATGCTGGGCGCGGCGCGCACGCTGGCGCGCTATGATATCAAGGTTATTGGGATTAACCGCGGCAACCTCGGCTTTCTCACCGATCTCGATCCCGACAACGCGCAGCAACAGCTGGCCGACGTGCTGGAAGGTCATTATATCGCTGAAAAACGTTTTTTGCTGGAAGTGCAGGTCTGCCAGCAAGAGTGCCAGAAACGCATCAGCACCGCGATCAACGAAGTGGTACTCCACCCGGGCAAAGTTGCCCATATGATTGAATTTGAAGTCTATATCGACGAAGTTTTCGCCTTTTCCCAGCGTTCGGATGGGCTAATTATCTCAACTCCGACCGGTTCCACCGCCTATTCACTCTCCGCTGGCGGGCCAATTCTGACGCCATCGCTGGATGCCATCACGCTGGTACCGATGTTTCCGCACACGTTGTCTGCGCGCCCGCTGGTGATAAACAGCAGCAGCACTATTCGCCTGCGCTTTTCCCATCGTCGCAGCGATCTGGAGGTGAGTTGCGACAGCCAAATCGCACTGCCGATTCAAGAAGGCGAAGATGTACTTATCCGCCGCTGCGACTATCACCTCAATCTTATTCACCCTAAAGATTACAGTTATTTCAATACGTTAAGCTCTAAGCTCGGCTGGTCGAAAAAATTGTTCTGAAAATCATCGCACAACACTTTACTGTATATAAAACCAGATTATACTGTACGAAAACACAGTTATGGTTTTTCATACAGGAAAGCAACCATGTTGGCACAACTGACCATCAGTAATTTTGCTATCGTTCGTGAGCTCGAGATTGATTTTCACAGCGGGATGACAGCTATTACCGGCGAAACCGGGGCGGGTAAATCGATTGCCATTGATGCGCTCGGGCTATGCCTGGGCGGTCGTGCGGAAGCCGACATGGTACGCGCAGGCGCGCCGCGCGCCGACCTGTGCGCCCGCTTCGCACTAAAAGATACTCCCGCCGCCCAACGCTGGCTCGAAGAGAACCAGTTAGAAGATGGGCGTGAGTGTTTACTTCGCCGTGTGATCAGCAGCGACGGGCGCTCCCGTGGTTTTATCAACGGCACGGCGGTGCCGCTTTCCCAGTTGCGCGAGCTGGGCCAGTTACTCATTCAGATCCATGGTCAGCACGCGCATCAGCTTCTTATTAAGCCCGATCAGCAGAAAAAACTGCTCGATGGCTACGCCGGTGAGTATGCGCTAACTCAGCAAATGACTGAACACTACCGTGCCTGGCATCAAAGCTGCCGCGAGCTGGCCCAGCATCAACAGCAAAGTCAGGAGCGCGCCGCCCGCGCAGAGCTTTTGCACTACCAATTGAAAGAGCTGAATGAATTTAACCCGCAGCCAGGCGAGTTTGAGCTGATTGATGAAGAGTACAAACGCCTCGCCAATAGCGGTCAGTTACTGTCTACCAGCCAGCATGCACTGAACGTGCTGGCAGACGGTGAAGAGGCCAATCTGCAAAGCCAGCTCTATACCGCCCGCCAACTGCTTGGCGAACTGGCAGGTATGGACGCACGTCTTTCCGGCGTGCTGGATATGCTCGAAGAAGCTGCTATTCAGATTAGTGAAGCCAGCGATGAGCTGCGCCACTACTGCGACCGCTTAGATCTCGATCCAAACCGTCTGTACGAACTGGAACAGCGTATCTCACGACAGATTTCGCTGGCGCGCAAACATCACATCAGCCCGGAAGAGCTACCTCAGTTTCACCAGTCATTGCTTGATGAACAGCAACAGATCGACGATCAGGCTGATTCGCAGGAAACCCTGGCGCTGGCTGTCACACACCATCACCAGCTCGCGCTGGCGACTGCCCAGCAGTTGCATGAGCAGCGCGTGAAATATGCGCAGGAACTCGGCGAATTAATTACTGAAAGCATGCATGCGCTCTCCATGCCGCACGGCGTCTTTACCATTGATGTGGCGTTTGATGCCCATTCGCTGACAGCTGAAGGTGCCGATCGCATCGAATTTCGTGTGACAACCAACCCCGGCCAGCCGCTGCAATCAATCGCCAAAGTCGCCTCCGGTGGTGAACTGTCGCGCATTGCGCTGGCTATCCAGGTGATCACCGCACGGAAAATGGAAACCCCGGCGCTGATCTTCGATGAAGTCGACGTTGGCATCAGCGGCCCGACAGCCGTGGTTGTAGGTAAACTGTTGCGCCAGCTGGGTGAATCCACGCAGGTAATGTGCGTAACGCACCTGCCGCAGGTTGCCGGTTGTGGCCATCATCACTTCTTTGTCAGCAAAGAAACGGATGGCGCAATGACCGAAACGCATATGCAGCCGCTGGATAAACGTGCCCGTTTGCAGGAGCTGGCGCGCCTGCTTGGCGGTAGTGAAGTGACCCGCAACGCGCTGGCGAACGCCAAAGAGCTGCTAGCAGCGTAAACTTTTTTGTAATATGACGGTCAGAGTTCTCGACAAAATCGACAACAGACCCGCCGGCAAAGGTTTTAAACTGGCGAAAGGTCTATTATCATCGGCATATTACATATGAGCCACGTATTGTTCGGGCCGAAAAGGAATCAAATCACTATGCGCTGTAAAATGCTGACTGCTGCCGCAGCGGTTCTTCTGATGTTGACCGCAGGTTGCTCTACCGTAGAACGCGTGGTTTACCGTCCTGATATCAATCAGGGGAACTACCTGACGCCAAATGATGTTTCTAAAATCCGCGTAGGTATGACGCAACAGCAGGTTGCTTATGCACTGGGTACGCCGATGATGACCGACCCGTTTGGCAGTAACACCTGGTTCTACGTGTTCCGCCAGCAGCCGGGTCATGAAGATGTTTCTCAGCAAACCCTGACGCTGACTTTCAGCAGCAATGGCGTATTGACCAATATGGATAACAAACCTGCGCTGACCAAAGGCTAACGTTGCAGAAATGTAAAAAGGTGCTCAATGAGCACCTTTTTTGTTTGAGTTTGTATGAGCCATTTATGTCGGCTCTTTTCCCGTCGTGTTCGGATTCTTACTTACCGGCGCCGGTAACAAAACCCACGCTATCAGCTTACGCTTTCTTAGCTGACTTCTCAGCGCGCTGGCGGCGCAGCTCTTTCGGATCGGCAATCAGCGGGCGGTAAATCTCTACGCGATCGCCGTCGTGCACGGCATCGTGCAATTTCACCGGGCGACTATAAATCCCCACTTTATTCACCTTCAGGTCAATATCATCACGCAGCTCGAGCAAACCTGAAGCGCGTATCGCCTGCTCAACGGTTGCGCCCTCTTCAAGCGTAACCCGTTGAAGATACTGTTTCTCCGGCAGTGCGTAAGCCACTTCAACCGCGATATTACCCGGCACGGTAAACCTCTTTTGCCCGGTGGGTAAACGCCTGCACCATGTTTGCCGCCAGTTCTTTAAAGATGCGGCCAAACGCCAGTTCAATCAGCTTATTGGTAAATTCAAAATCAAGTTGAAATTCTACCCGGCAAGCATCAGCACTTAGCGGCGTGAATTTCCACCCACCGATCAACGACTTGAATGGGCCATCGACCAGATGCATCAAAATGCTTTGATTAGTGTCCAGCGTATTACGCGTGGTAAACGTTTTGCTGATCCCGGCTTTGGAAACATCCACCGCCGCGGTCATTTGCGTCGGCCCGGATTCCAGCACCCGGCTGCCAGTACAGCCAGGCAAAAACTGCGGGTAGGATTTTACATCATTCACTAACTTGTACATTTGTTCCGCGCTGTAAGGCACCAGCGCAGTACGGCTAATCTGAGGCATATCGTTTTCCGCGTTCACACAATCGTCAAATAATACCATTTCCCCCGGATGAAAGGAAAACGCAATGCCCGAACTCATGCTAAGATAACCGGCTAAACCTCACAGGACGCAATGAGGTCAGTTTCAGATATCAGATTACCGGATGGCTTCACGACACTATGACGAAGAAAAAAGCATACAAACCAGGTTCAGCCACCATTGCGCTGAATAAGCGCGCCCGCCATGAATACTTTATCGAAGAGGAGTTTGAGGCCGGGCTGGCACTGCAAGGCTGGGAAGTAAAATCCTTACGCGCCGGTAAAGCAAACATCGGTGACAGCTACGTTATTCTGAAAGACGGCGAAGCCTTTCTGTTTGGCGCAAACTTTACGCCACTGACCGTAGCCTCCAGCCACTATGTTTGCGATCCGACTCGCACACGTAAGCTACTGCTTAATCAGCGCGAACTCGATTCACTGTATGGACGTATCAACCGCGAAGGTTACACCGTGGTGGCACTGTCGTTGTACTGGAAAAATGCCTGGTGCAAAGTGAAAATCGGCGTGGCGAAAGGTAAGAAACAGCACGACAAGCGCACCGATTTGAAAGAGCGCGAATGGCAGCTAGATAAAGCTCGCATTATGAAAAACGCCGGGCGTTAATCGCGTCCGCATCGCCCTCTCACGCCGGGAGAGGGCATCGAACATTTATCAACCCTCACTCAGCGCCTCATTCAGTTTGCTCAATGCTTTGATAGATAATCCAGCACCACTTTGAGCTCCAGATTGGCAATTATCTCCGGCAGACCAGGAAAGATTTTCCTGTACGGTTGGTCAATTCAGCGCTTCTTGTACGCGCGTAAACCACTCCTTTGGAGCGCTCAAAAACAGGCGATCGGGTCAATTCCATACGCTCAACTACGTTAGCCATCTGGTGTGAACGCTTTGTCTCGCATACAGCAATAATAAATACGGCATGATCGTATGCATCAGTTGCTGTTGCGCGTGGACACTTACTAACCGCATTTCCCTCGACAAAAGTCATTGTGATATGGACTGGAATGGCATGTCATAAATCTGTTATACTCAGCGTCACACTTTTGGGGCTGATTCTGGATTCGACGGGATTTGCGAAACCCAAGGTGCATGCCGAGGGGCGGTTGGCCTCGTAAAAAGCCGCAAAAAAATAGTCGCAAACGACGAAAACTACGCTTTAGCAGCTTAATAACCTGCTTAGAGCCCTCTCTCCCTAGCCTCCGCTCTTAGGACGGGGATCAAGAGAGGTCAAACCCAAAAGAGATCGCGTGGATGCCCTGCCTGGGGTTGAAGCGTTAAAACTAATCAGGCTAGTTTGTTAGTGGCGTGTCCGTCCGCAGCCGGCAAGCGAAATTAAAGACTGGACTAAGCATGTAGTACCGAGGATGTAGGAATTTCGGACGCGGGTTCAACTCCCGCCAGCTCCACCACTTCATGATCCGGATACGTCCGGTGAAATCCTGAAAGCCCGCACGGCACAAGCCCTGCGGGCTTTTTTGTGTCTGTGGTTGTCCGAGAACATCCAGCTAAATCCAGAGAGAATTGGTACACGTTTAGGTACACGGTATACTGTGGTCCATTAAACGTGTACCAATTATGGAAGGGATCCAGGCATGGCGCGCATCACACGCCCCCTCACTAACAACGAAATCCTCAAAGCTAAGCCCCGCGAAAAAGACTTCACGCTTCATGATGGTGATGGCCTATTCCTGCTTGTCAAAACCTCTGGAAAAAAACTGTGGCGCTTCCGCTACCAGCGTCCAACCAGTGGTAGCCGAACAAACCTAAGTCTCGGCTCATACCCTGCTCTAACACTCGCCGCAGCTCGTCAGATGCGCGACCAGCATTTAACAACGCTCGCGCAAGGCATAGATCCACAGCAGCAGCAGGAGCAAGCTTCAGAACAACGCCAGATTGAGCTGGATAGCATTTTCTCAGCCGTGGCCGCTAACTGGTTCCAGATTAAAAGCAAGAGCGTCACAGAAGACTATGCGAAAGACATTTGGCGCTCTTTGGACAAAGACGTTTTCCCTGCTATCGGCGCGATACCCGTTCAGGAGATAAAAGCCAGAACAATTGTTGAAGCCCTGGAGCCAATCAAAGCACGTGGCGCGCTAGAGACGGTGCGCCGCTTGGTACAGCGCGTTAATGAGATAATGATTTATGCAGTTAATACCGGCCTGATCGATGCTAATCCGGCATCAGGTGTTGGTATGGCCTTTGAAAAACCGAAAAAGCAGAACATGCCAACGCTGCGACCGGAAGAATTACCGAAACTCATGCGTTCGCTGGTTATGTCTAATTTATCTGTCCCGACACGCTGCCTGATTGAATGGCAGCTCCTGACCCTAGTTCGCCCTTCTGAGGCTTCTGGTGCAAGGTGGGCAGAGATCGACCTTGATGCAAAACTCTGGACGATACCGGCGGAGAGAATGAAAGCTAAACGTGAGCATGTGGTTCCCTTATCACCTCAAGCGTTAGAGATTCTTGAAGTGATGAAGCCTATCAGTGCTCATCGAGAGCATGTTTTCCCAAGTAGGAATGACCCAAAACAACCTATGAATAGTCAGACGGCTAATGCTGCTTTGAAGCGAATTGGGTATGGTGGAAAACTAGTTGCACATGGTTTACGTTCGATTGCAAGTACAGCTATGAACGAAGCAGGTTTCAATGCGGATGTTATTGAAGCAGCTTTAGCTCATTGCGATAAAAACGAAGTTAGACGTGCTTACAATCGTTCTACTTACTTACTAAAAAGAACAGAATTAATGAATTGGTGGGGAGAAAATATTAATGAAAATAGTATCACTAAAAAATAACGGCAATCATTAATTATGCAAACTATAATCAATGATATCGAGTTAGCATTAAAGGGCGGAATACTTGGCTTCAATAATATAATTGAGGTTACAGAAGTATTCTCATTATCCACTGATAAAAAAATCAGCAATATTTTGACACTAATGGTGGCTGAGAATATCAATAAACCGGTCGCCACTGGGAGAACTTATTTAACAAGCAATCTAATTTCTATCAACCATCTCAACAAATGGCGGTTTGGCATTACGAGGTATTACATTGAATTTGATGAACTCTTTCACAAATTAGAAATTTTAACTCAAAATGGAGTATGGGATGCAAATCAAAACAATATTATTAATCTAAAAAAAATAGATAAATACTTTGTCTCTCCTAATTCATATGAGTCAGTACCAATAAATAACATATTGAAGAATAATTTTCATAATGGAAGTTATGTTTTTGAATGGTTTGATTTCGACAAAGAAAACCATCAAGAATTGTTATCATCTCCTCAGGCATTACAAAAGCTATCTGATAGAATAAATGAAGTTCTACCTATATCCATTTCAAGTGTTTCAGATAGAATAGGTAATTTTTTACTGCAAATACCTAGCACCATTTTAATGGCTCGTTTTGGACTAGAAAAACAAAATGAAACATATTCATTAAATTGTAATATAGCCTGGCATGAACATGCTCGAAAAAGAGATCTGATAATAAATTGCCATTTAACTGAAAATGATAATGTCTGTGAAGGGTACTTTACAAAAGTTCTAAAAAGTGATGAATCAAACATTTCATTACCAATACCAAATAAACGTTCTCATATTGGTACTATTTGGGATCCTGAAAACAATTTTATTTTAGCAAGAACCAGACCATCGGCCTTCATTGCCCCTAATGCAAGAATTACAACTACAGTTTCCACTTATAAAGAAAGAGTGTTAACAAGTAATGGAAAATCTAAAGTAATTAGCGTGTTAGATTCAGGAAGCAGTAGAATCAAACTTCCTAACACAAAGCCGATCATTAATTGGGTTGAAAAAAGGATTTATGAAAACAGCAGCACTGAATTAAGGCGGAGCCGTAATTTCGTACAATACAATTCAAAAGGGACTAATAAAAAGCAATCAAGAAATATTGCTCTTGAAGATTTAGTTTATTTAATAAACAAATACGGGCAACATGCGGTATGGTTATGGGATCCTTATTTAAGCTTTCAAGATCTATCAGATACCCTATTGATGAATAAACATTCAGGCTCTGTTATGAAAGCCATTAGTTCATTAGAATTGCCACCGGACTCTGGAGGAAACTCATTAAGAGAAAATCATGGATCCAAGGCACTTCAAACCATAAAAAGATATCAAGAAAGCTTCAATGCTTTACCTGTTGAGGCAATGAAGACCATAAATTTAGAATTTAGATGTAAAACAGGGGCTAATGGATGGGAATTTCATGACAGATTCATTATTTTTCCTTCAACTAACTATCATTCGAGTACTTTAGCATGGTCTTTAGGTACGTCAGTTAATTCATTTGGCACAAGCCACCATATATTACAAAAAGTACAGGATGCACAACTAATCGCTAATGCCTTTTTAGAACTATGGGACTCTTTATCAGGCATTGATTGTCTAGTATGGAGAAATATCAATGATTAATAACTGGAGTCAGTTACATAACTCAATAATAAACACTCTTAATATTATAGATTCCATGAGTCATAACACAGGACATCGTGATTACCAAGAAATTATTGAAAATTCAGAAATTTATTATTTGTTTGATTATCAAAACAATGAAGCCGTCTCACATAACAACAATCAGTATGCGATTGATGCATTTAAAGAAATATTTGAATATTATGGAAATTGCTCATCGCTGCTGATTTTAATAAGCCATCTTAAAAATCCAGAATATATTATATCTCAAATAATTAATTCAAATCAGCCTTGTGCTCATTTCATAAATTACGCCCGCAGTTGCATAATTAACTACTATATTCCTAGTAAACTTATAGATCGCTGTTCTGAACGTTTCCCTATCAGGGATTTAGACATCTCTAGGCTTATGGTTACGGATTCATCTGAGATGATTGGCCACCATTTGTGTTTTTTTAACAACTTGTTACCAGACATAATCCCTAACGAAGTCAGAGTTTCATTGTATATTTTATCAGAATATGAACTCGAGGTGCTTTTAAATGTTTTAACCAAATCAATAAACATAATCAAAACGTACTTCCTTTCATCTTGCATTTCTATAGAAAACAAAATAAAACTACTTAAACTCTCTAGCTCAGATCATCTTTCAAAAATTCTAACGTTTTCTATTATTCACGATACAAACATTAATGCTAATATAATTAGCGATGATGTATTTCTTGTCGAACTCTTTCAAACCCTTTACATTAAAGGAGACTTCAACTATTGGATGAACTATGTAAACTCATATCCATGTAGATTTCCAAATATTCAAGTCAACTTAGGGAAAGCTTTAGCTATTATTAACTCCCCCAAAGCTCTGGATTCATACCTCAATTCTATTATCCTTCATAACAACAGCTTAGATCATTCCTATACTAATTCGAGAGAGCCGGTCATGCACTGTTTAACATCATTTAAACAGCATTCCACTTTAGCTTTACAATTCTCTTGCTGGGAAAAGGCATTTAGGATATGGAGCGAATGGAATTTTGGTTATACGCAAAATGATTTATTATTTTCTGTTTCATCATCAGAATTAGACTACCCTGTTATACAATATTTTCTAAACAATGTTACTGATAAGGAAAGAGAGCAATTCATTACTAAAACATGGGATGATTTATCATCCATAGATAATACTTGGCACACTTCACATTCAGAGTTAATTAGTTACTATTACAGGTGTGCATCTATACTTCAATTACCTTATCATGCAAATTTAGCATATGAAAAGAACGGTTCAATCGTGGATCTGTCTTTACGATTTAATCTTGAGATTTCAAAATATAATCAAATGCTTTTTGGAGCTTAAGATTTTGCGCGCAGTGCTTTCCCCGCCTCGCCTGCCCGCTTTGCAGGGCGGTTTAAATGCAGATGCATAAGCTACCTCAGACCGCGTGAGGACTGGCGCGGGCGGGATTCTGGCAGCTAGAGAAATAAATGCAATTAAATGCACCTGATGCATGCAGGGTATTTTTCGAAAAAAATAACGGAATTTTTTGCGTTTTTTCGGGGTACTGAGGGCGCAGCCGGTAGCGAGTACCGGCGCATATAAATCAGGAGGTTTTCGGAGGATTATTGCTGCTGAATTTCTGCCTGCAAAACCTGATTTTCCGGCATGGCCGGTTTGCGTATCACCCCGTCGAGTGTCTCGGTGGTGCGGAACGTGGCCGAGCATTCAATACTGGTGCACTGGTGATAGCGCTGCTTGAGGTTTTCCGTCAGATAGCGACTGGTGCGCGCGTGCGCAGGCTGTCTGCAGAACGGACAGTGAAACATGGCTCAGCCCTCCGCCTGTTTTCTTTTCTCGGCCAGTCGTGTGGCGAGCAGTGTTCGCTTCACCGGGCTTTTATACAGCGCCATATCCACGCCGGTCAGCGGCGGGCGGTAAAGACCAAGCTGTGAAAGTACCGGCTCCCTGTCCATATTGAAGGTGTAAAACCCGGCCTGAACGGAAACATGGCCGCCGAGCTCCTGAATCAGGGTATTGAGCGGGCGTTCCGTCTGCTGCATTTCCAGCGCGCGCAGACGCAGCGCGAATGCCCTGACCAGCGCCGGGCTGATGGTCTTCATGGCGACAGCCCATTCGCTCTGCGCGTACAGGCCAAACGCTGTCCGGTGTTCTTCCACGTACTTTTCACCGGAGGCGCAGGCGGCCAGCATGGCGCGGGATTTATCGGTTTCCAGCTCCGCAATCAGGGCGGTGAACTCCTCTGCCAGCTCGCGACCGGCAATGCGTCTGCCGTGCTCGGCTTTCAGCTCCGGCGTCATTTCACCGCGCAGGGTGCGGAAACGCGCGCGCCAGCTCTGTTCCGCTTCGGCATTTTCTGTCAGGGCGTTCTCACGCTCCTTTTCGCTGCGGGTGATGGCCGCGCCGATATCGTTCAGCTTCATCATATTCCCGGTATGCGCGGCTTTTGCCTGAGCGAACGTCTCAACGGCACGATTTACAGCGACCGCACTCTCTTCGCTGGCCTTTTTATTCATGGCGTCGAGGGCGCTGTCGATAGCGGTGCGGGTTTTCGCGTCCTGGGTGCTGCCGAGGGTTTTCATCACGGCGGTAATCAGTTCAGTTTTCATGGCGGGGCTCTCTGTGTTGTCAACCTGAGGGCATTCTGCCGCGTCCTGCACAACGAAACGACTGATTGCAGTTGTGGCCGGGATGGCACAGAAAGCCGCTGAAAAAAAGCGGCTCGCCAGAAAGAGGTCTCCGGAAACTCCTCTTTCTGTTTGTTTTTCTGTAATTAACTCTTCACTCTGTTCACTGAGAAATAAAATAATAGATAATACAGTAAGTTAAAGAATGAACAGTTGAGGAATTAAGTGTTCACCGACTGTTCACTACTGTTCACAGGCCTTTCTTTTTCTTTTAGCGCGACAGTAAATTTATTGAATGTTTGTTCCTTTTAATTAGCCCGGCTTTAATGCGAAATAACGATGAGAATTTCACTATAAAATTTTCCAGCCCCTTATTAACCTTTACTGCCCTTTATTACCCGGAAGGTAAAATTTTACGCGTACCTTAACGACGCTGAGGTCAATTTCCACTTGTTGCATCCGGTGAAAATATTCACAAAATAGAGCGCTACCCGAAGCCGGAAAGACACGACCGGCACTGTATGGACATTATGAGGTAGCCCGATGCACACCGCTTTTTCTTCCCCGTCTTCCGCCCCTGCCGCGCCGTTAATGCCTGTTTCTGACGTTATTCAGGAACGCTTTTTACGCCTGCCGGAAGTGATGCATTTATGCGGTCTGTCCCGCTCAACCATTTACGACCTCATCAGCCGGGAGGCTTTCCCGAAACAAATCTCTCTCGGCGGTAAAAACGTGGCGTGGGCGCACAGTGAAATCACTGCCTGGATGAGCGATCGCATCGCGGCGCGCAACCGGGGCTGTGATGCATGATGTTGCCCGGTCAGCAAAACGCCCCTTTTTCTGGCTTGCTTCCTGTCGGCGTTTCCAGGTATAGTTTTCCCGCTGTCGCAAAATCGGCAGCCGGGCGTGAGAACCCGAGTTTCTTCAAGGCGACACCGGACGCGCCATGCGTCTTTTTTTGTGTCTATGCCTCTGTGCACCTGTTGTTTACGTACCGGTTCTTTAACCGTTGCTGTATCCGCGTAATGGTGGCTCAGGCGGGGCAGCCTTCGGGCTGGCCGGTTCCCTTGAAGGCCGGTTTCTCACCCCCGTCTGGGCTACCACCCGAGCGTGAGAACTCCGGTGGTAGCGATAACCGCTACTTCAAGGAGGTTGCCCTTATGGCTACGACCCTCACCCTGTCTCACCCGCAATTTATCTTTATCTTCGCTGCTGTTCGTCGTTCCGGGCGTAAACCACGTGTCTGTATGCTGCGCACCGTTGCCGCTGATGAACGTACCGCACGCCGTTCCCTCGTTCGCGATTACGTCCTCTCGTTTGCCGGTCGCCTGCCGGTTGCGGAGGTGCACGCATGAGTCACTCCATCCTTACCCTTGACGATCTCAGATATCTTGAGCACCTGCGCAATATCGGCCATCTGGTCAGCGAGCTGGCGGCGGAACAGGACAATGTGACCCTCCGCCGCGATCCGGCTGAGCGTCTGCAACTCATTTCCCTGATTTACCTGATGACGGATCAGCTCGATGCCGTGATCGAGCGCTGCAACCGGCGCTGGCTCGACGGGGAGGAAAAGGTATGAAACAGCCGTTACCGCCCGCCCTGCGCGCCGCACTTTACCGCCGCGCTGTGGCCTGTGCCTGGCTGACCCTGTGTCAGCGTCAGCACCGTTACCCGCACCTGACACTCGATGCGCTGGAATCCGCCATCGCCGCCGAGCTGGAAGGGTTTTATCTGCGCCAGCACGGCGAGGATAAAGGCCGCCAGATTGCCTGTGCGCTGCTGGAAGATTTAATGAATGCCGCACCACTCAAAACCGCGCCGTCGCTCTCCTTTCTTGGTCTGGCCGTGATGGAAGAGTTATGCGCCCGCCATATCACCGCGCCAGTCGTGCACTGAGGAAAAATAATGAAAATGAACGTAACGGAAACCGTCAGACAGGCGTGCGGCCACTGGCCGCGTATTCTCCCGGCGCTGGGCGTGAAAGTGATAAAAAACCGGCATCAGGCCTGCCCGGTATGTGGCGGGAGTGACCGCTTCCGCTTCGATGACAAGGAAGGGCGCGGAACATGGTTCTGCAACCAGTGCGGCGCGGGTGACGGCCTGAGCCTGGTGGAAAAGGCGCTGGGCGTGACGGTCAGCGAAGCCGCCGACCGGGTGAATGCCGTGACCGGCAGCCTGACGCCGGTTGCCCCGGAGGTGATTGCTGCTGATACGGCCGAAACTGAAGCCGGGCGCAGGGAGGCCGCCGCGCTGGCGGCCAGTCTGCTGGCAAAAAGCCGTTCAACCACCGGTAACGCCTACCTGACCCGCAAGGGCTTTCCTGCTCTGGAATGCCTGACGCTGACCACCACGCACAAAACCGGCGGCGTGACATACCGCGCCGGGGATGTGGTGGTGCCGCTGTATGACGACACCGGCGCGCTTGTGAACCTCCAGTTCATTAACGCTGACGGCGACAAGCGCACCCTGAAAGGCGGCCAGGTGAAGGGAGCCTGTCACCTTATCAACGGTGAAAAACAGGCGGGGAAACGCCTGTGGATAGCGGAAGGGTACGCCACGGCGCTGACCGTGCATCACCTGACCGGTGAAACCGTGATGGCGGCGCTGTCGTCCGTGAACCTCCTTTCTCTGGCGAGCCTTGCCCGCAACCGGCATCCGGGCTGTCAGATTGTCCTTGCCGCTGACTGTGACCTGAACGGCGACGGCCAGACAAAAGCCGCTGCGGCCGCAAAAGCCTGCGAGGGAATTGTCGCGCTGCCGCCGGTGTTCGGTGACTGGAATGATGCGTTTACCCTGAATGGTAAGGACGCCACGCGCAGGGAGATTTACGATGCCATTAAGCCACCGGTCGCGAGCCCTTTCGACGCCATGAGCGAGGCGGAATTCACCGCCATGAGCACCAGTGAGAAGGCGATGCGGGTACATGAGCATTACGGCGAGGCGCTGGCGGTGGATGCTAACGGCCAGCTTCTATCCCGGTATGAAGCCGGAGCCTGGAAAGTGATGTCCCCGGCTGACTTCTCCCGCGATGTGGCCGCACTCTTTCAGCGCCTGCGCGCGCCGTTCTCGTCAGGGAAAATTGCGTCGGTGGTGGAGACCCTGAAACTGATTGTGCCGCAACAGGGCGCTCCGGCACGGCGTCTGATTGGCTTTCGCAACGGTGTGCTCGATACCGTCAGCGGTACGTTCAGCCCGCACCACAAATCCCACTGGCTGCGTACCCTGTGCGAGGTGGACTTCACCCCGCCGGTGGCGGGCGAAACGCTGGAAACGCATGCCCCGCATTTCTGGCGCTGGCTCGACCGCGCTGCCGGTGGCCGCGCCGACAAGCGCGACGTGATACTCGCTGCGCTGTTTATGGTGCTGGCGAACCGCTACGACTGGCAGCTCTTTCTTGAAGTGACGGGACCAGGGGGAAGCGGGAAAAGCATTCTCGCCGAAATTGCGACTATGCTTGCAGGCGAGGACAACGCCACCTCCGCGACCATCGAGACGCTGGAATCACCCCGCGAGCGCGCCGCCCTGATTGGCTTCTCGCTGATTCGCCTGCCTGACCAGGAGAAATGGAGCGGTGACGGTGCGGGACTCAAGGCCATCACCGGCGGCGATGCCGTGTCAGTTGACCCGAAATACCGCGACGCCTATTCCACGCATATTCCGGCGGTGATTCTGGCCGTCAACAACAACCCGATGCGTTTCACCGACCGCAGCGGCGGCGTCTCCCGTCGCCGGGTTATCCTGCACTTCCCGGAACAGATTGCGCCGGAGGAGCGCGACCCGCACCTGAAGGACAAAATCGCCCGCGAGCTGGCCGTCATTGTGCGTCAGCTCATGCAACGGTTCAGCGACCCGATGAGCGCCCGCACGCTGCTCCAGTCGCAGCAGAACTCCGGCGAGGCACTGAGCATCAAGCGTGACGCCGACCCGGCGTTTGATTTTTGCGGCTATCTGGAGGCTCTGCCTGACGCTGACGGGATGTATATGGGTAATGCCAACATTATTCCGCGCCAGCCGCGCCAGTATCTTTATCACGCCTATCTGGTCTACATGGAGGCGCACGGTTACAAAAACACGCTCAGCCTGACCTCGTTCGGAAAGGGGTTACCGGCCATGCTGAAAGAGTACGGCCTGAACTATGACAGGCGGCGGACAAATCAGGGGATGCAGACTAACCTGACACTGAAAGAAGAAAGTAACGGCGACTGGCTGCCGAAGTGCGATGAGCCCGCAACAAAATAACCACCACAGACCGGCGATTGCCGGTCTTTTTCTATCTGACGCCCCCGGAAGTGAACAGTGTACTGTTCACTATTCACTAGCTCATCACCATCCATGCCACTGATAAACAATAAAAAAATCGCGAAATGAACAGTGTGAACGGTAAACCCCCAAAAAACTTTTTACGCCCATCGGCTTAATGCTTGTTGGAAAGCGCGCTACAGAAAGAGAACACTCTGCACACAGAACATATTTAAGAATCCGATTGAAGAGCCCGGAGCTGACGGATTTTAAAGGGAGTGGCTCTAAAGGATTGTTTTGGGCTGTGAGAGGAATTGGAATTTAAGTTAAATTTTGTTATTCAATTTACTGTGGGGAGCGGCAAAAATGCCGCCCCGAGATATATGCGAAAATCCAAGTGATACTAAGGATTAGCATACTCTAAAATTTCTTCCCCCATGAGCGTACAGTCATTAAGGAAGATGAATCTCATACGATACTTGCCTTTGTAGATATAACCCCAGGTCTGCAATACATCAAAATATTGCGATTTATTTTCCGGATTTTGCATCTTCGCTAATGCAGTTACATCTTTATCAACCTCAGCCCTGTCATCGTTGTCCCGATAAAAAGCCAGCAGTTTATTTGCTTCTGTTATTGCCTGAGCTTTACAAGTTAATTCAGACTGTTTCGCAGCAGCCAAAGACGGAAAAGTTATAGCACACAGAAATAATGTTAGAATGCCAGTTGATACTTTCATATTATTCCAAGCTCTCTCTTTGCTCTTATCAACGCCCCTTTCCTTTCTTCGAGACCGTTGTAGCCACCGTTCACGAGAAGGGTTACTTTATTTACGTCATCCCTGTCTGCTGCCGCATTCACATGTCTGAGATCCCAATAATAACAAGCTGCTTTAACCGCAACATATGGGTTCCTTGCAACTATAGTGGGATCAGTTACGTAATCTTTCTCAAACTGGCTTCCGAAATTCGTATAATTTTCTCGACCTGTCAGATGTAATAACCCACGACCTATAAATTTTGGACCATCACCGACTTCTGTATTACCTAAATTACGTCCTATCCGTGTTCCTGCATCATATTCTCTGCCACCATCTCTTGGAACTTCAGTTAATCTAGAAAAGTTGGCAGTTTCAACACAAGCTTGCGCTATAAAATGAGCGGCTCTTAATTCTGTATTTATTCCATAAACGGTAAACCATTGGTTCAAATGTGGTGCTATGGCATGGACATTGTAATGCTGTGAATTTAGCAGGCTTTCTATATGCCGGTAATGCCTGGCAATATTCCAAAGCATCTCTGCTGTAATATCAACCATTTGCCTTTTCCTTTTCTTATATCCCATAATCATTTTAACTACCGTGATTGAGCATTTGGCAGGCATTTTTTGCTTTCGTTTACAATCTAGGAAAATTCTTATCCTCTTATTTTTCAGCGTCGGGAGGAGCTAACATGCAACTGACAGATAACGATCAAGCAAACCGCATCACTGTCTGGCACGCCTTATCGGAGCTTTTCACCGGTCGGGAACTCCAGGACTATGACTATCGATGGATGGCTAAGGTGTTAAAGGAATCCGGGCTCAGCCGGGAAGCGATCTTTGTGATTCTGGATGAGGAAGTTGCCCCTGCCCTCCAGGCTAATCTCCTTTATAACCCAACGCCGGTGATGGATGGCTGGACAGAAGAAGATATTAAGCGGCTCGTAACAGAGTACGTGAGCAGGAAGCCGACCATCATTGAGCGTGTTGTTCCAGCCTGCTTGTTGTTAAAACAGCGTCGGAAACATATTCGGGATGAGCTGAATAGGCTTACTGCCGAGCTGGATAAATGCACATAAGAAATGAGCCCAAAAGTCTGTTAGGCGAAGCGATTGGTACACGTTTAGGTACACAATTGAAAGTTGAATTCACTAAAAACACTTTAATTCAATCAATTAGCGAATTTATTCAGACTCCGCCAGCCCAAAATTCTCCATCGGTGATTACCAGAGTCATCCGATGAAGTCCTAAGAGCCCGCACGGCGCAAGCCCTGCGGGCTTTTTTGTGCCTTGAGTTTGTCCCGCGAAGTCAGAAGCCAACTAATTAAATCCGAACCTTGCCGGCACCCCATAAAATATTCCTGTTTTGATTAATAGCGGGAATAAAAACTTTGGAATCAAGGGGTAGCCAGCTGCGCCACTTCAGCTTGCCGGGAAATGTCGTACAACAGCAAATGTTGGCATAGCGTGGTGATCAGACACTATCCGGTAAACAGAAAAGCAATATGATCAATGACTTTGGTGAGTCTGCATCTCAGCCATGTATCCCCCGCCCCTTAAAGAATAAAGGGGCGAGGGAACAATAACGCTCATAACAGCTCAGGCAGCGTTAGAGGGCCTTAGTGCACATGGTTGGGCTTAGCGTACCACCAGAACCCTCGTAAAGGTTGCCACCCCACTTGTCCAGCGAGTAGTGATAATTGGGATCGCTTGGTGTTGCATCTGCCAGCCAGTAAGCATCGTCGGGGAACGCAGAGGTGCCGCCTAAAGATCCCCACTCGTTCCACAATGCCCCCAGCGTACGAACCCCGGTGGGGACGAAACCAGAGTTTTGCGACACCTGGGCTGCGGTCGGCTGAGTGTACCCCTGCGCACTGCAATAGGGGCCAGCATCTACCCATAGCACTTGTTGTCTATCAGTAATAAACCAATTGCGCAGCGTGAAACTGTAGGTGATATCTGGCCCGATACCGCTTTTTGGTGTACCAGTAATGGTGACTTTGCGCCCATCGCCTGTCCCCGTGAAGCTCACCACGGCATTGATGTCAACATCGACCCAAGTGGCATCCGACGACCAGTTGAAATCTAAGGGAGCGCCATTGCCGATATTTAAAGTGAATGTCGCGCCGGTAAAGCCCGTCGTCGGGAAGCCGTCTCCTTTCTGGAATGTCGCCCCATTAACAGAGATATTCTGCAAGAACGGAATCGGGTTAATCGCATAGCCTGCCGACTCGATAGCCTGGCTCCACCCGCTCAGTTGCAACGTCGCCTTGTTTCCCGAGCTAACAGCCCCTGCCGTGTAGGTCGCCGTGTAAGTTCCGTCCTGGTTATCACTCCAGTTCCCATTTAAGCTGGCATTCGGAACCTGAACATTCTGCGCGGTCAGCAACCCGGTCGCACCCGTTATCACGTTCTGGTAGCTATCTTGCAGTGCGACCGTCACCCGGATTGTCATACTGGACATGTAGCGTGTCATATCCGTTGCAATGGCCGACCGTATCGGGTTCGGACTGCCCGGTGTCAGTGTTACCGTTGCGCGCAGGCTACTGAGACTGGTGTTGTCATACGCCGGGATAATGGTGTAAACACCCGCCTTCGTTCCCGACAGTCTTGCCGTATAGGTACCCGGCGTCGCGCTTTCAGTCAGCGAAGTAAGAGTGACCTGCGTTGCAGACGGCGTGTTACCGTTGCTGTCTTTTACCAACAGTGACAGGTTGCCCTGAATACCGCTCATCACCTTGCCTTGCAGATCTTTCGCCGCCAGCGTGAATGTCGACACCTCAGTGTTATCCGCCTTGATGGTATTTGGATTCACAGTAAACAGTGACTGCTGGGCATCAAGCAGCGTGGCATTGAATGCAACCGTCGCGGAAGGCAGTGAAATGCCTTTTGCTGTCGGCTCTAACGTGACCGTTTCCGTATCTTTCCCCGCTTTCACGGTGACGAGATATACACCCGCCTGCTTGCGGGTTAACGCAGAAACAGTGGCGCTTTTCAGCGTGTTATGGTTGAGCACAATATCCCGTGGATCGAGATCAACAAGCTGGTTGGTGTCATCCTTCAATGTCAGTGTCAATACCTGTTCGCTGACGCCGTCTGCCGCCAGCGAGCTATTTGCAGGCGTGAAGGTGCTCGTTTTGTTATTCACCGCAGAGGCAAGTACCGTCACCTGCGTCTCCTGGCGATCGGAACGGTTCCCCTTCGTGTCCACAGCAACGCCACTCACGGTATAGGTATTTACCGCTTGCGCGGAATATTGATAGCGCGGTAGTACGACCATGTAATCTGCGCCGTTTTGCACTATTTTTCCGCCAGCGGCAGTAAGTGTCGACGCATCCCATTCAATATGCGAAAGCCCATGCGTGCTTTTCACTGAAACACCGAGCGATTTTTGCTCACCGCCATTCCCTGTAACCCGTTCTGCAAGATGCAGCCTGATAATCTCTTTTTTCCGGTATTCAAGAACAATATTGTTGTTACGCTCAACAAAATCATACCGGCTTCCCTGCAGGCTGCGCATCGCGGCGACAGCTTCCGGGTTCAGCTGTTTTTGCCACGGCACACCAAGCTGATAGTTCACATTCAGGCTGAATCGGGTGTCGCTTTCCCCCGATGTCCCCTGCCGTTGCTCAGCCCCTAACGTCACGAGAGGAACCGGCGTATAAGTGATGCCGGCGGTAATCGCATGCGGGTCGCGCTGGCGATGGTTCACCCCGAACAACGCAACCTCCTGGCCATAATATTGTTCAAAGGTCAGCTTTCCGCCCAGTTGCGGCAGAGAAGGCAACCAGGCCTGGGCACGCACATCCCAGCCATTCGCCGGACGCTCCTGGTAATCGGCCAGATCTCTGGAATCTTTCCATCCGGTCAGCCGCATATACCCATTGGCGCTCAGCTTCATAAAGTCACGCCAGTATTCAGCGCCCACGCCCATACGCGCGTGTTCGCGGGAAAGATCGTAGTCACCGAAGACGTTTGCGCCCAGCATATACCCCGGCGCGAAATAACGAAGCCCCGCCCCCAGGTTAGCCTGGAGACGATCATCAGTACGGTGCACACTGCCCTGGGTGAAGACCATTTTGTCACCCCGGTCATACAGCGGCACAAGCAATTCAAACTGTGAGTTCTTTAAGGAAAAGTTCTTATCCGTGTCGAGTTGTACACGGGCGGTACCAAATTGGTTCAGCCAACGCTGAACTTCTCCGCCCGCTGCAGAGGTCGCCATACCACGCGCCATTGACGTCGCGGCATCGCTATTCGAACCGTTGGCAAAGAAGCGTCCAACCTGGGAGGAATAACCCGCCATTTTCAGCGCGGCGTCATTCGCGACTGTCGCACGCTGGGACGCGAAAGCGCCTGGTTTAGCCCCGCCCTTCACCGCCACGGCCGGAACCTCCAGTTCATCTCCCGGCTGCACATTGTTCAGGCCTCGCGCAAACGTGCGGAACTGGTTGAGCTGGCGAAGCTCCTCCAGGGTGAGGTTATATTTCTTAGCAACAGAGCGGGCCGTTTCTCCTGCACCCAGTGTGTAGGTCTGGGTCTTGATAGACGAAACGGTTTGAGATTGCAATTCAGCCCCGGCAATTGCCGGCGTAAATGCAACCGCGAGCGGAAAAGTTATCTGAATCGCAATATTAAGCCATGCCAACAGACTCAGCCCAGGAGAAAAGCCGATATTCGCAACAAAATATCGCGATTTAAATTTCGAAATCATGCATTCAACCAGACAAGAAAATTAAGCAATAAAAAGAAAATTCCGAAACCATTCTAAAATGGCAAAAGTTATTCCTCAATAGAGAATATTGAAACAAAAAAGAAAGAAGCACTGCAATAAGATTAATTATCTCCCTACCTACTCAAACCGCAACCCTTTAACCCTTTGTTTTCGCTATCTAATTCCAAGGCCCATCTGTGTTCTTACGATAATAAAATAATAATGTATTACGACATCCTGCTTTACTTTAATTTACATACTTAATGAGGCCTCAGTCAATTCTCAATTTCAATCCCTTTAAATGCAGACAGAACTGCGCGCTTTTCGCGTTATTAATTAACGAGAGGCTAAAAAGGCGGTTATCATTAATTCTTTTCTGTGTAATAAAATTAACTATCCTCTCGTTGCCATCCATTTATTAATGGTAATGAGAAGGGCAGCAGCAACCTCATCCGTTTCTTAATGATGCGAATCATTCGTTTTATTGACATTAACATTACCGCTTCTGCCCCTCCTCTTACGCCCCCCCGGAACGCAAACTTTCGGCACAAGATATCCCGGGCACGACTTTTACCCTTCCTGCTACCCGGACGGTCGTAGAGGGTAGCCTGTGCAACACGCCCATGCGCGAGGCAGCGTTTGTGGCAGCCCCGTCTATATACCTGCATAAGGAAAAACTTATACAGCGCAAATCTATTTGCATCGACTTTGTTCAACTCTTTAAATAAGCGTTGTGATTTTTCCTATATGTGACATTTACCGGCTTGCTTGTTAAAATGATGTAATAAATTAACGTTAGAAAAAAACCATTATCATTTACGCACACCGGTATTATTTATAGATAAAATTCAAGAAGATAAAGCATGGCTGAAAAGGATAATTTTTCTCAACGGGTTTTTACGCATTTTGTAATTAAAGTTATCGATTTTTTTAAAAATTATCTAACCGACTGTAATTGCTAAAGTTAAATTAGTAACAAAAACACAACTTTACAAACCGCCTATTTTTTCCGCATTATTTCCATTGTTCGCATGAATCCTTTTGTGTAAACTTATTTCCGTTGTCAGGAAAAGTCCTGGAAACAAAGATTTAAGCAGGAACACAATACAATCACCTGCACAATTATATTAAAGCTGTTAAAAGATTTACCTTTTAGTATTTTTAATTAATATCGAAATAAAGTGGTTGCTCGCATATTTAATTTTTAAATAACAGCGAAAGACAGCGCATCGCCTGTTTTTTGCGGGAGCAACTTTATGAACGAACAAAACTTTGACGAACAAATGCAATCTATCCAGGATCTGAACCTGTCCTATTTATTACTGGCACAGCGTCTGATCCGTGAAGATAAAATTGCAGCCGGTTTCCGCCTCGGTTTAAACGAAACCACGATGGAAACCTTACGCAGCTTGTCACTGTCGCAACTGATTAAACTGTCCTCTTCAGGCCAGCTGATTAGCCGGTTGCGTATTGATGATGATGTGATGATCAACTGCCTGACCAAAGACTCGCGTATTGATGCGCTTCAGCGTTTGCATACCGGCATTATTTTGTCGAGCAATCTGCTTAACACGCTCAATCATGATGACAGCGAGGCGGCGTAATGGAAGACTCAATGTTGCACGAAAAAAGCATTATGTCGGAAATTAAAGATACGCATATCGCCATGCAGTTGATTAATTTCGGCGCCAGAATGCAGGTGCTGGAGAGTGAAACCAGCCTTAGCCGCAGGAAACTGTTAAAGCTCTATAAAGAGCTGAAAGGGGATTCCCCGGCGAAAGGGATGCTGCCTTTTTCCGCCGACTGGTATATGGCGTGGGAGCAGAATATTCACTCATCCATTTTTTATAATATTTATCTTTACCTGCAGAAGGTCGAACCTGGCCGCTCTGTTGAAGTGATGCTGAAAGCCTACCGTCTCTATATGGAACACGGTTTGGCTGAAGAAAATGAAGAACCGGTGCTGGGGTTAACCCGCGCATGGACGCTGTTGCGCTTTATCGACGGCGGCATGCTCAAGCAGACACAGTGCGATTGTTGTGGCGGCAGTTTTATCACCACGCCGGAGCACATGTTCAACGGTTTTACCTGCAGCCTTTGCGTGCCACCGTCACGCGCGCTGAAGCGTAGCCCGCTGCTCAACTTCGCGGCTGGTGCACCTACCACATTGCAGTAATGGCATGATTTTGCCCCGACAGCGGGCAAAATCATCTTCACACCGCCAATAGCAGCCTCGCCTGCTCAGCATAACGTTGAGCAGGCGAGGCTGTTGTCTTTCTGTTATCTACGCCCGTTATGACAAGCGACCGGAAAAAACACCACGATAATAATTCGGGCTAATGTTAAGCCGCATCAGAATATCGCGCCGGTGTACGTAGGCGGTTTTCAGGCTGATCCCAAGCTCAGCAGAAACATCCTGCGCGCTGGCACCGGAGGCCAGCAGACAAAGCACCTCGCGCTGGCGCTGTGTTAACAGCGGTAGCGCAGAATAGTGCGGCGATGCCGCCCCTTTGCGTGACAGCAAACGGCTGATTGACTCATAAATGTGGCGGATAGGCGTATTCAGACACAGCGTCGGAACATCCGGCATCAGGGCGGGCAAAACAGGGTCCAGAGCGTCGCTCAGCACCAGGCATGGCAAATCCGGCTTCGCGTCGCGCAAATACTGCATGGTGTTCATCAACGACATCAGATTGGTGGCCTGCGTGGCCACCGCAACCACAAAACGCACTTTATTGCTGTTTGCTGCATACGCCTCTTGTGGGCTTGCGATATGGCTGATGCGCAAGCTCGGGCGATAGAACTTAATCAGCGTGGTTAATCCCTGCGCCGAAAATATATCTTCGCTGTAAATCAGAACGTTAGCGATACTAACTACATTTTTTTCACTCATAGTCCTTTACCTACTCAGCGTCACATCCCGTGACGAATCACGATGATTAAAAACGACCCTTCTGGCGTTATTTGAATCCCGTCAGGATCACAAACAGATGGTCAAAAATGCCCGCCATCATGTTTTCAAAGAAGGGTGCAAGCGTGTACATCACCAGCGACATGGCTACCATGCCGACAGTTAAAGAAAGCGGAAAACCGACCACAAAAATCGAAAGCTGCGGTGTCAGGCGGTTGAGCAACCCCATTGTCAGGTTGAGGCACAGCAATAAGGTGATAACCGGCAGGCCAAGCATTAAGCCGTAGCGAAAGATCAGGCTGCCTGCTTTGACCATCGCCATAAACCCTTCATGACCGAGCGGCGCGGCGCTAATCGGGAAAGCCTGAAAGCTATTCGCCACCACTTCGAGCATATAAAGATGGCCATTGAAGGTCAGAAACAGCAGCGTGACAAAGAGGTTCAGCAACCGAGAAACGACCGGCATACTCGGGCCGCCGCTGGGGTCATAAACCATGGCGAAGGAGAGGCCCATCTGCATACCGATAATCTCACCGGCGTGGCGCACCGCCACGAAAATCAGCTGAACCGCAAGCCCGATGGCAATGCCGATAATCAGCTGCTGGCAGCAGGCCCAGAAACCGTCGAGCGAGGCGATCGCGATGTTGCTCTGCGGCAGTTGCGGAGCGACAAGAAAAGCAGTGATCAACGCCAGCGCGACTTTCAACCGCGCGCTTAGCTGTTTTTCACTGAAGATCGGTGCCGCGCCGAACAGGGCGAGCATGCGCAGGCACGGCCAGAAATACTGGTTCACCTGGTCATAAAGCGTAACCAGCGAGAGCGTAAGCATCGTTAACGAATGATATAGGGCAGGCTACTGTACAGACCGCGCATGTAGTCAACCAGCGTTGACAACATCCACGGCCCGCAGGCGATCAGCACCACCACGATGGTGAGGATCTTCGGAATGAAGGAGAGGGTCATTTCGTTGATCTGCGTCGATGCCTGCAAAATACTGACAATCAAACCCGCGGCCAGCGCGGCTAACAATAACGGTGTGGCAATAAACAGCCCGACTTTCGTCGCCTGGAAGCCAAGCGACATGACACTTTCAGGGGTCATCTTCTTCTCTCTAACTAAAAAAGCTCTGCGCCAGGGAGCCGATAACCAGCTGCCAGCCATCCACCAGTACAAACAGCATCAGCTTAAAAGGCAGGGAAATCGTTGCCGGAGGCACCATCATCATCCCCAGCGCCATTAGCACACTTGCCACTACCAGGTCGATAATCAAAAAAGGAATAAACATCGTAAAGCCGATCTGGAAACCGGTTTTCAGTTCGCTGGTCACAAACGCAGGAACCAGAATGCTCATCGGCACATCGTCGGCGGTATTAAACTGCTCCGCTTTGGCGATACGGGAAAAGAGCGCCAGATCCCCTTCGCGGGTCTGTTTAAGCATGAAGGCGCGCAAGGGTTGCGACCCTTTTTGCAACGCGACTTCCATAGAAATCTTGTCCTGCGAGAGCGGCACCCACGCTTCGTCGTAAACCCGGTTCAATACCGGCGACATCACGAAAAACGTGAGAAACAGCGCCAGTCCCAGCAGCACCTGGTTAGGTGGTGTACTGGCGGTGCCAAGGGCGTTTCGCAGCAGCCCGAGCACAATCACAATGCGGGTAAAACCCGTCATCATCAGCAATATCGCGGGCAAAAACGTCAGCGATGTCATCAAAACCAGCGTTTGTACCGGCAGTGACCAGCTCTCGCCATTCGCCGAATGGCTAAGCATGATGTCGGTACTGGCCGCCCAGCTCAGACCGGCGGGGAAGAAAATCCCGGCAAGCGTGATCCCAAAGCCAAACAGTCCCGGCAGCAGGCGCGTGTTGCGTTTCATTTTTTGCCCTCACCTTTGTGCCGGGTAATGCAATTCACTAACGCCGCCTGAAAACTGGCAGCAAACGGCGCGACCTGAACTGGCTCAGCGTCCGCTTTTTTCTCCATCGTCATCAGGTTAGTAATGTTTTCCTGCGTCACGCCCAGCAGCAGCCACTTGTCATCCACTTCGACAACCACCAGACGCTGTCTCGCGCCGAGGGACTGGGTGTGTTTTACCGACAGAATGTTATTTCCCTTTACCATTCGTGAAGCGACGCCAGTGCGACGGCAGATCCAGGCCACCGCCACAATCAGCAACAGCACCAGCGCCAGCGCGCCGACGACATTGCCGATAGAGACCGGAGCCACGGCAGGCCCGCCAGCAACGGGCTGAACAGTATTAAGCGTTGGGGTATTCATTATCTGCTCAGGCGGTGCATACGCTCTGAAGGCGTAATAATATCGGTAATACGAATGCCGAATTTATCCGAAACGACCACCACTTCACCCTGGGCGATTAAGTAACCGTTAATTAAAATATCCAGCGGCTCACCGGCTAACCCGTCCAGGGAAACAATGGCACCTGGGCTAAGTCTTAATAACTCTTTGATCGTCATTTTTGTGCGCCCCAGTTCGACGGTCATTTTGACCGGAATATCGAGCACCAAATTTAAATCTTCAGAAAAATTAACCATCACATCGTCTTTCGCCGCAGCATGCAACTCGGCGTTATTGTCGTTCAATTGTTCGCTCATCGCGTCGCCCCAAAGGTCGTTAAGCGAGGATTTATTTGACCCCGATTCAAGTTCCATATCACTCATTCGTTGGTCACTCCTTCTTTAAGGCTAATAATGTAGAATTCATCAAATTTTCCACCTGAATGGCATACTGATTATTGGCGCAGCCATATTTACCCGACATCACTGGCACATCGTTAACAAACCCGCCAATCTCTTCAGGTTTTTCCAATGGAATAATATCGTCAGGTTTCAGGCTCATAATTCTGGACAAGCGGGTAGAAATCTCAGCGAATTTCACCACCAGTTCCAGTTCCGTATCACGCATTTGCGAAGCGAGCGCGCTGCGCCACTGGTTATTTTCGTGCTGCGAGTTTTCCAGCGGCGGGTTAGTCAACAACTCGCGAACCGGTTCGATAATGCTGAACGGAATACAAATTTGTAATTCTCCGCTATGCGAACCAATATCCACCTGAAACGGTGTGGTCACCACAATATCATTCGGTGACGACGTGATATTGGTGAACTTCACCTGCAATTCAGAACGGACAAATTCTGTTTTGATCTTATAAATAGATGTCCAGGCATAATCATATGCTTCGCGCGCCATCGACAACATGCGCTGGATAATGCGCTGTTCTGTAGGCGTAAATTCGCGTCCATCGGCTTTTGTCGGGAAACGCCCGTCACCGCCAAAAAGGTTATCCACCGCGGTAAACACCAGGTTGGGCGAAAAGACGAACAGCGCCGTGCCGCGCAGCGGATGCATGTTAATCAGATTCAGACTCGTCATCACCGGCAAGTTGCGGGCAAACTCATGGTACGGCTGAATTTTAATGTTTCCGGCGGTGACGTCCGGGCTACGACGCAAAATGTTAAACAAGCCGATACGAAACTGTCGCGCAAAACGTTCATTAATAATCTCCAGAGAATATAAACGTTCGCGAATAACCCGACGCTGGGTATTAGGATCATAAGGTTTAATATTATCTTCTGCTGACGACAGCGCCGGTTCCGCACTAATTTTCTCTTCGCCGCCGGAGCCGCCATTCAAAAGATTATCGATCTCGTCCTGTGATAAAATGCTGTCCGACATAATAGTTACCGTAAAATGAATGCATTAAACAGGACGTTTGTCACCATCGGTTGAGGCTGGCCAGCAAGCGATGCGTTAACCGCGTCTTTTGTTTTTAATGCCAACGTTTCTTTCGCCTTATCATCGACTAATTCAGCCGCTGTTTGTTGGGAAAAAAGCACTAACAAATTACTGCGAACTTCAGGAAGATGTTTTTCCAGCATCGCTTTCGCTGCGGTATCTTTAACTTTTAACGTCAGGCCAATATACAGAATGCGATCGTTTTCCTGAGCATCTGGTTTCAGACTGACAGTAAAGGTATCCAGATCCAAATAAACCGGCTCTGCCTGCTCAACTTCTTCGGCAGGTTTTTTACCATCGCTCCCATTAGCAACTTGCGTTTTAAGTTTGTTAATTTCCATATAGGCATAAGCGCCACCAGCGCACATACCAACAAGAATTAACAAAATGAGTAACGCCAACAGCGGGCTTTTTTTCCCACTCTGGGCGGCTTGTTTCTTCTTCGGCATTTGATGAATAACTCTGTAATTAAAAATAAATCAGGAATCATACTTAAGGCAGATAACCTGCTGGATGCGATTATTTTAATACAGCACCCATGCAGGACAATTCCTTGATAAACTGAAATTACTGTCAGCACCTTGCCATTTAGCGTATTCGTATTAAGCGAACGTATTGATTCCACGGGAATAGTGCATGACCCGGGAGAGGACAGGACGTTCTTCTTCTCGCGAAATTGCCGCTTCACCTTGTTCTGGATCAGACTTTCCTTGCCCGGAAGCATTGCCCGATGTCATCTCCCCCGCCGAGGAGGAGGTTTCGGCCCCCACGCTGCTCTGTCCGAGCGAAATGCCGGACTCTTCCAGCATGGTGCGCAGGTTCGGTATCGCCGATTCCAGCGCCGAACGCACCTGATGGCTCTCAGAGACAAAATGAACCTGGGCCTGATCGTTATTCACGCGCAGGCTGATTTGCAACGCGCCTAAGTCCTCAGGATGCAGGCGCAGTTCCGCATGGTGAACGCCATTACGGGTGAACACCGCAATTTGCTGCCCCAGCGATTGCTGCCACGCAGGCGTGCCAACCTCCGCCTGTAAGGTGCCGGTCGCCATCGCCGGAGAGGCTAATGCTGCCGTTGTTGACGGTGCGCTAACGGGTGCGGCGTGAGAAATCACGCTCAGTTGCGGTAGCGGTTCACCCGCTTTCACCGCATGCAACGCCGTGGCGAAACTTTCGCTGGCCGGTGCGGCCTGGGTTTGCCCATTGCCGCTAAGCTGCGCGGTGTCCGTTGCCGGCAAAGGGGAGTCGCTGCCTTCAACGTTTTTCTGCGCAAGCGGTGTCGCCGTGTGAAGCGCTGTGGTTATCCCCTGCCCTTTGCCGGTCGCGGGTCCGCGCTCCGGGGCGGCGGTCACTGGCGTCTGCACGTTCTCAGCGGGAGCGGCGGCGAAAGTCGCCTGCGCTAACGGGTCAGCGGCTTGAGCATCGGTCGCCACGGCGGCTGCTGTAAGCGTGTTTGCCGGGGTTGCAGTTATAGCAACTGCAGGTTCAGTCGCGTTCTGCGGTAACGTCGCCAGATCCGCCAGTGCCGGTTGCGCGGTCTGTTCGCCCTGGGCAAGCAGCGCATCCGCGGTGGTCACCTCCGCTGGCAACGCGATTGTCTGCGCCACTTGCGCCAGCGGATCGATAGCCAGCGTCGCAGGCTGCGCCGGACGGGCGTCGCCTGACGGCTCCTCTTTTTTATCCGCAGGTTTTTTAGTGCCTTCCTGCGCAGGCGCTGTTTTGTCGGTTTTTGCGGGTTGTTCTGCCGCCAGCTTTTTTTTCAGCGCGGAAGAAAACTCGCCCTCTTCCTGCGCGGATGAGGTGGATGCCGTCTGGCGTCCGCTATCGCTCGCGGGAGTAGGGGTAGAAGGTCTGATAATCATCTTATATGTTCCTTTGGCTGGCGCGACGGGCAAACTCATCCATCAGCTTTTGTTCCAGCCGGTTCTCTTTTAACAATCGCTGGGCTTCAGCACGGTTTTTCAGCGCTTCAAAAGCATTCAGCCGCTGCTTATCTTTTTTCCAGGCGTCCTGCACGTTATCCACGGCAAACTGGCTGGCGGAAACCCGCCTGACCTGTTGCTCAACCACCCCATCCAGAGAGGTTAAAAATCGCTGTTGTGTCTGTAGCGCCATAATTGAAACGCGGCTTTGCGTCAGCGTTGTTTGCATTTGCTGACGGTATTCTTGCGAGTACGTGCGCAACTGCTCCAGCCGGGAAGTCTCCTGGACATGCGCCTGACGAGCGCTACCGAGCCGTACCGTCGTGTCATTGAGCTTCTTTTCCGCCAGTTCACGCAGTACATCCATTGGGTTATGGCTGACCATTACGCACTATCCGCATTAGTTCGCCCCGGCATCCGGAAACAGCGCGGAAAGCTCCGCGCAGGAGGTCGGATAATCACAGGATTCATGAATTCCCTGGTGGAGATAACGTTCCATGCTGGGGTACAGGCTAATCGCCTGATCCAGCAACGGATCGCTGCCCGCCGCATACGCGCCTACGCTCACCAGATCGCGGTTACGCTGGTAAGAGGAGAGCATCTGTTTAAAACGCTGCACTTTTTTGTAATGCGCCGGTTCGATAAGCTCGGTCATCGCACGGCTTATCGAGGCTTCGATATCAATCGCCGGGTAGTGTCCCGATTCCGCCAGCCTGCGCGAGAGCACAATATGACCGTCGAGGATCGCACGCGCCGAGTCGGCAATCGGATCCTGCTGATCATCCCCTTCCGTCAACACGGTATAAAACGCGGTGATCGAACCGCCGCCTTTGGTGCCGTTACCGGCACGTTCCACCAGCGCAGGCAGCTTGGCGAAAACCGAAGGCGGATAGCCTTTGGTTGCGGGTGGTTCACCGATGGCGAGCGCAATTTCACGCTGCGCCATCGCGTAACGGGTTAAGGAGTCCATAATCAGCAGCACATCGAGGCCGCGATCGCGAAAATCTTCGGCGATACGCGTGCAGTAGACCGCGCCCTGCATACGCAGAATCGGCGACACATCCGCCGGTGCGGCGATAACGACTGAACGTTTAAGCCCCTCTTTACCAAGAATGTTCTCGATAAAATCCTTCACCTCACGGCCACGCTCGCCAATCAACCCGACGACGATGACATCCGCTTTGGTGAAACGCGCCATCATGCCCAGCAGTACGCTTTTACCGACGCCGGAACCGGCGAACAGCCCCATACGCTGGCCGCGGCCAACGGTCAGTAAGCCATTGATCGCGCGAACACCCACGTCGAGCACGTTTTTGATGGGATCGCGCTGCAGCGGGTTAAACGGCGCGGTAAACAGCGGCCCGCGATCGGTCGACCCCGGCGGCGGCAGGCCATCGAGCGGACGCGCGCTGGCATCCAGCACGCGCCCCAGCAATTCCGGTCCCAGCGGCAGCAGTTTGCCTTTAACGTTGTTACCAAAGGCATACACTCTGGCGCCAGGCAGTACGCCTTCGACGTTTTCCAGCGGCATCAAATAGAGGGTTTCGGCATTGAATCCCACCACTTCGCTCTCCACGCGCTGAATGCCCGTTTCGGTCTCGCGTTCGACAATGCACAGCGTGCCGATCGGCAATTTCAGACCGACCGCTTCCATCACCAGACCGGTCGCGCGCGTCAGCCGACCATAGCGGCGAAACGGCGGCAGTTCCGCCATTTTGTGCTCGCGCAGGTCAATGCCATCAAGCCACTTTTTTAGCCGGGTGGTCATAGCGCGAAGCCCTCACGACTCAGATTACACAGCTCGTTCCAGCGGGTTTCCGTGGTTGCGTCCAGCTCGCCGCCGTCGGTGGTTAACCGACAACCGCCCGGCAGCATTTGCGCATCGGTACGCAATTCCCAGCCACGGGCTTCCAGCACCGAGCCCAGCATCTCCTGCACAGCGGCAGACTCTTCGGCGCTGACCCACAGCTGCACATTGCCTTGCTGCAACGTGTCTTCATGCAGCAGTTGCTGAATGCGCGTCATCAGCCAGGCGTTGGTCGAGGTTGACACCACGCTTTCGCCCAACAAACTGCGCGCCGCCATCAGGGCGACCTGCACCAGACGCGCAGGCATCACGCTGTCGAGGCTATCGAGCGTTATCCTGACGTTATCAAACAGTTGGGCGAACTCATCGGTCTGCTTCTGCTGTTGCTGACGGTATTCCGCCGCGCCCTGCGCTGCGCCCTCTTCCCGGCCTTGCGCAAAACCCTCTTCGTAGCCCTGTTTTTTTCCTGCTTCCAGCCCCTGCGCCTGCCCCTGGGCAAAGCCTTTTTGTTCGGCCTGTTTGCGCAGACGCGACAACTCTACCTGCATCGCCGCTTCCGTCGCCGGATCGCCTGCCGGTACAGCCTCGCGCAACTCGCTCTCCTGACCGAATGACTCCTGAAGGAGATTTTCTGGCTGCCAGGACTTCCACTGGTGCTTAGACGTAGACATCGTCGCCTCCACCCAACACGATTTCGCCAGTTTCTGCCAGACGACGGACAATCAACAGGATCGCTTTTTGCTCGTTTTCGACTTGCGACATACGAACCGGGCCACGGGAATTCAAATCGTCACGCATAATATCGGCCTGACGTTTGGACATATTGCGGAAGAACTTATCGCGCAACGCGTCGTCCACGCCTTTGAGTGCCACCAGCAGCGATTCGTTATCCACTTCCTGCAAAATACGCTGGATGCTGCGGTCTTCCATTTCGACAAGGTTTTCGAACAGGAACATCTCGTCGATGATCTTCTGCGCCAGCTCCTGGTCGTATTCGCGCACCGCTTCGATAGCCGCGTCTTCCTGGTGGGATTTCATCATGTTGAGGATCTCCGCCGCCGGACGTACACCGCCCATCTTGTTGCGCTTGATGTTCTGACCGTGCAGCAAGTTGTTCAGCACTTCGGTCAGTTCCTGCAACGCCACCGGCTGCACGCCGCCGAAGGTGGCGATACGCAGCATGATGTCGTTACGTTCGCGCTCATCGAATTTCGCCAGCAGATCGGCTGCCTGGCTGCGTTTCAGATGCACAAGGATGGTAGCGATAATCTGCGGGTGCTCATCGCGGATGAGGTCAAAGACCATCTGCGGTTCCATAAAGTTGAGCGTCTCAATACCGTTACGCTCATCGTTGGCATCCAGCAGATCTTCCAGCAGCGAATTCGCCCGCTCTTCACCCAACGCTTTCACCAGCGCACTGCGCAGGTATTCGTTGGTATTCACATCCAGCACGGCAAACTCACCCGAATCACGGCGGAACTCTTTCATCACCGTGCCCAGCTGATCGTGGGTATAACTGCCGATGTGGACCATGGCGCTACTGATTAACGTAACTTCATGGGTATTCAAGTGCTTAAACACTTCGGCTGCACGCTCGTCACCGAGCGTCAGCATGACTATGGCGCTTTTCTGGGCGGCGTTCATGACGACTTCTGTTCCTTATTCAACCATTGGCGAAGAACCAGCGCGATAACCTGCGGCTCCTGATCGGCCATTTCACGCAGCTGCTGCGCGCCTTGTTCCGCCTCAACGCGCTGCTGTGCTTTCGCCATTTCCGCGCTCTGACGCTTACGGATTTGCTCTTCCAGCTCGGCCTGGCGGGCCTCTTTTTCCATTTCCATACGCTGTAACAGCATCTCCTGGTGGCGCGTCCAGAACGGCTGTACCGCTTTACGCCACAGGATCCAGGCGATCAACACTACAAACAGATAACGGGCGCCAGACATCATGAGTTTGATGACTTCAGGCTGTTTCCACAGCGGAACCGGCGGTTCGTCGGCCTCAGTGCTGAACGGGGTATTCACGACATTCAGCGTATCGCCGCGTTTGTCGGAGTAGCCCATCACCTCTTTCACCAGCGCGTTGATCTGGTCGAGCTTATCTTTGCTGAGCGCGGCAGTTTTACCGTCTGCGCCAGCCACATAGTTCACCACCACCGCAACAGAGAGGCGTTCCACCGTACCGGTACTGCGCTTGATATGCGTGAGCGTTTTGTCCACTTCATAGTTGGTGGTTTCATCGCTCTGCTTGTTGTATGGCGTCGCCGGTGTGGCAGGCGTCGCGGTTGCGTTCGCATTGGCGTTGGCATTGGTCGCGCCTTGCCCATTGGTTTGCTGCGCTGCCGGTTGCTCAATCGGCGCCGAAACCGGTGCAGGCGGCTGGTTGCTTAACGCACCAGGTACGCCACCTACCGCACTCTTACCGCCCTGCTCGGCATTGCTGCTCTGGCGGCTGCGGATCGCCATATCTTCCGGGCGGCTGTTGGGCTGGTACTGCTCGGCCGTTTGTTCGTGCTGCGTGAAGTCAACCTGCGCGGTCACCTGCGTTCTGACGTTTTGCGCGCCGACAATCGGTGCCAGGATGGCCTGAATGCGATTCTGGTATTCCGCTTCAATTTTGCGCGTATATTTCAGCTGCGTGGTCTGCGTCGCCTGCTCGCCGCTCTGCGTCATCAGGTGTCCGCTTTGATCGACAATCGTCACGCGATCGGCGCTCAGACCCGGCACGGCGCTGGAAATCATGTAAGAAATCGCACTCACCTGCCCGGCATCCAGCGTTCTGCCACTGATCAACGTCAGCGTCACCGACGCGGAAGGTTGTTTCTGATCTTGCAAAAACAGGGACGGCTTCGGCATTGCCAAATGCACACGCGCCGCGCTGACCGGACCAAGCGTTTCGATGGTGCGCGAAAGCTCGCCCTCCAGCGCACGCTGGAAGTTCACTTGTTCGTTAAACTGGCTGATGCCAAATTTTTCCTGATCAAGCAGTTCAAAGCCCACTGCGCCACCTTTCGGCAGCCCCTGCTGGGCCAGCTTGAGACGCACTTCATACACCTGCTCAGCGGGTATCTGAATAGAACCGTCGATCTCCGCAAAGCGGTACGGTATCTGCATCTGTTTCAGTTGCGTGACGATCGCCCCGCCATCCTGCTCGCTAATATTGCTGTACAGAACGCGGTAGTCAGGTTCTTTAGCCCAGAACAGCAGTGCAATTACGATGGAAATAGCAGCTGCGGCGGCAATGAAAAATATCATCCGGGGATTAAGCCGGATATTATCAAGCAGTGCCTTAATATCGACAATGCCTTTCTTGTTACTGCTTTGGGTCGTGGCAGTCATGCCAATATCCTGTAAAAGTGATCGCCGCAATAAAAATTAAAAAGCATTACGGCTCGCCTCATTTGGTATGAAATAAGTAAATGCAAAGTATTTCCCAGGGGAATTCCTGGTTACGTATTATCTACAAAACAGGCCATTTTCTAAGTGGTAAAAAGGTGAAATTTGTGTCAGCTATTCAGGTTATGTCGTTTTTCGAGCCACATGATAAGCTTACGGCTAATTACTACTAAGGTTGTTTTCTATGTCTATGAATGCAATAGGCGGGGTACTGGATCAGATTCAGTCCCAGGCCAGAAAAGTCTCAGACGCATCCGCGCTGAACCCCTTTACTTCGAACCGTAATGTCGAGAATAAGTCACAATTCTCTGATATTTTATTTAACAGTATTAACAATATTAGCCAAATGCAGACCACCGCTAAAACCCAGTCACAGGCTTATCTGGCCGGTGTCGAAGGTATTGGCTTAAACGATGTGATGGTTTCAATGCAAAAATCATCGCTGGCATTAAATCTTGGTATTCAGGTACGCAACAAATTAGTAAATGCATATCAAGATATTATGAATATGCCGGTATAACCGCTAAGTATTATCTTAATGCCGATTACCCCGGAAATATGGTTGCTATTTTTCACACCCGAATCATCCTGGATATTTCTTATTAAGATTTAACAGCACACACGTATTTATCGGGTGATGAGTGACTCATCATTTGCGAATACGTGTGTGCGCAATAAACCAGTGAATTACCGTCAACATTATTATTGATTGTCAGAAAAATATGCGTTCCATGACTCCGCACGCTCCACAAGCAGCCATCGTGCTGACCGAGAGTGAAATAGAAAAAATCAGCAAATTGATATACCAGCGCGCCGGTATTGTCCTTACCGCGCAAAAACGCGACATGGTTTATAACCGCCTCTCCCGTCGTCTGCGGGAGCTGAATTTAAAAAGTTTTGAGGATTACACCGATCGGCTGGTGGCGAATCCAGGCAGTGACGAGTGGCAGGTATTTGTGAATGCCCTGACCACCAACCTGACCTCTTTTTTCCGCGAGGCGTATCACTTCCCGACGCTGGCCCGGCATGCCCAGTCCAGAAACGGCAGCTACAACGTCTGGTGCGCGGCGGCTTCGACCGGCGAAGAGCCGTGGTCAATCGCCATGACGCTGGAAGAGACGCTGGGGCGCAGCATTACCGGCCCGCGCGTGCTGGCCACCGATATTGATACCGATGTACTGGAGAAAGCCAGCCTCGGGGTTTACCGGTTAAGTGATATCGACAACCTGACCGAACAGCAAAAACGCACCTGGTTTTTGCGCGGGACGGGCGAGCATCAAAACAGAGTGAAAATCAAAAGCGAACTTCGCAGCACCGTACAGTTTCGCCAGCTCAATCTGATTGATGCGCAGTGGGATATTCCCGCGCCTTTCGATGCCATTTTTTGCCGTAACGTGATGATTTATTTCGATCAGAACACCCAGGAGAAGCTGCTGCAGCGCTTCGCGAAAATACTGAAACCCGGCGGGCTGCTGTTTGTTGGCCACTCGGAACATTTTCAAAATTTAACCAGCCCGTTTCGTCTGCTCGGGCAGTCTGTCTATCGCCTTGGAGATTAATGTAAATGAGAAAAATCAAGGTGTTATGCATTGATGATTCGTCACTGATCCGCAAGATCATGACGCACATCGTTAACGAGCAGCCGGATATGGAAATGGTCGCCACGGCGCTGGACCCGATTGTCGCGCGCGATCTGATTAAACAACACAACCCAGATGTGCTGACGCTGGACGTGGAAATGCCGCGTATGGACGGGCTGGAGTTTCTGGAAAGGCTGATGCGCCTGCGCCCGATGCCGGTGGTGATGTTGTCATCTCTCACCAGCAAAGGCTCCGATATTACGCTCAGCGCGCTGGAGCTTGGCGCGGTGGACTTTATCACCAAACCGCAGATGGGCTTAAAAGAAGGCATGGCGCAATACAGCGACATGATTGCCGACAAAATCCGCATGGCGGCCAAAGCGCGTATCCGGCGCAGCGAAACGAAAGTGGCACCACCCCGCGTGATGAGAGCGCCGCTGGTGGGCAGCGAAAAGATTATCGCCATTGGCTCTTCCACGGGTGGCACCGAAGCGCTGCGCCACTTGTTGCAACCGTTGCCGGCGACGAGCCCGGCCATTGTTATCGCCCAGCATATGCCGCCTGGTTTTACCCGCTCCTTTGCCAACCGGCTGGACCATCTGTGCCAGATGTCGGTGAAAGAGGCGGAACACGGCGAGCGCGTACTGCCTGGTCACGTCTACATTGCGCCCGGTGCTTTTCATATGGAGCTGACGCGCAGCGGGGCGAACTATCACGTCGCGCTGAGTGATGATTTGCCGGTTAACCGCCACCGCCCCTCGGTGGACGCGCTGTTCCATTCCGTCGCGCGAAGCGCCGGGAAAAACGCCATCGGCGTCATTTTGACAGGGATGGGCAGCGACGGTGCCGCCGGGCTGCTGGCCATGCGCCAGGCAGGAGCGTGGACCATCGCGCAGAGTGAACGCACTTGCGTGGTCTTCGGCATGCCGCGCGAAGCGATTGCGCACAACGCCGCCTGTGAAACCGTCGATCTGGAACAAATTGGTCAGCACATCCTTCAGCGTTCTGCCGGTCAGGCGCGCAGGATTTAATTTTTCACCTACTTCGTTCTCTCTTATTCAGGAAAAAAAGAATGGCAGACAAAAACTTACGCTTTCTCGTTGTTGACGATTTCGCCACCATGCGCCGCATCGTTCGCAATCTGTTGAAAGACCTTGGCTTTAACCGTGTTGAAGAAGCCGAAGATGGCCTGGACGCGCTGAACAAACTGCGTGCAGACGCGTTCGATTTCGTTATCAGCGACTGGAACATGCCGAACATGGATGGCTTACAGCTGCTGACGGAAATCCGCGCCGACGCGAATTTAAACAAAATGCCCGTGCTGATGGTTACCGCAGAGGCCAAGAAAGAGAACATCATCGCGGCCGCGCAGGCGGGTGCCAGCGGTTATGTGGTGAAACCTTTCACCGCCGCAACGCTGGAAGAAAAGCTCAACAAAATCTTTGAAAAAATCGGGTGGTAACCGATGAGCGGCTTAGAAAATACGCAGCCAGAAGACGACTTTAAAAGCATCTTCTCCCGTGTCGGACAACTGACACGACTGCTGCGCGACAGCCTGGTCGACTTAGGTCTGGACCGCACCATTGTTGAAGCGGCAGAGGCGATCCCCGATACGCGTGAACGCCTGAACTACGTGGTAGCGAAAACGGCGCAGGCGGCTGAACGCGTCCTGACCTGTGTGGAAGAAGCGCGCCCGCAGCAGGAGGCAATTAGCGCGCAGGCGGAAGATCTCTCCGCCCGCTGGGATGCCTGGTTCGCCGATCCGGTGGAATTGCCGGTCGCCAAAGAGCTGGTCACGGATACCCGCCAGTTCCTCGTTCAGGCGCCGATGATGTCCCGCCAGACCAACGAGCATCTGATGGAAATCATGATGGCACAGGATTTTCAGGATCTTACCGGCCAGGTGATCCGCCGCATGATGCTGCTTATCGAAATGGTCGAGAAAGAGCTGATTCAGGTGCTGCTGGCTTACGTGCCGGAATCACTCCAGCAGGAGAAAGAGGCGGAAGCGGAAGCAAAAACAGCCGCCATGCTGGTCAATGGCCCGCAAATTGACAGCAGCAAAGCGGGTGTTATGGCGTCGCAAGATCAGGTCGACGACCTGCTCGACAGTCTGGGGTTCTAACGGTGCGCGGTTCGCCGCGCCGCTGAGCAAATCATGTCAGAAGAGAGTGATGTAGAAAAAACAGAAGAACCCACACCCCAGCGAAAACAGAAAGCGCGTGAAGAGGGGCAGATCCCCCGCTCGAAAGAGCTGAGTTCGCTGCTGATGTTGCTGGCCGGGTGGGCGTTTATGCTCTCTGGCGGTTCGCAGTTTGCCCGGCAACTGCTGGAGTTATTGCGAACCGGCCTGGTACTCAACCGGCTGTCGGTAATGGATGAGCAGTCGATGTTTCATCAGACCCGCTATTTGCTGGAGATGATGAGCAACGCGCTGCTGCCCATTTTGCTGGGATTGTTTGTCACCGGGATCGTATCGCCGATGTTGCTGGGCGGCGTCAACCTGAGCGGTAAATCGCTGAAGCTCGATCTGAAGCGGATCTCGCCGCTTTCGGGGTTCAAACGTCTGTTTTCCGCCCAGGTGTTATCAGAAATGCTCAAAGGGTGCCTGAAGGTCGTGCTGGTCGCGTGCGCCTTCGCACTCTACATCTACAAGAATAAAGCGCATTTCATTCAGCTAGTTAACGAAGCACTGCCGATGGCCATCGCGCATGCCATGAGCATGACGCTGGATTGCCTGATGATGGTGATTTTTTTCCTGTTACCGGTAGTGGGTTATGACGTTTTTTATCAGATAACCAGCAACCTGAAAAAGCTGCGGATGAGCCGTCAGGAGATCCGCGACGAATTTAAACAGAGTGAAGGCGATCCGCACATTAAGAGCCGCATTAAACAGATGCAGCGTGCGGCGGCGCAAAACCGAATGATGAGCGATATCCCGCAAGCGGATGTCATCGTCAACAACCCGACGCACTACTCTGTCGCCCTCTCTTATAAAGAAGGCGGGATGAGCGCGCCGGTCGTGCTGGCCAAAGGCGCCGGCGATATTGCCTTAAAAATTCGCGAGCTGGGGGCGCAACACCGCATCCCGATGCTCGAAGCACCACCGCTTGCCCGTGCGCTCTATCGCCATTGTGAGATTGGCGAACAGATCCCAGGCGAGCTTTATAGCGCCGTCGCAGAAGTGTTGGCCTGGGTTTATGGCCTGCGTCGGTGGCGCAACAACGGCGGCGTTCCGCCGAAGCAGCCCAGGGATCTCGCGGTTCCTGAGTCGATGGATTTTGTACATGAGAGTTCAAACTGATGGCTAATATCGCCAGCAAATTACGCTTACCCGCGTTTAAAGAGACACAGTGGCAAATCATGGCAGGCCCGGTGCTGATCATGCTGATTCTGGCAATGATGGTGCTGCCGCTGCCGGCATTTCTGCTGGATACCCTGTTCACCTTTAATATCGTGCTGTCGCTGATGATATTGATGGTGGCGATGTTTACGCAGAAAACCCTTGAGTTTTCCGCGTTCCCGACGGTGTTGCTGTTTTCGACCCTGCTGCGCCTCGCGCTGAACATTGCCTCCACGCGTATCATTCTGATGGAAGGCCACACCGGTGCCGCCGCAGCGGGCCGGGTGGTTGAAGCCTTCGGCCACTTCCTGGTCGGCGGCAACTTCGCTATCGGTATCGTGGTGTTCGCCATTCTTATCATCATCAACTTTATGGTTATCACCAAAGGTGCCGGACGTATCGCCGAAGTGGGCGCGCGTTTTGTGCTGGACGGGATGCCAGGTAAGCAGATGGCGATTGATGCCGATCTTAACGCCGGGCTGATTGGTGAAGCGGAGGCAAAACGCCGCCGTAGCGAAGTGACCCAGGAGTCTGATTTTTACGGCTCGATGGACGGTGCCAGTAAATTCGTACGTGGTGACGCCATCGCCGGGTTGCTGATCATGGCGATTAACGTCGTCGGCGGTTTGATCATCGGTGTAATGCAGCACGGCTTAAGCGTGGCGGAAGCGGGCGAAACCTACACCCTGCTGACCATCGGTGATGGTCTTGTCGCGCAGATCCCGGCGCTGATCATCTCCACCGCCGCCGGTGTGATTGTGACCCGTGTTTCCAATGATGAAGACATTGGGGAACAGATGGTCGGCCAGTTGTTCAACAACCCACGCGTGATGCTGCTTTCCGGCGGGGTAATTGGTCTGCTGGGGCTGATCCCGGGGATGCCGAACCTGGTATTCCTGATGTTCACTGCCATCCTGCTGGGGCTTGCCTGGTGGCTGCGCGGTCGCGAAATGAAAAACCCGGGCCGTCGCAGCGCCGTGACCGAAGATAAAGACAGCGCCAGCGCGCTGGCCGCCAACGAGCAGGCCTCGGCCGAAGCCTCATGGGCAGATGTTGAAATGGAAGATGTGCTGGGTCTGGAAGTGGGCTATCGCCTGATCCCGCTGGTTGATAGTGACCAGGACGGGCAACTGCTGGTGCGCGTGCGCGGTATCCGTAAGAAATTCGCGCAGGAGATGGGCTTTTTGCCACCGGCGATCCATATTCGCGACAACCTCGATCTGGCGCCTGGTGACTACCGCATTCTGCTTAAAGGCGTGGAAATCGGCAGCGGCACCATGGAGCCGGAACGCTGGATGGCCATCAACCCGGGTTATGCCGAGGGTGAGCTGCCCGGTACGCCGTGTGTCGATCCGGCCTTTGGCCTGCCCGCCTGCTGGATTGATGAAGTATTACGTGAACAGGCGCAAATTCAGGGCTTTACCGTGGTTGACCCAAGCTCGGTTATCGCCACGCACCTGAACCACTTGATCACGCTGTATACGGATGAATTGTTCAGCCGCCAGGAGACCCAGCAGTTGCTCGACCGCATCACCAAAGAGATGCCGAAGCTGGTGGAAGATTTAATTCCTGGGGTGATTTCGGTGACGCTGTTCCACAAAGTGTTGCAGAACCTGCTCTCTGAACGCGTTTCTATCCGCGATATGCGAACCATCATCGATACGCTGGCGGAATATGCGCCGGTGCAAAACGATCCGGATGAGCTGACCTCGCAGGTGCGTATTCGCCTGGGCCGCGCGATCACCGCGCAGTGGTTCCGCAATGACGATGACATCAAAGTGATCGGTCTGGATACGTCGCTGGAAAAACTGCTGATCCAGTCCCTGCAAAGCGGTAGCGCGATTGAGCCGGGTATTGCCGAAAACCTGATGCGTCAGGCCGACCGCGCCATTACCGAACAGCAGTCGCTCGGCGTTTCGCCGGTGCTGCTGGTTAACCCGGCGCTGCGCACCATGGTGTCACGTTTCCTGCGTCGTGCGTTCCCGCAACTGGCGGTATTGTCGACGCTGGAAATCAGCAATAACAAGACCGTGCAAATGACGGCGGTCATTGGCACCCATTAATGAAATCCCGGGTATGACTTCTTCCGGCGCTGCAGGTATCCCCTGCGGCGTCCGCACAAACGACGGCTGCAACTGGCAAAAACTAATGAAATCAGTGGTATTACTTCTTCTGGCGCTACAGGCATCCCCTGCGGCGTCCGCCCAAACAACAGGCGCCTGGAGCGCCTCATCCGCTGGCGGCAGCGTCACTACCGGTAAGCAGTTACTGCGTGGACGCCCGCTGCTCTCTCCCGAATCCCTTTCTCCTTCGGCGCAAGCGGTGCGTATTTCATGGCGTATTACGCTGCTCTCCCCTCCCCCGCCGGGGCTGGTCATTAAACTCTGCCGCATCGATAAATGCATTCCGCTGCCTGCCCTGAGCGGCGAGCGGCGCATTGATGTGCCGCTGGCGGCGAACGGAGAGTTCCGCTTTATCTACTCCGTCAACAGCCCCGGCCAGCTAAGACCGGCACTCAACGTTGTACGTAATCAGTTAACCGTAAATTATCGCTAATCAGAAAAACGAAAGGCTATGCGGGCAAATGCTGTTCCGCTGGCGGCGAACGGTGAGTTCCGCTTTATCTCTTCCGTCAACAGCCCCGGTCAGCTAAGGCCGGCGGTCAACGTTGTACGTAATCAGTTAACCGTAAATTATCGCTAATCAGAAAAACGAAAGGCTATGCGGACAAATGCTGTGCCGCTGGCGGCGAATGGTGAGTTTCGCTTTATCTACTCCGTCAACAGCCCCGGCCAGCTAAGACCGGCGCTCAACGTTGTACGTAATCAGTTAACCGTAAATTATCGCTAATCAGAAAAAACGAAAGGCTATGCGGATAAATGCTGTGCCGCTGGCGGCGAATGGTGAGTTCCGCTTTATCTACTCCGTCGACAGCCTCGGCCAGCTAAGGCCGGCACTCAACGTTGTACGTAATCAGTTAACCGTAAATTATCGCTAATCAGAAAAACGAAAGGCTATGCGGACAAATGCTGTTCCGCTAGCCTTTTGGGGATGATTAATGCAGTGAAGGGGCTTGATGTTGGGAATAAAGCTGACTGCAACGGGCACCACGATGTATGGAGGATAAATTCTGTTTAAGAGTATTAAGACGCGCCTGTAAATTCCGCGTTATTTCCGCTTCATTCGCCAGCAATTCTTTTAACAGTATCTTCAATTCGTCTTTCACCATCATTGAAAGCGCATCGGTACTATGATTTAAAATATCCTGCTTCTTAATAACATAATCCGATGCGACTTCAACGAAGTCATCCCAGCGAGCCTGTTTCGTCATCTCCAGCATCGCTACGTTCATTTCAAACAATTCATGGTAATACTGCAAAATACTCTCAGCCATAACGCACTCGCTTCTGTACCGGCTCAATCTCTTTCCATGTGGCGGCCAGTTTCATTAACAGGCTGTCGACATGTTTTAACGGCTCAGGTTCGTTACGCAAATTCGCTTCTAATAATGTGCGCGACATATATTCGTACATCTGTTCGAGATCGGCGGCAATATGCTGACCTTTTTCATGATCGAGCGCGGCACGCAGTCCGTTGTCGATAATATTAATCGCTTTAGAAATCATTTTTCCGCGCTGGGCAACGTTGCCTTTTTCAAAATAGATAGAGGCTTGCAAAATAGCGCTGTGGGCGCCATCAAACAGCATGGAAATTAACTGATGCGGTGTCGCGCCCGCTAATTTGCTTTGCAGTGATACCTGCGCATAGGCATTAGTGCCCTGAGATGCATACATATGCGGCTCCTGAAAGCAGGCCGTCAGGCCTGCTGATAACAAAAATTAAAGAGTTGCAAGCAGCGAGGACAACTGGCTGCTCATGTTGTTCATGTTCGACATCACGGTATCCAGATTCTGGAACTCGACGCGATAACGCTCAACCTGGGCGTCAATCAGCTTCTGCGTTTTGTCGATCTGGGTCTGGGCGATTTTGGACTGGGTTTCCAGACTCTCGGTCGCGGTATCAATTATACCGTCGGTCTTGGTTTTGCTATCGCCGAGGTACTCTTTCAGAATCGAACCCAGCGACGTCGCCAGCCCTTCGTTCGCGCCGCGACCGGAGAACATGTTCGCAATCTGCTCCGGGTTGTCGGCAATCGCTTCATCCAGCGTATCTTCATTCAGCGTCATCTGACCGGTCTGGGCATCAATCGAGATACCGAGATCCGCCAGTGATGCATAAGTGGCATCCGCATCGCCGTAAACACCGTTCACCGCAGAGCGAACTTCACTCACCAGACCGCGCAGGGTGGAATCGCCCATCAGCGCACCGCTCTTGGAACTCTGCGTGGCAACGTCTTCATCGCCAAGGCCGGAGGTATCCGCGGCGACATATTTACTCGCGGCAGAGGTCTTATCCAGCAAGGCGTTGTATTGCTTCACAAAATCTTGCAGGCTGGTTTTAATCGCCGAGGTATCGCTGGTCAGCGTAAGCTGCTCAGATTCACCGTTTTCCGAGACTTTTTTCAGGTTCAGCGTCACGCCATCGATGATGTCCGTGATGTTGTTGGTTGAACGCGTATAGTCAGAGCCATCGACGCGCAATTTCGCGTCTTTCGCATCGGAAACGGAGACCATGTTATCGGTCTGGCCCGGGTCGTTAACCACCTGGCCCTGATCGTCAATATGCTGGCCGCCATTCGACGTATCCAGCACACCGGCAAGCGAAGCATCGCCGGTAACTTTGACGCTCATCTGCCCCTCGGAGCCGGTTGTTTTCGAGCTCAGTACCAGCTGATAACCGTCATCGGTGCGCTGAACGGATGCGCTCACATCGCCTTTCTCTTTATTGATCGCTTTCGCAATCTGGTTCAGCGAGGTTTCATCATCAGCCAGCTCAACGTCCATCGTTTTCCCGTTGTTCTGGGTAATAGTGATGGTGCGCGTACCGCCAGAGGTTTTCGCACCGAGTGCGGTATCGGCATCGGTTTGCGGCTGGGTTTTCAGTTTATGCGCGGTGGCTAACTGCGAGATCGTTACCGAGTGGCTGTCGGCTTGCGCGCCGGTGCCCGCGACAGCGGAAAAGGCTTCGTTAGCGCTGACGGTCATTTTGCTAAACGCGTCGCCGCCCATGGTGGTGACGCTTTTTTGCAGGTTCGACAGCAGGCTTGAAATCTGGCCCCAGGCCGAGATTTGCGAGTCGTACTTTTTTTTCAGGTTGGTATACGGCGTCAGGCGCGTTTGTTCGCCCGCTTTCAGCTGATCCAGCATCGACGCCGTATCAATCCCGCCAGTACCAACCCCTAATGATGATATAGCCATTTCTTCTCCTGTCGGAAATGTATATTTGCGGTAATTCTCTATTAAGCTATCGGCGCGGGAAAATAAAAGATGAATTTTTTACTTTCATTCCCCTATAAAGGAATCTCCACTTTTCATCAGCTATTCTCAACAATTCAGGCCGTTTACAAAAGGGCAAACACCGCACATAAAGAAGCGAAAAACCATTCCTGATAATTAGCGACAAAATTGACGGCAATTTATCGCTTTGCGTGCAATAAAAACGCCTTCCTTATATAGCAGAGATGCCCCATTAAAATTCAAAGAAAAAATCCAAAAAAGTAATTAGGCAAAATACGCGCGGTTTTGTTGGCAATTTAAAACATAAACGGCAAAGGCGCATAAAATATCAACGATATAGCACCAAAACCCCATGAAAAAACAAAAAACGGCCAGCGAATAAAAAAGTTTTTCGCGCAAAAGATTTTAGTCATTTTTTATAAGGCCGATTTATTAAGTATGCGAACGAAATGACGCATAACCATACTCTGTATAGTAAATTGTGTATAAGGAAACCCCATGTCCCAGGTTATTAACACCAACGCACTCAGCCTCGTCGCCCAAAACAACCTGAATAAATCTCAGGGCTCTCTGGGTACTGCAATTGAACGTCTGTCTTCTGGTCTGCGTATTAACAGCGCAAAAGACGATGCCGCAGGTCAGGCAATCTCTAACCGCTTCACTGCGAACATCAACGGCCTGAGCCAGTCTTCCCGTAACGCCAACGATGGTATCTCTCTGGCGCAGACCACTGAAGGCGCGTTGAACGAAATCAACGACAACCTGCAGAATATCCGTCGTCTGTCTGTACAGGCGCAGAACGGCACCAACTCTGATTCTGACCGTCAGTCCATCCAGGACGAAATCGACGCGCGTCTGTCTGAAATCAACCGTATCTCTGAACAGACTGAGTTCAACGGCGTGAAAGTACTGAGCAAAGATCAGAGCCTGTCTATCCAGGTTGGTTCTAACGATGGCCAGACTATCGATATCGAACTGAGCAAAATGGATGCAAGCACCCTGGGTATGGACGGCTTCTCTATCAGCAACGGTGTTAACAAAGCTGATCTGACTGCCGCAGCAGGTACCGTTAAAGTTGATAGTGGTCTTGACTACGACAAAACCAAATTTACCGACGCCTCCACGGGTACTAAAGCAACTACTGTTGACGATATCGTTGAAGGTGATGACGGTAAAACCTATGCAAAAGTCGGTTCTGACCTGTTCGAAGTGACCGCAACTGATGCCACTACTGGTGCTATTACCTTTAACTCATCTACAGCAGCAACGGGTGTAAACGAAGTCGGTAGCCTGAATGGTGAAAACATCATGAAAGACCAGGCCGTTAACATGGGTAGCATCACTGGTACGCTGATGGACGATGGTAAAGGTAACTACTACATCGAAGATGCTAACGGTGAACTGACCAAAGCAGAAATCGATACCACCACTTGGGACGTAACCGATACCGGTAAAGCTGTTTCTACTAAACCATCAACCACCGATCCTCTGACCAAAATCGACGAAGCGCTGGCTCAGGTTGACGAACTGCGTTCTGGTCTGGGTGCGGTACAGAACCGTTTCGCTTCTGTTATCAGCAACCTGAACAACACCGTTAACAACCTGTCTCAGTCTCGCTCTCGTATTCTGGATGCTGACTTCGCTTCTGAAGTTTCCGAAATGAGCCGCGCGAATATCCTGCAGTCTGCTGGTACCTCTGTACTTGCTCAGGCTAACCAGGTTCCGCAGAACGTACTGTCTCTGCTGCGTTAATTTCTGGTGTTTCCGGCAGGCTCCGGCCTGCTTTTTACCCACCCGCCCATTCGCCCGGGCGGGTTTTTTATTGCCTGCAATTTACCCCTCACTTCCTATCAGTAATAACCGCCCTGCACCGCGTTGACTAAAACGCGTTATCAGAACCTTCATCTATCTTTTATTTCCGTGCTGGCTCTCTTTTTTATATTCCGTTTAAAGGAGAGTAGTCATGGCAGATTTAACCGCACCAGAAGGTTCATTCGCATGGGCAATATTACAGCTTCAGGCTGGTAACCGGGTCAGCAGAGGCGTATGGCATGATGCAGGAATGTACCTCGTCAGAAATCCAGGCTTAACAGAACAGGTGGTGGTTGAAAATGACTGGCGTGCGGCGGCAGGTATAACGGTTGGCACACCATTTAACTATTTGCCCAATATCGAGCTATGCAATGCGCAACAGGATTTTGTTCCCTGGGTTGCAACGCATGAAGATATGGAAGCGACGGGCTGGAGCAGGGTTGATGAGCCTGGCGACAACGGGAAATTGATATTTGATATGGAGGTTATCGTTCTCACTGGAGGAGAGGGAGAAACATATGCAGCTAAAAGTTAGGTAACGATTATTCAGGCACCTGAGTTGATTGCTAATGTGGTGAATTTCAGGACGGGGTATCTACCTGAACTCACCCCCGCTAAATGCCACTTCGCCATATTCTTTACCACCTACACTCTTGCAAACAATGAGCCATTAACGGCTGACAATATTGCAGGAATACATGTCCTGCCTGGTGATACTGCTTATTACCTTTCTCATGGCTTTAGGGTTGAGACTTTTGCCGCGACGAATGAACATCTGGTACTTTTTTACTTTGACGACGTTAAAACCAGCAATGATGCCTACAACATGCAAGAGTATCTGAAAAGCCAGTTGGGCAGAATGATTCGGGTTTATATCACCTGGCGATCGATCACGTTGCGAAAAGGCAAAAAAAAAGCCTTTCCGTCTGGAAAGGCCCGTAAGGTACAGCGCGTATAAAAAGTAAAACAAATTAGCTAAATGAGGTCTCGGTCGCGCGCTCAATCAGTTCCATCTCTTCGCTGTTCAGCAGCTTTTCAATATCGACCAGAATCAGCATGCGCTCATCAAGCGAGCCAAGACCCAGCAGATACTGCGTGGAGAGCGTGACGGTATATTCCGGCGCAGGTTTGATCTGCTCGGCATTGAGCGCCAGCACATCGGAAACGCCGTCAACCACAATCCCGACCACCCGGCCGCTGTCGAGGCTCAGCACAATCACCACCGTATTGTCGTCAAACTCGGCGGAAGCCAGTTCAAACTTCACGCGCAGATCGACAATCGGCACGATGACGCCGCGCAGGTTGGTCACACCGGCAATAAACGCAGGCGTGTTGGCGATGCGCGTAACGCGGTCGTAACCACGGATCTCTTGAACTTTGAGGATCTCAATGCCGTACTCTTCATTGCCCAGGCGGAAGACCAGGAACTCATTACCCGTGTTATCACCGGTTAACTGTTTGTCTGTGTTAGATAAATTCATTTCTTAACCTTTTTAAAAACTGATGTCAGGCGTTGTCTCAGTTCGCCCTGGCGCTTTTTGCCAGCGTCGTTAGAACCGCGACATCCAGAATGAGCGCAACGCTGCCGTCGCCGAGGATGGTCGCCGCAGAGATACCCGGAATTTTGCGGTAGTTCTGCTCAAGATTTTTCACCACCACCTGGTGCTGGCCAACAAGCTGATCCACCAGTAAGGCGTAACGGCTACCGGCGCTCTGCACAATGACGGCAATCCCTTCGCTGATGTCGTAGTTTTCATCGTGAATACCAAACAGCGTACCCAGCTCAACTAATGGCAAATACTCTTCGCGCACCTGCAACATGCGTTCGCCGCCGGTCATCCGGTGCAGCGTATTTTCCGAAAGCATCAACGATTCCATCATGCTGCCGAGCGGCAGAACGTAGATCTCCGGGCCAACACGCACCGACATCCCGTCGAGGATCGCCAGCGTGAGCGGCAGAATGATGCGGATCTTCGAGCCGCGCCCCTGCTCAGAATGGACAGTCACATGCCCGCCCATTTCCTGAATATTACGGCGCACCACGTCCATACCAACCCCGCGGCCAGAGACATCGGTCACTTTTTCCGCCGTGGAGAAGCCCGGCGCGAAAATCAGCATCCAGACATCTTCATCGCTCATGTTGTCGCTGATGGTCATGCCCTGCGCCTGCGCGCGCGCGAGGATCTTCTCGCGGTTCAGACCGGCACCATCATCGGTCACTTCGATGATGATATTGCCGCCGTGGTGTTCCGCCGAAAGGATCAGATTGCCTTTGTCGGCTTTACCATTGGCACGGCGCACATCAACCGGTTCAATACCGTGGTCGAGGCTATTACGCACCAGGTGCGTCAGCGGATCGACAATCTGCTCGATCAGGCGCTTATCCAGCTCAGCAGAACCGCCGACCAGCGTCAGTTCCACCTCTTTATTGAGCTTACCGGCCAGGTCATGCACCAGCCGAGGGAAGCGGCTGAAGACATACTCCATTGGCATCATGCGAATCGACATCACCGATTCTTGCAAGTCGCGCGCGTTGCGTTCGAGCTGCGCAATGGTGCTGATCAGCGTGTCGTGATTGGTGGAATCAAGCACGCCGGAAAGCTGGGAGAGCATCGCCTGGGTGATGATAAGTTCGCCCACCTGATTGATTATCTGGTCGACCTTCTCGACCGCCACGCGGATGCTGCTGGCTTCTGTCGCTTGCGGGCGCTGACGGTTATTTTCCGGGCGGGTCGCGCGCGCTGCTGGTACTGCCGGTGCCGCCACCGCGTTAACCGGCGCAGGCGTGGGTGGCGCAGGTTCGTTGGTTGTAGCAACGGGTTCGTCTGCAGCCGGAGCGGGCTCAATGGAAATCTGTTCCGGTTCGAGCACAAAACACAGCACCGCCAGAATATCGTCAGGGGATGCGGTGGTGTGCAGCGTCAGTTGCAGGCTCTCATTTTCAGCCTGCAACTGGCTTACGCGGCCTAAATTGCCCATTTCATCGATTAGCGGCTGGCGATCGTCTTCTTTGATTTTGCTCAGCACGATACGCAGCCGCTGGCCGTCTTCATCAGGTGTCGCAGCCGCTTGTGCGACCACGGTTTCGGCGACAACAGGCGTGGCTACGTCTGTGGAAACCGCAGCAGGAGCCGTGCCGTCGAGCGCTATCTGACGCAGCGCTTCGCAGATATAGTGGAATGTCTCCTCATCGGGCTCGGCGGAAGCTTTATAGGCATCCAGTTGATCCTGCATAATATCTTTGCTCTCCAAAAACAGATCGCGAATAGGGCCGGTAATCGTCAACGTACCGCTGCGTACATCATCCAGCAGGTTTTCCAGGATGTGCATGGTTTGCTGTAACACAGTGAAACCAAAGGTGCCCGCACCGCCTTTTATCGAGTGCGCAGCGCGAAAAATCGCATTCAGAACTTCTCTGTCCGGCGAGTCGAGATCCAGCTCCAGCAGATACTTTTCCATATCCGCCATCAGCTCATCCGCCTCGTCAAAAAAGGCCTGATAAAAATCGCTTATGTCCACTTACTTAATCTCCTCAGGACCGCTTTTTACCGTAGGTTCAACTGCCACTGCGCCGCTGCTCTGCGCCGGCGCATCGGTGGCCGATGTACTCTGGCGCGCCGGGGATGAAACCAGCGTGTCGCGCAAAAGCACATCTTCTTGCATGATCTGTTTCTCTTTCTGCTGGCTCAGCACCAGGATACTGATACGGCGGTTGATCGGATCGGCCGCGTCGGAACCGGCCTGCATCATGGTGTCCGCCGTACCGACAACGCGGATAAATTTATTGCTGGCAAGCCCTGCACCCGCCAGGATGCGCCGCGCCGCGTTTGCACGATCGGAAGAGAGCTCCCAGTTGCTGTAGCCCTGCTCACCGTTGGCGTAAGGCAGCGAATCCGTGTGGCCGGTCACAATGATGCGGTTCGGCATGTCGTTTAACACCGGCACCAGCGCCTGCAGAATATTCACCATGTAGCTTTCCGGTGTCGGCCGGCCTATCTGGAACATCGGGCGATCCGCGCTATCGGTGATTTGGATCAGCAATCCGTCATCGGTCAGTGAAAGCCGCAGGTTGGAGGTGAAGTTGTTCAACCGCGGATCGATTTGGATCAGGCTTTCCAGCTTCTCCCTCGCCCGCTTCAGATTGACTTCACTCTTCTTCGCGTCCAGTTTTTGCAATGTCTGTTTAAGGACTTCGCCATCCTGTTTGATAGGGTCATCGCCGCCGCCGGGAATAACGCTGTCGCTGAGGCTCGCTTTATCACCCTGCGCCAGCGTGGTTTTAATCGGCATTTTGAAGTATTCCGCGATCTGCTGGCGCTGCTCCGGGCTGGAAGAAGAGAGCAGCCACATCACCAGGAAAAACGCCATCATTGCGGTCATAAAGTCCGCATAGGCGATTTTCCAGGAACCGCCGTGAGAACCATGCTTTTTATTGATGGATCTGCGGACAACAATGGTAGTGGCAGACTTCTTACTCATGCCGACTCACCCGAAGAGGATGAAGAGCTTGAGGTGCGCACTTCGCGAACGTGATCTTCCAGTTCCGCGAAGCTGGGACGTTCCGTGGAAAAGAGGGTTTTGCGACCAAATTCAACGGCGATCTGCGGCGCATAACCGTTCATGCTGGAAAGCAGCATCGTTTTAATGCACTCAAGCATTTTCAGGTGTTCCGCACTATGCTGACGCAGCAGCGTCGCCAGCGGCAGCACCATGCCGTATGCCAGCAAAATACCGAGGAAAGTACCCACCATGGCGTGGGCAATCAGCGCGCCCAGTTCCGCTGCCGGACGATCGGCGGCCGCCAGGGCGTTAACCACCCCCATTACCGCCGCCACGATACCAAACGCAGGCAACCCGTCGCCGATGGCGTTAAGGCTGCTCGCGGGCACTTCATGCTCGTGCTCGCAGGTCTCAATCTCTTCATCCATCAACGCTTCCATTTCAAAGGCGTTGGTATTCCCGCTTACCATCAGGCGCAGGTAATCGGTGATGAAGTTCATGATTTCACTGTCGGCCATCAGCCGTGGATAGGCAGAGAAAATCGGGCTGTTTTGCGGATCTTCAATATCGTTTTCCAGCGATACGAGGCCATTCTGGCGACCTTTCGCCAGCAACAGATACATCATCGCCAGCAGATCCATATACAGCGCTTTGGTGAAATGGGAGCTTTTAAACAGGCCAGGAAATGCTTTTAAGGTGGCCCGGATCGCTTTACCGTTATTTCCGACAATAAAAGCCCCCACGCCCGCGCCGCCGATAATTAAAAATTCGGTCGGCTGAAACAGGGACGCGAGATTGCCGCCGCTGAGGGCAAAGCCGCCAAATACGGTCGCGAACACGACGATATAGCCAATAATGACTAACACTTCAACTCCTTAATAACTCGATAATCATTGCGCAACACTAATAACGGGCTGCGCGATGAAGATGTCGCAGCTTTTATTCCGATTGACTATGCGAACACGTCAGTTCGGGGGCGGCTTTTTTAATGGCCCGCGAGGGTGGAAAACACAAACAGCAGGTAAATGTCGCGCTGTTATTTTCCGGCGTGGTAATAAAACGCCCGCCACAAATGCTGCACTCAGTGTGTTTAACCATGCCGCAGTCAATAAACCGCAGCAGCGTCCAGGCGCGCGTTAAACCCAAAACAGGCTTTTTCTCTGTACCGTTGAGACTGTTTTCCAGATACAGTCGATAGCCTTTCAGCATTATTTCAACGGGACGCCCCGATTCCGTCTTTTGCAAATAACAATAAATGTTATAAAACATTGACGAATGAATATTTTGCTCCCACGCCATATACCAGTCGGTGGAAAACGGGAGCATGCCTTTCGGCGGCGAACAGCCTTTGAGTTCTTTATACAGTTTTAATAATCTTCTGCGGCTAAGATTGGTTTCACTTTCGAGAACCTGCATCCTGGCGCCAAAAGAAATCAATTCCATGGCAATTTGCGCATCCCTGATTTCTGACATGATGCTTTTTTCACACATACAAACTCCGCTGTCAGGATCTCGAAGGCTCTTTCCCAGAAAGAGAATTAAGCAAATCAGTGGATAAAATGATTCCGGTATGGATACTTTGCAAAGCATCAATACGGGAATCTTTGGTTAAACAGTCAATGACTGTTTCATTATCAATGCGTAACCGGCAAATAAGCTGACCGGTTGACGAAAGTTTAATAAGTTGTGGAAACGTTAATCCTTTCACAATATCGATCGTGGCATCACTTAATCCAAGGCGGAACTTTGCGGTAAAGCGGTCCTCATGAATTAAGCGCTGCGCCAATAACAAATAAGAAAGGTTCAAGTCCCGGATACATTGTGTCGGCTCATTAAAACTTGTTACGTTCATTACCATTCCCCTTGTATAAGGTAATCCATACTGCAATTACCGTCCTTTTGCTGTGTAACCACTATGTAACAACTTTAATGCCGATCTTTAGTTTAAGAAATCAAGGTGAAACGGAAATAATGAACCCAGTAAGGAAAGCCGGCCGAATCGATAATTAATCGGAGTAGGATTTTCCTGATATCTGATTATTCCCAGCCTCTTCCTTCCAGACGCGCACGTAAACGTTTGATGGTTTGACTATGCAACTGGCTGACGCGCGTTTCGGTAATACCCAGCAGTGAACCAACCTCTTTCATATTCAACTCCTGTTGATAATATAAATTGAGTAGCATCTGCTCGCGCTCAGGAAGTTCTCTGATCTCCTTACTGATCTGCTTTGTTAAATCGCCTAACAGAACATCATTTAGCGGGTCAAGATGGTCCTGTTCCATTTCTGACAGCTCAACACCATCTGCCAGTAATTCCTGCAGCTCGTCGAGTGAACAGAGCATGCTGGTATTAGTATCAGATAATACTTGCTGATATTCCTGCAAGCTCATACCTAATTCAGCAGCGACGTCCGACTCGCTTGCCACACCACCAGCACGTTGCTCAACGCGCATAATGGCAGAAGAAACTTCACGGGTTTTACGACGAACGCGACGAGGTACCCAATCGTGTTCACGTAATTCATCCATAAAGGCCCAACGTAAACGCTGCGCAATGTAAACCGTGAGTTTGACCCCTTTTTTGGGGTCAAACTGTTCGATTGCATCCAGAAGCGCAATGGCACCCGCCTGAATAAGATCGTCAATATCAACACTTGACGATAATTTAGACTGCATCTTTAACGCTTCGTAGCGAACCAAATAACCATATTTGGTCCATAACTGGTCTTTCTGAATTAACCCGTCAGGGCTATATAATCCATTCACTATTACAATTTCCGGGATGATAATAATTGACTAAAATTATTATCGATTATCGCCAATTCAAATAGCATGATAAGCAATCGGAAAGTGGAACATATCGTGACTTTATTTCCCCACGAAACCCACAGCTAATTAAAATGTTTCCCAGTCGCCTTCCATTTTCTTGGCAGGAACATAATCTCGCTTGGCAGTGGTAATAACAGGGCGCAATGTTTCGCTGTTATTTCGTTCACGAGCGACGGCAGAAACATGGTTCTCATTAACGGTAAACTGAGCGACAATTTGTTCCAGCTCGCTGGCATGTTCTTCAACGCTGGTTGCAGTTCGCGCGGCATTTTCTACCATGCTGGCGTTCTGTTGGGTAACCAGGTCCATTTCATTAACCGCCTGCGCAATCTGGTTAATTCCCGTGCTTTGTTCATCCGATGCTGAGGTAATTTCCGCCATGATGTCGGTTACCTGAATGACGGATTTCACAATTTCCTGCATGGAAGAACCAGCCAGTTCCACTTCCTGGGAGCCGATGTTCATATTGGCAACACAGGTGTTGATCAACTGGCGGATCTCTTTCGCCGCGTCGGCGCTGCGTTTCGCCAGGTTACGCACTTCACCGGCGACAACCGCAAAACCACGCCCCTGCTCACCGGCACGCGCCGCTTCAACCGCCGCGTTAAGCGCCAGGATGTTGGTCTGGTTAGCAATGCTATCAATTACGCTGTTGATGTCAGCAATTTGACGGGAGTTTGCCGTAATTTCCGTCATGATCTTATCAAGATTGGTCATCACTTCACCGCCTTTCTGCGCGCTGACGCTGGCGCTTTCAGCCAGTTGCTGCGCACTGTGGGCGTTGTCGGCGTTCTGACGCACGGTGATTTTCAGCTCTTCCATGCTGGCCGCCGTTTCCTGCAGAGCGGACGCTTGCTGCTCAGTACGCGAAGAGAGATCGTTGTTGCTGGTGGCGATTTCCTGAGCGTTAGAGTAAATCTGTTTCACGCCGCGACGGATACCATAAACCGTGTCGGTCAGCGACTGGCGCATGTGCTCAACTTCCAGCAGCATTTTGCCGATTTCGTTAAGCGCACCCGCTTCAATTTTGCTGCTCAGATTGCCTTCAGCAATAGACTGGAAAGAGGTAATCGCTTGTTCCAGACGGTTAAAGATGGTGCGTTTCAACCAGATACGCGAACCCACTGCGATGATAATCGCTAATACCAGAGCCAGGAAAGAGACAAAGGTCATACGCTGGGTGTCGTTGTGCGACGTTTCGCTAAAACCGCTAATCAATTGTTCGGCATACGCTAAATATTCTTCGGAAGCGTCCTGCAGCGCGACACGCATTCTGGCTTCAGAAATAATATTTCCGGAATAACCTGTTGGGTTGCGAATAAATTCTACCTTCTTACGTGCAGCTGCCAGCACAGTTTCAAAGTGTTTTTGAATATTCGCGGCAATAGTGCGCTCTTCTTCCGTTTGAAAAGGCGTGGACATAAATTTATCCATTTGCTTTTCGGCGTTATTCAACATGCTTACTGCCCGGTCAATACCGCTTTGCTCAAGTGGTTCATTGAGCATGGTGGCCAACATACCGGCGTTAATATGTGCCATCCCGCCAGACACACCAACGATTGCGCTATTTAACATATCAATATTGGTGTTGGTCATAACGGCATCGTCGAAGTTTTCCGCTGTCGATTGGGAACTGGTCAACGCGTAAGCGGATATCACAACAATACAAGCAATTAACAACCCAAACAGGATATTAATCCCGGTGGAAATTTTTAAGTCTTTAAACATAATGAAACCTAACTAAAAAAACAGGGTGAAATATCTTTTCGCAGATAGTGATTCACACATGCGGGGTGAATAAAAACCCGTCAATAATGACGGGCCTGTAATGCGTTATCCCATAACTTTAAATATGGAAAGTTGCTGCATCGACTGAAATACGGTCATGGACGAATTGAGCGCGAATTCCGACATTTTTGATTGCGACAATAACGTAATCATCGAATCCCAATCCGAACCTAATGTTTCCTGCAACCGGCTTTGCACATTGATATTTTGCGTTTCAGAGCTGAAACCCAGGGCTTCAAGTTGCTGCATATTGGTACCGACGGTGGCGCGAACCTTACCGAGGTTATCAATGTTTTTCTTAACGCTGATGTTGGTGCTGTCCAGCGTGGTTTGCAAAGCCTGGCGATCGGCATCGCTGGTAATCGGCTGCTGCAGTTGCGTAATAGCCGCGTCCAGCGCTTTGAACAGATCGTCTGGCGTACCGCTCATAAAGACATCGCTGCCGGTATGCCCCACCTGCATTTCCGTGCTGTCGGAAACCACCTGCGTCATCGCGGTATCACCGCCGACATAGCTACCGTCTTTCTGGAAAGGCGCGGCCCCGGTTTTGTAACCGGCGAAGATGTAGCGACCGTCGCTGTTTTTGGCGTTCGCCAGATCCAGCAGGTTGTCGCGAATACCCTGCAACTCCTGCGCCAGCGCCGTGCGATCTTCGTCGGAGTACGTACCGTTACCGCCGGCGACAATTTTCTGCGTCAAATTTTTAGACAGCAGATTAGAGATTGAGTCCAGCGTGCTATCTTCCTGGCCCAGCGCATCCTGCGCGTAGGTGCGCGCCGTGTCGTACTGGCTCATTCTGGATAACGCATTCTGCAAAATAACCGCCTGCGACGCGCCCGACGGATCGTCGGAAGGCTTCAGCAGCGTTTGCCCGGCAGAGAGGCGCGTGGACAAATCGTTATAACCGTTCATGGCATCCGACAAGCTATCAATACGGTTTTGAAACATGTAACTGGTGCTAAGACGCATCGTTTATTCCTGACTTTTCATTGAGTGGCCCGGCTAACCGGGCGTACTTAGCGAATACTTAACAACGTGTCGAACAGGGTGGTCGCCGTCTGTAAAACTTGCGCGTTCGCCTGGTAATACTGAGAAAACATCTGCAAATTGACGTACTCCTCATTGATGTCGACACCGGATACCGACTGCTGCTGAAGCGCCCACTGGTCATAAACATTCGCCGAGGTGCTCATGTCCGCTTTCAGCCCGCTGACCGAAGAACCGACTGAGCTGACAAGGCTTGCGTAAGCGCCAGACAGCGTCATGCCGTTCACCACTTTTTCATCCTTGATGCCAATCATCGCCAGCATGTTTTCGTTATCGCTCTGATCGGCCGGATCGGGAGATTTCGCCGCCGCAATCTGATCGCCATCGGTGATCGCCACGGTGATGTTATCCGCCACGCCATCGGTCGGGTTCAGCGTAAAGCTGTCTCCCGGCTGCGGCGTACCGCCAGGGGTAATCGTGATCCCTTCGAATTCCAGTTCGCCATTGCCGCCAATGGTCGGCGTGATGGTGCGGCCGTCGGCGGTGGTGATGCTCCAGTCGGTGCTGGCTGGCCCGTTAAAGGTCAGTTCGTAGTTTTCCGATTTCACCGCAGGGATATCGGCAAAGCTGACATCCAGCGAACCGGTGCCGGTGTTGTTGATATTGCCGATGGCTTGCGGCTTACCGATGTTGAAAATATCGGCACCCGCATTACCGTCGAGGTCGTAACCCTGGCCGTTCACTTCATTGAACGTGTTGGCCATTTGCAGCGCCAGCTGGTTCAGTTGATCGCGCGCGGAGACCAGGTCTTCGTTGCGGAATTTGAACAGCCCGCCCAGCGCACCTGTGGTTTTGCCTTCGTCGAGCGGCAGGGCGTTGCCCGAAGCATCAACGTACGCCACCACGGTTTTTGCCGGGTTGCTTTCAGATGCGCTGGCCTGCAGTTCATAGGATTTGCCGCCGCTGACCAGCGCCATGCCGTTTTGCATGGAAACACTCACCGCGCCGGTATCGGTATTTTCTGTCACCTTAATACCGAGCTTCTCGCTCAACTGACCTAATAATTGGTCACGCTGATCGAGTAAATCCGCAGGCATACCGCCGGTCTGACCGTGGATCTTTTCAATTTGCTTATTCAGCGACGCCAACTGTTTGGTATAGGAGTTAATATCATCAACGGTCTGTTTAATTTGCGTGTTGGTACTCTGCTCCAGACCATTTAATGTTTTGCTGCTGCTGCGATATTGGTTAGCAAGAGCATTAAATTCAGCCATAACCCCCTGGCGAGCCGCCGGGTCAACGGGATCTTTACTGACCGATTCCATGGCTTTGAATAAATTGTCCGTGGTCACGGAAATATTGTTGGTGCTATCGCCAAGCATGTTATCAATTTGGCTAACCTGCTCGTAACGACTATTAAGGGAATAAAATTCCGTTGCCGCACCGCGCACCTGGTTGGTCATAAAACCATTATAAGCGCGCTGAACATCGCCTACTTTTACGCCATAGCCGAAGAAACCATAATTGGTGGATTTGCCACCCGCTTCGCCCAGGACAATATTCTGGCGGCTGTATCCGGCAGTCGTCGCATTTGACAGGTTATTCCCCACCACATTCAATGCATTCTGCGCAGCGTTAAGCCCATTCTGGGCCAGGTTGATTAAATTCATATGTTATCGATCCTAACCAGAGGAGGAGGTAAGACGCCCCTGATAAAAGTAGCGCTCTCTTATATTTATCGGCCTTGCAAAATTTCACTAAAGCCTGACGGTTAAAATAATGAAGAAAAATCTGACGAATAAGCTTCAGCCGCCTGATTCACGTTATTCTTCACTTGCTGAATGATGCTGATCAATTTTTTCGCATAGGCAGGATCGGTTGCATATCCGGCAGACTGCAACGCTTTTGCCGCTATTTCCGGCGATTCAGATTTCACAACATTTTTATAACGCGGGCTACGACTTATTAACGACGTATAATCTTCCAGCGCCTCGGCATAAGAGGAATAAACTTTAAATTTGTCTTTTATTTTTTGCGCGACGCCACCTTCATATTCCGTGGTGGTGATTTCCGTGGTTTCACCCTGCCAGTCTGCCGTGGCTTTCACGCCAAATAAGTTATGGCTGGGTTTACCATCGCTGGTCATAATTTCGCGTTTACCCCAACCAGATTCCAGCGCCGCCTGCGCAATAATTAATTGATGCGGAATACCGCTTAAACGCGCGACCGCCATCGCGGGTGCCATCATGCGGGAAATAAAGCTGCCACCCGGAACTGCCGGTATTTCCGCCTGCGCCATGGCGGCTTTTTCCGCTGGCTGCTCGTCGGGCTCAACCGGCTGCAAACGCAGCGGCACGCTGATAAAGCGTGCCGGGCTGATATTAAGCGGCACTTCACGCGTCGCGGTGACATTTTCCACTGTTGAGGCGGGTTTACCGGTCAGTTGTTGCACCATCAGATCGGCAAAGCCCATTTTTCCTTTATCGGCGATGTTCTGCGACAGCTGCTGGTCATACATCGAGGTAAACATCTCCGACTGCTGCGTATTAAACAGGCCGTCTTTGAAGGAGGCCTGGCGCATGCTCTTGAGCATCATCTGCACGAACAGCCCTTCCATCTGTTTCGCCACCGCCTTTAGCGCATCCGGAGCGTCGTTGCGGGCGGCCAGTTTCAGCTTGTCGAGGCTGTGCGCGTCAAACGCCGCCCCCTGAGTCATTGCCGGGCCGATCATCAGTTAATCTCCAGACGAGCATGCAGGCAGCCTGCGGTTTTCATCGATTGCAGGATCGCCATCAAATCATTCGGCGATGCGCCAAGGCTGTTTAACGCACGAACCACATTGTTCAAATCGGTGCTGGTGTTCACGCGTTGCAGAGAGCCGTTTTGCTCACGCACGGAAAGCTGCGTGTTTTGCGTGACCACCGTTTGCCCGCCTGCCAGCGGCGTATTCGGCTGGTTCACCTGGGTGTTGTTAGCGACTTCTACCGTCAGATCGCCCTGCGCAACCGCACAGGAATCGAGGGAAACATGGCGGTTCATCACCACCGAGCCGGTACGCGAGTTGATGATAATTCGCGCATCGCCCGCATCCACGCGCAGCGGGATATCCTGCACTGTTGCAAGGAAACGCACACGCGCGGCGCTGTCGGCAGGTGCGCGCAGGCTAATGGTGCGCGCATCTTCCGCAAACGCGGCACCCGCGAAACGGCGGTTGATGGCATCGCTCACCTGTTGCGCTACGGTGAAATCATCTTCATTAAGCTGGAGCTTGAGCGAGCCTTGTCCGGCAAAGTTCGATGGCACTTCACGTTCAACCGTTGCGCCGCCGCTAATGCGCGCGCTATTGAGCTGGTTCACCTGCACCCGGTTGCCACCGGCCTGCGCACCTGCGCCGGAAACCAACAGGTTCCCCTGCGCCAGCGCATAAATCTGGCTATCCGCGCCCTTCAGCGGGGTCATCAGCAGCGTGCCGCCGCGCAGACTTTTCGCGTTACCCATTGAGGAGACCACCACGTCAATTTGCTGACCGGCGCGGGCAAACGGCGGCAGTTCCGCCGTCACCATTACGGCCGCGACGTTTTTGAGCTGCATATTCACGCCCGCCGGCACGGTGATACCGAGCTGCGAGAGCATATTGTTCAGACTCTGGGTGGTGAACGGTGTCTGCATGGTCTGGTCACCCGTACCATCAAGCCCGACAACCAGGCCATAGCCCATCAGGGAGTTGCCGCGCACCCCTTGCAGGGTGGTGATATCGCGGATCCGCTCCGCGCTGGCCTGCCCGGCTACCAGCGCAGACAGACAGCACACCAGCGCCAGGCAGCGGGTTAAGAAATTCGTTTTCATCATCAATCAAAAAGGTGCAAGGTTAAGGAACATGCGCTGCAGCCAGCCCATTTGCTGCGCTTCGTTGATATAGCCATTACCGACATACTCGATGCGCGCGTCCGCCACCTGGGTGGAGATAACGGTGTTACTGGCGCTGATCGTGCGTGGGTTCACGATGCCGGAGAAGCGGATAAACTCAGTCCCCTGGTTAATCGCAATCTGTTTTTCGCCGACAACCGCCAGGTTGCCGTTTTCCAGCACCTGTTTCACCGTCACGGTGATGGTGCCGCTAAAGGTATTTTTCGCCGCCGCGCCGCCTTTCCCGGCGAAGTCATTCGTTCCACTGATCGACGCATCGGCTTTGCCGTTGCCCACCAGACCGGCCATAAAACCGGGTACGCCGGCAACGCCGACATCGGTGGAACCGTCACGCGAGGCACTCGCCGAGGAACTTTTGCTGGCGCTGACATTTTCCTGCAGCGCAATGGTCAGCGTATCGCCGACGTTACGTGGGCGGCGGTCTTCAAACATCGGTTGATAACCATAATTCATCGCCTGCCCTGTCTGAAAAATCGAGCCATTCGCGGTAGCGGCAGCGACCGGTGCAGGCATAGCGGAGGTTTCGCCCCCCACCAACGGTTTTTGCGGGATATAGGCGCAGCCGGTAACTACGGAAATCAGCATAAAGGTCGTTGCAAAACGACAAAGCGTACGTACAGAGCAAGGGTGATTGGTCATCTCATTCACTACAGGTAAAGCAGCCGCGAGCAACGCCCGCGGCCAGGGATCAAAGTTGGGTCAGTCGTTGCAGCATCTGGTCGGAAGTCGACACCGCTTTACTGTTAATTTCGTAGGCGCGCTGTGTCTGGATCATGTTGACCAGCTCTTCTGCGACGTTAACGTTCGAGGTTTCGACGTAGCCCTGTTTCAGGGTTCCCGCGCCGTTTAAACCCGGCGTGGATTCATTCGGTGCGCCAGACGATTGCGTTTCGCGATACAGGTTTTCACCAATGCTTTCGAGACCGGAATCATTGATAAACGAGCTCAGCGTCAGCTGACCCACCTGCTGCGGCGCGGTCTGCCCCGGCACGGTCACGCTGACAATACCGTCGTTACCGATGGTCAGGCTTTGCGCGTCCTGCGGGATGGTGATCGCCGGTTGCACCTGGTAACCGCTGGAGGTCACCAGTTGTCCGTTCTGGTCAAACTGGAACGAACCGTCGCGGGTGTAGGCGGTGGTGCCATCCGGCAACTGTACCTGGAAGAAACCGCTGCCCTGAATAGCGACGTCTTTGCTGTTGTTGGTCTGCGTCAGGCTGCCCTGGCTGTGAATGCGCTCGGTCGCGACCGGGCGAACACCGGTACCCAGCTGTAAACCAGAAGGGATAGTGGTCTGCTCGGAAGACTGCGCGCCCGGCTGGCGTAAGGTCTGATAAATCAGATCTTCAAACACCGCACGCTGGCGTTTAAAGCCGTTGGTGCTGACGTTCGCCAGGTTGTTGGAAATCACATCCATATTGGTTTGCTGGGCTTCGAGGCCGGTTTTCGCAATCCATAAAGAACGGATCATGGTGTTTTTCTCCTTACCGGGGCTTAACCGGCGCTCAGTAACTGGTTAGCTTTTTGTTCGTTATCATCAACGGTGGTGATGACTTTCATGTTCATGTCAAAACCGCGCGCGGTGGCGATCATGTCCACCATCGATTTCACCGGGCTGACGTTGCTGCCTTCCAGCATGCCGGGCATCAGGCGCAGATCGGCATCGGCGGGAAGCACCTGTGCCGCAGCCGGATCGGCGACATGAAACAGACCGTCGTCGCCATGTTTCAGCGTGTTCGGTGTGGCGTTAACCATTTTCAGGCGCGCCACCTGCGCCAGCGCTGAAGGCTCATCCCCTGCGCCCAACGCGGTGATGGTGCCGTCCGCCGCGATAGTCAGTTCCGCCTGCGGCGGTACGGCTACCGGGCCGCCGTCACCGAGTAGCGGCATACCGCGCACCCGCAGCTGGCCTTCGGCATCCACTTCGATGTTGCCATCTTTGGTGTAGCCTTCACTGCCATCGGGCAGTTGCACTGCCAGCCAGCCGTTTTGCGGCATGGCCACATCCAGGCTGCGCCCGGTGGCCTGCATCGCGCCCATGGTGTTGTCACTAAACGGCGTGGATTCCGCCACCATGGTGCGGGTTTCTATCGACGGCCCCTGCACAGGGATCGCGCGAAACGCCGCGATCTGCGCACGAAAACCGGTGGTAGAAGCATTCGCCAGGTTGTTAGAAGTCACCGCCTGGCGGTTAAGGGCCGCGTTCGCGGCCCCCATTGCGGTATAAATCGCGTGATCCATGAAGCGCTACTCTTAACCCAGGTTAACCAGCGTTTGCAGAAGCTCAGACTGAGTCTTGATGGTCTGAGAGTTGGACTGGTAGTTACGCTGGTAAACAATCATGTTCACCATCTCTTTACTCAGATCCACGTTGGACGCTTCCAGCATGTTGCCGCGCAGCGAACCCAGGTTACCGGTGTCGGCAATACCAATCACCGGCTGGCCCGATTCCGGGGTTTCCGTCCAGCAGTTGTTCCCCGCCGACTGGAGGCCGCCCGGGTTGGTGAAGTTGCTCAGCACTACCTGGCCCAGCAGCTGGTTTTCACCGTTGCTGTAGGAGGCGATGATCTGGCCGTTATCACCAACGGTGTAGCCGTTCATCAGTCCCGGCGGGTAGCCGGTGGTGCTTGGGCTGTCCATGGTGTTTTCCGACGCCTGCTGAGAAAGACCGGAAAGATCGAGGTTGAAATTCAGCGCCGCGCCGCCCTGGTAAGCGGCACCCACCACCGGCAGATTCGCCGGGTTGGTGGTGAGCTTGCCGGAGGTATCAAACGTCAGGTTGACGGAGCTGGTGGTGCCCGGCGACGTGGAGTCCACGGAGTAAGCCGTCCACTGGTTATCCGCCGTTTTCACGTAATAGACGTTGATCGCATGCTCGTTGCCCAGGCTGTCATAAGCGTTAACCTGGGTGGAATAGCTGTAAGATTTGCCATCAGCCGGATCGAAAGGCGTTACCGTGACAACGTCGTTACCGGAATTCAGGTTACCGGAAATGGAACCTGCGTCAGAGGCACGCGCCGGCATCTGCCCGGTCGGGATCTGAATCGGTCCTACCGGTGCGCCCTGCTGGATCGCCGGCGGGGTACCCGTTGCCATATAACCGGTCAGGCGCATGCCCTGGTTATTGACGACGTAGCCATTTTCATCGCTCTGGAACTGGCCATTACGGCTGTAAAATACGCGACCCGCTTCGGTCACCATGCGAAAGAAGCCATTGCCCTGGATACCCATATCCAGCGGGCTGCTGCCTGCGCCAAGTACGCCATCGCTGAAGTTCTGGTTCACACCAGCAACCTGTACGCCCATGCCGACCTGAGAACCGGCAAACACATCGGCGAAAGCCACAGAACCTGATTTAAAACCGACCGTTTGTGAGTTGGCGATGTTGTTACCTACAACATCCAGCGCCTGTGAAGAGGCGTTTAATCCACTAAGACCTTGAGAAAAACCCATGTGATAAATTCCTGTGCGCGGGTTGCGCAAAATCCAAACTAAAAATTACTCGATGAGGTAAACGTCACTCAGCGAGGCGGTACCATTAACACCCAGTTGCAGCACCGCCCCTGAGTTGGTGAAGGAGACGCTCTGCACTTTCGCCGGTTTCAGCGCGGTAATGGTTGGCGTGCTGCCGTCGGCGTTGGTGGCCGAGAACGACACTTTGAAGTTCGTGTCGGCCTGCAAGCGCGGATCGCTCGGCTGGAAATCGTCAAAATCATCCAGCGAGTACTGATGCACGCCCGCGTCCACATTTTTCAGCTTCGCGGTATAGGCGTTACCGGCCGGATCGGTCAGCGTGACGGTGACTTCATCCGCCGGGCTGTTCAGGGAAAGCCCGACTTTCTGGTTTCCGCCCTGCGCGGTGGAAACTGAAGGTTCGCCTTCAACCATGATGTCGCGGCCTACCCAGTCAGCGGAGTTCATCTGCTGCATACTGGCGACCAGCGTGCCCATGCTGTTCATGGTGGTGTTGAGCTGCTCGACACCCGCCGCCGTGTTGAACTGCGCCAGCTGAGCAGTCAGCTGGTTGTTGTCCATCGGGCTGGTGGGATCCTGGTTTTTCATCTGCGCAACCAGCAGCGTCATAAAGTTGTTCAGCAAGTCGTCGGCGCTGGAGCCGTTACCAACGCTGGTATTACTGGTGTTATTAGCCCCGGACGACGAGGTGGTTTTCGTCGTCGTGGCGCTTTGGGTCATGACCGGTGAAATTGCCATCGTTTAATCCTTACTGGCCCAGCGTCAGCGTTTTCAGCATCAGGTTCTTCGCCGAGTTCATCACTTCGACGTTGGCCTGGTAGCTGCGGGATGCAGAAATGGTGTTGACCATTTCACCCACCACATCGACGTTCGGCATATGCACATAACCTTTGTCGTCCGCCAGTGGGTTTGCGGGTTCATAAACCAGTCTGTCCGGCGCAGTGGATTCCGTAACGCCGCTCACTTTCACCCCGCCAATCTCCTGACCGGCGGAGTTATCAACATTGAAAACCACCGAACGCGCGCGGTACGGTTTACCATCCGGACCGGCAATACTGTCGGCGTTCGCCATATTGCTGGCACTGACGTTAAGTCTTTTTGATTGGGCAGCCATTGCCGAACCTGAAATATCGAAAACACTAAACAGCGACATGAAAATTATTGACCTTGGTTAAGGGCACTCGTTAAACCTTTTATTTGAGCGCCGAGAATCGTTAGACTCGTCTGATATTTGACATTGTTGTCAGCAAAATTAACGCGTTCACGATCCATATCGACAGTGTTTCCATCAGCTCTTGGCTGATCGGGAATACGATAAAGTAATTGACGATTGTCCGTTTTCGGCGCTACGCCAGGAATATGTTTCCCGGCTGTTAAACTTAGTGTTAATGGATGACGCGTTTCCTGCTGCATTGCATTTTTCAATTCTTTCGAAAAATCAATATCTCGCGCCTTGTATCCCGGCGTATCGGCATTCGCGATATTGGACGCTAAAATATCCTGCCGCCGTGACATCAGGCTTAACGCCTGCTGCTGGAAACGCAATTCATTATCAAGTTTATCAAACATGAAATGACTCGCTTACTTCGAAATTGATTACGGGGCATAGTCTAAGAGACAACCTAATAAATCTATACCTTAAAAATCCGACAGAAGTAGACGCATTTAGCCAATTCACTTTCGCTTAATTTGCCAAAAAGAAGCTTATATTTAAAAGTTGAAATATCAATGCAGTGAAATGCTGTCAAAACTGACGGCATTTAATTGATAAGAAAATAGCCTTCCTGAATTACAATAAAAAAATATTAATCCTATTGCTCTTTTATATTATAAGGCAGGTTTATCCCATTATGCCGCAGTCCCTTATCAGGTCGCTTATCGTGATTTTCGCGCTCTGCAGCCCGTTCTCACCGGCTTTTGCCAGCGCGCCGGAAAATAGCGATCTCGAAGCCAGGATCGCCACCTTGCTGGCCGCGGACAATAAACAAACAGAAAATCAGCCGCAGCTGCGCATTAACATTCTTACCCCAGCGGCCAAACTCGCCGCATTATGCGCACAGCCGGATTTACGCCTTTCTGGCCGCTCCGTGCGCCTGACCGGCCGGCGCAGCGTCATCGCCAGATGCGGTAAAAAACAGCAGTTCATTCAGATTCAGATTAGTGCCACCGGCAGGTACTGGGTGGCAACGCAGACGCTGAAACCGGGGCAGATTATCGGCGCAGAGGATATCCAGCCCGTGAGCGGCGAACTGGATCGTTTACCGGCCGGTTTATTGCTTGATCCGCAGCGCATCATTGGTAGCACGCCCACGCGCATCATCCAGCCGGGGTCGCCGCTGGCGGACAACCAACTGCGCCGCAGCTGGGCGGTGATTGCTAATCGCACTGTCGAGATTACCGCGCCGGGCGACGGTTTTCTGATCCATGCCAAAGGAAAAGCGCTGGATAACGCGGCACTTGATGAAAGCGTCAGAGTACAGACGCGCACTGGCCAGGTGGTGGTCGCCACCGTAACAGGACAAGGCCAAGTGAGCATTAGCATGTCGAACTGATTTCAGTTTTATTTTCCCCGTGCCGATATCTTTAATACAGAGCCACCGCATAGAAAACCAGGATCCGTATGAACATTGAACGCACCCGCCAGGCCACTCCTATTCAGGCAACCGGCACTCAACAACCGCTCGTTGAGACCAGAGTCATGAATGATGAGCCAGCGCAATCGGGGAAAACAGACGCCCAGCAGGCTGGTACGCAGGTCAAACTTAGCCAGCTGACGCAGCAAATAAAAAATGACGGCAGCCGTGATATTGATACGGAACGTCTTGCCGCCATTAAAGCGAAGATGGATGCAGGTGAACTCCACCTGGACAGCGATAAAATCGCCAGCGCGTTGGTACGCGACATCTTTCGATTCTCATAATCTCAACGTGCACGTGAATGATGGAAAACTTACCCGTAATTCTGAACAAACTGTATAAGCTGCTTGGTGAGCTTGAAGCGACCCTGGTGGAAGAAATTGGTCAGCTTAGCCGCGCCCAGATCAACCCGGTTTCGCTGCAAGTGATCTCCGACAACAAGAGCCGTTTGTTGTCGGCGATTAACTTTTATGATGAGCAGCGCAAGCAGGAAGAGAAACAGCATAAGCTGACGTTTCCCTATCCGCGCCATTCAGAACTGGCCACGCTTTGGGATCGTATTACCGTGGTGGTGCGAAAATCGGCTGAGCTCAACCAAAAGAGCTATCAGTTGCTGAACATGCATATGAAGAAGATGAACGACTTCAAAAAGATTGTCAGCCAGACGGCCACCACCACGCAGCTTTATGGCGAAAGCGGAAGCCGCAGCAATGATGCTTCGGGTAATGTTTACCGCATTTCCGTGTAACGCGACGTCTTCTCTGTGCAGCATTCAGCATTAACACCATGTCATGGCGACTTACGCGCCCGTGTTGTTTCCCGCGCCAGGTTCGGAAGTGATTCTCGCTTCCGCGCCTGGTGTGTATCTCTTGCCTGTGCCTGGTGTGTATGTCCTGCCCGTGCCTCACGCGTTGCCCCTGACGCATATTACCTGAACCCTCTTTGCGCGGATTTTCTGCGCATCATCTCCTGTATCCGTTCGGCATAGCCTACCGACGCGGTGATTGACCTTTCTTGCGGGCTGCGGGCTGGTATTTCATTCCATTGGTTTCTTCGGCGTGCTGTCGGGCAGGTGGTCGATGGCTAAGCCAACTCTTTTCTTAACCCGGATCTTCTCTTCTGTGCTGTTAGCTGGCGTTTAGTTTCGGCGTTTTCCTCTGTGTGGCATTCGTGTGCCAAAGTCAGTACCTTTCTTCTGCGCTGTTAGCTGGCATTCGGTTCCGGCGCTTTCTTCTTTGTGGCGTTCGGGCGCGAAAATCAGCGCCTTTCTTCTGTACCGTTAGCTGGCGTTTAGTTCCGGTGTTTACTTCTGCGTGGCGTTCGGGCGCGAAAATCAGCGCCTTTCTTCTGTGCTGCTAACTGGCATTCGGTTCCGGTGTTTACTTCTGCGTGGCGTTCGGGCGCGAAAATCAGCACCTTTCTTCTGTGCTGTTAGCTGATTTCCAGTTCCGGTGTTTTCCTCTGCGTGGCGTTCGGGCGCGAAAATCAGCGCCTTTCTTCTACGCGGTTAGCTGCCGTTTAGTTTCGGTGGTTTACCCTGTGTGGCGTTATGGTATTCATTTTGGCCTTCAGCGCCTGTCCGGACGGCTGAAATTTCCCGATGCGCGCTTGCGTTCTGTTTTACGGCCTTTATCCATAGCACAATCCTCTGTGCGGTTTATTTGACCATCAGCGTTGGTTATCTTCGTACTAGTCTTAGCGATAAACCCGCGCAGAATGCCGCTCCCAGGGCATCCCCTAACAAAAATGTTTCTAAATGTTTCATTAATTCCGACGATGAGTGTGAGGTCAATCGCATTAAAAAACAAAAGCGCTGATTTTGATCCTTTTTTTCCGGTTAAAAATGCTGCCTGATCGGGGGATGACCAGAGTAAATAATTAGCACTTTTTTAATAAGGTTTTTTTGTTCTGTTTTTTTACCCCCGGATATATCAATCGGTAGAAAAAAGGTTATTTACGAACGCATCAAAAATAGAGAAAATACATTCAAGCAATGCAACAGGACGTTTTACCGGTTCATTCTGATTGGTGCTTTGCTTAAATCCCCTCTCGATGAAAGGCGTGATCTTTAGTTGCCATATGTCGGGAAACCTGGTGACTAAACTATATTACTGTGGCAATTAAACAGTACATTAGTTGTCATATGTGATGTAAAACCACTATTTCGATTGCCACCTTGGGTGGCATTTTTTTTGCCTTTTTTTCAGTGCGTTAAGCACGGAAGGTAAGCAGAAAATCAACAAAAACAGGAAACAAGGGAAAGGTCTGCATATTTTTCTCAGCACGCAAGCTGGAAAATTAAAATGCAAAGAGGAGATATAAAAAAGGTAAACGTCAGGAATGGGAATTACTGTAATTCAAAAAAAACAGGAGATATAAAACACCATAAAAATATCCATTTATTATTTTAATGGATATATTCTGATGGTTTTATCTTATTAGCGAAAAAAATAGATGGCAGCGTGTTTGGCAATGACTGCGGAGGCGTATTCTACCGTATCTTTTTTAATCGTCCAGTTTCTGCCGTCTGCGATGTTAACACCACAACCCATTGTTATAGTTAAACTTTATTGCAAAACCACGAAAAAACGATACCACAAGGCAACTTTTAATATCGTCAGCGTTAATTTTCCATGCCAATTTCCGATTTTAAACACCAAAACTAACGAAAATCACGACATTTTAAACCGGAAAAGCTACTCCTGTTGCGGTTGTATGCTCTCGGCAGGCTGCGACTCATCGGTCCATAGCCTTGTGAAATCGGGCCAGCTTTGCGGGTAGCAAAAAACCCCCTGCACGCTGGCGGGCGTTACAAGACGGTAGCGTTGCGCAAGCAGCGGCACGATCCAGCGGCGGTTACTGAGAAAGCGCATCAATCTTTTGACGCGCTGGCTATAGCGCTCAGCAGGTCCGGCATTAATACGATCAAGAATGCTGATCCCGCGCCGCCAGACCGCTTCGCCCCAGAACCAGGCCCACATCACGCTATGACGGTATCGCTCTTCCATGCTGAAAGCATCATGCTGCTCAAAACGCAGAAAACCCATGCACAGATCCTGCTCGGCCCAGTTTTTATCCTGCAACAGCCAGTGCGTCACGCTTATCGGCGTCAACGTTACCTTGCACCCGCGATAACGCAGGCTTTTTGCCAGCTCATCTACCAGTTTGCGCATCTCCGTTGAGCGAAAATAGACAAGATTCAGGCTATCCGGCAACAACGCCTGCACATCCGGCTCGTGGGTTGGCTGCAGCCACTCCGGCAGCGGGCCGAGCGTCTCTTCCCGCTCAATCAACCCCGCGCAAATACAGCGCGTAACGCGCCGGATAAACGCCTGCTGCTGCGCATTTAAACGTCCACGTGCCTGGTTGAAGGTGACGTAGTAGAACGCGTCGGCATTATCCCGTTCGGTCATGGCTTCCGGCGCAATCATCGAATGAGGCGTATCCAGACGCACCAGCGCCGGCAGCGGTGCGACACTGAGCGGCGTGTTGTAAACAATCTCCGACGCCTGCGGTGTTTCACCATACCAGGACGCCGCGCGGGTAAGCACCAGTTGGCTGCTTGAGTGCTCACTCACTTTAAATGGCCCCAGGCCAATGGAGCCGTTGCGCGGATGCGGCAGCGCATAAACCGGGTTTGCCAGCCGGTAAAGCAGCATGTTGTCTCGCTGGCCGAGCTGCATCGTCAGCACATAATTTTCGCATTTCACGTCCATGACATGCGGCAGGCCAGGGCCACCGGCATAACGCTCAAGCGTCTGCCGAAGCTGCTCAGGCAGCACAGGCTCGCCGTTATGCCACACCAGACCGCGACGCAGAATAAAACGCCAGCGCAATCCATCTTCACTGCAGGTGATGGTATGGGCAAGACCGGGGATCGGCGCAACTTGCTCAGGAATATGGCGCGCCAGACCGGCATGCACCATTTGCAAAATATGCCGCCCGGCGCGATCGGTGTGGATGGAAGGAATCGGCGCCAGCAGCGGCCGGTAGAAAGAGATGAAATAGCGAAAGCCATCGCTGGAATAGTGCGGCTGCGCCTGCACGGCCGCCATTTCGGTTTCCGATGCCGGGTACTCACCAGCCACCAGCGTCTCCAGCGCCGCCGCATTCATGCGGCATTGTAGTACGCCAAGCGCGCCGCGCCCCGGGCGGGAATTCCACACCAGCCAGCCCTCCTCCTGCATTTCATGGAGCAAAGAGCGCGCATAGCGCGACGTACAGGCTAATGTATCGGCGATTTGTGCCAACGATACTTCATGGCGGTGGGTATTATAGCGGGTGAGCAGCCGATTATAACGGCGCAGCAAACTCCCTTTTTTAACGGCAGAGTTATAGAGCATTAAGGTTTCCCAGCGTCACACAAGGAAGTTAAAAGATGAGCCATCAGGCCAGAGGAAAGCCTCTTAAATGTAGCATATGAGAAAAAAGCCAGAATCGACGCCGCCGCATTCCGTGCGCTTTATAACCGTCCTCTAAGGGCAGTAATCATATGACAAACAAGGCTAAATGGGTAATTTTCATTTGAAACCCAGCCACTTTTTGTCAGGTTAACCAATTCAGATTTTTCATTGATTTTCTTTTCCAGCACATCATAAAAATGCACATGACGCGCCACGCTTGCCGGGAAAATAACGCTATTTTTTTAAAGCTGCGCGAAACTTTTGCCGGCATTCGAACGAACTGTATATGAGCGTTAACTGACTTCCCCAACTGGAGCGCAACATGATCCCGATGAAAAAACTCGTTCTCAGCCTCACCGCCGCTGCACTGTTAAACATCGCAAATGCCCACGCTGCCCTGCCCACCGGTTCGCAAGCACCGGACTTTAAATTACAAGGCGCGCTGGCCGGAAAACCGCTCACCTTCTCGTTGCAGCAGGCACTGCAAAAAGGCCCGGTGGTGCTCTACTTCTTCCCGGCGGCATTCAGCAAGGGTTGTACCATCGAAGCGCACGCCTTCGCCGAAGCGACGGATGATTTCAAAAAACTGGGCGCAACAGTGGTTGGCGTTACCGCTGGCAACACCGACCAGGTCGATGAATTTTCAAAACTGGAGTGTCGCGACAAATTCACCGTCACCGCCGATCCGGGCGCGAAAGTGGCGGCGCAATATGACACGCTGATGAAAATGAACGGCAAAACCCTCTCGGATCGCACCTCTTATGTGATCGCGCCGGATGGCAAAATCCTGCTGAGCTACACTGACAGAAACCCGGAGACGCATATTCAGAAAACGATGGAAGCGGTGAAACAGTATGCGAACGCGCATTCGTAAACAGCCCCGTTAATGTCGTTATCCATCAGAGAATCGCTATGTTAACCGCCATGCTCGCCGCCTTCGCAGGCGGCATTATTCTCAACTTTATGCCCTGCGTGTTTCCCATCATTTCGCTGAAAGCGCTGGGGCTGCTGCGTCATACGCAACGTCCGGCGCAAACCCGCAAAGAGGGGCTTGGTTTTTTACTCGGCTGTGTGCTGACCATGCTGGCGCTTGCGGGCGTGTTGCTGGCGTTACGCGCCGGGGGAACCGCCGTGGGCTGGGGCTTTCAGTTGCAATCACCGCTGGTGATCGCCTTTCTGGCGCTGGTTATTCTTGGTGCGGCACTCAATTTGCTCGGCGTGTTTGAGGTCGGTCTGTCGGTACAACGCGCCGGCGAGTTAACCATAGAACGCGGGGCATTTCTGCGTGCGGCGCTGACCGGTGCGCTCTCAATCATTGTCGCTACCCCGTGCGCGGCCCCGTTTATGGCGGGTGCCATCGGCTACGCGCTGGTGCAACCGCCCGCCGTGGCGCTGGCGATATTCGTCGCACTGGCGCTCGGTTTTACCGCGCCGTTTACGCTGATTTCACTGTTTCCGGCGCTCGGCAAATGGCTACCGCGCCCCGGCGCGTGGATGAATACGCTAAAACGCGGGCTGGCCTTTCCGATGTTTGGTGCCTTCGGCTGGCTGGTGTGGGTACTGGCGCAACAAGCGGGAACGACGGCGCTGGCGGCTATTCTGGCGGCGGCCGTGGTGGTCAGTTTCGCCGCCTGGCTTTACGGCATGGCGCAGCAGCGTCGGTTCGCCGGGCGCGGTCATAAAGTGCTGTTTGCGCTGACCGCAGCGCTACTGCTGGCCGCGATTGTTCCGCTGCCTTCGGTAGTGCAAAGCGGCGCACCGCTTACGGCGAGCAATACGGTAGAAGAGGTCAAATGGTCGCCGCAAACCGTGGCGGATAATCGCGGCCACGGCAAGGCTATCTTTGTCAATTTCACTGCCTCCTGGTGCATAACCTGCCAGGTAAATGAAAAGACCTCGCTCTCGACACAAGCCGTGAAAGAGGCGCTGGCGAAAACCGGCACGCTGTATATGGTGGCGGATTCGACCAAATTTAATGCTGATATTGATGACGCGCTGAACGAGCTGGGGCAAGGCAGTTTGCCGCTGTATGTGGTCTACCCGGCGGACGGCAGCGCACCGCATATTTTACCGCAGGTGCTGACCCCCTCAATTGTCGTCAACGCGCTCACGCAAGCCAGCGGTAAAAAAACCTGAAGGCGGGATATGGAAAAAAATGAGGCAGCGCGCGACGAATGGCCGCAGCTGATGGCGCTGGCGCAGTCCGGCGACAGTCAGGCCTATACGCGGCTGCTCAAAGCGCTGGTGCCGGTTATCCGCTCGCTTGCGCGCAAACATATCGCCGACGAGGAGCTGGTGGAAGATGTGATTCAGGATGTGCTGCTCACCGTACACCGGGTGCGGCACACCTACGATCCGGGCGCACCTTTTCTGCCATGGCTGATGGCGATAGCCAACGCCCGCGCGGTGGATGCCCTGCGCAAACGCGGTCGCCACCAGCAGCGAGAAATCGCCAGCGAGACGGATATTCCCCTGCCTGCCACCAGCATGGAACCGCCATCACACGACGAGCTGGCAGTGCTGCTGAATCAGCTTCCTGCGCGCCAGCGGGAGGTGGTTGAACATGTTCACCTGCGCGAAATGACGCTGGCAGAAACCGCGACACAGCAAAATTTGACGGTCGCCGCCGTGAAATCTCTGTTGCATCGCGCCCTGAGCAACCTTCGTCGGTTAGGAGCACACCATGGCCGATCATGAACTGTTAATTGAACAACTGGGGCGCTCCATCGCCCCGGTAAAACGCCCCTTCCAGCCGGGCTGGCGGGCGCTAAGCTGGGTGGCGCTCGCGCTGCCCTGCGGGGTTATAGCGGGTTTCGTGCTCAACCGCACGCTAACCGACTGGTCGCAGCCTGGTGCGTGGTGGGCGCTGATGCAGTTGCTGCTGACGTTTATCGCCGGCACGCTGGCGGTGCGTAACGCGTTTTTGTTGAGCATTGCCGGACGCAACGCGCTGGGCTGGAAATGGTTTACACCGCTGGCGGCACTGTGGCTTGCCGGTACGTTCAGTAATCTGCATCTGCACCGCGTGTTGCCGGTAAGTACGGCGGTCGAAGGGCCAAACTGTTATCTGTTTATGGTGACGGTCGGCACGCCGATGGTATTGATAGTGATTGCTTACCTGCGCCGCACGCGCACGCTTTTCCCGGCGCGCAGCCTGGCGGCTGCAGGCGCGGGCGTCGCCTGCATGGCGCTGACGTTGCTTGCCCTTTGCCACCCGACGCACATCAGCCTGGCGGATTTGATGCTGCATATCGCCGCCTTCAGCACCATTGTGCTGGCAACGATAGCGCTGGGCTACAAATGGGTGTCACTGCCGTAATGCGCAGCACGTACTGAACAGTCAGTACGTGCTTACATACTTAGCTTTTTTGCGGGAAGATCCACAGCTGTTCAGCGGGCAGCACCACGCGGTAGTTTTGCTGGTTGCGCTGCTGGGTGCCGTAAACACGGATCGCGAAATCATCGCCGGAGGTGCGGAACAGATACTCCCAGCGATCGCCCAGATACATGCTGGTGAGCATGGGCAAATCCAGCGAGTTATCCTGCGGCGAGTCCGCCAGTCGCAGGCTTTCGACGCGGATCACCGCCGTGCAATCCTGGCCCGCGCGTACGCCCGGCCCGGCAACGCCCCACAGCGCCCAGTTCGCCCCTTCAATCCTCGCCCTGCCGTTACTGACTTCGCTCACCTTGCCGTGCAGCCGGTTGTTGCTGCCCATAAACTCGGCGGTAAACAGCGTCGACGGCGTGGCGTACATCTCCTGCGGCGTACCTTGCTGCTCAATCACCCCGTTGTTGAGCAACAAAATGCGGTCGGAAATCGCCATCGCTTCATTCTGATCGTGCGTCACCATCAGCGCCGATAGCCCCAGTTTGACAATCAGTTCGCGCAGGAAAACCCTCGCCTCTTCACGCAGCTTGGCATCGAGGTTGGAAAGCGGTTCATCGAGCAAAATCACCGGCGGGTTGTAGACCAGCGCCCGGCCAATCGCCACACGCTGCTGCTGGCCGCCGGAAAGCTGGTGCGGATGGCGTTTGCCAAGCGTACCCAGCCCAAGCTGATCCAGCACGGTTTGCACGCGGGTGTTGATTTCCGCCGTACTCACTTTGCGCAGCTTGAGCGGGTAAGCGACATTCTCGAACACCGTTTTATGCGGCCACAATGCGTAGGACTGGAACACCAGGCCAAGATTACGTTCCTCTGCCGGAACTTCACTACGCGGCGTACCGTCGTACACCACGTTATTACCAATGGTGATCCGCCCGTGGGTTGGTTTTTCCAGCCCGGCGACAGCGCGCAGCAGCGTGGTTTTACCGCTGCCGGAAGGGCCAAGTAGCGACACCACTTCGCCGCGTTTCAGCTCCATCGAGACGCCTTTAAGCACCGCGTTATCACCGTAGGTCAAATGCAGGTTTTCTACCGCCAGCTCAATCATGTAATTTCACTCCAAAGCGCAGGGCCACACCAAGACCAATGACCACCAGCAGAATATTGATAAACGACAGCGCGGCGACAATATCAATCGCCCCTGCCGCCCACAGCGACACCAGCATCGAGCCGATGGTTTCCGTCCCGGGCGAGAGCAGATAAACCCCGGTTGAGTATTCGCGCTCAAAAATCAGGAACATCAGCAGCCAGGAGCCAATCAGGCCATAACGCGACAGCGGCACCGTCACATGGCGGGTTACTTGCCCGCTGGTCGCTCCCGTGCTGCGCGCCGCCTCTTCCAGTTCCGGCCCGACCTGCAACAGCGTGGAGGAGATAAGCCGCAGGCCGTAAGCCATCCACACCACGGTGTAGGCCAGCCAGACGCTAAAGATGGTGTTACGCAGCGAGCGCAGCCAGACAATCAGGTTTTCGCGCAGCCACTCGGCCACCGGCAACCCGGAAAGCCAGCCGTTTTTCAGCGACTGATCGAGCCACATCGGTAAAAACAGGAACACCCACAAAAATGCCAGACCGGCCAGCAGCCCAGGTACGGCGCGGGGAACCAGCACGCTGTAATCAAGAAACCGCGTCACGTTATCCTGCTTGCGGTGCATGGCAATGCCGACAAACAGATAACAGATCACCGCCAGCGCGCCACCAAAAATGCCAATCGCCATCGAGTTGACAATGGCGCGCAGCAGGTTGGGTTGCTGCCAGATATTGCGGAAGGTATCGAGCGACACTTCATCCCACAGGGAAACGCCAACCCCCCAGTTGGAGATAAACGCCCGCAGCACGACGCCAATCAACGGAACGCCGATGGTGACCGTCAACCAGGCCACCACCACCGCACCGGCGACCCAGCGCCATTTACCCAGCGGCAGCGCCCGCGCCTGCGAGGCTTTGCCTTTCATGGTGACAAAACGGTTGGCGGTGCGCATCAGGCGGCGTTGCAGCATCACCAGCGGAATAGTGATACAAATCAGCACCACCGCCACCGCTGCCATCAGGTGGTAAGAGGGCGTGCCCAGTTTATTGGTCAGTTTATACAGGTAGGTCGCCAGCACCATGTTGCCTTCCGGATCGCCCAGCACCAGCATCAGGCCGAACACCTCCAGCCCAAGGAAGAACAGCAGAACGCAGGCGTACAAAATTGACGGGCGCACCATCGGCAGGCTGACAGAAGTCATCACCTGCAACGGCGAAGCGCCAACCGTTCGCGCGGCTTCTTCCACGTCAGAACCGACGCTGCGCAGCGCCGAGGAGATATAAAGATAAGCGTGCGGGACGTGCGTTAGCCCGGCAATCACCACGATGCTGAACATCGAATAGATGTTCCATGGCACAAAGCCGATTAACTCCTGCGCCCAGCGCGAGAAAAAGCCCACCGGCCCGGCGGCCACCACGTAGCCAAAGCCGAGCACCATCGGCGAGACAAAAATAGGCACGAGGATCAGCGGCTCAATAAAACGGCGGCCCGGTAAATCGGTGCGCACCATCAAAAACGCCAGAATGCCACCCAGTGGAATAGCGATAAACACCAGGCCAAAAGCGAGGATAAAGCCGGACTTCAGCGCCAGATAAAAATCCGGATCGGTAAAGATAAACTCGAAGGCTTCGAGACTCAGTTCCTTAGAACGGACAAAAAAGGGCGCCGAGAGAAAACTCTGCACCACAATAAATAACAGCGGGATATAGATAACCAGCGCGGTAATTAACACAATGACGCCGCGCGGCAACCCCAGCCATTTTCTGCGCACACTATTCATACATCTTCCCTTTGGTCAGGAACCTCACGCCAACCCGCTGGCTGAGAAAAGGGTTGTGCGCAAAACCGGCGCACAACCGGTCAGGGCGTTATTTAGCGGCAGCAGCGCGCCATTGTTTAATAAATTCCAGACGTTTTTTCGGCTCCAGATACTCCAGCAGCGACTCATCCACCGCAATCGGCTTCAGTGCGTCGCCCAGCTGTTTGGTCATGCCGTCGATGTCGTTTTTGCCTTCAATATCGTTACGCAGCGAGGGGATATCCGCCTGGTTAGCGAGAATGCTCTGCCCTTTTTCCGACAGCACATAGTCAAACCACAGTTTCGCGGCGTTGCTGTGCTCTGCTTCAGCGCTGATAAACGACACGCGCGACAGCACCAGCACGTAATCTTTCGGGTAGGAGATGCCCAGCGAGTTATCCCCCTTCGCGCGCGCTTCGGCGTAGGAGCCCAGAATGTTGTAGCCAATCAGATTTTCGCCGGAAGAGACGCGCTCCATCATCGTGCCGGTGGAGGATTGCACGGTTAAACCGCCCTTCGCCACATCCGCCAGATGGGTGAAATAATCTTTGTCGTGCTTGCTGTCTTCAACCGCGAGCATAAAACCAAGCCCCGATTTTTCGATATCGTAGGTGGTGACTTTATTTTTGAATTTGTCGGTCTGACTGGCGATAAGTTTGCCAAGCGCGGTGTGCGAATCCGGTACGTCGCCCGCCGGGATCAGGCGTTTGTTATAGATAAAGATCACCGGCTCATAGGTGGTGCCATAGGCTTTTTTCTCCCAGACCGCCCACTTGGGCAGTTTATCCAGCTCGGGCGACGCGTATTCAGCCGCATAGTCGGTAGCCAGCTTCAGCGCGGTATCCATTGAGGAGCTCCAGACCACATCGCCACTGCCGCCGCCGGAAGCCTGTTCGCTAAGATAACGGTTGTACAGTTCGGTACTGTTCATATCGTTATATTCCACTTTTATGCCCGGATACTGCGCCTCGAATCCCTTGATCAGCGGGCCTGCGGCTTTGGTATCGGTGGTGGAATAAATAACAACTTTGCCTTCTTTGGTTCCGGCGTCTACGATTTTCTGGTAATCCGCCGGGTACCCCTGAGGCACGGCAGCCAGCGCAGCGCCGGAAAACAGCGCCGCCAGCGCCACGGCCAGAACAGTGAATTTCTTATCCATGAACAAACCCCTTTGGTATCATTTTTTTAAACACAAATTTAACATATAGCGTGCATTTCACCCGCTGCAACGCAGTGGCTTGTTTTTTCCAGGTTTTGTGACGCTGGCGGGATTAAAATTCATGCTGTTGCAGTATGCGGGCATAACGCGGGTTAACGCGCTGGCTGGAAAGGGAAAATGGCGCGAATCTCAGGCGAAAAGTCGGTGGAAGGACATCCCTTGCGGCGAAGGGAATGGCGGGGATTAATCCCCTAAAATTAACGGGCGGTCATATAAGATAATGTGCTGCGGATTTTGCGGATCGTACTTCACGGTCGTGCCGTTGCCCTCGGCAAACCGCACAATTTCACGGCTATCCAGGAACTGAAACACGCTCGCCTGCACCAGTTGCCCCTCGCGGGTTCTGAAGCGCAACACCAGTTCACAATAGACAGAGCGCCTGTCCATCCAGTTGGTGCGTTTAAGGGCAATAATATCGGCATTCGCACCGATGCCGTGTTTCATCACATGGGCTTCGATAAAGAGCTGGCGAACCCAGCGCAGCGCGTAATAAAGCAGAAACGCCGCCAGGGCGACAATGAAGATAAAAACGAAATAAGCCATTGTAAATTTTCTCCGTCGCTGTGTGTCCCACTGCCTGACGTAGCACCTGTGGTGCGGCGGGCAGGATAACGAAATCGACGCACGCTCGCACGCCCTTTCGAAAGCCAAACACCCGTGTTCATTATTTGTTCGCTTTTTCGTCATAAAACGATCATCACCCGTGCTCTTAATGGTCGCCAGTTTAATGAAAAAACCGGAAGACTTATGAACAGCGCGTTGGCAGAAATCTCTGAAGACCACTATTCGTCTCTGCATCAATTAAACACGGTGCCGAAGCAAAAGGTGCTGAGCGTGAAGAACTTACGTAAAGCCTATAACGCGCACCAGACCGTGTTGCATGATATCAGTTTTGATCTGCACAGCGGTGAGATGGTCGGCGTGATTGGACGCTCCGGCGCAGGGAAATCCACGTTGCTGCATGTACTAAACGGCACGCACAGCGCCACCTCTGGCGAAATTCTAAGTTTCCCGGAAGTGGGTACGCCTCGCGATGTCACCCATCTGAAAGGTCGTGCGCTTAATCAGTGGCGCAGCCAGTGCGGCATGATTTTCCAGGACTTCTGCCTGGTGCCGCGCCTCGACGTGCTGACCAATGTGCTGCTCGGCAGGCTGAGCCAGACGTCGACGCTGAAATCTCTGTTTAAAGTCTTTACCGATGAAGACCGCGCCAGAGCAATCGCTTTGCTGGAGTGGCTGAACATGCTGCCGCATGCCTTACAGCGGGCGGAAACGCTTTCCGGCGGTCAGATGCAGCGTGTCGCCATTTGCCGCGCGTTAATCCAAAACCCTTCTCTTTTACTGGCGGACGAACCTGTCGCTTCGCTGGATCCGAAAAATACCCAGCGCATCATGGGCGTATTACGTGAAGTGAGCGAGCAAGGCATCAGCGTGATGGTGAACCTGCACTCCGTGGAGCTGGTGAAAGAGTATTGCACCCGCGTTATCGGCGTTTCCCAGGGACGGATCATTTTTGACGATCACCCCTCCCGGTTAACGCAGGACGTGCTGCAGGTGCTGTACGGCGATGAAATCAGTCAATTGCATTAATTATTCCTTCCAATGAGACGACACAGGCAATGACAATGAAAAAGCATATTTCTGGCGCATTACGTTTATCGGCATTGATGACAGGTCTTCTGCTGGCATGGCAGGCGGCTGCCGCGGAGCAGCCGAAGGAATTAAATCTGGGGATTTTGGGCGGCCAGAACGCAACCCAACAAATTGGTGATAACCAGTGCGTGAAAGAGTTTCTGGATAAAGAGCTCAGCGTGGATACCAAGCTGCGCAACTCGTCTGATTATTCGGGCGTGATTCAGGGTCTGTTGGGCGGAAAAGTCGACGTGGTGCTGAGCATGTCCCCCTCCTCTTACGCATCCGTGTATATCAATAACCCGAAAGCCGTGGATATCGTCGGGATCGCGGTGGATGACAAAGATCAATCGCGCGGTTACCACTCGGTGGTGATCGTGAAAGCCGACAGCCCGTACAAAAAACTGGAAGATCTGAAAGGTAAAGCGTTTGGCTTCGCCGATCCGGATTCCACTTCCGGTTACCTGATCCCGAACTACGCCTTCAAACAGAAGTTTGGCGGTAACGCGGACAATAAATACAACAACTACTTCTCCAGCGTCACCTTCTCCGGTGGTCACGAGCAGGACATCCTCGGCGTGCTGAACGGCCAGTTCGCGGGCGCTGTCACCTGGACTTCGATGGTCGGCGATTACAACTCAGGCTACAGCGTCGGGGCGTTTAACCGTCTGATCCGCATGGATCACCCGAACCTGATGAAAGAGATCCGCATCATCTGGGAATCGCCGCTGATCCCGAACGGCCCGATTCTGGTGAGCAACAGCCTGCCGGCGGATTTCAAAGCCAAAGTGATTACCGCGGTTAAAAAACTGGATACCGATAACCACGCCTGCTTCGTGAAAGCGATGGGCGGTACGCAGCATATCGGCCCAGGCAGCGTGGATGACTTTAAACAGATTATCGAGATGAAACGCGAACTGGTTACCGCACGCTAATCCTTCGCCGCATCGATTCTCCGGCCCCTGCGTAAAAACCAGGGGCTTTTATTCGATGGTCATACAGGATCTCCCGCTACGCATGAACATGTCGAATACGCAGTTTGAGCACTACTATCAGCAAGTCCGAATGCGCCAGAAGCGCGACACTGTCGCCTGGTCGCTGGTGCTGCTGGCGCTCTATTTCGCCGCCGGTAACGCGGCAGAATTCAATCTCGCCACCATCTGGCACTCGCTGCCGAACTTTATGGATTACATGCTGGAAACGGTGCCGACGCTGCACTGGCCGGTGCTGTTTGCCGACAGCCACACCAAAGGCTCGCTGGCGTACTGGGGCTACCGTTTGCCGATCCAGCTCCCGCTGATTTGGGAAACCCTGCAACTGGCGCTGGCTGCAACGCTGGTTTCATTCGCCATTGCCGTCGTGCTGGCTTTTCTGGCGGCGGGCAACACCTGGTCTCCGCCGCCGGTACGTTTTGCCGTGCGTACGCTGGTCGCATTTTTGCGTACCATGCCGGAACTGGCGTGGGCGGTGATCTTCGTGATGGCGTTTGGCATCGGGGCGATCCCCGGATTTCTGGCACTGGCGCTGCACACCGTTGGCAGCCTGACCAAGCTGTTTTATGAAGCAGTCGAGAGCACGCATGACAGACCGGTGCGCGGGCTGGCCTCCTGCGGCGCGACACGTTTGCAACGCATTCGCTTCGCGCTGTGGCCGCAGGTGAAACCGATTTTTCTCTCTTATGGCTTTATGCGCCTCGAAATTAACTTTCGCTCCTCGACCATTCTTGGGCTGGTCGGTGCGGGCGGCATCGGCCAGGAGCTGATGACCAACATCAAACTCGACCGTTACGATCAGGTCAGCATCACACTGTTGCTGATTATTATCGTCGTTTTCGTGCTCGATACGCTCTCTGGCCGCTTGCGCCAGTGGGTGCTGGAGGGGAAAAAATGACCAACTGGCAAGCCGTACCGAATGTGGAATTGAGCCGCAAATTAAACCGAAAACTGTTCCAGGCGCAGGGGCGTTATCTGCGCCGCCTCGGGCTTATCGCCCTTGCCGTGCTGCTCTATTACGTGTGGTTCTTTATGCAGTTCGGCATTCCTGTTGAACAGGCGCTGACCGGCATGCAGCAAATCGGCCGTTATATTTTGCGCATGTTCGTCTGGCATGATTTCCTCAACTGGCCGTTTGGTTACTACTTCACGCAGATTGGCATTACGCTGGCGATTGTCTTTGCCGGCACAACGACCGCCACACTATTCGCACTGTTGTTGTCGTTTTTTGCCGCGCGCAACATCATGAAAGGCGGCATTGCGGGCGTTATCGCTTTTTTCGTGCGCCGCCTGTTCGATATGTTGCGCGGCATTGATATGGCGATCTGGGGGCTGATTTTTGTGCGCGCCGTCGGGCTTGGTCCGCTTGCCGGGGTGCTGGCGATCATCATGCAGGACACCGGCTTGCTCGGCCGGCTGTACGCCGAAAGCCACGAAGCGGTGGATCGCTCGCCAGGGCGCGGCTTAACCGCCGTGGGCGCGGGCGGCTTGCAGAAACACCGCTTCAGCACTTTTACCCAATCTTTCCCGACATTTCTGGCGCTGAGCCTGTATCAAATTGAGTCCAACACCCGCTCGGCAGCGGTGCTCGGTTTTGTTGGCGCGGGCGGGATTGGTTTGATTTACGCCGAGAATATGCGGTTGTGGAACTGGGATGTGGTGATGTTTATCACCGTGATTCTGGTGGCGGTAGTGATGCTGATGGATAGCGCGTCGGCCTGGCTGCGCCGACGCTATATTACCGGCAAGACAGTGCCGCTGTTTAAACCCGAGTAAGTTGCCGGGGCCTCAATGCCCCGGCAGGTTAGCCATAATAAATTTTCGCGTTCACATATCCTTTTTTAGTTTGTCCCACTCGCCCTCCACTTTGCTTTTGAACGTGGCCTGTTTGTCCTGTTTACAGGCTTCAATCACGGCGGGCGTCACCGTTTCAATCCCCTGAACATCCACCACCGCTTCTTCAGGTTTGTCCTTGTTATTTAACGCTTCAGCAATGCCGATGGCAGTTGGCTGGAAAGAGGCTTTCAGCGCGAGGAAATCCTCACATGTCCAGCTATTCACGGGCTTACCTTTATCTGCTGCCTGTGTCGCAGCGGAAACCAGCAGCAAGCTGCCAACGATGATGCTAACGGTTGTTTTCATTCACTTCTCCTTATTAATGACTCATATCATTGAAAAAACTGCTATTCCTTAGGGGCTAAATGATGCGATGAACGCGCGCGTGGATGGATAAAGAAATGTCCTTTCGGCGCATTATCAGCGGTGATGGCAACCAGGGTCACAGTGCCTTGTTTACCGCGCTTGTCATGCAGCGCGTAGACCAGAAAGGGGAGGATCAGCACAATCACAAAACAGATAACCAGCAGCGTGATGTACTTCTCGTCGGCGCTTTCGCCGCCAATCGAGGCCGGTGGATAAAAAGAGACGATAAAGGCCAGTAGCGAAACCAAAAAGCCCAGCCCTGCCACCGCGAGCCGGAATCCTTTTACGCCGGGAATATGAAAGGTGCGCTTGAGCTGTGGCTGTTTGCGAATTAACTGCATATAGCCCAGGAACAATAAAAAATAGCTACACAGATAAATCACCACCGTCAGCGTCAGGGCAATCAAAAAGGACATATTGCTCCCGCCCCCCGAATTGGTGAGCACCACCAGCGCAACGGATGTCATCAACAGTTGGCTCACCACCAGCGTCACCGGCACACCGTTTTTATTAACCCGGGCGAATGCCGCAGGCAGTATGCCTCGCTGTGCGGTGACATACATGCCGCGAGACGGGCCAACAATCCATGAGGCGATCTCTGCCAGCACGCCCAGTACCAGTAGCGCCGCGATGACTTTTACGGCCCAGGCGAGTCCGGCACCGTAATGGGTGATTAACACGCTGAAAGTTTGAACGACCCCGGCAGAAAGGTTGATCTCGTTATGTGGGATCACGGCCGCGACAGACAAGCCGCCAATCGAACTGAGGCAAATCGCGGCGATCATCAGCAGTATCATTGCCAGTGGATAGTCACGGCCTGGGTTGTTCATTTCGTTAACATGCGTAGCCGACGCCTCAACTCCCATATAACTCAGAATGAACGCCACAAAGACCACCAGCGTGCCAAGCCGGGTGAAATCCGGGACAAACGTCGACATATCAAAAGTGATTGCCAGCGGCGCGCCGCTGAGAAGGTACGCGATGGCCAGCACCACGAGGATAGCGGCAGGCAGCAGGATGCCGCCGAAGAAGCCCAGTTTGGCGATTTGCGCGGTATATTTCGTGCCGCCAAATTGGGTAAACGCCAGCGCCCAAAGAATGATTAACGCGGCGATTGTTTTCGTCAGCGGGTCACTGTTCAGCGCTGGCCAGTCAAGGATATAAGCCAGCGCGCCCAGCACGAAGTAGAGCATCGGGATAAAACCGATCGCGATTTGCAGATAACCAAACGAAATTGCCGCAAACCCCCAGCGTTCTCCCAGCGTTTTTGATACCCAGGTGAAGATCCCCCCCTCTTCCCAGCCTTCAACCGTGGCCATTTCAGCCGCACACAGGCCAACCGGGATAAACCATAAAATACCGCCCAGTAATAAGAAAAAAACCAGGCTGAAACCCGATGTCGCAAACGTCGGGTATTCATACACCGCCATCACCATGGATGCGGTGATAGCAAAAAAACCAATCATGGATAATGTCTTAGCCGGAACGCTTTTGTTCACCGCCTCCATGGCACTCCTCCTTTCATAACGAGACTTTCCGGGCCTCAGGCGTGATTAAAACCACTGGCTTCCTCAGCACTGAGCGGGCTACTGACCGGATGGCGGGAAAAGTAGTCAAGCGCGCGCTTAATATCGTCCACCAGCAAGCTGGCGAGATCATGGCTTACACCGTGGCGCACCAGCACCCTCTGGATAACCAAATCTTCGCGATGGGCTGGCATTGAATAGGCGGGCACCTGCCAGCCGCGGCTGCGCAGGCGATCTGCAAGGTCATAAAGGGTGTATCCGCCAATGGCGCGCTCGGTACGCAGCGTCCACGCCAGCGCGGGAATGCCTTGCTGACTGTCGCCATCGAACAAGATTTTGAACGGCCCAAGTTTGTCGATTTCCCTCGCCAGATACTGCGCTGTCTGGTAACAGGCGTGATGAATTTTCGTGTAGCCTTCCCGCCCCAGACGCAGGAAATTATAATACTGGGCAATGACCTGCCCGCCAGGTCGTGAAAAGTTGAGGGCGAACGTCGGCATGTTGCCGCCGAGGTAGTTAACGTTAAAAATCAGTTCTTCCGGCAAATCAGCGGCCTCGCGCCATACGACCCAACCGGCACCCAGCGGTGCAAGACCGAATTTGTGGCCAGAGGCATTAATTGATTTCACCCGCGGCAGGCGAAAATCCCACGCAATGTCCGGTGCGCAAAACGGCGCCAGAAACCCGCCGCTGGCACCGTCAACATGGATGGGAATATCAAGACCGGTTTCCTGTTGCAGCTTATCCAGCGCATCATGCACCGCTTTTACCGGCTCATACTGGCACGAGAAGGTGACGCCCATCGTCGGGACAACGCCAATGGTGTTCTCATCAACCCGCTTGATCACCTCTTCGGCGTTCATCACTAACCGCTGGCCTTGCAGGGGAATTTCGCGCAGCTCAACATCAAAATAGCGGGCAAATTTGTGCCAGCAGATTTGCACAGGCCCGCAGATCAGGTTCGGTTTGTCGGTAGGTTTGCCTGCAGCGGCCTGTTTTTTTCGCCAGCGCCATTTCAGCGCCAGCCCGCCGAGCATTGCCGCTTCAGAGGAACCAATCGTCGAGCAACCGAGCGTGTTTTGCGCCTCCGGCGAGTGCCATAAATCGGCCAGCATATGTACGCAGCGAGACTCAATTTCAGCCGTTTGCGGGTATTCGTCTTTATCGATCATGTTCTTGTCGATAGACAAATCCATCAATGTCCGAATTTCATCATCGACCCATGTCTGGCAAAACGTTGCCAGGTTTTGTCGTGAGTTACCGTCAAGCATCAATTCGTCGCGTACTGCTGCAAAGACATTGCGCGGGTCCCGTTCTTTAGCGGGGAACTGGTGTTTTTCCAGGGACGAAGATAATTCCAGGGAGGCATAAATATCATCTATGCCAGGGTATTGCTCATCCATGTGCTCTCTCCTTATGGGTGCAATCGGTAATTCGTTATGCCTGAGAAAGCTATAAACCCTGATTTTTATTTTTTCAAACGAATAGAATTTCCTTATCCAGTAATTAAATGAATGAAAATGGCATGTCATTAGACTGAATTTTAAAGAAAAAAACCATTAACAGGTGAAATGTATATTTATTAATAAGAGCAGCTAACCTGCTGATATTAATAACCACCTTCATTATCTTAATTTATATTTCATGAGAAGAATTCAGATCTTATATGGCCGGGAATTGTTATTTTCCGCCTGACTATATTCTTCTTTCTCTGATATATCTTTTACGTTGCGCATAAAATCCACCGCACAGCAGGGGTTAAAAAATCACAGCTCTTGCAAAACGCCATTGATTTGCTAAACCGTTTTAGTTAATTTTTAGCAATACATTTTGTCAGGAGAAAAGCATGTCAGCCAGAGTCTGGTGTCTGGGCGATGCCGTCGTGGATTTACTGCCGGAAGCACCGGGGCATTTAATGCAGTGTCCCGGCGGCGCACCGGCGAATGTTGCGGTCGGCGTTGCGCGGTTACAGGGAAATAGCGGGTTTATTGGCCGCGTCGGTGACGATCCATTTGGTCGTTTTATGCAACAAACGCTGTCAGCAGAACAGGTCGACACGGCGTTTATGCGCGCTGACCCGGCACAGCGCACCTCCACGGTGGTGGTGGCGCTGGATGATGACGGTGAACGTTCGTTTACCTTTATGGTACGCCCGAGCGCCGACCTGTTTCTTGCCGAAAGCGACCTGCCGGAATTCCAGTGCGGCGAATGGCTACACTGCTGCTCGATTGCGCTGGCGGCAGAACCATCGCGATCCACCACCTTCTCTGCCATGCAGCGGGTGCGCAGCGCGGGCGGCTTTGTCAGCTTCGATCCCAATATCCGCCAGGATCTCTGGTCGGACGCCACGCAGCTTCGCCAGTGCCTGAGCCAGGCGTTAACGCTGGCCGATGTGGTGAAACTGTCTGAAGAGGAGCTGGCGTTTTTTTCCGGTTCCACACAGCTTGAGGCCAGCATGCAAGCCATGGCAAGCCGTTATGCCATTAGCTTATTGCTGGTGACACAAGGAAAAGCGGGCGTCACCGCCTGGCACAGCGGCAAGATTTTCCACTACCCCACTTTACCGGTGGTGAGCATCGATACCACCGGTGCGGGCGACGCCTTTGTCGCCGGGCTGTTGTGGGGGCTCGCGGAGCACGGCCTGCCGGACTGCGAAGCGCAGTTGTCCGCGAGGCTTGCCAGCGCGCAGATCTGCGGCGCGCTGGCGACTACCGCCAAAGGTGCGATGACCGCCCTGCCGTATCACCACCAGCTTCTGGAACAATGCCGCTAATTTAGCGGGCCTGCCGTTTCGTTTTGCGAGCCGTCTCACAATCACTAAACCGGTTTAGCAAATTTCATTGCGTGGAGAAAATGGCCTTGATTATGATTCGAGGCCTAAACCGGTTTAGCAAAATAACTCTGTGATGATGGCTCTTCCTTAGGGATGCAAAAAGATGAAAAAAAGCACGCTCGCCGTAACCCTTGGTTTGATATTAAGCGCCGGGGCCGCTCACGCCGCCGACCCCAGCATGAGCAGCATTGAAGCGCGTCTCGCCGCACTGGAACAGCGCCTGCAAGCCGCAGAACAACGCGCTAACGCCGCCGAAAACCGCGCGCAGGCCGCCGAAAAACAGGCCCAGCAACTGGCTGCCGCCCAGCAAAAAAACCAGACCACCACCGCCCCGGTTGAACAGCGTATCGCCAAACTGGAACAAAAAGCCGCTGACGAAGGCGGGTTTGAGTTCCACGGCTACGCCCGCTCCGGCTTGCTGATGAACAACTCGGCCGCCAAAACGCAGGGTGGCCCAACGGTGACACCTGCCGGAGAAACCGGCGGCCACGTTGGTCGTCTGGGGAATGAGCCGGACACCTATGTTGAGATGAACCTCGAGCATAAACAGACGCTGGCGAACGGTGCGACCACGCGCTTTAAAGTGATGCTCGCCGACGGGCAGAAAACCTATAACGACTGGACGGCGTCCACAAGCGATCTCAACCTGCGGCAGGCATTTACCGAAATCGGCCATCTGCCAAGCTTCAGCGGCGCGTTTAAAGATTCCACCGTCTGGGCCGGTAAACGCTTTGACCGCGACAACTTCGACATTCACTGGATCGACTCCGATGTGGTGTTCCTCGCCGGGACCGGCGCGGGCGTGTACGACATGAAATGGGGCGACAACGCGCGCAGCAACGTCTCGATTTACGGGCGCACTTTCGGTGATATCGAAAACAGCAAAAACACCGCGCAGAACTACATTCTCTCGCTGAATAACTTCTACGGTCCGGTGCAGTTGATGGTGAGCGGGATGCGCGCCAAAGACAACGATGACCGCCTCGATCTCGACGGCAACAAAGTGAAGAGCGATGCGGCGAACACCGGCGTACATGCCCTGCTCGGCCTGCATAACGACAGCTTCTACGGCCTGCGCGAAGGGTCAGCGAAAACAGCGCTGCTGTACGGTCATGGCCTGGGTGCGGAAGTGAAGTCAATCGGTTCAGACGGCGCGCTGCTGCCGGAAGCCAACACCTGGCGTCTTGCCAGCTACGGTATTACGCCGCTCGGCGGCGGCTGGCATATTGCCCCGGCACTGCTGGCGCAGACCAGTAAAGATCGCTATGTCAAAGGCGACAGCTATCAATGGGCAACCGCCAACGTGCGCCTGATTCAGGGCTTTACCGAAAACTTCGAAATGCAGTATGAAGGCAGCTATCAGTACATGGATCTGCGCCCGGAAGGCTACAACAGCCGCAACGCGGTCAGCGGCAACTTCTACAAACTCACCGTCGCCCCAACGCTGAAAGCCAGCGATGTGGGTGAATTCCTTAAACGCCCGGAAATCCGCCTGTTCGCCACCTGGATGGACTGGGATCATCGTCTGGATAAATATGCGAGCTCCGATGCCTTTGGCAGCGACGGCTTCAAGGCCGGCGGTGAATGGAACTTCGGCGTACAAATGGAAACCTGGTTCTGATGAAACGGCTCCTTCGGGAGCCCTTTTTGCCGGTTAGTCCCACAAAAACGATAAAACAGAGGTTTTTATGGATTTTGCACAAATTTCCCTGTCGCTACTGCCGCTGCTGGGAGGCAAGGACAATATTGCCAGCGCCGCGCACTGCGCGACACGCCTGCGCCTGGTGCTGGTGGAAGACGCTAAAGCAGACACTGCCGCGATTGGCAAAGTCGACGGCGTAAAGGGGTGCTTTCGTAACGCTGGTCAGTTGCAGATTATCTTTGGCACAGGCGTAGTGAACAAAGTCTACGCCGCGTTTATTGCCGAAGCCGGGATCAGCGAAACCAGTAAATCGGAAGCGGCAGACATTGCCGCGCGTAAACTGAACCCGTTCCAGCGTATCGCCCGTTTGCTCTCCAACATTTTCGTGCCGATTATTCCGGCGATTGTCGCCTCCGGTCTGCTGATGGGCCTGCTGGGGATGGTGAAAACCTACGGCTGGGTCAACGCTGACAACGCGCTCTATATCATGCTCGACATGTTCAGCTCGGCGGCGTTTATCATTCTGCCGATCCTGATTGGTTTTACTGCCGCGCGCGAATTTGGCGGTAATCCGTACCTTGGCGCAACGCTGGGCGGCATTCTGACCCACCCGGCGCTGACCAACGCCTGGGGCGTGGCGGCTGGCTTCCACACCATGAACTTCTTCGGCATCGAAGTGGCGATGATCGGCTACCAGGGGACCGTCTTCCCGGTGCTGCTGGCGGTGTGGTTTATGAGCCTGCTGGAAAAACAACTGCGCCGGGTGATCCCGGATGCGCTGGATCTGATCCTCACGCCGTTCCTGACGGTGATTATCTCCGGCTTTGTCGCGATGTTGATTATCGGCCCGGCAGGTCGCGCGCTCGGCGACGGCATCTCGTTTGTGCTCAGCACCCTTATCACCCATGCCGGATGGCTGGCCGGTCTGCTGTTCGGCGGCTTGTATTCGGTGATAGTGATCACCGGTGTGCACCACAGCTTCCATGCCATTGAAGCCGGGCTGTTGGGGAATCCATCGATTGGCGTTAACTTCCTGCTGCCGATTTGGGCGATGGCAAACGTGGCGCAGGGCGGAGCGTGCCTGGCGGTATGGTTTAAAACCAAAGACGCGAAGATTAAAGCGATTACCCTGCCCTCGGCGTTCTCTGCTCTGCTCGGCATTACCGAGGCGGCTATTTTCGGTATCAACTTGCGCTTTGTAAAACCGTTTATCGCCGCACTGATTGGCGGCGCGGTTGGCGGCGCGTGGGTGGTGTCGGTGCATGTCTATATGACGGCGGTTGGCCTGACCGGCCTACCAGGGATGGCGATTGTGCAGGCCAGCTCGCTGCTGAATTATATTATCGGCATGGCTATCGCCTTTAGCGTCGCCTTTGTTATCTCTTACCTGCTGAAATACAAAACGGACTCTGAATAATGGCTTCACAACCGCTGCTACCCGCCATTTTACAGGCGGTGATGAAAGGTCTACCGAAGGCGCTGAATGACAGCCACTACCCCGGCTGGCACCTGGCGCCGGCCACCGGGCTACTCAACGATCCGAACGGGTTTATCCACTTTGCCGGGCGCTACCACCTGTTCTACCAGTGGAATGCGCTGGGCTGCCAGCACCAGCACAAGTGCTGGGGGCACTGGAGTTCAGAGGACTTAGTGCACTGGCAGCATGAACCTGTCGCGTTGATGCCTGATGAAGAGTACGACCGCAGCGGTTGTTATTCCGGCAGCGCCGTTGATAACAATGGCGTCCTGACGCTTTGTTATACCGGCAATGTGAAATTTGATGATGGCACGCGCACCGCGTGGCAATGCCTGGCGGTGCAAAACAGCGCGGGCGGCTTCGACAAGCTCGGCCCGGCCATCCCCCTGCCGCACGGCTACACCGGCCACGTTCGCGACCCGAAAGTGTGGCGCCACGGCGACTATTGGTACATGGTGCTGGGCGCGCAGGACCTGCAATTGCAGGGCAAAGTTTTACTCCTGCGTTCCGAAAACCTGTGGAACTGGCAAAACCTTGGCGAAATCGCCGGTAGCGGGATGGGTGGACTGGGTGACGCGGGCTATATGTGGGAGTGCCCGGACATGTTCACCCTTAACGGCAGTACGTTTTTAATCTGCTGTCCGCAGGGGATCGCGCGGGAAGAGAAGCGTTATCTCAACACTTACCCAAGCGCTTACTTAAGCGGTCAACTCGACTACGCCAGTGCAAGCTACCAGCACGGCGACTTTCACGAACTGGACGCCGGGTTTGAGTTTTATGCTCCGCAAACCACGCTCAGCGCCGACGGGCGCCGCCTGCTGGTAGGCTGGATGGGCGTGCCGGACGGCGAAGAGATGCGCCAGCCGACCGTTGCCAACGGTTGGATCCACCAGATGACCTGCCTGCGAGAGCTGTCCTCGCGCAACGGAAAACTCTATCAGCAACCGGTCAGGGAGTTGCAGGCACTGCGTGGTGATCAGCAACATTATCGCGGCACAGCGCACAAGATGCCCGCGCTGGATGCGCAGCGCCTGGAACTGGTGCTGGAAAGTGCGGGCGGCATAACGCTGGATTTCGCCGATACGCTGCGCCTCGAATGGCGGCACGATGAACTGCGTCTTTTACGTCGCAGTCTGGAGAACGGCGCGTGGCAGCACCGTTACTGGAACGGTTGCGCGCATAAGTTGCAGATCCTTTGTGACCACTCCAGCGTCGAAATCTTTATCAACGATGGCGAAGGGGTGATGAGCAGCCGCTACTTCCCGGCCCATCCGGCGCAAATAACCCTGACGGGAGACGCAGAAGTGCAGGCCAGCTACTGGTCGTTACGTGCTTGCATGGTAGAATAAGTGCTTGTTTCCTTAACCGATGCACAACCGTGAGAAAAACAAAACGCGTTACCATCAGTGATATCGCCGCGCTGGCGGGGGTCTCAAAAGCCACTGCCAGCCTGGTGCTTAACGGCCGTGGTAAAGAGCTGCGCGTGGCGCAGGAGACGCGCGATCGCGTGCAGGCTATCGCCCAGCAGCATCATTACCAGCCCAGCATTCACGCCCGCCTGCTGCGTGAAAACCGCAGCCACACGCTGGGGCTGGTGGTGCCGGAAATCACCAACTACGGTTTCGCTGTTTTTTCTCACGAGCTGGAAAATCTCTGCCGCGAAGCCGGTTTGCAGCTACTTATCTCCTGTACCGATGAAAACGCCAGTCAGGAAACGGTGGTGGTCAACAACCTGGTTGCGCGCCAGGTCGACGGGCTGATTGTCGCCTCCAGCATGCAAAACGACGCCGACTATGTGAAGCTCAGCGAGCAGTTGCCGGTGGTGCTGTTTGACCGCCATATCAATGACACACAGTTGCCGTTGGTGATCACCGATTCGCTGACGCCGACCGCCGAACTGGTCGAACGGCTGGCGCGCGCCAACCCGGATGAAGTCTACTTTCTTGGCGGGCAACCGCGCCTGTCGCCCACCAAAGACCGCCTTGCCGGATTTATGCAAGGGCTGGAGCGCGCCGGTGTGACTCCGCGCCCGGAGTGGATTATTCACGGTAATTACCATCCGAGCAGCGGTTACGAAATGTTCTCGGCCCTGTGCGCGAAACTGGGCCGCCCGCCAAAAGCGCTGTTCACCGCCGCCTGCGGCCTGCTGGAAGGGGTGCTGCGTTATATGAGCCAGCACCATATGCTGGAGAGCGATATTCATATCGCCAGCTTCGACGATCACTATTTATATGATTCGCTGACGCTACCGATTGATACGGTGGAGCAGAATGTCCCGCGCCTCGCGCAGGACTGCTTTGATATCATCACCCAGATGATAGAAGGCAATGAACCGGCTTCACCACAGCGCGTGCTGCCCGCAACGCTGCGCTTTCGCCACTCCACGTCATAAGACTATATTCCGCCTGCGCCCCTCTCCTGTTTGCTCTGTTTTTAAGCATGCAGCCCTGCTGGCGGCTTAACACAAACAGGCGAGGAGCATGAGCACATCACTCTTCAGCCTCCCGTCACTGGCGGTTATCGACAACCGGAGCCTGATACCGATTTCTCCCTTTTACTTGCTGCCTTTCAGGCGGAGAGTGTATCGCTGCATTTCTGGCCTGACCGGCACACTACCGGTTAAACGGCACGCCCTTTAATGGCTGCTGCAATTCGCCAGGAGCTTGTAACGAACCACAACTGTTGGACTGCGGGGCGTTTTCCATCACGCCGCGTACAAATTTCAGTTCGTCATCGAAAGCGACGTTAACCACACCGTTATGCGTAATGCCGGGGTAGGTCTTCCACTCCACCGCATTGCCACCCGCGCAGAGCGCAGCGATAGCGGCGTACTGGTGATGCGGTGACAACGTATGATCGGCAAGCCCGGTTGCGGTAAACAGCGGCGCAGGAAAGGTTTTCACCGGCATATCCGTTACCGCAAGCAAGGTTGACTCCACCTGTTTTGTGCCACCGATAAACACCGTGTCACCAGTCAGTTTTTCGTGGCGCTCATAGCGCCCCAGTTCCGGCATACAGGATGTTCTGGCGAGCGCCAGCATCTTCGCGCCTTGATCTGTCACCCATTTTTCCGCTGGCGGTGCGCCGTCCGGCAGCGAACCACCAATGATGCGCAGCAGCGTAAAACGGGCAGGATCGCGCTGCTCTGGCCGCGCAGATCCCGGTTTGATCGGGCCATCCGGAAAAGTGGCGACCACACCGGTAGCAATGGTCGCGCGAAGCTGGAGTTCCGGCGCGTAATCCGGCGCGAGCAGGCTGGCGCCAAGCGATGCGCCGGAGCCTTGCGACTGACCGCTGATCACCAGATTATTTGCCAGTTGCGGCGTGCTGCTGAGCACAGCGCGCACGCTGTCCAGCACCGAACGCCCTTCTGCTTCCCAGTTCATATATGGGTGCGGGCCTGGCCCGCCAAGGCCCTGGTAATCGGTGGCGACGACAGCAAAACCGTGCTTCAGCCACTGATTGATATAGTGCGCATCCCGCGGGGTCGGGTTAGTCCAGGAAGGCGCACAGCTATCGGCAACGCCCAGCGTACCGTGCGCCCAGGCGACAAGCGGCCAGCCGCCTTTTGGCGCGTGCCCTTTCGGCAACCACAGCGTACCGCTGACCGGCACGATGCCAGCGTTCCAGCGTTTATCCTGCGAGGTATAAAGAATGCGCGTGATCTCGCTGGCATCAGTAATGTCAGGCTGACCGGGAATCGGCTCTTCACGCAGCATCACGCCGGGTTTATCGGGTAACGCGCCATCCCAGATATAAAACGGCGAAAGCGTTTGATCACCTGCCGCAGGCCCAACCGGCAGCGCGTTGCTCCAGGCGTTCGCGCCGTTGACCCACATGGTAAGGGCGCAAATCGCACAGTTGAGATAGCGGCAAACTTTCACGTTTTTCTCCATAGATAGCGGGATGTTAGCCGTCAGTAAACGGAGTTGGCGGCCAGAATTCAAACCGAAAGTGTGAGTAATTTATTCATACAGGTTGCTTTCTTCACGCCACTTATTTTAGAGTTACCTAAATTTAGACAATGCTAAAATAAAATGACCAGTCCGGATATCACCTTACTGCAAGCGCAGGCAGAGAAAGCGTCTGCCCTGCTGAAAGCGATGAGTAACCCGCATCGTTTACTGATCCTCTGCATGTTGTGTGACGCACCCGGCACATCCGCCGGGGAGCTAAGCGCGATTACAGGCCTTAGCCCTTCCGCCACGTCGCAGCATCTGACACGGATGAAAGAGGAAGGGTTGATCGAAAGCCAGCGCCAGGCGCAGCGGGTGAACTACTTCATTAAAGCGCCTGCGATCCGCACGCTGGTTCATACGCTGAAAACCATTTATTGCCCGGAGATATAACCATGCAGTACACCCTCGTCAGCCCACAAGAAGCCAGTGCGCAGCAGAAAAACGGCGCGCTGATTGTTGATATTCGCCAGGCGGATGAATTTCGTCGTGAACATTTGCCGGACGCGGTTTCCCTGCCGCTGGACGACGTGCTTGCCGGGCAAACTGTTACGCCAGGTTCGCCGGACCAAACGGTTATTTTCCATTGTCAGTCCGGTATGCGCACGCAACAAAACGCCGACGCATTAGTACGCGCCGCAGCGCCAGCTAAGGTGATGATCCTCGACGGTGGGCTCAATAACTGGAAGCGCGAAAAGCTGCCAACGATGCAGGATAAACGTCAGCCGCGCCCGCTGATGCAGCAGGTGCAGATTGTGGCAGGCAGCCTGATCCTGCTCGGTGTGGTGCTTGGTTTTACGCTTCACCCTAATTTCTTCCTGCTGTCGGGTTTTGTCGGCGCGGGTTTGCTGTTTGCGGGTCTGAGCGGCTGGTGTGGCATGGCGCTGCTGCTGGCGAAAATGCCGTGGAACCGCAGTTAAGCAGGTTTGCGCTGCCAGAAGTGGGTAATTGCCCGCACAGAAAAGTCGCCCGATAATGGCGCTTTCAAACGGAGAGTCATTGATGGACAAAAAACAGAGTGAGATGAGTAAGTTTTTAAGCTACGTCTTACGCCATGAACCTCAGGCGATTGGGTTGACGCTGGATGCAGAAGGCTGGGCCAATATTGATGCGCTGATCGCCGGCGCAGCACTGCAAGGTTATGCGTTTACCCACGAGCTGATCCGCCAGATTGTCGAGACCAGCGATAAAAAGCGCTTCACCTTATCTGCCGATGGTGTATCAATCCGCGCCGCGCAGGGGCATTCCACCGCGCAGGTCAATATTTCCTATCAACCGAAAGTGCCGCCAGAAACGCTTTATCACGGCACGGCTACCCGTTTCCTTGACGACATTCTGACGCAGGGGCTTGAAGCAAAATCGCGCCAGTATGTGCATTTATCCGCCGATGAAGTCACAGCAACGGCAGTTGGCCAGCGCCATGGGGAACCGGTGGTGCTGCGAGTTAACGCAGGCGAGATGCAGACGCAGGGCTTTGTTTTCTATCAAGCTGATAACGGCGTGTGGCTCACCGAATCAGTACCGCCTTCATTTATTGCGCAGTAAAAATCCCCGCACCTGCCGATTATCCTCTGGGTCAAATGAGTGATATATTTCAGGGCCTAACCCCAAGGAGACGTCATGGCGGAATTTGATTCACTTGCGCAGGATCTGCTGGCGCAGGCAGATACTGACCAGCAGCGACAGCAGGAACGGGACCGGGTACTACTGGATCAGGTGCTGGAAATCTACGGCCAGAAATATGTGGCGGAGCAGTTAAAAAAAGCGGGTAAAGCCGAGTGGAGCCGCGAATCGCTCAACCGCTGGATCAACGGCAAAGGCAATCCGAGAACGTTCACCGCCGCCGAAGAAGCGCAGCTTCGCAGCTTGCTGCCCTCCCCGCCCGCCCATCACCCGAACTATCGTTTTCGCTTTATCGATCTCTTTGCCGGTATCGGCGGTATTCGCAGCGGGTTTGAAGCCATTGGCGGGCAGTGCGTGTTTACCAGTGAATGGAATAAAAACGCGGTGCGCACCTATAAAGCCAACTGGTACAACGATCACGCCACGCATACCTTCAATCAGGATATTCGCGAAGTGACGCTGAGCGGCAACCCGAACGTTTCCGAAGCCGACGCCTATGCGCATATCGCCGCAACGATCCCTGACCACGATGTTCTGCTCGCCGGATTTCCCTGCCAGCCCTTTAGCCTCGCGGGCGTGAGTAAAAAGAACGCCATGGGTCGCGCGCACGGGTTTGAGTGCGAAGCGCAGGGCACGCTGTTTTTCGATGTGGCGCGCATTATCAAAGCCCGTCGCCCGGCGATCTTCGTGCTGGAAAACGTTAAAAATTTAAAGAGCCACGACAAAGGCAAAACCTTCAGCGTGATCATGAATACGCTGGATGAGCTGGGCTATGACGTCGCTGACGCCGCGCTAAACGGCAAAGATGACCCGAAAATCATCGATGGCAAACACTTTTTACCTCAGCACCGCGAGCGCATTGTGCTGGTGGGTTTTCGCCGCGATTTAGATCTCGCCGACGGCTTTACCCTGCGCGATATTGACCGTTTTTATCCGACAAAGCGGCCCGCGTTCGGTGAGTTACTGGAGCCAACCGTCGACAGCAAATATGTGTTGTCGCATAAGCTGTGGGATTACCTCTATCGCTACGCGAAAAAACACGCCGCGAAAGGCAATGGTTTTGGTTTCGGGCTGGTTGATCCAACCCGCGCGGATAGCGTGGCACGCACGCTTTCGGCGCGTTATCACAAAGATGGTTCAGAAATTCTTATCGATCGCGGCTGGGATAAAGCGCTCGGCGAGGCCGATTTTGCCAACGCGGAAAACCAGGCGCGTCGCCCGCGACGCCTGACGCCGCATGAGTGCGCGCGTTTGATGGGGTTTGAAAAAGTGGGCGAAAAACCGTTTCGCATTCCGGTTTCCGATACCCAAGCTTATCGCCAGTTTGGCAACTCGGTTGTCGTTCCCGTGTTTGCCGCCGTGGCAAAACTACTGGAACCCCGTATTGCTCTCGCCGTAAAACGCCGCAAAAAAATCTAAAACATGTTCCCGGCGCGCAAGGCGCCGGCACTTATTTAAGTCTTATTTAAGTGTTTAAAAAGTGATCATAAAGTTAATGCTGGCCAGGTCGATATTAGTGGTGCAATCCCGACTCTCTCACGGACTATGGCCATGCTTAAAAATATACGGGTTATTACAGGCATCATTATTGCTCTTTCAGTATTTTGTCTTCTTCAACTGGTTACTGGGGGTCTTTTCTACTCTGCGGTCAATAACGACAGGGTCAACTTTCAGAACACTGGCGTTCTGAATGCGCAGCAAGAAAATCTTGGCGACAGCGTAAACACGCTTATCAAAACACGCGTTACCGTTACCCGCGTGGCAATCCGCTTTTTGAAAAACCAGCGCGATCCGGCGTCGCTGGCCAGCATTGAAAAACTGCTCACTACGGCGGCTGATTCTCTGGGTAAGTCCGAAGGCTATTTTAACAACTATAAAAGCACACCGCGCGTTGCCGGTCAGGACGCTGCATTAGCCGACGAAGTGGCGCAGAACATCACCAAAATGCACGATGTGTTGCAGCAGTCGATCGCTTTCCTGCGCGCCAATAACTATGAAGCCTATGGCAACCTCGACGCGCAGCAAGCGCAGGATGATATGGATGCCAGCTACGCCAAATGGCGAGCGGAAAACAACACCTTCCTGCAAGCCGCCGCCCAACAAAACCAGAGCAGTTTTACCAGCATGCAGTGGACGCTGGGCGTGATTTTGTTGGTGGTAATTGCGGTGATGACCGTTATCTGGCTCGGTTTGCAGCACTTGCTTCTGCGCCCGCTGCACAGCGTGATGGGGCATATTCGCGCTATCGCCGGGGGCGATTTGACAATGAGCATTTCGGCCGAAGGGCGCAACGAAATGAGCCAGCTCGCCGCCGGCTTACATGAAATGCAAACATCGCTGGTGAAAACCGTCAGCGCGGTGCGTAACAGCTCGGATTCGATTTACACCGGCGCCAGCGAAATCTCCACCGGCAACAACGATCTCTCGTCGCGTACCGAGCAACAAGCCGCCTCGCTGGAAGAGACCGCCGCCAGCATGGAACAGTTAACGGCCACGGTGAAACAGAACACCGATAACGCCCGTCAGGCATCGCATCTGGCGAAAAATGCCTCCGATACCGCCGCGCGCGGTGGCGAAGTGGTGAATAACGTGGTGCGCACGATGAGCGAAATTTCCGACAGCTCGCAGCAAATCGCCCATATCACCAGCGTGATTGACGGCATCGCCTTCCAGACCAATATTCTCGCGCTCAACGCTGCGGTAGAAGCGGCGCGTGCCGGTGAACAGGGCCGTGGTTTTGCGGTGGTGGCAGGCGAAGTCCGTACGCTGGCCAGCCGCAGTGCGCAGGCGGCTAAAGAGATCAAAACCCTGATCGATAACTCGGTGAACCGGGTGAACTCGGGTACCACGCAGGTTGCTGAAGCGGGCGATACGATGAAAGAGATCGTCAACGCTGTTACGCGTGTGACCGATATCATGGGCGAAATCGCCTCCGCCTCGGAAGAACAGAGCAAGGGAATTGAGCAAGTGAGCCTCGCGGTATCGCAGATGGACAGCGTAACTCAGCAGAACGCCGCGCTGGTACAGGAATCTGCTGCCGCTTCCGCCGCGCTGGAGCAGCAAGCCGAGCAGTTGCGTCAGGCGGTTGCCGTGTTCCGTGTTAACGGACACAACCCACTCCTGAGTGCAAAACCGGGCAAACCACAAGCCACGCCGCTGCGCCCGGTCGCTACCGCATCGCCTTCAAGTAGTGACAACAACTGGGAAACGTTCTGACACCCGCAAAAAGCCAGCGCGATATGCTTCGCGCTGGCTTTTCTTCCTTTCACGATGATGTTCTTAAGCCGGATGGCGCTGCAACGCGGTAGTGGTTACTGGCTACTGCTTGCCCGCCTCTTGTGCTGCATCGCTCTGTTTTGCGGTCTGCAAAAAGACTGCAAACTGCTGCCATTGCTGCTGTAGCGCGCTGATGTGGTTTTTCTCGATATCACGCATAAACGGCAGCGTTCCGCTACTGTCCACTGACTGATTAAACTGTGTAAACCAGCTATCGCTGTCAGTACCGCTGGCGGTGATACTCAGCATTTGATTGCGTACCGTCTGGGAGGCATGAGTGCCCGCACTCAGTTGATCAATCGCCTGCTGATGTTGCCTGGCTTGTGTTGTATTGCCCAGGCTTTGCGCCAGATTCGACGCCTGCGTCAGCACCACGCGGTTAATCTGATCGGCCTGATCGGCTTTATCAGCAATAAAACCAGCGACAAACGCGCTGGCCTGTTGCTGATAATCAGCAGAGATGTACTTTGACACCACCTCATTCAGCTTCGCCTGGGTCATCGACAGATCCATCGCGCTGGTAGTGTAATCACCGCTCGTTTGCGGTGAGACCAGCGCCTGATGCAGCGCGGCGGCCATGTCATCAGGGTTAACGGTTGAGTGCTGGAAAAAGTCGATAAATTTCACCGCGTCGCCCGCGCTTTGCGGATCGGAATAGAATTCGCTGGCGAGGCTTGGCCCACGGGCATAAGTGGCCATGTTGGCATTGCGAACCACCGCCATTGCCTGAGCCCTCTTTTCCGCTTCTTCTTTGGTTGGCGGCGTGTGCCCTTCCATGCCCTTCGCCAACGCTTCTGCTGAAATGTTGACGGAAATCGAGCGCTCCGTGACGATCTCTTTTCCGGCAAACGTGATGGTTTTTGACTGACGTACTTCGGGCAACGTCTGTAACGCGACAGCCGAACCGACATCCTGAATGCTCATATCTTCTCCATAGAATTAACGTTCATCAGTCGGTTATCGTCTGCCTCGTATCGCTTCTTTACTTTTTTGCGCAAAATTCACGCAAAACCACCATAAATTGGGGTGTTATCAGGTGAGTTTTAATAATGGGCGGAGACCCGCCCGACAGGGGTTAATCGCGGGTTTGCACCCAAAACGCGTGGATAAGGCCAGGGAAATAGCCCAGCAGTGTAAGCAGGATGTTAATGATAAATGCCCATCCAAAGCCTTTGCCAAGCAGCACGCCCAGCGGCGGCAGAATAATGGTAAATACAACTCGCCAGAAACCCATATAAACCTCCTGTGCAACATCATTCCAGCTGATTGAAAAAAAAGACAATCCCTTAAAGATTAGCCACTTTGACTGTACCTGCCACTTTCACTGGCCGTGTTTACCCTCTTTTACGCTGTACCCTGGCAGACGTTCAGGCTATGTTTATCTTCACAAACTCATTACAAAAGGAGCAAAGCATGTTTTCTGTCGGCGATATTGTGCAGCCACGCATTGGCGGGCCAAAATTGAAAATTCTGGAAGTCCATCAGGATCAGATTGTCGCGGTTCCGGCCCACGACGAGCAGGCAGCAAAAATCACGCTGAAAGCGGAAGATGTCTCTTTGTATAAAGAAGACGGTGATTTTGGCGTCTGCTGATCGGCGGCGGTGGGCGTTCACCCACCGCTTAAAACTTCATTTCCATTCAAAAAAACCGCATAAACAAGCACCCTCATTTTCAGCACTAAACACTGCCATTCACGCTTAGTTAGCATAAAAAATGCTGCCTAATGTTTTATTTTCTTCCGCAAAGCATAGCGCTCTGAAACCCGCCCATTTTGTCACCAGCCGCTCAGTGCGCCACATCACACAAAACATGCAAGCACTTGATAAATAAAACATTTCATAACCAACCCAACAAAAATAATGAAATGCGTAAAATTCACGCAAACACAGAGCACTTTATCCAATAAAGAAAAGAAAATAAAAATTTATAGCTAGTTGTGAGTTTCAATGCAGACAGATAATCTACACACACCAAACCAGCCGTTTCAAAACGCTAACACGACCGTTCATTAGCCTGTTTATTGATTATCAAGGAGCACCACCATGTTCTCTTCGCAGTCTCGCCTGCGTCACGCCGCTGCGGACACCTTTGCTATGGTTGTCTACTGTTCGGTAGTGAACATGTTGATTGAAATATTTCTCTCCGGAATGAGCTTTGAACAGTCACTTTCATCGCGGCTGGTGGCTATCCCGGTGAACATTATTATCGCCTGGCCTTATGGCATGTATCGCGATGCATTTATGCGTTACGCCCGCCGTATTAGCCCGTCTGGCTGGATGAAAAATCTCGCCGATGTGCTGGCTTATGTGACCTTCCAGTCACCGGTGTATGTCGCTATTTTGTGGGGAGTCGGTGCCGACTGGCACCAGATTGTCGCCGCAGTCAGCTCCAATATTGTGCTGTCGATGATGATGGGCGCAGTGTACGGTTACTTCCTTGATTATTGCCGCCGCCTGTTCCGGGTGAGCAACTACCATCAGGCCAAGGCCTGATGGCGGGCGGCAGGCTTCGGTCTGTCGCCTTTTAATGCGCTTCGCCAAATAACCCCGTAATAAACTTTTCCAGCGCCACGCGCGAGCTAAAGCCGTGCGGAATGCCGTAATGCTCCTGCGCATCGCCGCCGAAATAGAGCGGGAAATTCTGATAGTGATCGCACAGTTTGATGTCCGAGGCGGGTTCCGCAAGCGACGAACTGCGTTCTTTCAACGTGGGGTGGATCACCAGCGCCGTGCGTCCCATACGCGCTTCGCGGTTAACATACACATAATTTTCGCCACGGCGATAACCATAGGTTTTCGGCGTGGCCACATCCATGGTAAATCCCACTTTTTCCAGCACGCGCGCCACTTCATCGGGTCTTAAATACATAGATTTTCCTCGTCATCTTTCCAAAGCCTCGCCACCTTACATGACTGAGCATGGACCGTGACTCAGAAAATTCCACAAACGAACCTGAAAGGCGTGATTGCCGTCTGGCCTTGAAAATTATGGTCTAAACTAAAATTCACATCGAAAACGAGGGAGGATCCTATGTTTAACAGACCGAATCGCCGTGACGTAGATGAAGGTGTTGAGGATATTAACCACGATGTTAACCAGCTCGCTGACAGCCTCGAAGCCGTGCTGAAATCCTGGGGCAGCGACGCGAAAGACGAAGCGGAAAGCGCGCGCCGTAAAGCACAGGCCCTGCTGAAAGAGACCCGCGCACGCATGCATGGCCGCAGCCGTGTGCAACAAGCGGCGAGAGACGCCGTGGGTTGTGCCGATACGTTTGTGAAAGACAAACCCTGGTGCAGCGTTGGCGCTGCCGCCGCGGTCGGTATTTTTCTTGGCGCGCTGCTGAGCTTGCGCCGCTAACAGATTTCCACCCTGCTGACCCCTGCTGGTTTCAACGCCCGCAGGGGTTTTTATTTGTCTGCACATCGCCCTTTTCTGTACGAAACGCGTACACACCGCCCTTACCCATTGTTTCTATCCTCCGGGCAAAGCCTATGACAATTTCCTATATATTGTGTGGTTGCATCTTTAAATAACTACATCTAGTATTAAGATCAGTAACACAGACACTAACTGACGCGAACCTTCGCGCCGCCAATCCACTTTAGACGGAAATACGAATTATGCGCATTACCATTTACACTCGAAATGATTGTGTTCAGTGCCACGCCACCAAACGTGCGATGGAAAGCCGTGGCCTGGCGTTCGAAATGGTGAACGTTGACCACGTGCCGGAAGCGGCAGATGAGCTGCGTGCAATGGGCTTTCGTCAGTTACCGGTGGTTGTCGCCGGGGAAACAACATGGTCCGGTTTTCGCCCGGATATGATTAATCGCTTACATGCCGCGCCGAGCGTCGCCAGCGCATGAGCACTCTCGTCTACTTCTCCAGCAGCTCGGAAAACACGCAGCGTTTTATCGCGCGTCTCGGGCTGCCGGCCGTGCGCATTCCGCTTAATGAGCGTGAACGCCTCCAGGTAGACGAACCCTATATCCTGGTGGTGCCCAGTTATGGCGGTGGCGGTACGGCAGGTGCGGTTCCGCGCCAGGTGATCCGTTTTTTAAACGATCCGCACAATCGCGCATTGATTCGCGGCGTGATCGCCTCCGGCAACCGTAATTTCGGTGAAGCCTTTGGCCGCGCAGGCGATGTGATATCGCAAAAATGCGCCGTGCCGTATCTGTATCGTTTTGAGTTGATGGGCACCCAACAGGACATCGACAACGTGCGTAAAGGAGTGAGCGAATTTTGGCTACGACAACCGCAGAGCGCGTGATGCAATCCGCGCCCGATTTCCACGCGCTGAATGCGATGCTGAATCTTTATGATAAAGACGGCCGCATTCAGTTTGATAAAGACCGCGAGGCGGTGGACGCCTTTATGGCAACCCATGTGCCCCCGAATACCGTGACGTTTAACAGCCAGGATGAACGTCTGAACTGGCTGGTGGCGGAAGGTTATTACGACGACAGCGTGCTGGCCCGTTACGACCGCGCGTTCGTCGTTGACCTGATTGCCGATGCGCACGCCAGCGGTTTTCGCTTCCAGACCTTTCTCGGCGCATGGAAGTTTTACACCAGCTACACGCTGAAAACCTTTGATGGCAAACGCTATCTTGAACACTTCGAAGATCGCGCCTGCATGGTGGCGCTGACGCTGGCGCAGGGCGATAAAACGCTGGCGCGCCAGTTAACCACCGAGATCCTCTCAGGCCGTTTTCAGCCCGCGACGCCAACGTTCCTCAACTGCGGCAAACAGCAGCGCGGCGAGCTGGTCTCCTGTTTCCTGTTACGCATTGAAGACAATATGGAGTCGATTGGCCGCGCGGTGAATTCCGCGTTGCAGCTTTCCAAACGCGGCGGCGGCGTGGCATTTCTGCTCTCCAACCTGCGCGAAGCCGGCGCACCGATCAAGCGCATTGAAAACCAGTCCTCCGGGGTGATCCCGGTGATGAAAATGCTGGAAGATGCCTTTTCCTATGCCAACCAGCTTGGCGCACGCCAGGGCGCAGGCGCGGTTTATCTGCACGCGCACCACCCGGATATTCTGCGTTTTCTCGATACCAAGCGCGAAAACGCCGACGAGAAAATCCGTATCAAAACCCTGTCGCTGGGCGTGGTGATCCCGGATATCACTTTCCGTCTGGCGAAAGCAAACGCTGAGATGGCGCTGTTCTCGCCCTATGATGTCGAACGTTTATATGGCAAACCGTTCGGCGACGTTGCTATTAGCGATATGTACGAGCAGTTGCTGGCCGACGATCGCGTGCGTAAAAGCTACATTAATGCCCGCGATTTCTTCCAGACGCTGGCGGAAATCCAGTTTGAATCCGGCTACCCGTACATCATGTTTGAAGATACGGTCAACCGCGCCAATCCGATTGCCGGGCGCATTAACATGAGCAACCTGTGCTCGGAAATTTTGCAGGTCAACAGCGCCTCGACCTTCGATGAGAATCTTGATTACGCCAATACCGGGCGCGATATCTCCTGCAACCTTGGCTCGCTGAACATTGCGCACACGATGGATTCCCCGGACTTTGGCCGCACGGTGGAAACCGCCATTCGCGGTTTAACTGCGGTGTCCGACATGAGCCATATCCGCTCGGTGCCCTCGGTGGAAAACGGCAATGCCGCCTCGCACGCCATCGGGCTTGGGCAGATGAACCTGCACGGTTATCTGGCGCGCGAAGGCATCGCCTATGGCAGCGAAGAGGGGCTGGATTTCACCAATTTCTACTTCTACACCACCACCTGGCATGCGCTGCATACCTCAATGATGATCGCCCGCGAGCGCGGTCAGCATTTTGCCGGTTTCCCGGCCTCGCGCTACGCCAGCGGCGAGTATTTCAACCAGTACCTTGAGGGTGACTGGCAACCGAAAACGGAAAAAGTGCGGGCGCTGTTTGAACGTGCTGGCATCACCATCCCAACCCGTGAAATGTGGCAACAACTGCGTGACGATGTGATGCGTTACGGGATCTACAACCAGAATCTACAGGCCGTGCCGCCGACCGGGTCGATCTCGTATATCAATCACGCGACATCAAGCATTCACCCGATTGTGTCGAAAATTGAGATCCGCAAAGAGGGCAAGACCGGGCGCGTTTACTACCCGGCGCCGTTTATGACCAACGACAACCTGGCGCTGTACGAAGACGCCTACGAAATCGGGCCGGAAAAGATCATTGATACCTACGCCGAGGCCACGCGCCATGTGGATCAGGGGCTCTCGCTAACGCTGTTCTTTAAAGACACCGCCACCACCCGCGATATCAACAAAGCGCAGATTTACGCCTGGAAAAAAGGCATTAAGTCGCTGTATTACATTCGCCTGCGCCAGCTTGCGCTGGAAGGCACCGAAATCCAGGGTTGCGTGTCCTGCGCGTTGTAAGGAGAAAAGGATGAGCCAACTATCACGCGTCAGCGCGGTGAACTGGAACAAAATCCAGGACGATAAAGACCTGGAAGTGTGGAATCGCCTGACCAGCAACTTCTGGTTGCCGGAAAAAGTGCCGCTGTCGAACGATATTCCTGCCTGGCAGACGTTAAGCCCGGCAGAACAGCAGCTTACTATTCGCGTTTTTACCGGTCTGACGTTACTCGACACCATTCAGAACACCGTCGGCGCGCCCGCGTTGATGACGGACGCGCTAACCCCGCACGAAGAGGCGGTGTTGTCGAATGTCAGCTTTATGGAAGCGGTGCACGCCCGCTCTTACAGCTCTATTTTCTCTACGCTGTGCCAGAGCAGAGATGTCGATGCCGCTTACAGCTGGAGCGAAGAGAACCCCGCATTGCAGCGCAAAGCGCAGCTGATCCTGCACTATTACCGCGCCGATGAACCGCTGAAGAAGAAGATCGCCAGCGTGTTTCTGGAATCATTCCTCTTCTATTCCGGTTTCTGGCTGCCGATGTACTGGTCGAGCCGCGGTAAGCTCACTAACACCGCCGATTTGATTCGCCTGATCATCCGCGATGAAGCGGTGCACGGCTACTACATTGGTTATAAGTATCAGAAAGGGCTGGAAAAAGTGAGCGCGGAAAAACGCGAGGAGTTGAAAACGTTCGCGCTGGATCTGCTGATGGATCTCTACGAGAACGAACTCAGTTACACCGACGATCTGTACGCCGGGAGCGGCTGGGCCGAAGATGTGAAAGCGTTTCTCTGTTACAACGCCAACAAGGCGCTGATGAACCTCGGTTACGAGCCATTATTCCCGCCGGAAATGGCCGACGTGAACCCGGCAATTTTGTCCGCGCTCTCGCCAAATGCCGATGAAAATCATGACTTCTTCTCCGGCTCCGGCTCGTCATACGTGATGGGCAAAGCCGTCGAAACCGAAGATGAAGACTGGAACTTCTAATCTTTCATTCCTCTCCCGAAAGGGAGAGGAATATTCCCGTTGATATTGCACTTAAAATAACCCGCCACGAAAAAAGGATATTATTATTTTAATAATGTCTTCGTGATTTCCCGGCACAATATCCCTTCAGCTTCTACACTGTAATTGTTTCGTCATTTTCATCTGAATCCGCACTATTCAGGTGCGATTCCCCGACGAATTTCAAAAAAATCTCACCCACCGCCAGCCCTTATTTCATGGGAAATCGCGGCAATTATCGCTTAAGCAAATTCTTAAAGACGGGAAATTCAGGGTTGTCTCAGATTCTGAGTATGCTAGGGTATATCCAGTCAATTATTCTCACCAGGTACGATATCGACACAATAAATAACAGGAACTCTATTATTGCATGGCAATTAAATTAGAAGTTAAAAACCTTTATAAGATATTTGGCGAGCATCCGCAGCGGGCTTTCAAATATATTGAAAAAGGACTTTCGAAAGAACAAATTCTGGAAAAAACGGGTCTGTCGCTTGGCGTGAAAGACGCCAGTCTGGCCATTGAAGAAGGCGAGATATTTGTCATCATGGGGTTATCCGGATCGGGTAAATCCACTATGGTACGCCTTCTCAATCGCCTGATTGAACCCACCCGCGGACAGGTGCTGATTGACGGCGTGGATATCGCCAAAATATCGGACGCCGAATTACGCGAGGTGCGCAGGAAAAAGATTGCGATGGTCTTCCAGTCATTTGCGCTAATGCCCCATATGACGGTGCTGGATAATGCCGCCTTTGGCATGGAATTAGCCGGTATTGCGGCGCACGAACGCCAGGAAAAAGCGCTGGATGCGCTGCGTCAGGTTGGGCTGGAGAATTATGCGCACAGTTATCCGGATGAACTTTCTGGCGGTATGCGCCAGCGTGTTGGTCTGGCGCGCGCATTAGCCATCAACCCCGATATCTTATTAATGGATGAAGCCTTCTCCGCGCTCGATCCATTAATTCGCACCGAAATGCAGGATGAACTGGTAAAGCTTCAGGCCCGCCACCAGCGCACCATTGTATTTATTTCCCACGATCTGGATGAAGCCATGCGTATTGGCGACAGGATTGCCATTATGCAAAACGGTGAAGTGGTACAGGTCGGCACGCCGGATGAAATATTGAATAATCCGGCCAATGATTATGTGCGTACCTTCTTCCGTGGTGTGGATATTAGTCAGGTATTTAGCGCCAAAGATATTGCACGGCGTACTCCCGTTGGGCTGATTCGCAAAACGCCAGGCTTCGGCCCGCGTTCGGCGCTGAAAGTGTTGCAGGATGAAGATCGTGAATTCGGGTATGTGATTGAACGCGGCAATAAGTTTGTCGGCGTTGTTTCCATCGACTCCCTGAAAGAGGCGCTCGGTCAAAGCCAGGGGATCGAGGCGGCGTTAATCGACTCCCCGCTTGCGGTGGATGCCGAAACGCCGCTCAGCGAGTTGCTCTCCCACGTTGGACAAGCGCCCTGCGCCGTACCGGTGGTCGGTGAAGAGCAACAGTATGTGGGCATCATCTCTAAACGGATGCTGCTGCAGGCTTTAGATCGCGAGGGGGCAAACAATGGCTGATCAAAACAACCCGTGGGATAGTGCACCGGCAACCGACAACGCCGCGCAGTCTGCGGATGCCTGGGGCGGCGGCAGTAGCGCACCAGCCGATGGCGGCAGCGCTGACTGGCTGCACAGCGCGCCGGCACCCGCGCCGGAACACTTCAATATTATGGATCCGTTCCATAAGACGCTGATCCCGCTCGATAGCTGGGTAACACAGGCGATCGACTGGGTGGTGATGCACTTTCGCCCGTTGTTTCAGGGCATTCGCGTGCCGGTGGATTACATCCTCAGCGCGTTCCAGCAGATGCTGCTGGGCATGCCCGCCCCGGTGGCGATTATTATTTTCTCGCTGATCGCCTGGCAGATGAGCAGCGCCGGAATGGGCGTTGCCACGCTGGTATCACTGATTGCTATTGGTGCTATCGGTGCCTGGTCGCAGGCGATGGTGACATTAGCACTGGTACTGACCGCCCTGCTGTTCTGCGTGGTGATCGGTTTGCCAATGGGTATCTGGCTGGCACGTAGCCAGCGCGCGGCGAAAATCGTTCGCCCGCTGCTGGATGCGATGCAGACCACCCCCGCGTTTGTCTACCTGGTGCCGATTGTGATGCTGTTTGGTATTGGCAACGTGCCGGGCGTGGTAGTGACGATTATCTTCGCCCTGCCGCCGGTGGTGCGTCTGACTATTCTCGGCATCAACCAGGTGCCGGCCGATTTGATCGAAGCCTCGCGCTCATTTGGCGCAAGCCCGCGCCAGATGTTGTTTAAAGTACAGTTACCGCTGGCCATGCCCACCATTATGGCGGGAATTAACCAGACGTTGATGCTTGCCCTCTCCATGGTAGTGATCGCCTCGATGATCGCCGTTGGCGGGCTTGGCCAGATGGTACTGCGCGGTATTGGCCGCCTTGATATGGGGCTTGCCACCGTTGGCGGCGTGGGGATTGTTATCCTCGCTATCATTCTCGATCGCCTGACGCAGGCTGTCGGTCGCGATTCCCGCAGCCGCGGTAATCGCCGCTGGTATCAAACCGGCCCGCTGGGTCTGCTGACCCGCCCTTTCGCTAAATAATCTGTCGCCCGGCAACTCGCCGGGCAGCAGTATCCCACCTGAACAATAAGGAACAACGATGCGACATAGCGTACTTTTTGCCACAGCGTTTGCCACCCTTGTCTCGACCAGTGCATTTGCTGCGGACACAGAACTGCCAGGCAAAGGCATCACCGTGAAGCCTTTTCAAAGCACTATTGCCGAAGAGAGTTTCCAGACATTGCTGGTGAGCCGCGCCCTTGAAAAACTCGGTTACACCGTGAATACCCCGGACGAAGTGGATTACAACGTGGGTTACACCTCAATGGCGGCGGGCGATGTCACCTTTACCGCCGTCAACTGGCAACCGCTGCATGACGACATGTATGCCGCCGCCGGGGGCGACAAAAAATTCTACCGTGAAGGCACCTATGTCACCGGCGCGGCGCAGGGGTATTTGATCGATAAGAAAACCGCCGAGAAATATCACATCACCAATATCGAGCAGCTAAAGGATCCGAAAATCGCCAGGCTGTTTGACGGTAACGGCGACGGCAAAGCCGACATGATGGGTTGCTCACCGGGCTGGGGCTGCGAAGCGGTGATTAACCACCAGCATCAGGCTTATGGTCTGGAAAATACTGTCACCGTTAGCCACGGGAACTACTCGGCGATGATGGCGGATACCATTACCCGTTTCAAAGAGGGTAAACCGGTGCTCTATTACACCTGGACGCCGTACTGGGTCAGCGACGTACTGAAACCGGGTAAAGATGTGGTCTGGCTGCAAGTGCCGTTCTCTTCTCTGCCGGGGGAACAGAAAGATATCGACACCAAACTGCCAAACGGCATGAACTACGGGTTCCCGGTGAATACCATGCATATTGTTGCCAACAAAGCCTGGGCCGAGAAAAACCCGGCGGCGGCGAAACTTTTCGCCGTGATGAAACTGCCGCTGGCCGATATCAATGCCGAAAACGCCATGATGCATGCAGGCAAATCGTCTGAAGCGGATATTCAGGGTCACGTTGATGGCTGGATCAAAGCGCACCAGCAGCAGTTCGACGGCTGGATCAAAGAGGCGCTTGCCGCACAGAAATAACCTGTCGCCGTCACCCCTTCAACAGCGCCATCGTTTTTTTGCCGGATGGCGCTTTTGCTTATTCAGGCAGTACCTGTTCGCACGTTGCCTGTTGCCTGTTGCCCGTGGCCTGTTCGCCTGTTCGCCTGTTCGCCTGTTCGCCTGTTGCCCGTTGCCCGTTGCCCGTTGCCCGTTGCCCGTTGCCCGTTGCCCGTTGCCCGTTGCCCGTTGCC
>NZ_DAMCGF010000010.1:151814-164601 GCF_032104925.1 Kosakonia sp.
GTTGCCCGTTGCCCGTTGCCCGTTGCCCGTTGCCCGTTGCCCGTTGCCCGTTGCCTGGCAGGGTACGTTACCGCACGTTCCGACACGCGATCTTCCTCACAAAATTCAATCTATTGGCTATGATGAGTGTCTGGAAAAAACATACCTGACTGACAACGCCAATGAACACACCGAACCAGGGCCTCAGCCCGGCGCTGATTGCGCTGATGTCCGTTGCCACCGGCCTCGCCGTCGCCAGCAACTACTATGCACAACCGCTCCTCGATACCATCGCCCACGCCTTTTCGCTCACGCCCAACCAAGCCGGATTTATTGTTACCGCCGCCCAGCTTGGCTACGCCGCCGGGCTGTTATTTCTCGTGCCGCTTGGCGATATGTTCGAACGACGTTCGCTGATCGTACTGATGACACTGCTGTCGGCAGGCGGCATGCTGATCACCGCCAGTAGTTCGTCGCTCGGTCTGATGATCCTCGGCACGGCGCTGACCGGGCTGTTTTCCGTGGTGGCGCAAATTCTCGTACCGCTGGCCGCCACGCTGGCAACCCCGGACAAACGCGGCAAAGTGGTGGGCACGATCATGAGCGGTCTGCTGCTCGGCATTTTGCTGGCGCGCACCGTTGCCGGATTACTGGCAAGCCTCGGCGGCTGGCGCACGGTTTACTGGGTCGCCAGCATATTAATGGTGCTGATGGCGCTGGCGCTGTGGCGCGGGCTGCCGAAAATCAAGCAAGATAATCACCTTAATTATCTGCAACTGCTTGGCTCGATATTTGGCCTGTTTGCCGGTGACAAACTGTTACGTACCCGGGCAATGCTTGGCTGCCTGAGCTTTGCGAACTTCAGCATTTTGTGGACGTCAATGGCGTTCCTGCTGGCCTCACCGCCGTTTCAGTTCTCCGAGGCGACGATCGGCCTGTTTGGCCTGGTGGGCGCCGCAGGCGCACTTGGCGCACGGCAGGCCGGTGGGCTGGCGGATCGGGGTCACGCCCATCTCACCACCACCGGCGGCCTGATCCTGTTGCTGCTCTCGTGGGTGGCTATCTGGCTTGGACACAGTTCGGTTATCGCCTTGATTATTGGCATTATCGTGCTGGATCTCACCGTGCAGGGGGTGCATATCACCAACCAGACGGTTATCTATCGCGTAAAACCGGACGCACGAAACCGCCTGACCGCCGGGTATATGACCAGCTATTTTATTGGCGGCGCGGCGGGCTCGCTGATCTCCGCTTCCGCATGGCAACACGCCGGCTGGACAGGGGTTTGCCTGGCGGGTAGCGTTCTGGCACTGCTGAATCTGCTGGTTTGGTGGCGAGGATTTCACCGCCAGGAGGCGGCAATCTAAGCACTCCCCCACGTTTGCGCGTTTCGGAGGAACACCGGGGTGTTAACGAGTCCCTCAGTCTGTTAAGGTTATGGGACTTGTTTATCCCGGTTATATTAACGTGGGTGATATATAACAAACATTATGGATATGGATAGTTCAGTAACCGCAACAAAGAGCACGTCTGACCAGAGCGCGACATTTCTGGAGGGTATCAAAGACAGCCTTCCCATCGTTTTGAGTTACGTCCCCGTCGCGTTTGCCTTTGGCATGAATGCCACCAAACTCGGTTTTACCCCACTCGAAAGCGTTTTCTTCTCCTGCATTATTTATGCGGGTGCCAGCCAGTTCGTCATCACCACCATGCTTGCCGCGGGTAGCGCATTATGGGTTGCCGCGCTGACTGTGATGGCCATGGATGTTCGCCACGTGCTTTATGGCCCGTCGCTGCGCAGCCGTATTCTGCAACCACTCAAAAACCGCAAAACGGCCGTCTGGGCTTTTGGCCTGACGGATGAGGTATTTGCCGCCGCCACCGCGAAGCTGGTGCGAGATAACCGTCGCTGGAGCGAAAACTGGATGGTCGGCATCGCCTTATTTTCCTGGCTTTCATGGGTGGCGGGCACGGTGCTGGGTGCGTTTTCCGGCGACGGACTGCTCGATGGTTACCCGGCGGTGGAATCGGCGTTAGGGTTTATGTTGCCCGCGCTGTTTATGAGTTTCCTGCTGGCCTCGTTCCAGCGTCGCCAGATAAGTGCCGTGACGGCGGCGCTGCTCGGCGCACTGGCGGGCGTCACGCTGTTTTCCATTCCTGCCGCGATTCTGGCGGGGATTTTCGCCGGTTGCCTGGCCGCGCTGGTACAGGCGTTTTATCAAGGAGCATCGGATGCGCAATGAGGTGCTGCTGCTCGGCCTGCTGGTGGGCTGCGTCAATTTTTTATTCCGTTATCTGCCGTTGCGTATCCGCGCCGGACAGTCGCGCCCGGCGAAACGCGGTGTGAGCGGTGTGTTTTTGGACACCATTGGCATTGCGTCCATCTGCGCGCTGCTGGTGGTTTCCTGCGTGCCGGAAATCGCCGCCGACAGCCGCCGTTTGCTGCCGACACTTGCCGGTTTCGCGGTGCTCGGCGTGAGTTTCTGGAAAACACGCAGCATTATTCTCCCCACGCTACTGAGCGCTTTCGCGTACGGAATCGTCTGGAAACTCCTGGCAGATGCATAGATAAGGCAAATTTATTACTACAAATAATACATTTACTTTATTTGTCACTGTCGTTACTATATCGACTGCAATTAATGAGGTTATACCCAAATGGATAGTTCGTTTACGCCCATTGAACAAATGCTTAAGTTTCGCGCCAGCCGCTATGAAGATTTCCCGTTTCAGGAAATTCTGTTAACCCGCCTGTGTATGCATATGCAGGGCAAGTTGCTGGAAAACCGCAATAAGATGCTGAAAGCGCAGGGCATTAACGAGACATTGTTTATGGCGCTGATTACCCTGGAATCCCAGGAAAATCACAGTATTCAGCCTTCTGAGCTGAGTAGCGCGCTGGGATCATCCCGTACCAATGCGACACGCATCGCTGATGAGCTGGAAAAGCGCGGCTGGATTGAGCGTCGCGAAAGCGATAACGATCGTCGCTGTCTGCACCTGCAACTGACCGAGAAAGGTCACGAGTTCCTGCGCCAGGTTCTGCCCCCGCAGCATAACTGCCTGCATCAACTCTGGTCTTCGCTGAGCGTTGGCGAGAAAGATCAGCTTGAGCATATCACCCGAAAACTCCTGACGCGTCTCGACCAGATGGAAGAGGACGACGTCATTCTCGAGGCGTTACGCTAACGCGATAAGACGCTCGAATATCCAGGATATAAGAATACTGAAAAGCCAGTATCTACTGGCTTTTTTGGCAAAAACAGGCCGGCGTTTGCCGGGATGAAAATAAGAAGATCGTGGAGAAAAGCATGAGCGCAAATGCGGAGAGTCAAACCCCGCAGCAACCGGTCAAAAAGAAAGGCAAACGTAAAAACGCCCTTCTTCTGCTGACCTTGCTCTTTATTGTTATTGCCGTGGCATACGGGATTTATTGGTTTTTGGTACTGCGTCACTTCGAGGAAACCGATGACGCGTACGTGGCAGGGAACCAGGTACAAATCATGGCGCAGGTGTCCGGCAGCGTGACGAAAGTCTGGGCCGATAACACTGATTTCGTCAAACAGGGCGATGTGCTGGTAACGCTGGACGCAACTGACGCGCAGCAGGCGTTTGAAAAAGCGCAAACCGCGCTGGCAAGCAGCGTTCGCCAGACCCGCCAGTCAATCATCAACAGCAAGCAGTTGCAGGCGAGCATTGAGCTGAAAAAAACCGCCCTCGCCCAGGCGCAGAGCGATTTTAACCGCCGCGTGCCGCTTGGCAGTGCCAACCTGATTGGCCGTGAAGAGCTGCAACACGCCCGTGATGCCGTGGCCAGCGCGCAAGCAGAGCTGGATGTCGCCATTCAGCAGTACAACGCTAACCAGGCCATCGTGCTTGATACCCGTCTGGAAGATCAACCGGCGGTAAAACAAGCTGCGACCGAAGTTCGCAATAGCTGGCTGGCGCTGCAACGAACTAAAATCGTCAGCCCAATCACCGGCTACGTTTCCCGCCGCGCCGTGCAGCCTGGCGCACAGATCACAACGTCCACCGCGCTGATGGCTGTCGTTCCGGCCAGTAACCTGTGGGTGGATGCGAACTTTAAAGAGACGCAGCTTGCACATATGCGTATTGGTCAGAGCGCGACTATCGTCAGTGACATTTACGGCGATGAAGTGAAGTACACCGGCAAAGTGGTTGGCCTGGATATGGGCACCGGCAGTGCGTTCTCGCTGCTGCCTGCGCAAAACGCCACCGGTAACTGGATCAAAGTGGTACAGCGTCTGCCGGTACGTATTGAGCTGGATGCAAAACAACTCGCCGACCATCCGCTGCGTATTGGTCTGTCCACGCTGGTGAAAGTGGATACCGCCGATCGTGAAGGTCAGGTGCTGGCAAGCCAGGTGCGCACCAGCCCGGCCTATGAAAGCAACGCCCGGGAAATCAGCCTTGAGCCGGTCAACACCTTGATCGAAAACATCGTGAAAGCCAACGCCGGTTAATCTGAGGTGAGTGCAATGCAACAGAAACCGCTGGAAGGCGCGCAGCTGGTCATTATGACCATTGCGTTGTCGCTTGCGACCTTCATGCAGGTGCTGGACTCGACCATCGCTAACGTTGCTATTCCGACTATTGCCGGTAACCTTGGCTCCTCGCTGAGCCAGGGTACCTGGGTGATCACCTCATTCGGGGTGGCAAACGCCATCTCGATTCCGATCACCGGCTGGCTGGCGAAACGCGTTGGGGAAGTGAAGCTGTTTCTCTGGTCTACCGTCGCCTTCGCAATTGCCTCCTGGGCGTGCGGCGTCTCCAGCAGTCTGGGGATGCTTATCTTCTTTCGTGTGATCCAGGGGATTGTCGCCGGGCCGCTGATCCCACTGTCACAGAGTTTGTTGCTCAGCAACTATCCGCCTGCCAAGCGCTCTATCGCGCTGGCGCTATGGTCAATGACGGTGATCGTCGCGCCGATTTGCGGGCCGATCCTCGGCGGCTATATCAGCGATAACTACCACTGGGGCTGGATCTTCTTTATCAACGTACCGATCGGTGCGCTGGTGGTGTTGCTGACGCTGCAAAGCCTGCGTGGGCGCGAAACACGTACCGAGCAGCGGCGCATTGATGGCGTAGGGCTGGCGTTGCTGATCGTCGGTATCGGTAGCCTGCAGGTGATGCTCGACCAGGGTAAAGAGCTCGACTGGTTTAACTCGACGGAGATCATCGTTCTGACGATTGTCGCCGTAGTGTCGATAAGTTTCCTGGTGGTATGGGAGTTAACCGACGATAACCCGATAGTCGATCTGTCGCTGTTTAAGTCACGCAACTTTACCATCGGCTGCTTGTGTATCAGCCTTGCCTATATGCTCTATTTCGGCGCGATTGTGTTGTTACCACAGTTGTTGCAGGAAGTGTATGGCTACACCGCGACCTGGGCGGGGCTGGCTTCTGCGCCGGTTGGCGTGATCCCGGTGCTGTTGTCGCCGATTATTGGCCGCTTCGCGCATAAGCTGGATATGCGCCGTCTGGTGACGTTCAGCTTTATTATGTATGCGGTGTGCTTCTACTGGCGTGCTTATACCTTCGAGCCGGGCATGGATTTCGGCGCTTCGGCGTGGCCTCAGTTCATTCAGGGTTTCGCGGTAGCGTGCTTCTTTATGCCGCTGACGACCATCACCCTTTCCGGTTTGCCACCAGAGCGACTGGCGGCGGCGTCGAGCCTGTCGAACTTCGCGCGTACGCTGGCGGGCTCGATCGGAACCTCGATCACCACGACGCTGTGGACGAACCGGGAATCAATGCACCATGCGCAGCTTACAGAGTCGGTCAATCCGTACAATCCGAACTCGCAGGAAATCTATAACCAGCTGCAGGGAATGGGCATGTCGCAGCAACAGGCTTCCGGCTGGATAGCGCAGCAGATAACCAACCAGGGGCTGATTATCTCCGCCAATGAGATTTTCTGGTTCTCTGCGGGGGTGTTCCTGATCTTGCTGGGGCTGGTGTGGTTTGCCAAACCGCCATTTGGTGCGGGCGGCGGCGGCGGTGGCGCGCATTAACCTGAAAAGCAAATCGCCTCCTGATGGAGGCGATTTTTTTTAATGGCTTGTTTTACTTCTCAATGCCGAGAACTTCCAGCGTCATCACGGAAGTCACGCCGGGCGGTACAGCGCCAGGTATACCTTCCTCGCCGTAAGCCAGCTCGGTGGGAACATAAATCTTCACTCTGCCACCCACGACCAGTTTTTTTACACCAGCACGCATCACCATCGGCAGCTCGCTCACACGCGCGGTGTTGATTTCATTCTGGGCGAGAACCTGCCCGGAGCTGACCTTTTCATCCACTTTGAAACGAATGACATCGGTATCGCCAATAGCGGCACCCGGCCCACGTTTTTCAACCAAATAGACCACGCCGTTATCCGCCTGCACCGCGCCCTTTAGCTTCGCCGCATCGGCCAGCAACTGCTGTCCTTGCTTCTTGTTACGGGTTATTTCGCGTTGCCGCGCATCGTCTACCTGCTTGTTGAGCGTACTGAGGATCTTTTCCAGCTCTGCATTCTGCATTTGCAGAGTGTTAGCGAATTTATCCTGCAAGCCCTGCAAAAAAGCCGTCGGCATAAATTTCTGCCCGATATCTTTGAGCACCTCGCTCTCAAGCTGGACTTTTGCCGCAAACCAGACACCCCAGGCATAGTTAACGCGGGCGTGTTCTGATTTGTTCGCCGCCAGTGAGAAGGCTGGCGAAGCCGCTTTCGTTGCTGCAGTTTTTGCTACGGCTGGCGTAGCCTGTGCCGCTGCGAGCTGCTGCTCCACTTGCGCTTTCTGCTCGCTACTCTGCTTCAGCTTCGCTTCCAGCTCGGCGAGTTGCGCACTCTGCCCGGTAGTTTGCTTTGTCACGTCAGCCAGCTGCGCATCTGCCGTTTCGCGCGTTTTATTCGCCTCAGCGAGCTGTTTTTCCAGCTCTGCCGTTTTCGCCATCGCCAGCTGGCGTTTCTCCTCAGACGCAGCGGCCTGCTTTTTCGCTTCCGCCAGCTGCTGCTGCGCCAGCGCATTCTCTTCACTGCGCTGCTTCAGCTTCGCTTCCAGCTCGGCGAGCTGTGCACTCTGCCCGGTAGTTTGCTTTGTCGCCTCAGCCAGTTGCGCATCTGCTGCTTCGCGCGTTTTATTCGCCTCAGCGAGCTGTTTTTCCAGCTCCGCCGTTTTCGCCGTTGCCAGCTGGCGTTTCTCCTCAGATTCAGCGGCCTGCTTTTTCGCCTCCGCCAGCTGCTGCTGCGCCAGCGTATTCTCTTCACTGCTCTGCTTCAGCTTCGCTTCCAGCTCGGCAAGTTGCGCGCTCTGCCCGCGAGTTTGCTTTGTCACGTCAGCCAGCTGCGCATCTGCCGTTTCGCGCGTTTTATTCGCCTCAGCGAGCTGTTTTTCCAGCTCTGCCGTTTTCGCCATCGCCAGCTGGCGTTTCTCCTCAGACGCAGCGGCCTGCTTTTTCGCTTCCGCCAGCTGCTGCTGCGCCAGCGCATTCTCTTCACTGCGCTGCTTCAGCTTCGCTTCCAGCTCGGCGAGCTGTGCACTCTGCCCGGTAGTTTGCTTTGTCGCCTCAGCCAGTTGCGCATCTGCTGCTTCGCGCGTTTTATTCGCCTCAGCGAGCTGTTTTTCCAGCTCCGCCGTTTTCGCCGTCGCCAGCTGGCGTTTCTCCTCAGATGCCGCGCTCTGCTCTTTCGCCTCCGCCAGCTGCTGCTGTAGCACTTTGTTATCGTTGCTCATCGACTGGAGTTGTTCGGCGTCCTGGGGACGCGGCGTTGCCTGAACCGTATTTAACTGCTGTTTCGCTTGCGCTTTCTCTTCACTACTTTGCTTTAGCGCCTCCTCCAGCGTCTCGATACGGGATGCCTGCATACTCATCTTTTTCATGGCGGCATCAAGCTGGCTGTTTAATGCGTCACCGGATTTATTTGCCTGCGCCAGTTGTTGGCTGAGTGCCTGTAGCGGCTGGCGCTGATTATCATCTTCACCAGACGCCTCCCCGGGTTTTACGATCACGGCGGCCTGTTTTTTCCGTAGCGTTTTGATTTCATGCTGTAGCGCGGCAAGCTGGTCCTTAAGCTGCTTGATGTGTTGTTCACTCGAATCGGGTTTTGGCGCTGGCAGTTTCACTGGGGCCAGAGGTGGCGGGACAACAACCTCCCCTGCGGCGCCCCGATCCACCGTAAACGGTGAGTTCGGTTCGGCCGATATGATATGTTCTTTGTTGAGGCGTTCGAGTAATAAATCGGGCTCAGCATAGACGGAAAGAGAGAAAACCGATAACAGTACAGCAGAGGAGTGGCGTAGTTTTATCATAACTGTTTCAGCGTATTTGCTCGGCTGGACATATTCGCGAATACCGCGCTGCGCACGCGAGAACAAACAACTTCCACCTTGTTATCAATTTCCGTTTTCATTATTTCAGCGGCGTTCTTATCAATTATTGGCTGATTTTTCTTATAGACTTCGTAGCTATTATTAATCGTCTTAAATTGCTGGGTGTAGATTTGAAATGCCGATTTATCCAAACCTTTTAATGCGGTAAGCCATTCGTAGCACTGCTGCGCCTGCTGCTTCTGCGGGGAGTCTTTCACCACCGAAGGCACTGTTGATTTAACACATCCCGTTAATGCAAAAGGTAACAAAAGGGAGACACATAAAAGGTAAAGTTGTGAGCGTCGCATAATATCCTCATCACTCAGACATATTCTTTCACTGAAATTCATTCAGTTAATAGATAAATTAAACATGGAATATCGGTCAAATAACAACGAGGATGAAAACTATCACGGCAGCATTTAAATAACAATAAGAAGTCCCATACCCACAAAGGATATTGTTCAGGCATCATTTATCTTTATATATATAGATAAATAATATTTTTAATGAATAAATAATATTGAAAGGCGTTTGAGTAAAAATAATAATGCCGCCTTCCGGGCAGAAAGGCGGCATGGGAAACTAGATATGCAGTTCCTGCAATTTTTCTTTCGGCAGGGCGAGTTCTTCGTTGCTGTTAACGCGAACATCGCGATCGAGAATGTGACGCGCGATTTCTTGCGCTTCTTCCAGAGAGTGCATCTGGTATGTCCCGCACTGATAGATATTCAATTCCGGGATCTGACTTTGATCTTTTACTTTCAGGACATCTGCCATCGCCGCTTTCCAGGCATCGGCGACGCGCTGCTCGTCCGGCGTACCGATCAGGCTCATGTAAAAACCGGTGCGGCAACCCATCGGAGAGATGTCGATGATCTCAACGCCGTTGCCGTTGAGGTGGTTACGCATAAAACCGGCGAACAGATGCTCCAGCGTATGGATACCTTTTTCCGGCATTACTTCTTTGTTCGGTACGCAGAAACGCAGGTCGAATACGGTAATGGTGTCGCCGTGCGGCGTGTCCATAGTCTTGGCAACACGGACTGCTGGCGCTTCCATACGGGTATGATCGACAGTGAAGCTATCCAATAATGGCATTTAGTCACCTCCGACAGTGATTTTTTAAAAATAAAATGAACTCTTTTTTCCCGTGCGAGTCTGAGTATATGAAAGACGCGCATTTGTTATCATCATCCCTGATCTTCAGAGATGAAATTTTGGCCACAGAGATGTGGCCTTTTTCTTTTGTATCAAGCGTGGCGCGCGAGTAACGCCTCGAATGACTCCGAATCTCCGGCTTCAACCTCTGCCTGGCGCACCAGCGACGCTTTGCACTCGGCGATAAAATCTTCCTCAAGCAAAATTTCCAGTGGCTCTTCACGCAGCTGCGAACGGTACTGATCGCCCAGGGCTTTCCCCGTACCGCCAATACCATTATCAATCATCGAGCGCAGAATGCGCGCAGAGAATGTCAATTCTGGATCGTCGAAGCTGGTAACCAACTGCTCGCACACTTTTTCGTACTCTTCGCCACCGTACACGCCATCCAGCGTCTGCGCTACTCGTTTCAGATCGCTAAACAGATCCTTACCGACCTGAGCGAGCGGGAACTGTGCGGTTTCGCAGCCCATTCCGAGCGTCAAACCGGGTTTACGCCCCTCAAGAATCACGCGATTCCAGTTAGTACGGGTGCACAGTAATTCATCGCTGCTCATTTCCGGCGCATCAGCCAGCGCGCACCAGACCATAAACAGATCGAGGAAGCGCACCTGCTGCTCATCAACGCCAATGGCGGTGAACGGATTGATATCCAGAGAACGAACTTCGATGTACTCAATGCCGCCGCGCAGCAACGCATCCGATGGTGTTTCGCCACTACGGGTCACACGTTTCGGGCGAATGGGCGCATACAGCTCGTTTTCAATCTGCAGAATATTGGTGTTGATCTGTAAGTATTTGCCATCTTTTTTCAGACCAATTTTGGCGTATTCCTCAGAAGGCGTTTTGATTGCGCGCTTCAACGCCACCACATAGTCGTGCAGGTTATTGAAGGTAATACCAAGATTACTTTGCGATTTATTGGTGTACCCGAGGTCGCTCAGGCGTAATGAGGTCGCATATGGCAAGTAGTACATACCGTTAGACGTTTTCTCAAACGGCAGCGTTGTCGGTTTCCCTTGCAGGAACGACGAGCAAATTGCTGGCGAAGCGCCAAACAGATACGGGATCACCCAGCCGAACCGATAGTAATTGCGGATGAGGCGGAAATACCCTTCCGATACCGATTCTTTATCCGTACTGCCACTTTTCGCTTCCCAGAAAGCCATTGGCAGCGAGAAATTGTAATGTACGCCGGAAATGGTTTGCATCAGCGCGCCATAGCGATTTTTCAGCCCTTCGCGGTAGAGCGTTTTCAGGCGACCAATATTGGACGTGCCGTACTGCGCCAGCTCAATATCCTGACCATCTTTGATATAACACGGCATGCTCAACGGCCACATGCGTTCATCGCCAATCTGGCGCGCAGTGTAGCGATGAATGTCGCGCATGATAGTCAGCATATGATCGATATCGCCATCTACCGGAGTGATAAATTCCAGCAGTGCTTCAGCAAAATCGGTGGTGATCCATTTATGGGTCAGTGCTGAGCCAAGCGCAGCCGCATGACCCGTAGTTGCCAGAGAGCCATCCGCATTTACGCGCAGCGTTTCACGCTCAAGACCGCGTTGTATCCCCTTCAGAGCTTGAGGATGTTTTTCCAGCCAGGACAGCGCCTGTGATACGTCCGGGATCAAATTGACCTCCCGCCTGTCATAATCATTTTATTAAGCATAATTGTAATGGTTGACGATTAAAGGTCACTCACTCAGTCCAATTAGTGCCACCACGTCATACCCTGCAGCGTTACAAAGGCAATCGCCAGATAGCGCAACGCTTTGCCAAGGCATAAAAAAATTACTACTGGCCCCCACGACAAGCGCATCCATCCTGCCAGCAGGCACAGCAAGTCGCCTATAACAGGCACCCAGCTTAACAACAGCGCTGCCGCGCCGTATCGTTTAAGCCAGTCAGTCGCTTTTTCCTGCCAGCGCGATGTTTTACGCTGCGGGAAGAAACGCCCAAGAATAACGTTAGTCAGCCCTCCAAGGCTATTACCCATTGTTGCTATTACAACAAGAAGCCAGGGCTGGCTAACGTGAGAAATGAGCATGGCAACCAGCACAACCTCAGAATTGCCAGGCAACAGCGTGGCGCTGAGAAAACTGCTGGAAAACAGTGACAACAGCGACAGTGTGTCACTCACAATAAGCGAACGTCCACGACGTCCATACCGGCTGCACGCGCCGCCTGAAGCCCGAAATCCGCATCTTCGAAAACGATGCATTGCGTCGGTTCCACCCCCATGCTTTGTGCACAAAGCAGAAAAGTATCGGGCGCGGGTTTGTGATGTTTAACATGATCGGCTGCGATAACGGCGTCAAAGTAACCCCGCAGTCCAAGATGTGCCAGCAGCGCCTCCGCAATCGCGCTTTCGCTGCCCGTTCCTACAGACATCGGACGGCGACCATGCCACGCTTTCACGACCTCGATAAGCGGTAATGGGCGAACAGAGTCCAGCAACATCGCTTTTACCATCGCCGTTTTTTCCTGAGCCAACAGATGCGGATCGAGATCGCCCTGGTTGGCTTCAATAATGGATTGCGCGATACGCCAGGTTGGAGCGCCGTTAAGCCCAATCATTGCCTGTTCGTCAAAACGCATCCCATAACGCCCGAGCACTTCATGCCAGGCGTTACGGTGAGTTGGCTCTGTATCAAGAATAGTGCCATCCATATCGAAAATCAGACCAGCGTAACGTTCGTACATCATGTTCTCACAAAGCGGATAACAAACAGTTACTTTAACGTAAACAGTGATTTTTGTCGCTGCCAGCGAGTGAGAAGCATAGTGTTACGCATGATTTTGGCGGGATAACCGGTAAGACAAAGTTTTGTATTTTACTGAAGTGATGCGGTCTGGAGAATGGCGTTGCTTAGCTTGCAGGGTATTGCCAGAACAGCGTTATTCTTGCTGGTATCAGCAAAAGATGCTCTAAACCTGAGAGAATAAATCGACGGGGTATTACAGAAGATGGTGCATCCGGGAGGATTCGAACCTCCGACCGCTCGGTTCGTAGCCGAGTACTCTATCCAGCTGAGCTACGGATGCATCGGGAAATGTTTTTACGCTACAGATTCAGACCTTCATGACCAAACAAATCCGGAAAAATGACCCGGCGTTGCCTCGACTTCAGACCGTTTCTGAAACAGCGCAATTCTTTCTGATTCCGGCAGTAATTTCGCCAGACTGAAAGAATAAACAGGTTTGTGTATCAATAAGATGGTGCATCCGGGAGGATTCGAACCTCCGACCGCTCGGTTCGTAGCCGAGT
>NZ_DAMCGF010000011.1:0-142450 GCF_032104925.1 Kosakonia sp.
TTCAGGTGTTAGTGTCCTTACGGACGTGGGGGTTCAAGTCCCCCCCCTCGCACCAGATATCTTATTCTCTCCCTGTATTGCACCCCTGTTACATCATCATCTTTAGATTCAACAGTATCAGCATCATTGCGCCAACCAGAGCAACGCCTGAAGGCAATAAAATAAAATGGCGTAAACGCTTATGGTAAAGCATGGCGGGTGTCAGTAATAAGCCCAGAACAATCACCATTCGCCACGCATTGGCTGATAAATCCGCCAGCATCAGCACCGCAACAATCACTCCAGGCACCACAATTCCCCAGCCACTTCCCAGCGCTCGCTGCAACATGGTTTCATCTCTCAAATCGATAATGATAACCAATATCATATGATATTTTTTCTCAATTGTCAGCCTGCGGTCATACGGTCGTATGAAGATTACTCATCATCTAATGACAGTCATTCAGGAAGGTGATAAATTAAGCGCTGCTTAAATCTAAATCCAAATCACTAATTTTTCGCAATGACAGTTTCATTGCGTTACTTCTTTTTTCCTTTGACTCATAGCGCAGTAGTATATTGCGGATAAATAACGATTTTTAGGTATGACATTACAAACCTGGCAATCTCTATGTAATAAGAGATATCGATTGTCCCTACGACTCTTTTTACTGCTCAACGCAATCTCAGCTTTGTTCTCTATTGCTCTGCCGCTCTACAATCAGCGCGCGTTCACGTTTCCCGTGTGCGCTATCTTTGCGGCGAGCATTGTGCTGCCCGTCTGGCAAAAGTGTTATCCAAAAACAAAAATCAATATCACATTCATCTCACTTATATTTGGCTGCCTGTGGGCATGGCATGTGATAACCAAAGCCAGGTTACTTAATGACGACGCCTCTACCTACCTGCTTATAGCCTTGTTGAGCGTGCTTTTTATCGGCTCAATCGCTTTTTCAAATAACATTGTCGCCTTTTTGCTGCACTCTTTGCCGGTCTTCGTGACATGTCTGTGGTTTAGCGAAGGGGAAAGCGCAATCAGGCTTATTTACACCTTTGCGCTGCCAGTGTTGGGGATCTCTATCCAGCATGCGATCCAAAAACGTAACGATAGTTTTGCCCTTGCACTGATGAACCGCCTGATGCAGGAGCGTAAAACGCTAAATGATCTGAGCATGCTTGACCCACTAACCGGCCTGTACAACCGTCGTGGTTTGCAACACAAACTAGATAACTTGCTGGCCGTTGATGAGAGTTCGCGTTTCGTCCTGCTGCTCGATATTGACCACTTCAAAGCCTACAACGACCACTACGGACACATGATGGGCGATCAGGCGCTTATCCGTGTTTCCGCTGCTTTACGCGACGCCGTGCGTTCCCGTGATATCGTCGCGCGCTTTGGTGGCGAAGAGTTTATGATCCTGCTGAATAACGTTGATGTTGAGCAGGCTCGCCTTACCGGAGAGCGCATCCGCCAGAAAGTGTACGATTTAAAAATCCCGCATATGTTTAACGAAAGCGTCGCCACAAACGTCACGATCAGTATCGGGATTGCGCCACTTGTCGATCACGATATTGATGCGGCGCTTTCGCTCGCCGATAAAGCGTTATATGAAGCCAAACATTTAGGTCGTAATAACATTCTGGTGAGTGGCGAGCTGCGAGTCGCCTGAGGCGCGCTCAGCGCTAACTTTTCGATAAAAATGTTGCTATCGATTTTACCTCTGGCTAGGATTGGCAATCATTATCATTTAGATTTGCTATCGGCTGGCGCTATGACCTATCGCACCGCATCGATCACCGAAAACATTATCTGGCGAAGCCGACTCACTGATGAGCGTGATTCGCTGGCAAATGCCATGCGGGAAACCATCGCCAGCACCCGTGAGTATTTGCTCGATTTTATTCGTCTGAATGAACCCGCACCGTACCAAGCAATGACACTGGCTGAGTGGGCGCGCCCTGCCGCATTACAGTCACTTATCGCCACCTACTCCGATCATATTTACCGCAACCAGTTGACGCAGCAACGTGAAAACAAACCGTTGCTATCGTTATGGGCGCAGTGGTATCTCGGGCTGCTGGTACCGCCACTATTATTGACGTTGCTGACGCAAAAAAGCGCCACTAGTCTCTCCCCGGAACATTTTCATGCCGAGTTCCATGAAACCGGCCGCGCCGCGTGTTTCTGGATTGATGTGCAACGGGATAATAAGTTGTCGTCATGCGACGACGCGCAGCGTATATGTGCATTAACGACGCAGGCGATCCTCCCGGTAGTTCAGGCGCTGGAAGTCACCGGCGATATCAACGGTAAACTTATCTGGAGCAATACCGGCTATCTGATTAACTGGTGCCTGGGGGAACTCATCCCAAAACTAGGTGAAACGCGTGTTGCCGCACTTCGCCAGCTTTGCTTTTTCGAAAAGCAGCTCGCTGACGGCAGTGATAACCCTTTGTGGCGCACAGTTGTTCTGCGCGACGACGCTCTGGTGCGTCGCACTTGCTGCCAGCGCTATCGCCTGCCCGATGTTCAGCAGTGCGGTGACTGTACGCTGAAATAAGCAGAGGGCGATAAATCGCCCTCTTCGTTTTTATTCGACACCATCACGCAACCTGCTTATCTTCCTCTGCGCGTTGTGCCTCTTCTGCTTCCTGTTCCAGCAACTGTTTCTCATACACTTTGAAGAACGGGTAGTAAATTATCGCAGACACACAGGCCAGCAGAACGACAAGGATCGCCGCGCGGAAATCCCAACCTAACGCCCATGCACCGCCAATCGGCGCTGGCGCTGTCCATGGTACGACCGAGATGACGCGGCCAATCAGATCCAGTTTCATTGCCGCCCAGGCAATAATTGCATTAAGAGTCGGAGCCAGCAGGAATGGGATAAAGAACACAGGGTTCATTACGATGGGGGTACCGAAAATAACCGGCTCGTTGATGTTGAACAAACTCGGTACCACGCTCAAACGCCCGATCGAACGCAAATGCACCGAGCGGCTACGCAAGTAGCAGAACACCAGCCCCATGGTCGCCCCGGATCCGCCAATCACAATAAAGAATGTCCAGAACGCTTCCATAAAGATATGCGGTAACGGCGCACCTTGCGCCAGCGCACTCTGGTTAAGCCCGAGGTTCGTTAACCAGAACATCTGCAGCATCCCGGAAACAATCGCCGCACCATGAATACCCGCAAACCACAATAAATGGCCGATGATCACCGCCAGCAAAATCGCAGGTAGCGAGTCCGCCGCCGCCACCAGTGGTTTGAATAGGGCCATAATGGCTTGCGGAATTAACATGTTGAACTGCGTCTGGATAAGCAGGCTCAGCGGATAAAGGGTAAGCACCACGACCAAAACCGGGATCAGCAAATCAAAAGAGTTTTTGATCATTGGCGGCACCTGGTCTGGCAAACGGATGCCTATATTGTGCGCTTTCAGAAAACGCATCATTTCAACGCAGTAAACAGCCACCAGGATCGCGGTAAAAATACCGGTACCGCCCAGACTATCAACTGGCAATGTGCCGTTGGTTTTCGGTGCTGCGACCAGTAAAAAAGCCATCAGCGACAGCATCGCGCACATAAACGGATCCAGCTGATGCGACTTCACATAATGTTTACCGAGATTGTAAGCAATCGCCGCACAGATATAGATAGACATAATGCCCATCGTCATATCAAAAGGCGTAAGGATCCGCCCTTCATACTGCTTCGCCAGGTCCAGCCATGTCCGGGCAAAACCCCAGGTCGTATCTGGCGAAAATGGAGGGTATGCGAATACCAGCAAGAATGAGCCCACTATCATAAACGGCATCGCGGAGATAAAACCGTCGCGAATCGCCATAACATGACGCTGGGAAGAGATGCGTCCGGCTACCGGACTGACATAATTTTCTATAAACCGGAAAATAAGATTAAACGCAGCATGGTTGGCAGACATAGTAGATCTCCTATCAGGATAACAAAGTAAGCGCATCAGCAACCGTTCTGCCGTGCAGCGATCCATGTTTTTGACGTGAAACCATGCAGGTTTTCGAACCAGCATTACAGCAAAGTTGAGTAGGTTTCATAGACGGCTCTTTTTTAATTTTATGAACAGAGGGAAATGACAAAATGAGTATTAACCCGGCTTGTTAACACTGCAACCGGTTACTGTAACCGGTTTCCGCGATTGTGAAGAGGATCGAGAATCTGGCAGTAAGATGTTTGTTATGCCCGGTTATTTACACGCATAACAGGCTTGTGACAGATTAATGGCGGTCATTTGCTGGAGAACATCATGAGTTTGCAGTCCGTGCGGCAGTTCTTTGCCGATAACGCCCCCGACATCGATATTATTGAACTTAACCAAAGTACAGCGACCGTGGCACTCGCCGCCGCCGCGCATAATGTCGAACCAGGGCAAATCGCAAAGACACTGTCGTTAAAAGTGAAAAACGAAGTGATATTGGTCGTCGCGAAAGGTGATGCACGCCTTGATAATAAAAAACTAAAAAATACCTTTGGCGCGAAAGCCCGAATGCTAAGCAGTGATGAGGTTGTCACCATTACCGGACATCCAGTCGGTGGTGTCTGCCCGTTTGGTCTGGAAAACCCGTTGCAGGTATATTGTGACGTGTCGTTAAAACGCTATCAGGAAGTGTTACCGGCCGCGGGAGCAATTCACAGCGCGATTCGTATTTCTCCCGACAGAATGGCGCAATTAACACACGCGAAATGGATTGATGTGTGTCTGTAGTTGCCTAACAAAGCGCCAGGGATAGCCTGGCGCAGTTCCCAAAAAAACGTTTACATTAACTCCGATGCGGCCCGCGCGCAGGGCGGCTTCCATGTCAGAATATCCGCCGCATCAAGCAAACCGACATCTGATGTGACCCCCAGCTTTGCCATTGCGTTGAATTTATGCGCCCGAATAGTTTTCACATTACGATCCAGCTGCGATGCAATTTCGGCAACAGAAAACCCCCGCGTCATGTAGTTCAGAATTTCCCTTTCTGTCGGGCTGAGCATACGACACTGGCTCACATACCAATGGTTAATCATGTTTTCGTTAATGCGCCGCGTCTCCCCAAACAACGTGACCAACTCCTCCAGTAGCACAGCAAGGGGGGATGATTTACTTAATATCCCGTGCAACCGTGAGGGTGAGAGATGCCCAACCAGCCGCGCTTCACGGTTATCTCCCGCTAATACAATGCGTTGCATTCCTGGATGAGAAAGGGAGAGTAAATGCAGACACATCAGGCATTCCAGCCGTTCTTTCCGTTGACCAAAAAGGGAATAGATGACGGAAAAAAACGAAGTCTGTTTCAGCGCCTGCCGAAACGCCGAATGATCTTTAAAAAAATAAAATTGATAGTGATTAATAGCAGATTCATCAAATAAATGTCGTAGGCCCTCCCCGCTCATTATGCATTTTTCTATGATGGCAACATTTCCCTTCTTCCTGGTATTTTCCATTCATTATGCTCTCCGTCCGCCGTACCAAAATCCAGCTGTTTCATTCCCTGACTGCTATTAATCCATGTATACAAATCTGCATTACTACGTAGTGATAATCGCCGCATTGCGCTATTTTTCTGCGCACTAACTGTTTTATTACTTTTTTTAAGCAGCGTGGCAATTTGATTAATCCCCCATCCTTTTCCAAGGAGGCGTAACACTTTGCGCTCAGACAACGTTAACATTGCGTTCGAAAAAGAATTGTCGGTGTGTTTATGCCATCCTGAAGTCAATAAGGTTTGGCTTATATTCTCAACATTCTTATGCCCATTACGAATGGCGTCAATTACGCCCTCTATCGGTTCGACATCGGCCAGCAAGGTCGTTTTGGGCTGCATAAGAAGCTCAGCGGCCACAGGGTAGAGGCTGCGCGAAACGAAGAATAGCCAGCGTGCATTATCGCATTGAGGAAACAGTGAATAATATTGCTGACAGATTTTTCTTGCATAACGCTGCTCCCCTGATAAGTCAGTGATTATCAATCTGGCGCATTTTAATTTAAGCAGTGCAACCTCTTCCACTGATGAATAATAATTGAGTGCATATTCCGGGAAATGTCGCTCAAGAATGCCGCCAATCCCGACCCTAAGTATCGGCGTTTTGCTGATGATAATCCCCTGATTGCCGTCTCTCGATAGCATAAAGCCTCCGCTTCCATTTGCGCGTTCTATCAACCTTATTTATAAGTATTTACTCAGTTAATACTCATATTGCGTAAAGTAGCAGCACCGTTTTGATGGAGCCGCCATAAAATTGGCACAGTTTATGAATGGAAATAAATATAATGTACTGAATTATAATATCCACAAGTAGCGTGTCAACATTACACAATGCGCATTAAAACATCCGATACATTATTAATAATAAAATAAGAAATTTAAAACAGTCGGCACATATTGAGATAAGATAAAAGCAATCATCTTAAATAATATATAAGATCTTATTAACGCTAACTTCATCATTATTCTCAGCTAAACAGAAAAAAATCTGCTGTTTCTTTTCTGTTATTACTTCATTCTTAACATGCGATAAGCTCTCCTTTTGAACATGAACAAGCGTGATTTAATGCACAATTCTTGATCTTTCTTAGCGCCATCCAGCCAGTGTCCTGTGCTAAAAATAGGCTTTCCGCTCCACCCTTCGTGAGCGCCAGTGCAACAATACCAGGGTAATTATGCAAACAGACCAGTCATCACAGCGTGCCATTACGCGGCTGTGCATTCAGTGTGGCCTTTTTTTGTTACAGCACGGCGCAGAGAGCGCGCTGGTTGAGGAGCTTTCAACGCGTCTGGGACTGGCGCTGGGTATGGACAGTGTTGAAAGCTCGATTTCTTCCAATGCCATTGTTCTTACCACGATTAAAGACGGAATGTGCCTGACATCAACCCGTAAAAATAGCGATCGCGGCATTAATATGCACGTGGTGACGGAAGTTCAGCATATTGTCATTCTCACTGAACATAAGCTATTGGATTGCAAAGACGTCGAGAAGCGCTTCGCTCAGGTCAAACCCTTACGCTACCCGCGCTGGCTGGTCACGCTGATGGTGGGTCTCTCTTGTGCCTGCTTTTGCAAGCTCAATAACGGCGGCTGGGATGGTGCTTTTATAACTTTTTGCGCCAGTAGTGTCGCGATGTATGTCCGCCTTGTGCTGGCAGGTCGCCACTTACACCCGCAAATCAACTTTTGTATCACCGCTTTTGTTGCTACTACGGTTTCCGGCTTGATGCTGACGCTGCCCGCTTTTCTGCAATCATCCACCGTTGCGATGGCCGCCAGCGTTTTACTTCTGGTACCGGGGTTTCCGCTGATTAATTCGGTTGCCGATATGTTTAAAGGGCATATCAATACGGGCCTTGCACGCTGGGCTATCGCCAGCTTATTAACGCTTGCCACCTGTATTGGTGTGGTAATGGCAATGACATTGTGGGGATTACGCGGATGGATGTGATTTTGTTCATCCTGGCGCTGGCGCAGGATATGTTACTGGCGGCCATCCCTGCCGTTGGCTTTGCCATGGTATTTAACGTGCCGCACCGCGCTCTACCGTGGTGCGCGCTGCTTGGCGCGATTGGCCATGGTTCGCGCTTCGCTATGGTGCACTGGGGATTCAATATCGAATGGTCGACTTTTGCCGCCTCAATGCTGGTCGGCTCGATTGGCATCCACTGGTCACGCTGGTATCTGGCGCACCCGAAAGTCTTTACCGTGGCGGCGGTGATCCCTATGTTTCCGGGCATTTCCGCCTATACTGCAATGATTTCGGCGGTCAAGATCGGCCATTTTGGCTACAGCGAAGAACTGATGATTTTGCTGTTAACGAACTTCCTGAAAGCATCATCGATTGTCGGCGCACTCTCTATTGGCCTGTCGATTCCTGGGCTGTGGATTTATCGCAAACGCCCCCGCGTATAAGGTCGGTTCTCTGTCGCCGCGGAATTACCGCCGCCCTTACGGGTGGAATTGCGCGGCGGCAAATTTTGGGGCAGAGAAACTTATTGCCATTGCGTAACGTGCGGAATAACTTTTTGATTAAAATGTAATTTTTCAAAGCAGCGATTTACCAAACACGCAGTGAGCAACGATCCAGGCCCCTTCGCATTACTTTTGCAAAAATCCCGGTTCTGGTCGCGAAGCGCCATTATGATGCTGAAACAGCAGGCAAATTTTTGTGCGCATACTTTTTCGAAAAAAAATAACTTGCAATAAAATCGTGTGCTATCTATATTCAATCTCATGAAGAAGACATCGACTCCAACCGCGAATGCGCAGCTCGCGTTAGATAACCAGTTTTGTTTTGCACTGTACTCAACAAATCTGGCGCTGCATAAGCTCTACCGGCAGCTCCTCGCGCCGATGAATCTCACTTACCCGCAATATCTGGTGATGCTGGTGCTGTGGGAGAAAGATGACATCACGGTGTCGGAAATTGGCGAGCGCCTGTTTCTCGACTCCGCCACACTGACGCCGCTGCTGAAGCGTCTGGAAAGCGCCGGGCTGATTCGTCGTCAACGTTCGCGCCAGGATGAACGCCAGGTGGTGATCACCCTAAGCGAAAGCGGGCGTGACTTGCAGCAACAAGCGACGTCGATTCCGGAAGCAATCGGCTGTGCAATGGCTTGTGATAGCGCAACGCTTGCCGATATCAAGCAGCAACTGGAACGGCTTCGCCAACAATTTCAACGGGCATAATCTCCCTTTACAGGGAGTTTATCCCCAGTAAAAAATAGCACGCTATTTTATAGCAAACACTTCAGATAATAAGGAACCTGCCATGTCTTTAGAAAAAGTTGTTTACACCGCCAAAGCCAAAGCAACCGGAGGCCGTGATGGCCGCGCAACCTCTTCCGACGGCGTACTGGATGTCAAACTGGGCGTGCCGAAAGAGATGGGTGGCGCTGGCGGTGAAGTTACTAACCCGGAACAGCTGTTTGCTGCGGGTTACTCTGCCTGCTTCCTCGGAGCGATGAAATTTGTCGCCGGTCGCGACAAAATCGCCATGCCGAAAGATGCGTTTATCGAAGGCGAAGTGGGTATCGGCCCTTTGCCGACCGGCTTTGGTATTGAAGCAAAACTGAATATCCACCTGCCGGGGATGGATGCCGCTGAAGCCAAAAAACTGGTCGATGCAGCACACATTGTTTGCCCCTATTCCAACGCCACGCGTGGCAACATCGACGTTACGCTGAATATCATTGCGTAACGCAAAAAAGCCAACGTTATTGGAAAATCACAAGCCGGGGAAACCCGGCTTTTTCACGCTGTTCTGCCCTTTGCGCTCCCTGTGTTACTATGTGTGATTATGCCTGTGTGAAAAAAACACAGTGCGCCGTATCCGTAGTAATCCTGTTTGAGAACGCGTTATGTCTTCCAGAATCCTGACGCCGAATGTCATTGGTATTGATGAATTTGTGCGCGATCCTGCCTGCGTGCTGGCACGCACGGAAGGCGGCGCCATCGCCGTTTTTGCCAATAATAGCCCCGCGTTTTACGCTATTACGCCGCAGCGCCTTGAACAACTGCTGGCGCTCGAAGCACAGCTTGCGCGCCCGATGAGCGACATTTCGCTCGATGCACAATTCTATGAAGAACCAGCCGCCGCGCCGGTAAATGTGCCAATGGGCAAATTCGCCATGTATGCGGGCTGGCAGCCGGATGCTGACTTTCAGCGCCTGGCGGCGATGTGGGGCATTGCGCTGGCGCATCCCGCCACGCCGGAAGAGCTGGCCTCGTTCGTGGCTTACTGGCAGGCCGAAGGCAAAGTTTTCCATCACGTCCAGTGGCAGCAAAAACTGGCGCGCAGCCTGCAAATAGGCCGTAGCAACCAGAACGGCGCGGCAAAGCGGGATATTAACGCCCTGTCCGAACCGGATAATCAAATCCCACCAGGTTTTAGAGGATAACGATGAAAAACGTCGGCGAATTGATGAAGCGACTGCAAAAAATGATGCCTGCCAACACCAAGCCTGCTTTTAAAACCGGCGAAGAGTTGATGGCGTGGCAGAAGCAACAAGGCGAAATCCGTTCGGCGGCGCTGGAGCGCGAAAACCGCGCCATGAAAATGCAGCGCACCTTCAACCGTTCCGGCATTCGTCCCCTGCACCAGAACTGCTCTTTCGATAACTATCGTGTTGAGACGGAAGGCCAAATGCGGGCGCTGAGCCAGGCACGGCAATATGTAGAAGAGTTCGACGGTAACATCGCCAGTTTTATCTTTTCAGGCAAACCCGGAACCGGCAAAAACCATCTGGCAGCGGCTATCTGTAATGAACTGCTGTTGCGGGGGAAATCGGTGCTGATTATTACCGTTGCCGACATTATGTCGGCCATGAAAGAAACTTTTGGCAACAAGGAAAACAGTGAAGAGCAGTTGCTCAATGACTTAAGCAGCGTTGACCTGCTGGTGATTGATGAAATCGGTATGCAGACGGAATCCCGCTACGAAAAAGTGATTATCAACCAGATTGTCGATCGTCGCTCTTCGTCCAAACGCCCGACAGGCATGCTGACCAACAGCAACCTGGAAGAGATGAATAAGCTGTTGGGCGAACGCGTGATGGACAGGATGCGTCTCGGCAACAGCCTGTGGGTGATCTTCAACTGGGAAAGTTACCGCAGCCGCGTCACCGGTAAAGAGTATTGAGAGTTTTCCCATCCGTGGCGCGACCGCGCCCGGGTGTATACTGGCCGCCTTTGTTGATACCAGGATCTGCCCTCGATGAAATTCCTCCAACACCTCCTTTGCAGCGCCGCACTCGGTAGCGCGCTGCTTACCGGCTTCGCACAAGCCGCCTCCTGGCAGGACACGCTTTCCAGCGCCGCCAGCGAACTCAGCCAGAAATCGGCTACATCTCAATCCCAGCAAGGGGGTCTTTCACTCTCCTCCCTGACGGGTCTGCTTAATGGCGGTAACCAGGCGCTTAGCGCTGACACCATGAACAATGCGGCGGGCGTGATGAGCTGGTGTGCGAAAAATAAGCTCTCCAGCCTGACCAACACCGAAAATGTGAAAAACCAGGTGCTGGATAAACTGGGTCTGGGTGCCGCTCAGCAGAAACAGGACACCAATTATCTGGAAGGGATCCAGGGCATGCTGAACACCAAAAACGGGGAACAGCTGAATCTGAGCAACATCGGTAGTACGCCGCTGGCGGAAAAAGTGAAATCCAAAGCCTGCGATATCGTCCTCAAGCAGGGCGTTAACTTCCTCTCCTGATATCCCGCCGCGTTCAGTCAGAGCGCGGCGTTATCCTTCCCCGCTTTACCGAAACGCCGCCAGTGCGACGGCTATCACTATTACGCCTTTCTAAACCAATTCTGAATAAGTACGCCACAGAGTGACACTACAATTGCAGATATGTGACATGAACATTAAATTATACGCCCTGTTACAAAAATTAATGGCCAGCAATATGCCTGGCGTTGATGAGGAATAACGGTTGTCCGAGTTGCTCTCTATCGCGCTGTTTCTTGCCTCTGTGGCTATCTATGCCTGGAAAGCGGGCCGTAATACCTGGTGGTTTAGCGCCACCCTGCTGGTGCTGGGTCTTTTTGTCATCCTGAATATCACCCTTTACGCCAGCAATTATTTTACCGGCGACGGCATCAACGACGCGGTGTTATACACCCTGACCAACAGCCTGACAGGCGCGGGGGTCGGCAAATATATGCTTCCCGGCGCGGGGTTAGTATTAGCGCTGGTAGCGGTGTTTTGCGCGCTCGGCTGGGTACTGCGCCGTCGTCGCCATCTGCCACACCATTTCGGCTATAGCTTACTGGCGCTCGCACTGGCGCTCGGTTCGGTGGACGCCAGCCCGGCGTTCCGCCAGATAACCGAGCTGGTAAAATCCCAGACGCGTGAAGGCGACCCTGACTTCGCCACTTTTTATAAAGTACCGGCAAAGCAGATCCCCAATCCCAAACTGAACCTCGTCTACATCTACGGTGAAAGTCTTGAGCGCACCTATTTTAACGAGGAGGCGTTTCCCGGCCTGACGCCGGAACTGGGCGCGCTAAAAGAAGAAGGCATTGATTTTAGCCATACAGAACAACTACCCGGCACCGATTACACCATCGCCGGCATGGTCTCTTCGCAGTGCGGCATCCCGCTATTTGCACCGTTCGAAGGCAACGCGTCGGCCTCCGTTTCCAGCTTCTTTCCGCAGAATCTTTGCCTTGGCGACATCCTGAAAAATTCCGGCTACGAAAACCACTTTATTCAGGGCGCTAACCTGCGTTTCGCCGGGAAAGATGTGTTTTTAAAATCCCACGGCTTTGATTACCTGACCGGTGCAGAAGAGCTGAAAAACGAGGTCGCGGACCCGCATTACCGTAACGACTGGGGTTTTTATGACGATACGGTGCTGGATACCGTGTGGAAACAGTACGAGGAACTCTCCCGTTCCGGTAAACGCTTTTCGCTGTTTGCGCTGACGGTGGATACCCACCACCCGGACGGTTTTATCTCGCGCGGCTGCGAACGTAAAAGTTATGCCTACGATGGCAAGCCGAACCAGTCATTTAGCGCGGTAACCTGCAGCCAGCAAAATATCGCCGCGCTTATCAACAAAATCAAAGCGTCGCCGTGGTTTAAAGACACGGTGATCGTGGTGTCATCGGATCATCTGGCGATGAATAACACCGCGTGGAAATACCTCAACAAGCACGATCGCAGCAACCTGTTCTTTGTGCTGCGCGGCGATGAACCGCAGCAAGATATCTCCGGTATTAAGCGCAGCACTCTTGATAACGGCGCAACCGTGCTGGATATTCTCGGCGGCGATAATTTCCTCGGCCTTGGCCGCAGCAGCCTCTCCGGGCAGTCGCTTTCGGGTATTTTCCTCAATATGAAAGCGAAAATGCTGGCGTGGAAACCGGACATTATCCGGCTGTGGAATTTCCCGAAAGAGATGAAAGACTTCACCATCGATACAGATAAACAGATGGTGGCGTTCTCTGGCAGCCAGTTCCGTTTGCCGTTGCTGGTGCGGGTATCGGATAAAGTTGAACCGCTGCCGGAAAGTGAGTATTCCGCACCGCTGCGCTTCCAGCTGGCGGATTTCGCCCCGCGCGATAACTTCGTCTGGATCGACCAATGCTACAAAATGGCGCGTTTATGGTCCCCGGAACTGGCGCTTTCTACCGACTGGTGCGTCTCGCAGGGGCAACTGGGCGGCGAACAGCAAGTCCAGCGTGTCGACAACGCGCAGTGGAAAGGGAAAACCGCGTTTAAACAAACGGTGATCAGTAGCGATCGCTACCAGAAAAACGTCGATACCCTGAAGATCCTTGACGATAGCATTCGTTACAAGGCCGACAGTTTTGTCTTTAACGTGGCGGGCGCGCCGGAGGAAATAAAACAGTTCAGCGGCCTCTCTCGTCCGGAAAGCTGGGGGCGCTGGTCAAATGCCAATCTGGGCGAAGAAGTGGCGATCGAATATAACCAACCGCTACCGGAACAGTTCGAGCTGGTGATCACCGCCAAAGCCTTTGGCCCGAATGCTAACCGGCCGATTCCAGTGCGCGTTGGCGATCAACAACAAACGCTGACGCTGGGTAATGAGCTCAGCACCACCACGCTGCACTTTAGCAATCCGTCTCACAGCAACCGGCTGGTCATTGTGCCGCCGGAACCGCAATCGACCAATGAAGGCAATATTCTTGGTCATTCGCCGCGTAAACTGGGTATTGGTCTGGTGGAAATCAAAGTGGTGAACCGTGAAGGCTGACCGCTACAGTTCCGCTTTCATCTCGTACTGGCTGATGGCCATAGTGGCGTAGCCCGCGCGCTGGAACAGGGATGAAAAACGCTCTGGCACCGCCACGGTGGTGCCAAGCGCCGGAAAGTGCTGGTTCAACGCCTGCAGCAACTCGCAGGCAAACCCTTTTCGCCGGTACTCTGACTCCACATAAATAAACCGCAGCAGGGGTTTACCACCGAGGGTGGAAACCAGCGCATAAGCATGTTTGCGGTACTCGAACGCTCGCGCCGGCAGCGATACCGCAGTGAGCGGATCCACCTGCCACGGCAGCCGGTCATGGCATTCACTTATGGAGCTGCGCACCACTTCCAGCGGATCGCGCGCCTGTAACGTACCATTCTCTTCAGCTACATCCTCACGGCCCTGGTAGCCAAACAGCGGCTGAACGGTGGCAAACCCCAGCGCATGATAAAGGGCGATACCGGCATGATTATCGCTCATGACTTCCAGCCACATCTGGCGAACACCTTTCGCACGCAGCCCCGCCATCAACGGCGGCAATATTTGTCTGCCCACGCCCTGGCCGCGAAATGGCGGGCAAATCGCAAAGGCCGCCAGTCGGGCACAATCACCACGCCGGGCGATCAAAGCCACAGCGGCAGGCGTATCGCCCGCCAGCCAGACGCAGGAATCGACGAGGCTTAAACCTTCGGCAAGAAAGCGTTGTGCAAAAACATCGGGCGGCAGAGAAAACGGAACGCGATAGCCTTCAAAACAGGCACCGGTGATAGTGGTCAGCGCTTCGCAACTATAGTGGATGGCAGGAACAGCGACAAGGTTCATAAGGCTTCTCCGCGACATGATGCAATGAGCATAGCACGGTGAAGCGGGAGAAAATGCGCCCTGTGTGACAGGGCGCAAATAACGATTAGAAGGTTTCCCAGTTCTCGCCCGCGTCGGTCGCGGCTTTACGCGGCAGCGCGGTTGCAGGTTCCGCTTTCACAAAACTGGTTGGCGTTGCGCCAGCGTTTTTACGCTGGTCCTGCATGATGCGGAACACAGAAACGGCCTGCGTCAGGCGGCTGGCTTGTTCTTCCAGCGCTGCCGCAGCGGCGGCAGACTCTTCCACCAGAGAGGCGTTCTGCTGGGTAACGCGATCCATTTCAGCAACGGCCAGACCAACCTGGTCAATGCCGCGGCTCTGCTCATCAGAAGCAGAGGCAATTTCGCCCATGATGTCGGTAACGCGGGTAACGGCGTTGACGATCTCATCCATGGTTTCACCGGCGCTTTCCACCAGTGTGGAACCCACTTCAACGCGGCCAACAGAGTCTTCAATCAGGCTCTTGATTTCGCGGGCTGCCTGAGCGCTGCGCTGCGCAAGGTTACGCACTTCACCGGCAACCACGGCAAAACCGCGACCCTGTTCACCCGCACGTGCTGCTTCGACCGCAGCGTTAAGCGCCAGGATGTTAGTCTGGAAAGCAATGCCGTCGATCACGCTGATAATGTCAGCGATTTTCTGCGAACTGGCGGTAATGTCGCGCATTGTCTGCACCACGTTATCCACCACTTTACCACCTTTTTGCGCGGTCTCGGACGCGCTCAGCGCCAGATGGCTTGCCTGACGGGCGTTTTCGGCGTTCTGTTTCACCGTGGCGGTCAGCTCTTCCATGCTGGCTGCAGTCTCTTCCAGAGAAGCGGCTTGCTGTTCCGTACGGGACGAAAGGTCGTTGTTACCTACGGAAATTTCGCTGGCACCGCTGTAAATGGCGTTGGCACCGTTACGGACATCGCTAACGGTGCGCACCAGTTCGCTTTGCATATGGCGCAGGCTGTCTGCCAGCACGCCCATTTCATTGGAACCCTGTACTTCAATGCGCTGCACCAGATCGCCACCGGCAATATGGCGGATATTGTCGATCAAGTGGTTGAGCGGCTTAATCAGCGCCCCTTTGATCCCTACCCAGACACAGACGATCACCGCCAGTACCACGATCAATACGGTGATAATCACCCACACCGCAGAACCGTAGGAGCTTTCGCTGTCGCGAACCGCTTGTTCATACAGGCTATCGTTCTGCTTCAAGTAGTTAACATATTGCTTCTCAAAACCATCCTGATAGCTCTGAGTCGGCTGGTCAAAGAAGTCATTAATTTTGCCAGCGCCCAGCAACTGGATCAGCTCCGCCAGCGCGTTGTGGTAGATATCGTAGTTACGTTTGATCTCTGCTGCGGCTTCTTCGCTCTGGCGCGGATCGCGCGGCAGTGCCTGGTAAGCGTTCCAGTTCGCTTCCGCCTGTTTCAGCGAGGTGCTGGCAATCTGCATCAGATCCGACACGGTTGCGCCGCTGCCGATATTGCTCTGATCCATCATGTAGCGGATACCCGCGCGGTTAAGGGTGTTACGGGTTTGCAGCAGCGCAACCCAGCTACCGTTCAGTGTGGATTGCTGCTGGCGAATGGTTTGTAAGACGGTGAAGTTTTCTTTGTCCTGTTTCAGCGCGTTGAAGAACAAGCCGCCGGAAGTGAGTTGTAACAAGCCAAATAAAGCCAATACCAGCAACAAACTGGTCACAAGTTTAATACGAGTCAACATGTTTTCTCTTTCCCTATAAACAGATACCAGGTTTTCGGCCTGGCATAGGAAAACTTTATGGTTTAACGTGCTATTTTTTCGCCAGTTATACATGGATTACAACCCGGCAGAATTCGCTCCCTTCCTTGCAAGACAACGACTTAGCGTGACATACATCACAGTTCAGCCAGCGTTTTCCTGCCTCAAAACCGCTTATGACGCATCCGTTACCGCTCACCGCCTTTTTCTAACCACTCAGTCAAATCGCTGCCGATTCGCGCGCGTAATTTGCCATCATGAATGCCAGCATTTCAGCCAATTCAACATTTCAAATCCCATTCACTGTTTCTGTTAAAAACCAGGTCTGATATGGATACTAAAAAACTACTCAAGCACATACCCTGGGTCATCCTCGGGATAATCGGTGCTTTTTGTTTATCCGTTGTCGCATTACGCCGGGGCGAGCATGTCAGCGCGCTGTGGATCGTGGTTGCGTCCGTTTCCGTTTACCTTGTGGCCTACCGCTACTACAGCCTTTACATCGCCCAGAAGGTGATGAAACTCGATCCAACCCGTTCCACGCCGGCGGTAATCAATAACGACGGCCTCAACTATGTGCCGACCAACCGCTACGTGCTGTTTGGTCACCACTTTGCCGCTATCGCCGGCGCAGGCCCGCTGGTAGGTCCGGTACTGGCCGCGCAAATGGGCTACCTGCCGGGTACGTTGTGGCTGCTGGCGGGCGTGGTGCTGGCCGGTGCGGTGCAGGACTTTATGGTGCTGTTTATCTCTTCACGCCGTAACGGCGCGTCTCTTGGTGAGATGGTGAAAGAAGAGATGGGCCGCGTGCCGGGGACCATCGCGCTGTTTGGCTGCTTCCTGATTATGATCATCATCCTCGCGGTGCTGGCGCTGATTGTGGTGAAAGCGCTGGCGGAAAGCCCGTGGGGCGTGTTCACTGTCTGCTCAACCGTGCCGATTGCCCTGTTTATGGGTATTTATATGCGCTTCCTGCGCCCGGGACGTGTAGGCGAAGTGTCAATTATCGGTATTGTGCTGCTGGTGGCCTCCATCTGGTTTGGCGGCGTTATCGCGCACGATCCTTACTGGGGACCAGCGCTGACCTTTAAAGACACCACCATTACCTTTGCACTAGTGGGTTACGCCTTTGTCTCCGCGCTGCTGCCGGTGTGGCTGATCCTTGCCCCGCGCGACTACCTGGCGACCTTCCTGAAAATCGGCGTGATCGTCGGTCTGGCGCTGGGCATCGTGATCCTCAACCCGGAACTGAAAATGCCTGCGGTGACGCAGTACATCGACGGTACTGGACCACTGTGGAAAGGTGCGCTGTTCCCGTTCCTGTTTATTACCATCGCCTGCGGCGCGGTATCTGGCTTCCATGCCCTGATCGCGTCCGGTACCACGCCGAAACTGCTGGCTAACGAAACCGACGCACGCTTTATCGGTTACGGCGCAATGCTGATGGAATCCTTCGTTGCAGTGATGGCGCTGGTTGCCGCCTCCATTATCGAACCAGGTCTCTACTTCGCCATGAACACGCCGCCAGCAGGGCTGGGCATTACCATGCCGAACCTGCATGAGCTGGGCGGTGATAACGCGCCGATGATTCTGGCGCAACTGAAAGATGTCACCGCGCACGCAGCGGCGACCGTCAGCTCCTGGGGCTTTGTGATTTCGCCGGAGCAGATCCTGCAAACCGCGAAAGATATCGGCGAGCCGTCCGTACTGAACCGCGCTGGTGGCGCACCGACGCTGGCCGTTGGTATCGCGCACGTGTTCCACAAAATCATCCCGATGGCGGACATGGGCTTCTGGTACCACTTCGGTATTCTGTTTGAAGCGCTGTTCATCCTCACCGCACTGGATGCCGGTACGCGTGCGGGCCGCTTTATGCTGCAGGATCTGCTGGGTAACTTCGTGCCGTTCCTGAAGAAAACCGACTCGCTGGTAGCCGGCGTCATTGGTACTGCGGGCTGCGTGGGTCTGTGGGGTTATCTGTTGTACCAGGGCGTGGTTGATCCGCTGGGCGGCGTGAAAAGCCTGTGGCCGCTGTTCGGTATCTCTAACCAGATGCTCGCGGCCGTCGCGCTGATGCTGGGCACCGTGGTGCTGGTAAAAATGCAGCGTACCAAATACATCTGGGTCACCGTGGTTCCTGCCATGTGGCTGCTGCTGTGCACCACCTGGGCGCTGGGTCTGAAACTGTTCAGCACCAACCCACAACTGGAAGGCTTCCTGTATATGGCTAACCAGTACAAAGAGAAGATTGCCGCCGGTGGCGGAGATCTGACCGCGCAGCAGATTGCCAACATGAATCATATCGTGGTGAACAACTACACCAACGCCGGGTTGAGTATTCTGTTCCTGGTGGTGGTGTACAGCATCATCTTCTATGGCATCAAAACCTGGTTGCAGGTGCGTAACAACACCGTGCGTACCGACAAAGAAACGCCGTATGTACCGGTGCCGGAAGGCGGTGTGAAAACCTCTTCACACCACTAAACCAGTTGCCGGATGACGCTACGCATCCGGCATATAACGCGTGATGATGTAACCACCGTTGAGGGTGGTTACATCTGTTTCGCAGGCGTCATTGGCGCAGCCAGGTTGAACACTGCCCGTTCAAAATGGCAAGCAAAATAGCCTGCCTCTGCGGGCTTCACATATATCTGAGAAGAATGATGTTTGGTAACTTAGGCGAAGCCAAAAAATACCTCGGTCAGGCGGCAAAGATGCTGATTGGCATCCCGGACTATGACAACTACGTTGATCATATGAAAACCAACCATCCGGATAAGCCGTACATGACTTACGAAGCGTTCTTCCGCGAACGCCAGCAGGCGCGTTACGGTGGAGACGGCAAGGGCGGTGTCCGCTGTTGCTAAAGGAGAATGTATGACCCCGATTGCAGTAACCTTGTTGACCGGTTTTCTCGGCGCCGGCAAAACCACCCTCTTACGCCATATCCTCAATGAGCAACACGGCTACAAAATTGCCGTTATCGAAAATGAATTCGGCGAAGTGTCTGTTGACGATCAACTGATTGGCGATCGCGCCACGCAAATAAAAACCCTGACCAATGGCTGTATCTGCTGTAGCCGATCCAATGAGCTGGAAGATGCGCTGCTGGATCTGCTCGACAGCCTCGATCGTGGCGATATCGCCTTTGATCGGCTGGTAATTGAGTGCACCGGCATGGCCGATCCGGGGCCGATCATTCAAACCTTTTTCGCTCATGAGATCCTTTGCCAGCGCTATCTGCTGGATGGCGTCATTGCGCTGGTCGATGCGGTACATGCCGATGAGCAGATGAATCAGTTCACGCTGGCACAGTCGCAAGTGGGTTATGCCGACCGTATTCTGCTGACCAAAACGGATGTCGCAGGCGAGTGTGAAAAACTGCGCGAACGCTTAAGCCGCATCAACGCCCGCGCGCCGGTTTACACCGTGACGCATGGCGATATCGAGCTGGCGCAACTGTTTAATACCAATGGTTTTATGCTGGAAGAGAACGTGGTGGCGGCAAAACCGCGCTTTCACTTTATCGCTGACAAGCAAAACGACATCAACTCAATCGTGGTCGGGCTGGATTACCCGGTGGATATCAGAGACGTCTCCCGCGTAATGGAAAACCTGTTACTGAGCTTTGCCGAAAAATTGCTGCGCTATAAAGGTATGTTGTGGATCGATGGCGAGCCAAACCGCTTACTGTTCCAGGGCGTACAGCGCCTTTACAGCGCAGACTGGGATCGCCCGTGGGGCGACGAAACACCGCACAGTACGCTGGTGTTTATTGGCGTACAGTTGCCGGAAGACGAGATCAGAGCAGCATTTGCAGGTTTGAAGAAATAACGCCTGCGGCTTCCCCCTCCGGCGAGGGGGAAGAAAGATTAAACATTACTGGCGTACCACCACCAGCTTCTGATTCACAAATTCTTTGATGCCTAAATCAGACAGCTCGCGACCGAACCCGGATCGTTTCACCCCGCCGAAAGGCAACTCAGCGGCGGTATCCGTCAGCCAGTTGATATAGACCATGCCGGTTTCAATGCGTGACGCCATCTGTTTGGCACGCTGAATGTTGCGGCTGAAGATGGCTCCGCCAAGGCCATAGTGTGAATCGTTAGCCAGGCGTACCGCTTCTTCATCATTATTCACCACATAAATTTGCGCCACCGGGCCAAAGAACTCGTCATAATAGGCCGGGTTGTCGCGCGTAATGTGCGTCAAAATCGTGGGTTCGAAGAAGTTGCCTTCGCTGTTCGCTGGTTTGCCGCCGAAGTGCAGTTTTGCCCCGTTTTGTACCGCTTCACTCACCTGTTTGCTCAATGTATTGAGCGCCTCTTTCGAGGAGAGCGGACCAAGTGTGGTGCTTTCATCCAGCGGGTCGCCCATTTTCACCTGCTGGAAAGCCTCGGTGAACTTACGCAGGAACTGATCGGCAATATCCTGATGAATAATAAAGCGTTTCGCGGCGGTACAGACCTGCCCGGCGTTCGCCAGACGCGCTTGCACACCAGTCTCAACCGCTTTTTCCAGATCCGCATCGTCCAGCACGATAAATACGTCGTTACCGCCAAGCTCCAGCGTCGATTTCTTGATGTGTTTCGCCGCCTGAGCCGCCACCGCGCTACCGGCTTTTTCCGATCCGGTCAACGCTGCACCTTGCACACGCGGATCGGCAATGATTGCCGAAACCTGATCGGACGAGATAAACAGGTTCGTCCACGCACCTTCCGGTGCGCCCGCTTCGCGCACCAGCTGCGCAAAGGTTTCTGCGCACTGCGGCACGATGCTGGCATGTTTACAGATAACCGGGTTACCGGCAGCCAGATTTGGTGCCAGTACACGCATCAACTGATAGTAAGGGAAGTTCCACGGTTCCACCGCCATGATCACGCCGATCGGATGATGCTCCACCCACGCCTCTCCCAGCGCCGTTTCATACTTAACGGGCGCCAGGAATTGTTTCGCGTTATCCGCGTAGTAACGGGCTATCTGCGCGCAAATCTTCACTTCGCTGCGGCTCTGCTCAATTAACTTGCCCATCTCCCGGCTGGCGATTTTCGCCAGTTCTTCCTGCTGGTTTTCCAGCAGATCGGCAAGTTTATGCAGTATCGGCAACCGCTGTTCAATATTTCCCCTGGACCAGGACGAGTGATACAGCGCATCGGCCTGACGTAACGCCACTTCGATATCGGCATCGCTATGATTGGGATACTCTTTAATGAGCTGGTTGTTAAAAGGATTCACTGTCTGGTAAGCCATATTTGTCTCCTTATTGACCGCTTAGGGTAATAAGGGTAGTAAAAACGACCGGGCCTGAAAGTAAAGTTGGGTATATACAGACGTTTCTGATACAGAAAATAAAAAGTAAATAGTGCTTTTATAAATGGCACTAACATTAAAGCTGCAGAAGCATTAGTTATAATAAAAAATGAACATCCTCACTTTATTTTTTCGGACTTCATTGCATTACTTTTCAGTCTATTTACATGTGGATTTTGACTTTATTTGCTGGTGTTTGGTACCTGTTTTGAGTGTGAATGCGTTGGCGCACATCCGCACCGCTAATCACAATCTCTATTGACAAGGAATAGCGACCATAACTGTTTTGCATTCTCTATGGTTTATGTTGAATCAGAAACACTCCTTTAAAAAAATAAATTTAACAGTCAGTTAAGTGACAACTTATCCAAAAAAAATTGTAATCTCCGGCAATTCGTTTAGTGGGTGACTGGCTGGAGAAAGCGGGTTTTAAAATCGATGCGAAGGTAGATATTAAGGTTACGAACGGCTGTATTACTATCGCCGCAAAATAATTCCCCCGGAGCATCTAATCGGGGCCCTGATTATATTGAGCAATATTATTCAAACAATCCAGTATCAGTGTCGATATCGGTAAATACCGTGACTCTCTATCTTTATTGATGCAATAAATTAAAAAAATAGCTACCACCGAAATGTTTTTCACGACTAACCAGCAAAAACACTCCACGTATCTGTTCTATGCTTTAAAAAGAGCCATTAACAGGAGGAAACATGAGTATTCGCGGCATCGATCATATTGGTATCACCGTTCCGGATATTGAAGAGGCGACCCGTTTTCTGATTGACGCGCTGGACGCGGAGCTGATTTATCAATCCGTCGCGCCAGAAGATAAGAATCTTGATAACGAGGCGCAGCAGCAGACGCTACGCCTGGCGCCAGGCACGACTATCAAAGCGATACGCATGTTTAAACTTCAGCACGGCCCCGGCATCGAACTCTTCGAAATGCACGGGCCAGACCAGCGCGAGCCGCTGCGGGCCAGCGATTTTGGTCTGCAACATTTTGCGGTCTACAGCGATGATATCGGCACTGCGCTGCAACGCTTTAATACAGCGGGCGGCGAGGTATTTACCACGCCGCAGCCGCTAGGTTTTTCCACGGAGGAAGGTGCAGGCAACTGTTTTTGCTATGGCCGCACGCCCTGGGGCAGCATCGTCGAGTTTATTACCTGGCCCACGCCGATGCCCTATGAACAGGAGACCACGCTGCGCCGCTGGAAGCCATGACTCAGCCCAGCACATCCTGCACGCAGGCTTTAAACACTTTCACGCCGAGCGCCAGCGCGTCGCGGTCAAAGTGCATCTCCGGGTGATGCAGACCCGGCATCAGGTTGGCACCGAGCCCCCAGAAACCGCCTTTCACCTGTGGGCGCAGGCGCAGGTAGTGGAAAAAGTCTTCGCTGCCGGGTGTCGATTTTGGTGCGGTCAGCCCCGCATCGCCAAACACGCTGCGAATCGCGCGGGAAACCACCTCAGTTGCCTCGTCATCAATGATCGCCGCAGGCATCTCTTTCAGAATGCGGATCTCAGCCCGTGCGCCGTATGCCGCCGCACTGCTTTCAATCGCGCGCAATACCTGCGGTTTTAACGCAGTCATGGCTTCATTTTCCGCCGCACGCAAATCCCAGCACACCAGTGCTTTATCAGGAATTGAGTTGGTCACCCCGGCGTCACAGAGAAAGCGCGTCGCTTTCGCGCTCCAGGTGAGCGATGGCGCAAGATGAATGCCGTTTACCGCCTGCACTGCGTGGGCGGCGGCGTCCAGCGCGTTTACGCCTAAGTGGGGCCGCGCCGCATGTGCCGCTTTGCCGTGGAACACCACTTCCACCGTGGCAGACGCCGAGTAATACATGGCTGGCACCGCCTGGCCCATCGGGCACTCTTCCAGCGGACGCAGGTGGAAACCAAGCAGCATGTCGACATCGTCCAGCACGCCAGCCTCCGTCAGCGCAATCGCCCCGGTACCCAGTTCCTCCGCGGGCTGGAAGATGAACTTCAGCTTGCCTTTTTTTACTACTCCTTCGGCGATCACTTCCTGCGCGGTGGTCAACACCACCGTGGAGTGCCCATCGTGCCCACAGGTGTGGCGCGCGACATGCTCACCGTCAATGATATGCCCGAGCGCATCCATATCGGCGCGTAGCGCCAGCACTGGCCCCGGTTTACCGCTGTCCAGCACCGCGACAATGCCGGTCGTGTTATTGACCTGGCGCATGACCTGATAGCCCGCCGCCTCCAGTACCCCGGCGATATAAGCAGAGGTTTTATACTCTTCGAACCCGAGTTCCGGGATCTGATGCAGGTAATTAAAATGCTCAAGTGTGCGTGACACGTCTTACTCCTTGGTACTCAGGCAATAACGCGCATAATCAGCATGGCGATTACGGCATTGAGAATGCTGACCGCCATCAGTAACGGCCAGTACTTCTTCGGCACATCGGCTACGCCCAACAGGCGGCCCATATACTGTAGCTGCGAACCCATTAAAAAGATGGCGGGCGCGAGAATAGTGATTTGCCCCATATCAAGCTGGCCTTTGCTCAGCAGGCTGACCGCCACGCCGGTTCCCGCAGAAGACGAAAGCCAGGCGGTGAGCAACACGGTAATCGCTTCCCCCGGCAGGCCGAACAGCCCCATTAACGGCGCGCAAAGATGGCCAATAATCTGCATCACGCCGAGTAAATTGAGCATTTCGGCGATTACGTAGGCCATTAATACATTCGGCATCAGATTATTAATGGCGATATTAAAACCTTTACGCGCACCAATAACGAAAATATCGAACGGATTACCAGAGACTTTTGCGGAATTATTCATTGTCGAAATCTCGCTTATAAACAGTGTTTAATGCCAGACGAACCACGGCTGCGCCCACGAATTTAAGGACAAACATTAAAACCAGCGGAACAATAATCGGGATGGTTAATGACGCGAACATCGCTGAGCCAATCGAAAAATAGTTATTGATTAAGCCCGCGCCGGAATATTGCCACGACCCCATAATCACCACGTCTTTACGGGTAATTTTATCGCTGTCGTATAATTCTTTGGTTAATGCCGCCCCGGCATCGGTACTTTGCAGGTCGGTAATCAGCGCCAGCCCCGTATAGCCCGGAATACCCAGCAGCGGTTTAAGCAAGGGTGTCAGCAATTTATGCGCCGCGCGGATCGCGCCGTAATGGGTAAAAATCTCCAGCAACCCCAGCGCCAGCATGACCGTTGGCACCAGCGACAGCGCGAACAGGAAACCGGCCTTCGCGCTGATGCCGCCGCTGCCGATAAAGGTGTTGGTTTCCGGTGTCTTCATCGTGCCGAACGTGCCGCCCAGCGTGGTGAAGTCAAACGCGCCCAGCCACGCCATCCCCTCGACTTTGAAAAAGAAGCCGGAAAAAACCAGCAGAACAATCACTAACGAAATCCAGGCGCCAGGCCCGACTTTCCACTCTTCCGCGTGCTCTTTCGCGGGTTGCTCCAGCGTTTTCGATTCACTCATAACATCTCTCTTTGAAATAATCAGATGACAATGACTTATTACTAAGCAGGATCCGTGCCTGAATAGCCCGACGCTAAAATAAAAACCTTTTACTGCGAATTATTACGCAACAAAAAACCTTCCCGTGAAATACCGAGAATTAAAAGCAAAGTAACTAAAAAATTATTTAATTAAGCATTAAGAACATCCTAATAAAATAATTTCTCACCGTTATCGGGCACCCTTTTGGTGCAGAAATGCAGATTCAGTTTTTCATTTTCTTTCACTCACAAAACAGGGCGGTTAATTTGATTATCACTATTCAATCTGGATGATAAATATCCGCTTATTGATGTTATTGTTGCTTTCAGGTCAACAGTTGAGAAGGAATGTGGCGAATGTTCCAGGACAAGCAGGTGGGTTATTTATATGAAGTGGGTAACCAGGGCGGGATCCGTCGCGCGGCGGATATCCTGGGTGTTAACCCGTCCGTGGTCAGCCGCCAGATCGCGCAACTGGAGCGTGCGCTACAACTTCCGTTGCTGGAGCGGCGCGGGCGTAACGTGGTATTAACCGAAGCGGGACGCCTGCTGGCGGAAGACTATTTTGCCAGCCGCCAGCGACGCGAAAAGCTGGAAAGCCAGTTAAAAGATCTGCGCCATATGCGCGGCGGCACCATCTCGGTGCGCATTGGCGGTGGGCTGATCACCGCCTTTATCGAAGGGGTAATGCGTGAGTTTGCCAAGTCGTACCCGCAGGTTTTTGTCGATATTGTGGTGGGCAGCATGCAGGAGATGCTCAATGACATCGTCAGCGGCGAAGCGGATATGGCGCTGGCCTTTGGCCCAATCGGTTCGCCGGAACTCAAGCGCCACAGCTTTCAGTGGGGGCCGATTTGCGCCGTGGTCTCGCCACAGCACCCTATCGCGCAGCGGCAAAGCATCACCATTGAAGAGCTGGTCGACTATCCATTAATAGCCCTGACGGAAAATTTCGGCCTGCAACGCCATATGAATGCCATGTTCAAAAGCCAGGGTTTGCAATTTCATCCGGCATATCGCTGTAATCAGTTCTCCACCGCGATGGGGCTAAGCCAGGCGGGGCTGGGCATCTCATTTATGACCGCTTATGCCGCCGCCGATCCCATTCGCCTTGGTGCGCTGGTCGCTGTACCGCTCGATCATCCTGTCGCCAGTAGCGCTCAGTGCCACCTGCTGCGCAGCTCCGATCGGCGTTTTACGCCAGCCTCCCACCATATGTGGCGGCTATTGCATAATGCCTTTCGCGATAAATAAAGGGGTGTGGTATACCAGAAAGCCGACCAGACGAGGCAAAACATGTCGATGACGCGCGATATACAGCAATCATTTTGCCGCCCGCAGGCATTACCCGGCGTTGAGCTGCGCAGCACCTGGCGTAGCCGGCAAGCCTATAAGCGCCATCGCCATGCTGAGCTTTCAATCGGAGCAATTGTTGAGGGGCAAACCCGCTGCCTCTGTAACGGGCAGGAATACCTGCTCCTGCCGGGCGATCTGATGGTCATTCCACCGCACGCGCCTCACAGTTGTAACCCCTTCGCCGGGCAACCACGCAGCTACCATATGCTCTACCTGCCGCATGAAAACAGCCAGCAGCAGGTCGTTCGCGACCCTGTGTTATTTCAGTTGTACATGCGTATCGTGGCGTTGATTGAGCGTGACGACTCGCCGCCATTACCCGCCGCACTCGATGCCCTGCTCAGCGCCTTACCTCGCGGTTCGCATCACTGTGCGCCGCTGCGGCCCGTAAGCCAGCAGGTGCTGGCGGCGTTAACCCACGATTTGCAGCAACCGCCCACGCTTGATGCGCTGGCCAGTGCTTTTTCCCTGCGCAAAGAGACGCTCATCCGTACCTTCAGGCAGGACACCGGCCTGACGCCGGGCAGCTTTTTGAATATCGCGCGCGTTGAGTTTGCCAAAAGCCGCCTGCGCGCGGGCGATCCCCTGGCGGATGTCGGCTACCAGAGCGGCTTTGCCGATCAGAGCCATTTCCACCGGACCTTTGTGAACTACACCGCTGCCACACCGCGCCAGTACGCGTTTGGCCGATCAATATCCGACAATAAATAGCGCCGACGCGCCGCTAAGGTGAACTTCACTTTTTTTGTGGAGGTCACTATGGCGTTGTTTCCCACCGCGTTTCCGGCACTGGCACTGGCGCACTTTGTCGCCCTGCTCAGCCCCGGCCCGGATTTCTTTCTGTTAATGGGGTTTGCGATCCGCTATCGCCTGCGCGGCAGCGCCGGGCTGTGCGCGGGCATCGCCGCAGGTAATGCGTTTTATATCCTGATAGTGATTATCGGGGCGAGCGCGCTGCGCCAGTTCACGGGGCTCTTTAGCGCCATTGAACTGCTGGGCGCGATCTATTTGTTGTGGATTGGCTGGCACCTGCTGCACAGCCGCGCGCAGACGCTTAGCGTCAATGAAACCCGTCAGCCGTGCCCGAGCCTGCGGAAACAGTTTTTACTCGGGCTTGGCTCCGCACTGCTCAATCCCAAAAACGCGCTGTTTTACCTTGCGCTGATGACCGCCCTGCTCGGCCCGGACGTCACGCTGCTCCAGCAGTCGGTGAGCGGCCTGTGGATGGTGATGGTCGTATTAGTGTGGGATCTGGCCGTGGTATCGCTGATTGGCCAGCCCGCCGTGCAAAAGCGGCTGAGGCAAAGTGTGTGGTGGATAGAGCGCGTCGCAGGCGCGGTGTTAATGGTGTTCGGGATGTCGATTTTGTGGAGCATGCTGCGTAATCTGCTTAGGATTTAACCTTTTGCAAGAACCCGGCGTTGGGTTATATGCTTAAACCATGAATAAATTCGCAGAACTTAAGCGCGCCAAGCGTCTGGCGCTGTCGTTGTTGCTGGTTGCGGCCGCGACGTTTATCACCACACTGTTCCTGCCGCCCAACTTCTGGGTAAGCGGGGTGAAAGCCATTGCCGAAGCGGCGATGGTCGGCGCGCTGGCGGACTGGTTCGCGGTGGTCGCGCTGTTTCACCGCGTGCCGTTCCCGTTTATTGCCCGCCATACGGCGATTATCCCGCGTAATAAAGAGCGGATCGGCGACAACCTCGGCCAGTTCGTGCAGGAAAAGTTTCTTGATACCCAATCGCTGGTCGCGTTAATTCATCGCCACCAGCCTGCGCAGATGATTGGCGTCTGGTTTAGCCAGCCCGAAAACGCCCAGCGAGTGGGCGTGCATCTGTTGCAGGTAATGAGCGGCTTTCTGGAGATGGCTGACGATAGCCGCATCCAGCGTCTGTTACGCCGCGCGGTGCACAAAGCCATCGACAAAGTGGATCTCACCGAAACCAGCGCGCTGCTACTGGAAAGCCTGACCCGCAATAATCGTCACCAGAAATTACTGGATACCGTCATTGCGCAATTGATCGCCCTGCTGCAACGGCAAAGTAGCCGCGATTTTATTGCCCGCCAGATTGTGCGCTGGCTGAAAACCGATCACCCGATGAAAGCGAAGATCCTGCCTACTGAATGGCTGGGCGAGCAGAGTGCCGACTGGGTTTCCGAGGCGGTCAATTCGCTGCTCGATGATGTCAATGCCGACAGCACGCATCAGATCCGCCAGGCTTTCGATCGCGCGACGATGAAGCTGATCGCCAGTCTGAAAAGCGATCCGGAAATGGCCGAGCGCGCAGAAAACATCAAAGAGTATTTGAAAAACGATGAGACGTTTAATCACTATGTCGGCGAAATGTGGGCGGATCTGCGTAACTGGATGAAAGCGGATATGAAGTCTGACGATTCGCGTATGCAAAAACGCATCACCGACGCGGGCCTGTGGTTCGGCGAAACGCTGCTGGCGGATGGCGCGCTGCGCGCCTCGTTAAATGAACATCTGGAACAAGCCGCGCACCGCGTGGCGCCTGAGTTCGCCGCGTTTCTCACCCGCCATATCAGCGACACGGTGAAAAGCTGGGACGCGCGGGATATGTCGCAGCAAATCGAGCTGAATATCGGCAAAGATCTGCAATTTATCCGCATCAACGGCACGCTCGTCGGTGGAACGATCGGCCTTATTCTCTATTTACTGTCGCAGTTGCCCGCGCTGCTGCACGTTAGCGCTTTCTAATTTGCCAGGAGAAACGATGGCCGACATTACCCTCACCACCAGCGAACGCGAGCAGTTACGCAAAAAATTGCAGACCTACTGTGAGCAGAATTTTGAGCTGGAACTGGAGCAGTTTGACGCCGAGTTCTTTATCGACTTCATTGCCGAACAGATTGGCCCGGCTTTTTATAACGCAGGCATCGACGAAGCGATTCGCACACACGCGCTCTATAGCGAGCGTATTCAGGAAGAGATGGATCTCAAAAAAATAATCTGACCTTGCTGAAAAGAGTTTTTCCCCTTTTCATCCGCCGGAGATCAATATCTCCACACTTTTTGCATGCCTATAATGCGGCCTCTTTTCAAACTCTCCCGTGTTACGGGGAAGGAAACTCATGTCGCTTATCACCGCCCTGCCAGATGTTTTTGAACAGTTTTCTGAAGCCCGCCAGAAAGGTTTTCTCACCGTGATGGATCTCAAAGAGCAAGGGATCCCGCTGGTTGGCACCTACTGCACCTTTATGCCACAAGAGATTGCCATGGCCGCCGGCGCGGTAGTGGTTTCCCTCTGTTCCACCAATGATGAAACCATTGAAGAGGCGGAAAAAGACCTGCCGCGCAACCTCTGTCCGCTGATCAAAAGCAGCTACGGCTTTGGCAAAACCGACAAATGCCCCTACTTCTACTTTTCCGATCTGGTGGTGGGTGAAACCACCTGCGACGGCAAAAAGAAAATGTATGAATACATGACGGAATTCAAAGCCGTCCATGTCATGCAGTTGCCGAACAGCGCAGCAGACGCCGCTTCCCGCGCGTTGTGGAAAGCCGAGATCCTGCGTTTACAGCAGGCGATTGAGCAACGTTTTGGTCAGCCGATTAGCGAAGCAGCGCTGCGCGAGGCCATCGCGCTGAAAAACCGCGAGCGCCAGGCGCTGGCGAATTTCTACCGCGTCGGGCAGCTCAATCCGCCGGCGATCAGCGGCGCGGATATTCTGAAAGTGGTGTATGGCGCGACCTTCCGCTTTGATAAATCGGCGCTGATCGATGAACTGAACACCACAGCGGCGCGGATCCGCGAGGAGTGGCAAGCAGGTAAACGGCTGGATCCTCGCCCGCGTATTTTAATCACCGGTTGCCCGATTGGCGGCGCGGCGGAAAAAGTGGTGCGCGCCATTGAAGAGAACGGCGGCTGGGTGGTGGGCTACGAAAACTGTACCGGCGCAAAAGCCACCGAGCGCTGCGTCGAGGAGAGCGGCGATGTTTACGACGCGCTGACCGACAAATATCTGGCAATCGGCTGCTCCTGTATATCCCCTAATGATGAGCGCCTGAAACTGCTCAGCCAGATGGTCGACGAATACCAGGCCGATGGCGTTATCGATGTGATTTTGCAGGCCTGCCACACCTACGCGGTGGAGTCGCTGGCGATCAAACGCCATGTCCGTCAGCAGCACAACATTCCCTATATGGCCATTGAAACGGATTATTCGACAGCGGATATCGGGCAGCTCAGCACCCGCGTCGCCGCGTTTATCGAGATGTTATAAGGAGCGGGCGTGACGTTTACCGTGGGTATTGATTCCGGCTCGACCACCACCAAAGGCATTTTGCTCCAGGGCGAGACGATTGTGCGGCGCTTCCTGTGCCCGACCTCGTTTCGCCCGGCGACATCAATTGTCGAGGCATGGGAAACCCTGTGCGAAGGGCTGGGTGAAAAACCCTTTCTGACGCTGACCGGTTACGGGCGGCAACTGGTCGATTTCGCCGATAAACAGGTTACCGAAATCTCCTGCCACGGCCTCGGCGCACGTTTGTTGCTCGCGCAAACACGTACGGTGATCGACATCGGCGGGCAGGACAGCAAAGTGATCGCGCTGGATGAACAGGGCAATCTCACCGATTTTCTGATGAATGACAAATGCGCCGCCGGAACCGGGCGTTTTCTGGACGTTATCTCGCGCACGCTGGGTACGCAGGTAGAGCACCTGGACGCCATCACCGACGGCGTGGAGCCGCATCCGCTAACCAGCATGTGTACGGTGTTTGCCGAATCCGAAGTGATCAGCCTGCGTTCGGCAGGTATCGCACCGGAAGCGATTCTCGCCGGGGTGATCAACGCCATGGCGCGCCGCAGTGCGCATTTCATCTCGCGGCTTTCCACGCAAGGGCCATTGCTGTTTACCGGCGGCGTCAGCCACTGCGCCACTTTTCGCCGCATGCTGGCCGGGCATCTGGCCAGCGATGTTTTTACGCATAACGACGCCCAGTACGCGGGCGCGCTGGGCGCGGCGTTAATCGGCCAGCGGCAGAGGAAACGCTAATGGCGGAATACCTATTGCTGTTCCACACCACACCCGGCGTGCTGCAAACGCGCAAAGCGATGCAGTCGGCGGGGATCGCTTTTCGCGTGCAGGATATTCCGCGCCAGCTCAAAGGCGGCTGCGGATTATGCATCCGTTTTCACAGCGAAGCGGATGTGGTCAATCAGTGGCTGATACCGAATGTCACCGAGGCGGTTTACCGCTGTGACGGTGACGAATTCACGCGAGTGGGATAACGAGCGGGCGCTGCAGACGACCTGTAAAACCGAGTCTGCACAGTGCCTTAGGCCCGATAACCACCGCATTTTTGGGCGCATTCCCGCTTACTGTTCCTCAATCACAAACCGTGTGGCGTCGAAGCGATTCAGGATCAGGTGTACCAGATAGATCATCGTTAGCGTCGCCAGCAGCGCCACCGTCACGGAAACGATGCGATAGAGATCGCTGAACACTAAATCCGTGTCCGGGTGCAGGTTCTGCCCAAACATGATGCCGATGGTGGTTACACTGGCAAAACCAACGCCTGCGCCAACTTTCTCCATCACATGCAGCCGCGCGCTGAACGCCAGCCCGAGGCCAATCAGCGGCATCATCAGCAGCATATGGCTACTGTGGTTGTAGAGGATCAACTGCACCAGCAGGATATAGAGACAGGCGAGCACCACACCGACCACGCGCCACACAGAACTCATTACCGCGCCGCGATAATGCATCGGGAACAGGATCAAGATCCCGGCCATCAGCGCGGATAACGAATCGCTGAGATCGCTCAGTTGAAAAACCACAAAGATCATCGTCGCCACAGTGCCGGAGAGCAGCGATTCGTGGCGCACTCGCGCGGCATTTTTCTCGATCATCGGCGGACGGGTGCGCGGCTCGACATCCGGGATCAGATAGTTCATCAGCGCACTCAGCGCCACCGCCATGATGCTGGCTTCAACATTGGAAAACAGCAGTGTGTGCCAGTCGCTTGAGGGGTAGCTCATAAAGTTGAGCATCGTACTCTGACAAACCACGCCCGCCGAGCCAAACAGAAACAGCGCACCTTTGCTCATAAAGCGAAAACGCATCACGTACAGCGCAAACACCACCAGTGTCATGATCACCGGCCAACGTGACAAATAGCCGATGATAAACACCATTTCGATGCAGTTAATCACCGCACTGAAGATGAACTGTTTCGCCACATGGCGGTTGAATACCGGCACCAGCGATAACAGCATCACCGGGTAGACCACGTAAAACACACCGTACTGGGTGTTATAAAAACTCGATACGCTGAGCGCTATCATCCCGGCAAAAACGATGCGCAGCGTCTGGCGAAAGTCATTCGCCGTGTAAACGATATTGCCGTGGGGCGTGAAAACCCGCGCCAGCGTATTAATAGACATAGTGCAACAGGCTCACGAGATGGATTTGCAGGCCCGAGAAGAAGCGCGCAAACACCCCTTCGCTGTTATACAACTGCACCGTGGCGCGCGCACCGGTCGGGAGTTCTTTCGGCAACGATTCATCCAGTGCGACGTGGATGCGCATACGCTGTGCGTCACGCACCCAGCGGTTAGAGGTTTGCGGCTCTGAAAGCTCGCCGTTCACCGCCTGTTGTCCGGCCAGTACCCCGGCATCGCTGCTGGTGACATGCGCTTTGAATACATGGCCCGGCAGCGCATCAAACACCACCGCCGCATCGGTGCCAACGCGCGTATGACGCAGGCTCTTCTCACGAAAATCCGCCACAATATCGGTTTTATCATGCACCAGCGCCAGTGCGGCATTTCCGGTCGCGGCATAAAATCCGGGGCTTAATTGCAGGTTACTTACGGTGCCATCTGCTTCGGCGCGAACCTGCGTCCAGCCCTGATTCAGTTGTGCCTGTTGGAGGGCATTGCGATATTTTTGCAGCGTCACGTTGCGGGCGTCATCGCGATCGCCGCGTTCAATATTTAGTGCATTAATCGAGGCATTCAGATTGTTCACCGACTGCACGCTGCTCTGCCAGGTGGTGCGCACTTTATCAAGGTCAGACTGCGAAACATTGTGAGTAGCACTCAGGTTCTGATAGCGCTCAAAGGTCATTCGATCGTTTTGCGCGGTAAGCTGCGCCGTCTTCAGGCTGGCCTGTGCGGCAACGATTTGCGCATCCCGTTGTTGATTGGTGAGCTTTGCTTGTGCCAGCGCGATTTGCGCGGCTTCCACCTGGTTGTTAAACGGCGTGGCATCCAGTTCGAACAGCAGATCGCCCTTCTTCACCTGGCTGTTATTTTGTACGTACACTTGCGCGACATAGCCGGAAACGCGGGCGGAAACCGGCGTGACCACGCGCATCACGGTGGAATCCGGGGTCAGCGGGATCCAGATATCGGCAACGATAAAATAGACAAACATCAGCAGGAAAGAGGCAATACTCACCCTTACCCAGCGGGCAAATTTTTGTTCTGGCGTCATGATTTTCTTATTCGGTTTGGTTGTCTTCTTCGCGCATCGTACGCAAATTACAGGCGATTTGATTCAATGTGTCGCTAAAGGCGAGCAGCTCTGCTGGCGGAATATTTTCCGCAGCCCGCAACTGGCAGGCTTCGATCACTTGCGTGATTTTACCCAGCATATGCGTCCCCCCGGCGGTGAGCGCCAGCAGGCGAATGCGCTTGTCGTACGGCGATGTCGTACGCACAATCAGCCCCTGTTTTTCCAGCTGTGTCAGCGTGCGCATCAGCGGCGGCAGCTCAATGCCCTGCACTTCCGCCAGTTCGCTGACGGAGACGTTATCCCCTAACTGGTGAAGCTGCATCAGTACCGTCCAGCCCGACTGCGTGATGCCCGTGTCGCTCAATGCGTGATCGATAGTGGCACGCCACTGACGCACAACCATCGCCATGCGCATACCCAGCGGTCGGCGGGCGAACAGCTCATCTTCAGTCATCGCGATCCCCTCGTTTCACAGGCGGGGTACGATAATAGTTATCAGGGTAAGTATCAAGAAACGGGGATGGCAAAGAGCATAGATTGCGAAAGCCTAATCAAAAAACACCATCCCCTTGTACGGTTTCTCACGACACGCCTTCAACCGCCGGGCAAGGTTGCCGACATGTGCTTCGAGCTTGTGCCCGTCGGGATCGAGGAAATACCAGGAGTCTCCTTCGCTTTTGTTCACTTTCCAGCTCACCACGCCAGCCTGCTCAAGGCGGGTGACAAAGCGGGCGAAATCGCGCTCATCAACGCTGAACGCATAATGGGTGTAGTCACTTTGTGTTGGCGGTACATACTGACGCTGCGCGTCGACAGATAAGCAGAGCCACAACTCACCGCAGGTGAGATAAGCGCCGTTATCCCAGCGCGCATGGAGTTTCAGACCAAGAAGTTGATGATAAAAATCGACGCTGCGGGCAAGGTCGCTAACCGCCAGGGTCAGGTGGTTAAGGCTGTTTAACATGCTTTGCACTCCGGCCTGAAAAAGAAAAACGCTGCACCTGGCAAAAGTGCTGAATGCAGCGTTTATCGGACTGCGAATTACTTCGCCTCTTTCACTTCCGAAACAAATTCCGGCAGATCCCATGTGCCCCCCGCGCGCACATAGCGGCACATGCCGGAGGTGGATTCGCTGCTCTTGCGGAAGGTTTCACCGTCCCAGACCCACTCTGCCGAAGCCCAGCAGTCGCCAATGCCGCGACCACGCTGGCCCAACGAGATCACGCCATCGCTGTAGTCAGACGCGGAGTTAGTTATAAATTGCGGCGTTCCCTTCAGCGCTTTATCCACCACCCAGTAGCCATAACCTTCGTTGTACGCCCCGCGCCAGCAAAGAGTGGAGATCAGTACCTGTTTGCCATCCAGCGGTGTCAGGGTAATGTCGTTATCACCGTCGATAACCGGTTCCTGCGGGGAGACAAGGCGGTCACACTCGTTACCGCTGGTGAGTGCCGCCAGCAAACGCGGTTTCAGCGCTGCGGTTTCGGCTTTGGTGAGCGTGCGATCTTCGCCGCCTTTCACTTCCACCGCCTGGATCACCGGTGCGGCAACCGCAGGCGTCACCGAACTCTCCGCTTTATCGCCCTTTTTACTCAGCGCGCCAGGTGTGCCCACGCGCCCTTGCACGTCATCAAATTTCAGCAACACGGCGTATGCGCCGTCGCTGGAGAGTACAAACGGTTTCGCGCCGCCTTTGAATTCAACTTTACCGCTACCTTTCACGGCATCGATCATGCTGCGCGCCTGCGCATCAGATAAACGCCAGCTATCGTTATCCTCGGTAGCGATCTCGCCCTGTGATTTACCATCGATCCACAGGCTGAGCGTTGCCTGTTGCGTGGTTTCATCGGCGTCCATTTCTGCCAGCACCACATCAACGGTCACCGGCGAGTCTGGACCGGCTTTTCGCGTAATCAACACCGAACCGCTGGACTCTTCTTCCGCGCTGTAACCTGCGGCACGGCAGGTCAGGGTGTTATCGCACACCACTTCCCAGTCTTTATGGTCAAACGAGACGCCGCTTTGCTCCGCCAGCACGGGCGCGCTTAGCGTTGCTGTCATCACCAGCGCCGCTTTGATACTGCTTTTCATGCCATCACTCCGTAATGAGAAATGCGCACAGTGTGCAGAAATTATGTGTCAGGGAGAAGTGTATTTTGGCGGGCGTGAAGAGAAAAAAGGCGAGAAAAAATTCTCGCCTCAAGGTCGCTAACAAACTTAATCCAGATTCAGTTCGCCGTAGGATTTCACCACGCGGGAAACGATGCCGTAATCAATGGCTTCTTTGGTGTTCATCCAGTAGTTACGGTCGGTATCCTGCTTCACTTTGTCCACCGGCTGGCCGGTCGCTTCAGCGATCATGCGGTTAACGCGCTCCAGCGTGCGGATGATCTCCTTCGCTTCGATTTCAATGTCGCTTGCCTGACCGCGAACGCCGCCCAGCGGTTGATGGATCATAAAGCGGGTGTTCGGCAGCGAATAACGGTGCTCTTTTTTCGCCGCCAGCAGGATGGTGATCCCGGCGCTTGCCACCCAACCGGTGCCGATGATGTGCACTTCCGGGGTGATGAATTTAATCATGTCATGAATGGTATCTGCCGCTTCAACATGACCGCCCTGGCTGTTGAGATAGATCTTAATCGGCGCATCGCTGATACCCTGCAACAGCAGTAACTGAGTGACTACTTTTTCTGTCAGCGCCTGGTTGATCTCGCCAGAGATAATGATCGAGCGGGCATCCAGCAGTTTTTGCTGCATCAGCTGCGAGACGTTACCGGTCTCTTTCTCTTTTTTCTCGTCGTCTTCGTTCATAAAGTGCATGCGCTTTCTCCCCTTCAGGTTGTGGAGCTAAGCATAGCCCAACGCCGGTTGGGCGGAAATAACAAGATGTTATCTCCGCGCGTTATCGCACTTATCACAGTTCACTGCGGCGTAACCCCAGGTCTTTTAGCTGCTCGTCGCTTAATGCGCGCAGTAGCCGCCGCGTTTTTACGCGCTCACGCAGCCGTTGCAGTTTGCGCCAGAGTAAAACAAACCCTAAAAACGGGCGGTTGGGTCGATTTTCAAAAAATTCCATGATGCTCTCCTCGCCTGAAAAGAGCTCTATCTTCGCCGTTCTCGCCCATTACAATACAGATTCAGAAATCACTTTTCTTTAACATACAGATCGCTTAAAACAAGGTCTGAATCGCGAATTTCACCCCAATCTGTACTGGTTCTTAAATCTGTATGGTGAATTTTAAGGATACAGCATGACACGCTACCAACATCTGGCCACGTTGCTGGCAGAACGCATTGAACAGGGATTGTATCGCCACGGCGAGAAACTGCCGTCAGTGCGCAGCCTGAGTCAGGAGCACGGCGTGAGTATCAGCACCGTGCAGCAGGCTTACCAGGTGCTGGAAAGCCTGCAACTGATAACGCCTCAGCCGCGTTCCGGCTACTTTGTTGCGCCGCGAAAGGCAAAACCGCCGGTGCCCGCGATGTCGCGCCCGGTACAACGGCCGGTGGAAGTCACGCAGTGGGATGAAGTGCTGACGCTGCTCGACGCACGCACCGATAAAGCGATTGCTGCGTTTGGTGGCGGCGCGCCGGATATCACCCAGCCCACGCTTAAACCGCTGTGGCGCGAGATGAGCCGTATCGCCCAGCACCAGGTGATGGAGGCGTTAAGCTACGACACGCTGCCGGGTCGCCTTGAACTGCGTGAACAAATCGCCCGGCTGATGCTGGACGGCGGCGCATCGGTCAGCGCCGACGATATTGTCATCGCCAGCGGTTGCCATCCGGCGCTGGCGCTCGCCTTGCTGGCGGTGTGCCAGCCGGGGGATATTGTCGCCGTTGAATCCCCCTCGTATTACGGCACGATGCAGTTGCTGCGTGGTTTGGATATTAAAGCCATTGAAATTCCGACCGATCCCGAAACCGGCATCAGCGTGGAAGCCCTGGAGCTGGCGCTGGAACAGTGGCCCATTAAGGGCGTGATTCTGGTGCCGAACTGCAATAACCCGCTCGGCTTTATCATGCCGGACGCGCGGAAAAAGGCCGTGCTGGCGCTGGCGCAGCGCCACGACATCGTGATTTTTGAAGACGATATTTACGGCGAGCTGGCAGCCGAATACCCGCGTCCCAGCACGATAAAATCCTATGATATTGATGGCCGCGTGCTGCTGTGCAGCTCTATCACCAAAACCGTGGCGCCGGGACTGCGCGTCGGCTGGATTGCGCCAGGGCGTTATCTGGATCGGGTGCTGCATAAAAAGTATGCCGCCATCGGCACCAATGTGCCGGGAACACAACTGGCGGTTGCGGCGTTTATTCGCGACGGTCACTACCATCGGCATGTGCGGCGTATGCGCCAGGTTTATCAGCAGCAACTGGAAACTTACACCTGCTGGGTACGCCAGTATTTTCCCTGCGGTATCTGCGTGACACGCCCGCAAGGCGGTTATTTACTGTGGGTCGAGTTGCCGGAAACCGTCGATATGGTCTGTGTTTCCCGCGCGCTGTGCCGCCTGAAAATCCAGATTGCGCCCGGCTCGTTATTTTCCGCGTCTGGCAAGTACCGTAACTGCCTGCGTCTGAATTGCGCCCTGCCGCTGACCGACGCCAATCGCGAGGTGATCAAACAGTTGGGCGAGGCAATTCATAACGCGCTGGAGGCGTGAATTCAGAGCACGCGTTTGCCTGTCAGGATACGGCGTGCGCCGAGGTAGTGATCCTGCCAATAGTCATCAAGAAAATGGCTAATACGGATATTTAACCCGCGGCGCGGCGCTTCGATAAAGCGGTTATGCCCCAGATAGACACCGACATGATCGACCGGACCGCGTAATTTGCTGCGAAAGAACAGCAAATCGCCCTGGCGCAAGTTCGCGGTTTTTACCCGCATCAAGCGCTTGTCATGGAACATGGCTTTAGTGGTGCGGGGTAATTTATTACTCAGCACTTTGTTGTAGGCATAGAACACCAGCCCACTACAGTCGAAACCGCGCGCTGGCGAGACGCCGCCATAGACATAAGGTTTACCCAACTGTTTTTTAAGGTGCTGCACAACCTTGTCAACTTTTGACTTACGCGTCGCCGCCAGTGTCTCTTCATGGGTGATCTTGCGCTGTTCGGCAAGCATTGTTGGCCCCTGTGTACGGCTAACCGGTTTAGACTGCGCGCAACCGGTCAGGAACACAGAAAGCAAAATAAGAAAAAAAAGCCCCAAAAACCCGCGGAGCACGCTCTGCCTGGGGGCAACGATGGATGATACAGTTAAATATTTCACAATATTAATACTAATAAAAATAAAGGGTTAAAATCTTAAATACATTTTTCATTCCTTAGCGGAAGGAGAAACGTACTTATTCGTCAAAAAACGCCCGTAACTTTTGCACTATTACTTTATTAAGCTGACAAATACGGGCTTCTGTCAGTCCAAGCATTGAGGCAATCTCTTTCAGACTTAATTCATGGTGGTAATACAACCCCAGAATCGTCTGTTCACGCCGGGTCAGGCTTGCTATCGCGCTTTTTAGTGCGCGGCTATTCACGACTTCCGCTTCAAGCGGGCGGCTTTCCAGCGCGTGGGAATGGAGATCGTTATCCAGGCTCTCCAGCTCACTGGCGGAGTCGAGTAATAAATAGTGCTGATACTCCTCTGGTGTAATAGAAAGCCGTTCGCTTAATTCATTAAAATTCGGCACATAGCCAAGCTCACGCGCCAGCTCACGAATGGCGTCGTTGAGCTTGTACATCTTTTGGCGCAGCCGCCGTGGACGCCAGTCCTGCTGGCGTAGCTCGTCAAGAATTGCCCCACGAATGCGCTGGATGGCGTAACCGGCAAATTGCGCATCCGGTTGTCCATAACGACGCAATGAAAAGAGCAAACCCGTCAGGGCGACTTGCCGCATATCGTCTTTATCCATGACGCTGCTGGTCTGCCAGGCGAATTGTTTCACCACTTTATGCACCAGCGGCAAATAATCGCGGACATAGCGCGCTTCATCGGGAAACGTTACCGTTTCAGAGGAAATTACACTCATCATTATTAAATGGCGCAGACTAGATTTATTACATAAAAACAGACGGATGCTGCTTTTGCATTCTTTAGGCTGACGTTTCTCATTAGTTCAATGGGTAAAAAGATTAATTAAATAAACAACAATAAATTAACATCACATAATCACAATAAGCGGGACTGCACGGCTTCCCACCTTAACTGGTGTAAAAAGATACATCACATCCCCTATTCTTAATTCCCCGAAAAGCGGCAATTAATGAATTTGCGTGTAATTCATCTATCGCACAGTAGTATTATTAATATCTCATATGGAATGATTACTGGGGCCAGAAGATTTGCTCACGCGCCTTCACGTTAATTAATTCTCAATTACAGTACATAACCTTAATAATCACTTGTTCCATGATGGAGCTACTTGAAATTCGTTATGAAAAAACATTGTTGTGCCATTAACAATTGGATAATTGATTTGCCTTCCGGCTCAATTATTCATTTAGTCACCGGAGAACATAAGCGGCTGGGCGCGTATCAGCTTAAACTGCTGGATCTGTTGCAACAGAACCCGGGTAAGGTTTTTACACGGGAAGAGCTGACCAACCAGGTCTGGGAGGGGCGGGTTATCGGTAATAACAGCCTGCCAAACGCAATTCACGCCCTGCGCGCGGCGCTGGAAGATGACGGCAAACAGCAACGCATTATTCGCACCGTGCCTAAACGGGGCTATGTACTGGATGCAGAATATTGCCAGCAGGTTGAAAGCCCACAAGAAGATATTTCATTAAATAATGAGAAATCTCTCACAGAAGTGAGCGCCGCCAATACGCAGCCGCTCTCTTCTGACGTGATTTATGAAACGCCTGAGCAATCAACACGCTATCCCCGGGGAGCCTTCGTATCGCTATTGCTGGTGGCAGTACTTTTTATCGCCTTTATCGGTTATTTGACAATCGATCGCGGTCAGACGATGAAAGCTGAAGAACTGGCGAAAAACGCGTATAGCAATATTCGTCTGTATACGCTTGTTGAACCTGGCGAACGTCTGCAGGATCAAGCCACGGTCTACAACCGGCTCAAAGACACCTATCACCTTTTAAATGAGCAGATAAAAAAGAAATCCATCAACCTGAGCATCTATTCACGAAGTAATAACCAAACGCTGAACTTTACCCTGCGCTTACACAGCACCTGTGGGCAGAATATTCTGGCGATGCAGATCTACCAGTGGCGGGCCAATTTAGCTTCGCTTAATGAATTGATACTTGAAGAAACGCGGAGAAAACTCGATGAAATGGTGCCTTGCAAGACCGCATAAGTACGGCGTAATGCTGTTGCTCACGACGCTGATTGTCGCTGCCTGTGGCTATTTTTGGCATCGTTCGCAGCCGGCATTAAAACCGGGCAGCAACATAACGCAGCAATTCGGTTTTTACGATTTGCCGCAGCAGCAAAAAGAGCTCTATGACGTCCAGTTGTCCACCGTTGGAGAGACGATCGTAAGCCATGTCAGCAGTCCGAATAACCCTCAGTTCAGGCTCAAAGGGAGTTTCGTGCAGAAAAAACAGGCGGGTGAGAAACGCTTTTTTACCTACACACCTGTTCATTTCGTCCCCTCTCCGGACACCCCGTTGCTTGCCAGCAACATTGATTTACTGATGCATTCGCAAGTGCGTATGCAGCAACTTTGGCCAGATGGCGTGCCGCTGGTCACTATGCAAAACGGAATGATCTTTCTCTACCCGCTGGACGACAAGTAGGGAAAGGCTTAGGGTTGTTATCACGCCAGCTTACCAGACCAGGATTCACCGCCAGCCAGCAATGTTTTCCCATTAGTAATGGCCAAATATCATTAAGGCTGGCGGCATGCTCTATCGCACGATGGTAAGCATTTAATAACACAGGGTAATAGCTGGCGTTAACCGCATAGGCTGCAGCGCTCACGGCGTGATGTACACGAGCGATACCAGGTAACGTCAGCAGCGGCGAGGAATGCTGATAATGCCCCCCCAACAGCAACGCATGCCAGTCCAGTCGATTAAGGCTCGCAAAGATACGATTCGCCTGCGCGAACACCCTTTCATCCTGCACCAGTTGAAAGCCGGCATCGAACAGCAGGACATTATTCCACCCTTGCCGTTGCGCTTCGCTCAATACCATGCACTGTGTCTGTAATTCAGCCAGTCTGCCATCGCTGCCCGACGCTCTGGCAACGGGCCAGAGTTGTTCCGCGCTTATACCTGCCTGGCTTAACGCTGCACATTGCGCACCGAGCAATGCCTTATCCTGCGCATTAAAGAGCACCGCTACCTTTGCAAAACTGCGCCACTGTAAATTGCAACGCAACGACAGTTGCGGGCTCTGCCAGAGAGGGAAATTAGCGGCGTAATTCACTTTATGCATAGCATCATCCTTGCAGATAACAGGCGTCATAATGGTATTTGTGACTGACCACAGATTGATAAAGCCGGAGGGTCTTTTAACGCAGACAGGTTGAAAAGTCCCATCAATCAATGACATTAAATAATTAAGTCTTAAAAAACATACCAGTAAGTAAAATCTGTCTGCACTATTGCCGTATGAACGGCGTCACATTTCTGGCGTAATAAGCAAATAAGAATAAATTATTCTTATTAAACATTTTATGAGTAATATATTATTCCTTAACAGGTGCCTGAGCCACAGTGCAGCAGGCAAATAACAGCAAAACCGAGTTGAGCGAAACGTTGATGAACATTGATCTCTCCAGACTGACTACCGAAGGCCGCAATACCGCCAGCGCTGACATTGACATGCTTGATACCGAAGCGATGTTGAGGGTTATCAACCGTGAAGATCAAAAAGTGGCGTTGGCGGTGGAAAAAACGATCCCGGCGATCGCCCAGGCGGTGGACGCGATTGTGGCGGCTTTCCAGAAAGGTGGACGCTTGATTTACTGCGGTGCCGGCACCTCCGGGCGCCTTGGGATCCTTGATGCCAGCGAATGCCCGCCGACCTATGGCACCCCGCGCGAGCAGGTGGTTGGTCTGATAGCAGGCGGCCATCGCGCCATTTTGCAGGCAGTAGAAAACGCCGAAGACAGCCTGACGCTTGGCGTCGAGGACCTTAAAGCGCTTAATTTTAACGCTAACGACATCCTGGTCGGCATCGCCGCCAGCGGTCGTACGCCATATGTCATTGCGGCGATGCAGTATGCACAAAAACTCGGTGCGACCACCGTGGCGCTGACCTGTAATGCAGGCAGTGAGATGGCGCAAATCGCCGATATCGCCATCGTTCCGGTGGTGGGTGCGGAAGTTGTTACCGGCTCGTCGCGAATGAAAGCCGGAACGGCGCAGAAACTGGTGCTGAATATGCTAACGACCGGCGCGATGATCCGCAGCGGCAAAGTGTACGGCAACTTAATGGTCGATGTGGAAGCCACCAACCAGAAGCTGGTGCAGCGGCAAATCAATATCGTAATGGAAGCGACTGATTGCGACAGCGAAACCGCAACTCAGGCGCTGAAAGCCTGCGACGGGCACTGTAAAACCGCCATCGTCATGGTGTTAGGCGGGCTGAGCGCTGATCAGGCAGCGCGTCTGTTAGCCGACAACGGTGGGTTTATTCGCCAGGCGCTGGCTCACACGGGAGTCAACTAATGGCCAAAATCAGCGAGCAGTTTATTGCCACAGTCCTGCAATTGGTGGGTGGCAAAGAGAATATTAAAACCTGCGGCAACTGCATGACACGGCTGCGTCTGACGTTAAACAACGATGCTCTGGTTGATAACGCCGGACTTAAAGCGCTGCCTGGCGTTCTTGGCGTGGTCAATAGCGAGGATCAGTTGCAAATCATCGTTGGCCCCGGCAAAGCGCAAACGGCGGCAGAAATGATGAGCGCGATGACAGGCGGTGCCAGCGCGCCTGTGGAAGCGGCGTCGCTGAAAAGTATCGCCAGCGATACCAAACAACAGATGAAAGCGAAACAGACCAGCGGCGTGCATCAGTTTCTGGCGAAGTTTTCTACCATTTTCACCCCGTTAATCCCTGGCTTTATCGCCGCCGGTATGCTGCTCGGCTTCGCTACCCTGATTGAGCAAAGCCTGATTATCAATGCCGCCGAAAAAAATGCCACGCTCGTCCATATCGTTGGTTATATGAAAGTTTTCGGCAAAGGACTGTTCACCTTCCTGCCGATTTTGATTGGCTACAACGCACAGAAAGCCTTTGGCGGCAGCGGCGTGAATGGCGCAATTATCGCCGCGCTCTTTGTGCTCGGTTACGATCCGAAAGCGACAGTGGGCTATTTTTCCGGCATCGATAACTTTTTCGGTATGGGTATTGATCCGCGCGGCAACATTATTGGCGTGCTGATCGCAGCGATCATGGGGGCATGGATCGAGCGGCAGATCCGTAAATTCATGCCGGATAACCTCGACATGATCCTCACCTCGTTGCTCACGCTCCTGATTACCGGCGCGTTAACCTTCACGGTGATCATGCCGATCGGCGTTGAGCTGTTTAAAGGCATGTCGTGGCTATTCCTGCACCTTAACGGCAACCCGTTCGGCTGCGCGGTGCTGGCCGGGCTGTTCCTGATTGCCGTCGTGTTTGGCGTGCATCAGGGTTTTATTCCGGTCTATTTCGCGCTGATGGATGCGCAGGGCTTTAACTCGCTGTTCCCGATCCTGGCGATGGCGGGCGGCGGCCAGGTGGGCGCGGCGCTGGCGCTTTATTTCCGCTCGGCGCGCGAGTCGATTCTGCGTAATCAGATCCGTGGTGCGATCATTCCCGGCCTGCTCGGGGTGGGCGAACCGTTGATTTACGCCGTCACGCTGCCGCGTGTAAAACCGTTTGTCACAGCCTGTATCGGCGGGGCCTGCGGCGGTTTCTTTATTGGCACTTTTGCCTGGTTCGGTTTGCCGGTTGGGCTCAACACCGTGTTTGGCCCTTCAGGCCTGGTGGCGCTGCCGTTGATGACCTCCGGACAGGGGATCTACACGGGAATGGCGGTCTATGCAGCAGGTGTGGTCGTCGCTTACGTGTGCGGTTTTCTCGCGACCTGGTTCTTTGGTCACAAAAACGTGGATTTGAGCTAACATCCGTTTTCACCCGGCGTAAAGCCGGGTGAAATCAGGACATCAGAAGCGGTAGGAGAGGCTGCCGACGATGCTGCGTTCCGCACCGAAGTAGCAGTAAGAGAGGGAGTTACACGCTGCGACATAGCGTTTGTCGGTCAGGTTGTTAACGTTAACCTGCGCACTCAGCCCTTTCAGACCCACATGGCTCAGGTCATAACCCACCGCCAGATCGACCAGCGAGTAAGACGGCAGCGTGTGCGTGTTCTGGCGATCGGAGGTGATGCCATTAACATAACGCACGCCGGAACCGACGGTCAGCCCGTTCAGTACACCGTCTTTCACGTCATAGCTAAGCCACGCACTGGCCTGATTACGCGGCGCGTACACCGCGCGGTTGCCCTGCTCTTGCGCACTGCTCTTCTTGTAGCGGATGTCGTTGTAGGTGTAGGCCGCCTGCAAACGCAGGTTGTCCGTCAGTTGCCCCACCGCTTCCAGTTCCACACCTTCGGATTCGATCTCGCCAATGGAACGGTAGGGATCGGTCGGCTCCACTTTGGTGGCGATGTTCTCCTGGTTGATGCGATACACCGACGCGCTGTACATGGTTTGCGAGCCTTCCGGCTGGAACTTCAGCCCCGCTTCCCACTGCTTGCCTTTCATCGGTTGCAGGATCTTGCCGTACTCGTCGGTGAAGCTGGTCGGCGTGAACGCGGTCGAGTAGCTGACATACGGCGCAAAACCGCTATCAAACAGGTACATCAGCGCCGCGCGGCTGCTGAAATGGTTCTGATCCAGCGTATCGCTGGTGTCGTTGATCTTATTGACGTTCGTGATCTTCACCTGATCGTGACGACCGCCCAGCGTCAGACGCCATCTGTCCAGTGACATCTGATCCTGGGCGTAGATCCCGGTCTGCTCCAGTTTGTGTTTTTCACGGCTATAGACGCTGATTGACAGCGGATCGGCACCATAAACCGGGTGGAAAGCGTCGATCGCCGGGAAGCTGCCATAAGAGGCGGTGACGTTATTGCTGCGCCGCTGATAATCCACGCCAAACAACAAGCGATGGTTGATAATGCCGGTATCGATGCTGCCATCGATCTGGTTATCCAGCGTCACCGCCGAAAGCGACTCATCCGAGCCGGAGTACCCCCGGTTCAGTTCGGTATCATTCAGCCATCCGGCAGCGTACACCTGGTTAAGATCGACAGTGGTGTGCAGGTAGCGCAGTTTCTGGCGCACCGACCAGCCGCTGTCAAAGGCGTGTTCAACGTTATAACCGACCATATTTTCGCGGCGATCATAGTTGTCGTAATCGTCTTCGCCTTCAAAGAAGGTGTTGGAAATTTTCTTGCCCGCGTGCGGCACCACAGTGCCTTCATACGGCAAACCGGAGTGGCTGCCACCTTCGGGATCGCGATGCAGGTAAGCCATCAGCTCCAGGCGCGTGTGATCGGTAATACGCCAGGTCAGGCTCGGCGCAATGGCGTAACGCTGCTCTTTCAGGTGGTCAAACTGCGAATCGGCATAGCGCGTCATACCGGTTAAACGCACCGCCACCCGGTCGTTATCATCCACCGGGCCGGTGACATCAAACGCCGCGCCGCGCTGGTTGTTATTTCCGGCAAACAGCTTCACTTCGCCGCCGGGATCAAACGATGGTTTGCGCGAATTCAGCGCCACAATACCGCCTGGCGATGAACGCCCGTACAGCACGGATGCCGGGCCGCGCACCACTTCCACGCTATCCAGGAACCACGGATCGATGACCAGCGAGCTGTGGGAGTTGGTGTCACCCATCATTTTCAGCCCGTCGAGATAGACGTTATCCAGGCTGCCGTCAGAAAAACCACGCAGCACGATATAGTCAAAACGGTTGGATGCGCCAATCTGGTTGCTGTAGACACCCGGCGTATAGCTCACCGCCTGACGCACGCTGATTGCCCCCTGCTCTTCATACTGCTGGCGGGTGACAATCGATACCGCCTGCGGTGTTTCGATATCCGGCGTCTCCAGCTTGGTCGCGCCACTTTGCATTTGTGAAGTCACTACCACGGTATCGTTGCCGGGGGGTGTCTCTTGTGCCAGCACCGTTACGCTCATCCCGCCGGTTATGCAGCCAATCATCAGCGCCAGTCGCGTTTTTGCGAACATGAAAATCTCCAGAAGCCATTATTATTGTAAATAAGAATTATTACCCTTTTGAATTCGCCAATAGCTATGCGCAGTGATGATTCACGTATGCGCGATGATAAAATCGCGCACGCATCGGCAACGCTGGTCTACACAGGAGAAAATCAGGAGGCGCGGATTTCGCTGGGTGCCATACCATAGCGGCGGCGAAACGCGGTAGAAAAGTTGGTGGCGTGCTGATAACCGGACATCCACGCGGCCTGCTGTACGCTGTAGCCTTCCGCCAGATAGCGACGCGCCAGTTCAAGACGGCAGTCACGCAGATAATCAAACACAGAGTGGCCGTACGCCTGGCGGAACTTCACGCGCAGGCTGCTGGCGCTCATCGCCGCCAGCTGCGCCAGTGCTGCCAGGGTGTACTCTTTTTCGGGGTGCTGTTCCAGCAAACGGCGTACGTTTTCCAGCCGCTGCTGTGCACCACACTGAACCGGGCGGCGTCTCTCCTGCCCCTGCATGCGTTGCGACAGCGCGTTGCCCAGCAGTTGCAGCATCACGCCTTCCAGCATCAGTTGGCGGGAGAGCGCAGGCAGTGAGGCTTGCTGCGTTTGCTGTAAACCAGACAATAAAAAGCCCGGCACCTGCCATAAAAAGGTCGGGGCACCATGCGCTTCCCACTGTTGTAAAAGTGCGCTGAGGAGCGGTGATTGCCAGCAGCTTGCCGGATCGACGCCAAGTGATAATGTGCGCAGATGGCAATCCGCCAGATGGCTGGCGTTCATCACCTGGTGCTCGCTCAGGCGCGAGGTGAACGCCATGCCGGCGCGCACGACAAACTCTTCCCCGTTCAGGCGCAGCATCACGCTGCCTTCCAGCACCACCAGCATGTAGAGCGGGCAACTGTGCAGCGAGGTCGTTTCATAAGGTTGCAGAACGCGAATGTCAGAACGGGTAAGGTTGATACCAGAAGAGAGCGTCATCTCTTCAACGTCGCCCTGAATCACAATGCGCTGCGCCTGACTGAAAAGACCGGTTGTCAGCGACGGGAAGCGGTAATTAATCCCATAACGCTCGCCAAAACCAATAAAGTCTTCAACTGAAAAGTGTCTTTTTTGCATAGACGGCAGCCATCGCTATCTGTCGAACCCTCAACCCACGCGCGGGCGAAACGGCCTACACCTTACCACTCGCCCTGATGCGCTTCAATAATGTTGAGAATTATTCTCACATACGCATTAACGAGGGTTAATACGGTCGGCGTTTGCCAACGCAGCGAGAACCTGCTGGCGCAACCATTTATGTCCGGGATCGCGGTGCAGCCGCTCATGCCAGAGCATCAGCATGTCGAAGCCCGGCAGATCAAGAGGTGGATCAACCACCTGCAACGCGCCAGTGGTGGCGACAAGCCGCTCCGGTAGCACGGCGACCAAATCCGTGCGCGCCAGCGCATCCAGCATAAACAGGAAGTGCGGCACCGAAAGCACCACATTGCGCGTTAACCCGCGAGCCGCCAGCGCGTCGTCCGTTGCCGCCTGAAAACCACCGCCCTCCGGCGAGACAATCACATGCTCCAGCTTGCAGAACTGTTTGAGCGACGGACGGCGTTTAAGCGCCGGATGGCCTAAACGGCCGGCCAGCACATAGCGCTCAGTGAACAATAACCGCTGGTGCAGCGACGCCGGCGCACCTTCACGCAAATGGAAGAACAGATCGATATCGCCCTGCTCGGCCTGGCGCTTAATCTGGCCGGGGTTAAGCTCAAACACCGCGAGGCGGCTGGCGGGCGCGTCGCGACGCAAAGTGCCAAGCAGCGGCAGCAGCACCGCCGATTCAGTGTAATCCGTCGCCGCAATGCGCCAGGTCACACTGGCGCGGGCGGGGTCAAACGCGTTGACTGGCGACACCGCGCGCTCCAGCGCTTCCAGCGCCTGGCGTAACGGTTCGCGCAACTCGTCCGCCCGTACTGTCGGCTGCATACCGCGCGGGCCGGGCAGCAGCAGCGGATCGTCAAAGATCTCACGCAACCGCGCCAGTTGCACACTCACCGAAGGCTGGGAAAGATTCAGCCGCTGCGCCGCGCGCGTGACATTGTGTTCACGGAGCAGGACATCAAGCGTCAGCAGCAAGTTCAGATCCAGGCGGTTGAGATTAATCATGGCTATACCTGTGATATCAGCAATTAATTTCTACTATATCTGCGCTTCACCTACCCTGCAGCTTCAATCTTATTGCCGGGAGTTGTTATGAATGTCTTGATTGTTTATGCCCATCCGCAGCCGCATTCCTTGAATGGCGCGCTGAAAGAATTCGCCGTGCAGCATCTTGAAAAAGCAGGTCACCACGTCGAGGTTTCCGACCTGTACGCCATGCAGTGGAAAGCGCCGCTCGACGCATACGACAGCCTCGATGCGCCCGTTGGCGACGTTTTCAATCCGTCGGCAGATTCAAAACACGCCTTCGAACAGGGCCGACAATCTGCGGATATCGCCGCCGAACAGGCTAAACTGCTGTGGGCCGACGCAGTGATTTTCCAGTTTCCACTGTGGTGGTTTTCGATGCCCGCCATCATGAAAGGCTGGTTCGACCGCGTTTACGCCTGCGGTTTTGCCTACGGCGTCGGCGAGCACAGCGACACGCACTGGGGTGATCGCTACGGTGAAGGCAGCCTGGCCGGTAAGCGCGCCATGCTGCTGGTTACCGCTGGCGGTTGGGAATCGCACTACAGCCCGCGCGGCATCAACGGTCCAATCGACGACATTCTGTTTCCGATCCAGCACGGCATGCTGTTTTATCCGGGCTTCGCGGTGTTGCCGCCGCTGGTGATTTATCGCACCAGCCGCGTTGATGACGCGCGATTCGCCGCCCACCGTGAAGAACTGGCACAGCGGCTGGATACGTTATGGCAGACGCCACCGCTGCCGTTCCGTCAGCAAAACGGCGGGGATTACACCATTCCGGCGTTAACCTTGCGCCCGGAGATTGCGCCGGGCGAAAGTGGGCTGGCCATTCATCAGCAAAGAAAAGATTAAACGCATAAAAATAACCGGCGTCGATAAATGGCGCCGGTTTTCTCTATTTGCAATCCATCACAATCTCTTCAAATTAATAGCAACGTTCTTCGCTATTATTTTCTGGCACATATCTCCATTGTTTTTCATTATTTCTTCATAATATCAAGTTTTGTAAATTCCAATAATTTGCGCAGGAAATGTTTACGCGAAAAATATAACTTCGTTTAATCTATTTGATAGTTGAGAACGATCACTCTCAAAAATCAATCAATCGAGGGTTCCCGATGCCGCCGAAAACCACGCAGGAACAACGCCATCAGCAGCGTAAAGATGAGATTATCGCCGCCGCCCGTCGGCGTTTTCGCGTGAGCGGCTTTCACGCCGCCAGCATGTCGCAAATCGCCCTTGAAGCCCAGCTGAGCGTCGGGCAGATCTACCGCTATTTCAGCAGTAAAGACGCCATTATTGAGGAGATTGTTCGCCGAATCATCGACTACCGCATCGCCGAAATGGAAAACAAAGCCGAAACCACGCACCTGCCGGAGGTGCTGGCCTGGCGGCAAACGCTTAGCCCGGATGACGACGCGTTAATGCTGGAGATGTCTGCCGAAGCGACGCGTAACCCGCAGGTTCAGGCGATGATGGTCGAAGCCGACGCCCGCATGTTTAACAATGCCTGCAACCATATGCAGAGCCGACATCCGCAGTTAAGCGCCGAACAGGTGCGCTGCTGCGTTGAGCTGCTGGCTGGCCTGATGGAAGGTGCGACATTGCGCCGTTTAACGCCGCAAAAATGCGACCCGGCGCAGTTAAAAGAGCTGTATCAGGAAATTATCACCATGATATTTCTGCCAAAGAAATAACCCGACAAATATAAATCCGCGCTTATTTCCAGACCGCCGGAAATAAGCGCCAACTCGCCTGCTTATTATCCCGTTTTAATAACGGGCAGGCTTCGCTTATGCCAGGAAAATAGTCATGAAGTTAATAACTACAACGTTGATGGCCCCATTCGCGCTGGTTGGATGCGATAACGCCACACCACCTGCACAACACCCCACTCAGGAAGTCGGCGTCGTCACCCTGAAAAGCCAGCCGCTCGCCGTGACCAGCCTGTTAACCGGGCGTACCGCCGCGTCACTCTCCGCAGAAGTGCGGCCGCAAGTTGGCGGCATTATTCAAAAACGCCTGTTTACGGAAGGCGATACGGTAAAGGCCGGGCAGGCGCTTTACCAGATCGATCCTTCCAGCTACCGCGCCACGTTTGATGAAGCCGACGCCGCGCTGAAACAGGCGCAGGCGCTGGTGACGTCCGATTGCCAGAAAGCCACCCGCTACGCGCAACTGGTGAAAGAGGATGGCGTCTCGCGCCAGGACGCTGACGATGCGCAGTCCACCTGCGCGCAGGACAAAGCCAGCGTGAGCGCGAAGAAAGCGGCGCTGGAAAGCGCGCGCATCAACCTGAACTGGACCACCGTCACTTCGCCGATCAGCGGGCGCATTGGCATCTCATCCGTCACACCTGGCGCGCTGGTCACGGCGGAACAAACCACGGCTTTGGCGACCGTACGCGGGCTCGACACCATGTATGTCGATCTCACCCGCTCAAGCGTCGATCTGCTGCGCCTGCGCCAGCAAGCGCTGGCCAGCGACAGCAACACGCTCGCCGTCACGCTGACGCTGGAAGATGGCAGCACCTACAGCGAAAAAGGCCGCCTGGCGCTGACCGAAGTCGCCGTCGATGAATCCACCGGCTCCGTCACGTTGCGCGCGGTGTTCCCAAACCCACATCAGCAACTGCTGCCGGGGATGTTTGTGCGCGCCCGTGTGGAAGAAGGGGTGATGGCAAACGCGATCCTCGCGCCGCAGCAAGGCGTCACGCGTGATGCGAAAGGTAATGCCACTGCGCTGGTGGTCAATGCGCAGAATCAGGTTGAGCAGCGCAACATCGAAACCGGCGATACCTATGGCGATAAATGGTTAGTCCTGAAAGGTCTGGAAAATGGCGACAAGCTGATTGTTGAAGGTACCGACAAAGTCGCTGCGGGATCGACTGTGAAAGCCGTTGAGATCCCGCAAGACAATGGAGGAAAAGCCTGATGTTCTCCAGCTTCTTTGTGCGCCGCCCGGTTTTCGCCTGGGTGATCGCCATCCTTATCATGATGGCCGGTATTCTGGCGATCCGCTCCTTGCCGATAGCGCAGTACCCGGATGTTGCGCCGCCTGCAATCAAAATTAGCGCCACCTATACCGGCGCATCGGCACAGACGCTGGAAAACAGCGTCACCCAGGTTATCGAACAACAGCTTACCGGGCTGGATAACCTGCTCTATTTCACCTCTACCAGCAGCTCCGATGGCCAGGTGGATATTACCGTCACCTTTGAGCAGGGCACCGACCCGGATACCGCGCAGGTGCAGGTGCAAAACAAAGTGCAGCAGGCGGAATCCCGCTTACCGACGGAAGTCACCCAATCGGGCGTGACGGTGGTGAAATCCCAGAGCAACTTCCTGCTGATCATGGGGCTGTACGATAAAACCGACCGCGCCACCAGTTCCGACATCGCCGACTGGCTGGTGAGTAACATGCAGGATCCGCTGGCGCGCGTGAACGGTGTCGGTAGCTTGCAGGTGTTCGGCGCGGAATACGCGATGCGAATCTGGCTGGATCCTGACAAACTCGCCTCGTACTCGCTGATGCCATCCGATGTACAGAGCGCGATTGAAGCGCAAAACGTACAGGTTTCTGCCGGTAAAATCGGTGCGCTACCCTCTTCCGGTCAGCAGCAGCTCACCGCCACGGTGCGCGCCCAGTCGCGCCTGCAAACCGTGGCGCAGTTCCAGGACATTATCATCAAAAGCGAGAGCAGCGGCGCTGTCGTGCGGGTGAAAGATGTCGCGCGTGTTGAAATGGGCAGCGAAGATTATGTCGCTTCAGCGAAGCTGAACGGCCACCCGGCTGCTGGTCTGGCGGTGATGCTGGCGCCCGGCGCGAACGCGCTGGATACCGCGACACGCGTGAAAGATAAAATCGCCGAATACCGCCACAGCATGCCGCAGGGTTACGATGTGGCGTACCCGAAAGACAGCACCGAATTTATTAAGATCTCGATTGAAGACGTGGTGCAAACGCTGATTGAAGCCATCATTCTGGTGGTCTGCGTGATGTACCTGTTTTTGCAAAATATCCGCGCCACGCTTATCCCGGCGCTGGCGGTGCCGGTGGTGCTGCTGGGGACGTTTGGCGTGCTGGCGCTGTTTGGCTACTCGATCAACACCCTGACGCTATTCGCCATGGTTCTGGCAATCGGCCTGCTGGTGGATGACGCCATTGTGGTGGTGGAGAACGTCGAGCGCATCATGCGCGACGAAGGCCTGCCCGCCCGCGAAGCCACCATCAAATCGATGGGTGAAATCTCCGGGGCGCTGATCGCGATTGCGCTGGTGCTCTCCGCCGTCTTCCTGCCGATGGCTTTCTTTGGGGGTTCCACCGGGGTGATTTACCGCCAGTTCTCCGTCACCATTATCTCGGCAATGACGCTGTCGGTCATCGTTGCGCTGACCTTAACGCCAGCGCTCTGCGGCTCGATAATGCAACACAGCACGCCACATAAAAAAGGGTTCTTCGGCGCGTTTAACCGCTTTTACAACAATACCGAGCACAAGTATCAACACGGTGTATTACGCGTGCTGCGCCGCTCGGTTACCGTGGTCGGCACGTACGCTGTACTTTGCGCGGCCATGGCATTTGTGATGTGGCGTCTGCCTGGTAGCTTCCTGCCAACAGAAGACCAGGGCGAAATCATGGTGCAGTTCACCCTGCCCGCCGGGGCGACTGCCACGCGTACCGACGCGGTGGCCAGCAAAGTGACCGACTGGTTCCTCAACACGGAGAAAGCCAACACTGAAGCCATCTTCACCGTGACCGGTTTTAGCTTTAGCGGCAGCGGGCAAAACGCCGGGATGGCCTTCGTTTCACTGAAAAACTGGTCGCAACGTAAAGGGGCGGAAAATACCGCACAAGCGATAGCCCAACGCGCCAGCCGCGAGTTAAGCAGCATCCGCGACGCCAGAATCTTCGCCATGACGCCGCCTTCGGTGGACGGCCTCGGTCAAAGCAACGGTTTCACCTTTGAATTGCTCGCCAGCGGCAGCACCGATCGCGACCAGTTGCTGAAACTGCGCAATCAGTTGCTGGCGAACGCTAATCAGAGCAGCGAACTTACCGCCGTGCGCGCCAACGCGCTGCCGGAAACGCCGCAGTTACAGGTCGATATCGACAGCAACAAAGCGGTGGCGCTGGGACTGTCACTGAGCGATGTCAGCAACACACTCTCCAGCGCCTGGGGTGGCACGTATGTGAATGACTTTATCGATCGCGGACGCGTGAAAAAGGTCTATATCCAGGGGGAAAGCGATTCCCGCGCCTCACCTTCGGATTTGGATAAATGGTTTGTGCGCGGCAGCAATAACGACATGACCCCGTTTTCAGCCTTCGCCACCACGCACTGGGAATATGGCCCGGAAACGCTGGTGCGTTACAACGGTTCCGCCGCGTATGAGATTCAGGGCGAGAATGCCAGTGGCTTCAGCTCCGGCGTGGCGATGACCAAAATGGAAAACCTCGCTAATACCTTACCCCCCGGGACAACCTGGGCGTGGAGCGGCTTGTCATTGCAGGAAAAACTCGCCAGCGGCCAGGCCATGAGCCTGTACGCCATCTCAATTATGGTGGTGTTCCTGTGCCTTGCGGCGCTGTATGAGAGCTGGTCCGTACCGCTTTCGGTGATCCTCGTTATCCCGCTGGGCTTGCTGGGCGCGGCGCTGGCGGCGTGGATGCGCGGGTTAAGTAATGACGTTTACTTCCAGGTCGCACTGCTGACCACTATTGGCCTGTCGTCGAAAAACGCCATTCTGATTGTTGAATTCGCCGAAGCGGCAGTACACCAGGGCAACTCTTTGTCACGTGCGGCGCTGCGTGCCGCGCGAACTCGCCTGCGTCCGATCATGATGACGTCACTGGCGTTTATCGCCGGGGTCACACCGTTGGCCATCGCCACCGGGGCAGGCGCGAACAGCCGCATCGCTATTGGCACCGGCATCATCGGCGGGACGCTCACCGCGACGCTGCTGGCTGTCTTCTTTGTCCCTCTGTTCTTTGTACTGGTGAAAAAATTGTTCACCGGTAAACGCGCACGTCAGGAGTAATCATGTTGCGTATCAGTGTTCTTTTCTTCGCCCTGCTGAGTGCCGGTTGTGTCTCTCTCGACCCGACTTACCAGCGCCCGCAGGCCCCCGTTCCCGCGACGTTACCGGGCGCGCAAGGCCAGGCGAAAGCCGTGGCCGCCGACTGGCAGCAGATCGTTAACGACAGCCGCCTGAAACAGGTCGTCAGCAATGCGCTGACCCATAACCGCGATGTGCAAAAAGCGATTGCCGACATCGATGCCGCGCGCGCGTTGTATGCTGAAGACCGCGCCGCGCTGTTCCCGACGCTGAATGCCGAACTCAGCAGCACCCGCAGCCGCACCGTTGCCACAGGCGTAACTAGCAGCGCCGAAGCCGATGGCGCGGTTTCCAGCTTCGAACTGGATCTGTTTGGCCGTAACCAGAGTCTGACCCGCGCAGAGCGTGAAACCTGGCTTGCCAGCGAGTACACCGCGCAAAACACGCGCCTGAGCATGGTGGCGGAAATCACCACCGCCTGGGTGACGCTGGCGGCGGATAACAGCAATCTTGAACTTGCGAAACAGACGATGGAGAGCGCGCAAAACTCGCTGAACATTGTTAAACGCAAACAGCAGATCGGCGTGGCAGCCGCCGGTGATACCGCCGATGCCATGGCGGTGTTCCAGCAGGCGCGCGCCAGCGTCGCCAGCTACCAAACGCAGGTGGCACAGGATAAAAACGCGCTCAATTTACTGGCGGGCGACACGGTACCGGAGTCGCTGCTGCCGGGTACGCTGGAGAGTCTTGCCGACAACAGCATTACGCTGACACCGGCGGGCGTGTCTTCTTCCGTGCTGCTGCGCCGCCCGGATATTCAGGAAGCGGAGCATAACCTGAAAAGCGCGAACGCCAATATCGGCGCGGCGCGGGCGAACTTCTTCCCGACCATTTCGCTGACCGCCAGCGCCGGGGTAGGCAGCGATTCGCTCTCCTCTTTGTTTAGCCACGGCCTGCAAGTGTGGTCTTTCGCGCCGTCCATTTCGCTGCCGCTGTTTGCCGGGGGTAAAAATGTTGCGCAGTTGCGTTACGCTGAAGCAGAGAAAAAAGGGCTGATCGCGACCTATGAGAAAACCATTCAGAGCGCGTTTAAAGATGTTGCCGATGCGCTGGCGCGGCGCGAAACGCTCAACGAACAACTCGATGCGCAGCGTGAATATGTCGCTGCCGAGCAGAAAGCGCTGGATATCGCCCAGCGCCAGTACAGCGCCGGAACCGGCGATTACTTGTCGGTGCTGACCGCGCAGCGCGCGCTGTGGACGGCGAAATCGTCGCTGATTTCGCTGCAACAAACCGATCTGCAAAACCGCGTCACGCTCTGGCAATCGCTGGGCGGCGGCGTCAGTTAACCCTTTTGCGCCGGGCTGCCCGGCGCGTTTTTTGGAGCGGTTAAGCCACGGATTTCTCCCGCCGTTGCTATCGTGCTGGGTATGCTGATGTTTGTCTTTAACAGCATCGGCGGTAAAGCGATGTGGAAAATGAGCCTCGCGATTGTGATGGCTTCCAGCGCCGCGCTGGTTATTGATCGGTATGGGCGTCGTCAGGGTTGAAGAAAAGCAAAACAATGCAATTGGATCGCCCGCCGGATGACTGGGCTGCACTGCTAAAAGCCTGCCAGGCTTAACCCTTCTTCCCGCCCGGTTTTAACCCACGGTGAAACTCATTAATGCGTTTCACCGTTTTAATTGCCCGCTGCGACGTGGCGGACGCCACCGACAAGATGATCATCTCCAGACACAGCAGCACGGTGCCGTGCAGCGGGATTTTGCCCTTCTCGCCACCGCGCGGAACATGGATCACCACATCGGCTTGCTGGCTAAAACGTGAATCAACAGCGTTGGTCAACAAAATCACCGGGATCCCCAGCCGCCGCGTCTCTTTCAGCGTGGTCAGCCCTTCCCGGTGCGCCGATTTCTGCGCCATCATCACCAGCACATCGCCGCGCTGCAAATTGATAAGCTGCTCCGACAGGGCAATGCCGGTGCGGTTAAGCGGGGATGCGGGTAACCCGATGCGGCTGAACAACCGTGCGGCGTACTCGGCGAGGATCCCCGATGCGCCGATGCCGAAAATCGCCACCTGTCGCGCCTCGACCAGCAGCGCCACCGCCTGAGCAATCGCGTAGCGGTTATCCGGCGCGGAGAGGATTTCGCAGGTATGCTGGTGCCCTTCGATCACGAAATCGATGCCGGAATTGACGTCGCACGAGAGCGCATTCACCGTGGTGCTCATCTTTTCCGCCGAGGAGGCCGACGGGCCGAACCAGTGCTCAAGCGTCTGCTTCAAATCGCGAAGCCCGGCGAAACCGAGCGCCTGAATCGCACGCACTACCGTGGCATCGGAGGTTTGCGTCGCGGCGGCGATCTCCATTGCCGTTTGCTCCAGCACCCCTTCGCGGTTTTCATTGATATACCGCGCCACCGCCTGCAAACGCGGCGACAGCGTATGCGCCCGCGCCCGAAAGCGTTCCCCATACACATCCACACGAGTTTTCGCTTTTTTGGTGTTTAGCATCGTGCGCCCTTATCTGGCCGCCGGTAACGGTCGACCGGCAATGTGTGACTGCACCTGCGCCACCATCAGGCTCAGTGAGGCAAACGAGTTGGAGATCGCCTCTTCGCGCGAAATCAGCACGTAATGCCCGCGGCGACAGGCAGTGAGGAAATCACACCAGCCCGGCATCACCGCATCCATGGCCGCCATTTCATCCTGTGGTTTACCGCCGGTATCGCCGCGCCAGGTGGCAAAAACGAAATCGGCATCCAGTTCCGGCAACCGCTCGGCGCTGACGTCGATGCGCCCGCCGTCAGGGATGCTGTCGATAAGCGGCGGAAAACGAAAACCGGCATCGCGCAGCACGCGACCCAGCGAGTGATAACTGTGCAGCGCGTTGATTTTCCCGTTGTTAGCCTGAATAACCGACACGGTTATCTTGCTGGTATCAATGGTTTTTTTCAGCGCAGCGATCTGCTCATGATAACGGCGCTCAAGGATCGCAAAGCGCGCCTGCGTACCGGTCAATTGCGCCAGCTTGCGATAGATCTCCGGCGCACCGCCCTCCAGATGATCGATGCTGACGGTGGGCGCGATTTTCGCTAACTGCTCAACCGGCGTGTTGCGACTGGGCTCGGTGATGATCAAATCCGGTTTTGCCGCCACCACCGCTTCAATGTCGATATCCGCTGAACCAATAAATGTCATCGCCGAATTGTCAAAATCGACACCGGTCAACATGCCGCTGGAGCGCAACACATGCGTGCCGTCCGGGCGCGTCCGTCCGTGGCTGGCGACCGGCGGTACGCCAAGCTCAATCAGCGGAATAGTGATATCGAGATCGTGTAACGACACAATGCGTTTCGGGTGCAATGGTACCGTCACCACGCGCCCGAGGTCGTCGGTGAAAACCTGTTTCGGTTCCGCGGCGCTGGCACTCAGACCAACCAGCACTAGCAGCGAAAAAAGTAAGCGCATACAAGACCTTTAAGCGTTATAAACGATCGCGCCGCTGCCACAGCAGCAGCAAGAAAAACGGCCCGCCAATCAGCGAGATAACAATACCAGCGGGGATTTGCAGCGGCGCAAAAGCCAACCGTCCGAGCGAATCCGCCAGCAACACCAGTAATCCGCCCAGCATTGCGCTTCCCCACAGCAGCGCACGTTGGCCGCCGCGCAGCAGAAAGCGCGCCATATGCGGGGCAATCAGGCCAACAAAACCGATACTGCCCACGCAAGAAACGCTGGCGGCGGTGAGCAACACCGGCGCGATAAAGCGCAGCAGTTGAAGGCGCGCAAGGCGCACGCCCAGACCGGTCGCCGCCTGATTACCGAGCAACGCCACATCCGCCGCGCGCGCGGTTACCAGTAAAATCAATGTTGCCGGAACCGCCCAGCACAGCGCCACCATCAACAACGGCCAGGTGGCAGCATGCAGACTGCCCGCCAGCCACATCATCGCGGTTTGCACATCGCGCACATCGGCGGTGGTCATAAACGCGCCAATCCCGGCGGCGAAGGTCCAGGAAACGCCAATGCCGAGCAGCACAAAGCGCGGACGGGAAACATCGCGCGCCAGCGCCATCACCAGCCCGGCAGCGAGCAGTCCCCCCGCCATGCCGGCCAGCGGTCGCCAGACTACACCAACGGCCGGAAAGCACAGCACCAGCGTGAGCACGACTACGCTCGCCCCCTCTTTCACGCCAATCAAGCCAGGATCCGCCAGCCCGTTACGGGTGATCGACTGCATCGCCGCCCCCGCCATGCCGAGCATCGCCCCGCACATTAGCGCCATCAGCACGCGCGGCAGTCGAATGTCCCACACCACGTATTGCTGCTCGCCGCTCAGCGCCTGAGGGAAAAATAACGCACGGCCAATAGAAGATGCCGGAACCGGCAACGAACCTTGTGTCACGCCCGTCAGCAGTAACGCCAGCGCCACGATGGCGAGCCCCAAAAGCCACATCAGCGCATGCGGGCGCAGCAGGCGCGAAAAAGCACCAACCCGCAAGCTGCGCAATCCGGCGCGCTGCAACGGGCTGCTCATTTGAAAAACCTCGCCGCCAGCGCTATAAACAGCGGCGCCCCTACCAGCGCGGTCATCACGCCGGTTGCCAGTTCCTGCGGCGCCAGCAGCGTGCGGGCGGCGATATCTGCCACCAGTAACAACAGCGCGCCGCCCAGCGCCGAAAGTGGCATAACCACACGTAAATCATCCCCGGCGAGACGGCGCACCATATGCGGCACCACCAAGCCAATAAAACCAATCGGCCCGGCGACCGACACCGCCGCACCGCACAGCAGCGCAATCGCCACCAGCGCCAATGCACGCGTTCGCATCAGCGACACACCTAAACCCCGCGCCATGTTGTCGCCCAGCGCCAGCATGTTCAGTGCCGGAGCCAGCCATAACGCCACCGCAAAACCGATAACAGCAGCCATTGCCGCATGCTGGATCTGTGCCCAATTCAACCCGGCGAGATCGCCCGCCAGCCAGGTGCGCATAGTGAGCAGCGTTTGCTCATCAAGGATCAGGATCGCTGCGGTAATTGAGGAGGCAAACGCCGACAGCGCCACGCCGCACAGCGTCACCTTCATCGGCGTAAAACCCGAACGCCCGGCAGCCGAAAGCGCCATCACCAGCGAAAAGAGCAATGCAGCGCCGCCTGCGGCAATCAACGGACGGCTGAATGCGGCATCGCCGGAGCTAATGCCGAGCGCCGTGCAGGCCACGACCGCCAGCGCGGCACCGGAATTCAGCCCCAGAATATGCGGCTCGCCTAAGGGGTTGCGGATGACCGATTGCAGCAGCGCCCCGGCCACGCCAAGCGCGGCACCGGTGAACAGTGCCGCCACCAGACGCAACAAACGCAGGCTGATAATGACGCGATGATCAAAGTTGCGCGGATCGAAATCCAGCAACGCCTGGATGACCGTCGGCGGCGCGATATAGCGCGCGCCAAGGCCAAGATGCGCGACCGATGCCGCCAGCACTACCAGTGTCAGCAGCAGTGAGGCCACACCCACGCGCCCGGCACGACGGCGGGCAGAAAACGCGACGCTACTCATGCGCTTGTTCCGTCCGGTTTACGAAACGGCATAAAAAAGGGTTTACCGGTCAGCGGGTTAATCGACATCTGCACGTCAACATCAAATACGCGTTTGATCAGCTCAGGGGTACAGGCATCGCCTTCGTGAATCACCCCTTGTAAGCGCCCCTGTTTCAGGAACACCAGCGTGTCGGCGTAGTTGACCGCAAAATTGAGATCGTGCAATACCGCAACCACGGTGCGTCCATGACCGCGAGTCAGGGAATGCAGCAGTTCGAGGATCTCCACCTGGTAGCGCAGATCGAGAAACGTTGTCGGCTCATCGAGCAGGATCACCGGCGTTTGCTGCGCCAGCGCCATTGCTATCCAGCAGCGCTGACGCTGCCCGCCGGAGAGGCTGTCTACCGTTTGATGGGCGAATTCTGCAGTGCCGGTCAGATTTAGCGCGTCAACGACTGCCTGTTCGTCTTCTTCAGACCACTGGCGCATAAAGCTCTGCCACGGAAAACGCCCGCGCGACACCAGTTCAAAGACGGTGAGCCCTTCCGGCACAATCGGCGATTGCGGCAAAATACCTAACTGGCGGGAAACGGCTTTAGTGGGTTGGTGATGAATGGCTTTGCCATCAAGCAGCACGCTGCCGCCGAGCGGTTTGAGCATCCGGGCGATGGTGCCGAGCAGTGTGGATTTGCCGGAGCCGTTCGCGCCGACCAGCACGGTCATTTTCCCCGTAGGGATCGAAAGCGTAATGTCGTTGACAATCACCTTGCTGTGGTAGCCCGCCGACAGGCTTTCCAGCACGATCCCTTGCCCTGCGGCTTGATTTTCCACTTGCTGTGGCATGTTGACTCCTGCGCCGCAAGCTCATGAAAATAGCCGCGCACTAAACCATCAAACAAAAATAAATCTCATTCTCTTTTCGATATTGCCGTTTGCCGCTGTAGTAGTCAAGTGCCGTAGAAAGCGAAACCAACACCCTTTTATTTTGTGTTACTACAGAAAAACCGCCCCACAAGAATTAAAAATAATTCTTTTATTTTCAATAAATTAATAAAAATTCATCACAACTTATCGAGTTGTATTTCACGCCTGAAACCGCTGTAGCAAATTTCTTTCATTTTACGTTTACTACTACAAAGCCTCATGATTGAATGATTCTCAATTACATATCCGACGCTGTAGATCGCAGCAAACGGGTAGATTCGCGCAATCGGGCAATAAAGATAAAAACGTTCACTCCTGCGTTGTTCAGGGTTTTTCGGGAAAAGTAGAATAAATGGCTGAGTTAACTCGTTGTATTTCCGGGCTGAAAGGGCGCGCGCTGTTTTCAGCGCTCTTTTTAGGGTCGGCTTTCACTCCTTTGACACATGCGGCAGACAAGCCGGAACAAAGCAAAGACGGCGATACCATTACCGTGCTGGCGGGCGCCTCTTCCGCCGATAAACAGGCGACTTCCGGCTACCAGCCGCTCAGCTCGTCCACCGCCACGCTGACGTCCATGCCGCTGCTGGATATTCCGCAGGTAGTCAACACCGTGAGTGATAAAGTGCTGGAAGATCAACACGCCACCAGCCTTGACGAAGCACTGTACAACGTCAGCAATGTGGTACAAACCAACACGCTCGGCGGCACGCAGGATGCGTTTGTGCGCCGGGGATTTGGTGCCAACCGCGATGGTTCAATCATGACCAACGGCCTGCGCACCGTGGTGCCGCGCAGTTTTAATGCCGACGTATCTCGCGTTGAAGTGCTGAAAGGCCCGGCGTCCACGCTGTACGGCATTCTCGATCCCGGCGGGCTTATCAATGTGGTCACGAAACGCCCGGAAACCCAATTCGGCGGCTCAGTTTCCGCCACTTCTTCAAGTTTTGGCGGCGGAACCGGCCAGTTTGATGTTACCGGGCCGATTGAGGGCACGCGGCTGGCGTATCGCCTGATTGGCGAGTATCAAAATGAAGATTACTGGCGCAATTTTGGTAAAGAGAAAAGCACCTTTATTTCGCCCTCGCTGACGTGGTTTGGCGATAACGCCACCGTCAACGTGCTCTACTCGCACCGCGATTACCAGACACCGTTCGATCGCGGTACGATCTTCGATCTCACCACCAAACAGGCGGTGAACGTCGACAGAAAAACCCGTTTCGATGAGCCGTTTAACATCACCGACGGTGAATCCGACATCGCACAGTTGAACGCCGAGTACCGCTTTAACAGCGAATGGACCGGGAAAGTGGAGTACGGCTTCAGCCAGGATAAATACAGCGATAATCAGTCACGCGTGATGGCTTACGATGCCGCCACCGGTAATCTGACGCGCCGAGTAGATGCCACGCAAGGATCCACGCAGCGTATGCACACCACGCGGGCTGACCTGCAGGGTAATGTGAATATTGGCGGTTTTTATAATGAGATCCTCACCGGCGTTTCGTATGAATATTACGATCTGCTGCGTACCGACATGATCCGCTGTAAAAACGTCAAAGATTTCAATATTTATAACCCAGGCTATGGCAATGCCCGCAAGTGTACGTCCGTTTCCGCGTCCGACAGCGATCAAACTATCAAGCAGGAGAGCTACTCGGTTTATGCACAGGATGCGTTATACCTGACCGACAAATGGATCGCCGTCGCCGGGATGCGCTACCAGTATTACACCCAGTACGCCGGGAAAGGCCGTCCGTTTAACGTCAATACCGACAGCAGCGACGAAAAATGGACACCGAAATTTGGCCTGGTCTACAAACTCACGCCATCGGTTTCGCTGTTCGGTAACGTAGCGAAAGCCTTTATGCCGCAGTCGTCCATCGCCAGCTATATCGGTGACTTACCGCCAGAAACCTCCACCTCTTACGAAGTGGGTGCAAAATTCGATCTGTTCGACGGCGTTACCGCCAATATTACGGCGTTTGATATCCATAAACGCAACGTGCTGTACAACGAGATCATCGCCGGTGATACCGTGGCGAAAACCGCCGGTCGCGTGCGCTCGCAAGGTGTGGAAATGGATCTCGCCGGTGCATTGACGCCGAACATGAATGTCATTGCAAGCTACAGCTACACGGCGGCGAAAGTGCTGGAAGATCCCGATTACGCCGGTAAACCATTGCCGAACGTGCCGCGCCACACCGGTTCACTGTTCCTGACCTATGACATTCATAATGTCTTTGCCGGAAATACACTGACTCTCGGCGGCGGCGGTCATGGCGTTAGCCGCCGCTCTGCTACCAACGGCGCGGATTACTATCTGCCGGGCTACGCGGTTGCCGATGCGTTTGCCGCATACAAAATGAAACTGCAATACCCGGTAACGTTGCAGGTCAACCTGAAAAATATCTTCGACAAGACGTACTACACCTCGTCAATAGCCACCAACAACCTGGGCAACCAGATTGGCAATCCACGCGAAGTGCAGTTCACCGTCAAAATGGATTTCTGATCTCCTCCCGTGAACCGGTGAGAAAGGTGCCCCGCAGGATGCGGGGCTTTTTTGCCCATAACACTCACCTTCCCGCCAGCGCCTCACAGTGAACACCTGTTCACTAAACAGTCATTTGCGCGCCATCCTATTGCAGCATTTTTTTCACAGACTCTCTGGCTTTCGAACCCCGTAAATTCGTTTTCAGAAACTTATGAGAAAATACTGGCTTCCCTGGCTGATCCTGTCGCCGTCACTGCTGTTTCTGGCGCTGTTTACCTACTTTCCGCTATTTCGCTCGGTGTACGACAGCCTGTTCGATACCCGCATGGCAACGCAGGATGCGCCGTATGTCGGGCTGGGAAATTTCGCCCGCCTGCTGGATGACAGTGTGTTCTGGCAATCGCTGTTCAATAACCTGATTTATCTGCTGCTGACGGTGATCCCGGGCGTCGCGCTGGCGCTGCTACTGGCGGTGGCCTTGTGGGAAAACCACCGCATCAACCGCTGGCTGCGCACCGCCTTCTTCTTCCCGATGATTATCCCGATGGTCAGCGCCGCCGCGCTGTGGCTGTTTATCTTTATGCCCGGCCTCGGCATGCTCGATCATTACCTGGCGCAACTGTTTGGCCCGATGAACAACAACTGGCTGGGGCGCAGCAACAGCGCGCTGTTTGCGCTGGCGCTGATTGGCGTCTGGAAGTTTGCCGGTTATTACATGCTGTTCTTTCTGGCCGGGTTACAGGGCATTCCCGCGTCCACGCGTGAAGCGGCAGTTATGGAAGGGGCAACCTCAACGCAGGTGTTCTTCAGGGTGACGATACCGCTGCTGCGCCCGACTATCAGCTTTGTTGTTACCACCGCACTCATCTATTCGATTACTCAGATCGATCACGTCGCGGTGATGACGCGCGGCGGGCCGGACAACGCCACCACCGTGCTGCTCTATTACATCCAAAACCTCGCCTGGGATACCCACGATCTGGGCAAAGCCTCCGCCGCCACGTTTTTGACGCTGGTCGGGCTGTTCATCTTCTCGCTGGTTAACCTGAAACTGCTGGAAAGAGGAGCGCATTATGAGCGTTGAAATCACGCCTGCCATCAATCGCAGCACGACCGTAGCGCGCCCGTTGTGGCTGCGCCTGCGCTACTCCCGTCCGGTAACGCTTGCGGTGTTGATGGTGTGCCTGGCGCTGCTGTGGGTGAGCCCCTTTATCTGGATGCTTTCGTCTGCTTTCAGCGCCACCACCTTTGGTGAAGGAATGGCGTCGATTCTGCCGCGCTTTCCGCTCACGCTGGATAACTTCCGCGACGCGTGGAACAGCGCCAACTGGCTGAGCCTCTACGCCAACACGCTGATTTTCGCCTTCGGCACCTTCTTCGTGCAGCTATTCACCATCACCACCGCCGGTTACGTCTTTGCCTGCCACGAATTTCGCGGCAAGAAAACACTGTTCATTCTGTTTCTGGTGCAACTGATGATCATGCCGGTGGTGATGATGATCCCCAACATGCTGACACTCAAAACCTTCGGCCTGCTCAACACCCTGACCGGCGTGATGATGCCCTATTTCACCTCGGCGTTTGGCGTGTTCCTGATGCGCCAGGCGTTTCTCGCTATCCCGAAAGAGATCGAAGAAGCGGCGCTGATGGAGGGCTGCCGCTGGTGGCAGGTGCTGTTCCGCGTGATGTTGCCGATGTCGTGGCCGTCAGTGCTGGCCTTCGCCACCGTCAGCATTACCTACCACTGGAACGAGTATTTATGGCCGCTGATGATGCTCAACGACCCGGACAAACAGGTGCTGACGGTCGGCCTGGTGTCATTCGCCATGGGCGCGGAGTCCGGCGGCCAGTGGGGGATGATCAGCGCCGGGACGCTGATGGTCTGCCTGCCGCTGATGGTCGCGTTTATCGCTTTTCAAAAGCAGTTTCTCCGGAGCTTTGGCTTTTCCGGGATTAAATAAGGAGTTGAGTGATGTTTTTAGCGCAAATTTCAGATACCCACTTCCGCAGCCAGAACGAGAAGCTGTACGGCTTTATTGATATCAACGCCGGAAATGCCGATGTGGTATGCCAGCTTAACGCGCTGCGCGAACGCCCGGATGCGGTCGTGGTCAGCGGCGATATTGTTAACTGCGGCCGTCCGGAAGAGTACCGCGTGGCGCGCCAGATCCTCGGTAGCCTCGACTACCCGCTGTTTGTTATTCCTGGCAACCACGATGACAAAGCCCACTTTCTCGAATATCTGCATCCGCTGTGCCCGCATCTGGGCAACGATCCGCAAAACATGCGCTATGCGATTGATGATTTCGCCACCCGCTTGCTGTTCATTGATTCCAGCCTCGCCGGGGAATCGAAAGGCTGGCTGACCAATGAAACATTGAACTGGCTGGAAGCGCAGCTTAGCCAAAGTCAGGACAAATCCACCGCTATCTTTATGCACCACCCGCCTCTGCCGCTCGGTAACGCGCAGATGGATCGTATCGCCTGCGAAAATGGCCATCAATTACTGAAATTAGTGGAGCGCTTCCCGGCACTGACGCGCATTTTCTGCGGCCACAACCACAGCCTGACCATGACTCAGTATCGCCAGGCGACGATTGCCACCATCCCGGCGACGGTGCACCAGGTGCCGTACTGCCACGAAGACACGCGCCCGTATTACGACATGTCGCCGCCGTCATGCCTGATGCACCGCCAGATTGGCGAGCAGTGGGTCAGCTACCTGCATCCGCTGTCGCATTACGCTGGCCCGTGGTTATACAACGAAAGCAACAGCTGCCCGGTGGATGAGCTTTAACCCCATGTTAAGACTGCAAAACATCAGTAAACAGTTCGATGGCAAAGCGGCGCTCAGCGCGCTGACGCTGGATATCCACGACGGTGAATTCGTGGTGCTGGTTGGCCCTTCCGGCTGTGGGAAAAGTACGTTGCTGCGGCTGATTGCCGGGCTGGAGAGCGTCAGCGACGGTGCGATCCTGCTCGACAGCGATGACATTACTACGCGTTCACCGCGCGAGCGCAACTTCGCGATGATCTTCCAGAACTATGCGCTGTTTCCGCACCTTTCCGTGCGCGACAACATCACCTTCGGCATGAAAGTGCGCAAGGAAGAGAAAGCGAGCTGGCAACCGCGCCTCGATCGCGTGGCGCAGATGCTGCAGCTCGACACGCTGCTGGACAGAAAACCGGCCAAACTCTCCGGCGGCCAGCGCCAGCGCGTGGCGATGGCACGCGCAATTGTGCGTAACCCGAAGCTGTTTTTAATGGACGAGCCGCTCTCCAACCTTGATGCGCGCCTGCGCACCGAGGTGCGCGACAGCATAATGGCGATGCACCAGCAGCTCAAAACCAGCACCATTTATGTCACGCACGATCAGACCGAAGCCATGTCGATGGCCGATCGCATTGTGGTAATGAATGGCGGCCACGTGCAGCAAGTAGGTCGCCCGGAGCACCTGTATGCGCACCCGGCAAACCTGTTTGTCGCCGGGTTTATCGGCTCACCGGCGATGAATCTGCTCTCGCTGCCGTGCGCCAGTGGCAACGTGCTGCTGGACGAGCAACATCTGCCGTTACCGCCTCACGCGCGCGATGCCGCCGATGTGTGGCTGGGCATTCGCCCGGAACACATTACCGATACGCCGGAAGCGGGCCAGTTGGTGCTGCCCGCCACGGTGATTCAGCGGGAACTGATGGGAGCCGATTATCAGCTCCACGTCAGCACGCCAATTGGCACCCTGCGCTATATCCGCCGTCACAGAGGTGATGTGCCCAATAAAGGGGACACACTCCGCGTCGGTTTTTCACCCCTTGATAGCCATCTTTTTGATGCGCAAACCTTGCTTAACTTACACCAGGAGAAAGACCATGCCTAAGCCTCTGCCAAAGACGCTGCGAGTGCTTACTTACGCCATTACCCTTGCCATTAGCGGCACTGCTATCGCGCAGGAGAAGATTGATTTCATGTTTCCGGCCCCGGTGGACGGCAAACTGACGATGGAGATGACGCGCATCATCAAGGCGTTTAACGATTCGCAAAAAGACGTGGAAGTACGCGGGATTTTCACCGGCAATTACGACACCACCAAAATGAAAGCCGAATCCGCGCAGAAAGCGGGCCAGCCCCCTGCGCTGGTGATCATGTCCGCCAACTTCACCACCGATCTGGCGCTGAAAGATGAAATTCTGCCGATGGACGAACTGTTCAAATACGGCGACAAAAAAGCGGGTGATTTCCTGCAAAATGCGTTCTGGCCAGCCATGCACAAAAACGCGCAGGTAATGGGCGTGACCTACGCCATCCCGTTCCACAACTCGACGCCGATTCTGTACTACAACAAAACGATGTTTGACCAGGCGGGCATCAAACAGCCGCCGCAGAACTGGAAGGAGCTGTTGGACGACGCGAAGAAACTCACCGACCAGAGCAAAGGTCAGTGGGGCATTATGCTGCCCTCCACCAACGACGATTACGGCGGCTGGATTTTCTCCTCGCTGGTGCGCGCCAACGGCGGTAACTACTTCAACGAAAACTATCCCGGCGAAGTCTATTACAACGCACCGACCACCATTGGCGCGCTGCGTTTCTGGCAGGATCTGATCTACAAAGACAAAGTTATGCCCTCTGGCGTACTGAACTCCAAGCAGATCAGCGCTGCGTTTTTCTCCGGCAAGCTGGGAATGGCAATGCTGAGCACTGGTGCGCTGGGCTTTATGCGTGAGAACACCAAAGATTTCGAGCTGGGTGTGGCGATGATGCCCGCGCAGGAGCAGCGCGCGGTGCCGATTGGCGGCGCCAGCCTGGTGAGCTTTAAGGGCATTAATGACGCGCAGAAAAAAGCGGCTTATCAGTTCCTGACCTACCTCGTCAGCCCGGAAGTCAACGGGGCCTGGAGCCGCTTTACCGGCTACTTCTCACCACTGAAAGCCTCTTACGACACCGCCGAGATGAAGGAGTATCTGAAGCAGGATCCGCGTGCGGCGATTGCGCTGGAGCAGTTGCAATATGCCCATCCGTGGTACTCCACTTACGAGACGGTCGCGGTGCGTAAAGCGATGGAAAACCAGCTCGCCGCCGTGGTGAACGACGAGAAAGTCACCCCGGAAGCCGCCGCCGAAGCCGCGCAGAAAGAAGCTGATACCTTGATGAAGCCATACGTCGAGAAAACGGCACTGCAAGCCGTGAAATAAGCCATTCCCCCCCGCAAGGACGCGGGGTAGTTCTCCTTTTTCCTCGATGATTTTCTCTGTCTTTCCCGTATCATTTGAACACCAGCCAAAAGGTTCACGCGTTTGCGGTATCGGTTTGTCGCCAACACGCGTCACGTGAAAAATGTTGTTCATTTTGCTTCACCGGTAAGGGCGTTATCCAGCCATGATTGATGAGAAAGCAGCTATTGAATCCGCGAAAGCGTACGCGTTAAAAAATTTCATCAACTCCTGGGACTATGATGTGCACCTTGCGGCTCTTGTAGAGCTCGACGGTGTTCAGTATTGGGAAATCAAAACCAACCTGGCTTCACCGCCTGGCACGCCATTCTATGAGCAAATCTTGTCCTCGCCGATTCGGTATTACGTCAATCCACACACCGGGGAGTGCGTCGGGTATAAAACCCATCGGGATAAACAGATTAGCCAGCGCAAGAGGTGATAAGTATTGAGCAAGCCCCAGTAAGAAGCATTTATTCGCACAATATATTTTGCAAGGTTTCCGGTTTCCTCTCGGTAATGGCTACCAAATAACCTATACCGCACTGCGCCACGAAACCGCAGGTATTTTACCTGGTCCGGTCACTGTAGGTGGGGCGATGTATAACGTTTACTATGGTGTTCAACAATGATTGATGAGAAACAAGCAATAGAAGCCGCCAAAGCCTACGCACTTAAAAAATTCAAAAATTGCTGGGACTATAACTTTCATTTAGCAGAACTTGTGGAAATAGAGGGGGCGCAATATTGGCAAATTAGCACCAACCATGCTCCTTCTCCGGATGCTCCATTCCATGAATTATTTCTCCCGACGCCGATTCAGTACTATGTCGATCCTGAAACTGGCAAGTGCGTGGGTTTTAAAAATCATCGCAGTAAGTGTATTCAAAACCCGGGGGGCTAATGCCCCCAGTAAGCATTTACTCACACGCCAGCCCGTGTGAATACTAAAACGGCTGGCGTTTCCGCCTTACTCTTCCCGCGCCAGAATTTTGCCTAAATATGCCGCTAACTGGTGACGCTGCAGATAGCTGGTGACGTCGCGTTCCCAGCCTTTGCCATCGCCGAGTACCGCGCGGCTGTGTGTCGGGGCATAAAGATAACGGGTGTCATACAGGTTCAGCAGCGACTGGTTCATTGCATCAATATTGGCACCGGTTTTTTTGCACTTCTCCTGCTGGATAGCCAGTGCGCGCAGCACCCGCTCCCGCGTCTCTTCATCGGGCGTATAACGCTGTTCGCTGAGTTCACTGAGCACCAGAAACTGCGGCTGAATGCCTTCTGCCAGCGCCGCCTGCAAACGATCGTGCCCGTCGAGAATGACAAACGACGCCAGCCCGGCGATAAACCACACCAGAATCGGTGGCAGCTCGCCTTCGCGGCATTTCTTGCGCCACCACTTTACGCGCCCGCTGTCTGGCTCCACCGGGTAACGCGCCAGCAGCAGATGACCGTTCCACCACCAGTCGACAAACGTCACCTTTTCCGGGTTTTGCAGATCGGGGAAATCCTCACTCCACAGCGACCAGTTGACGCTGATTTGCGCGCTGCTGGCAGGCGTATGAAACCGCCACTGCGCAAACGGTAGCGGCTTATTCAGCACATACGGTGCTGTCGGTTTGACTTGTTCCATTGGGCGCAGCAACCAGCGGCGCGGTGCCAGCAGCGGTGTGGGTGCCTCCATCAACTGGCGGGCAAAATAACGACACCAGTGGCTTATCCAGTTCGCTTCGCCTGCGCGTTTGGCACTTTCCACATCGGCAGAAGAGATGGCAGGCAATAGCAGTTGCTGAGCCGGATGATCGGCATTAAACACCAGCCAGACACCGGAGTGATCGTTGAGCATGGTGGCCCAGAACAGCGTCTTGCCGTTGACCTGTAACGCCATGCGCCCGTTGTGCCCGCTTTGCATCTCCATTGCCTGACCGTCGCCTTCACGCACCATCAGTTCCAGCCCCTGCCAGCTCTCATTGCGATCGCGAAGATCCTTCCACCAGTAATCTGTCATGCCATTCTCCCTGCCAAGTGAACGAAAAGTGTAAAACACAATGCCGTCCACCATAACCCTAAAAATAATCTGCCTTTATGTGCAGTTGAACAGTTTCCCGCCACCCGTTTCTGTATATTTATCGCTCAACTCACTGACAAGGAGCACACCATGTCTCACACCGAATCTCACTGCCACTCCTGCGGAATGCCGCTATCCGCACCGGAAGCCCGTGGTCCCAGCGATAAATATTGTGTCTGGTGTACCGACAGCGAAGGCCAGCTGAAATCCTGGGAAGAGGCCGTTTCCGGCCTTGCGCAGTACCTGGATTCCTGGCAGCACGTCGGCAACGAAGAAGCACGTAAACGCGCCGTTCGTTACCTGACGTCAATGCCCGCCTGGGCTGACAGGGCCTGATAACTCCCCCTTACTTTGCCGGGTCTGTTGCCCCGGCAAATGCCGCCGGATAAGGATCGACCGGTTTCAGGTCGGCCTGGGGTTTGCGCAGCGCCGCCTCCCAACCGCCGGTTTCGTCGTTGAGATTGATCTCGCGGCTGAACTGATCAAAGTCGCAGGCATCGAGCTTCGCTTCAAAGTTACGTTTGTGCTGGATAAATGCAGCGAGCTGATCCTGATCCAGCGACTGCGCGAGATAAGGGTAGTGAATGCGCAGTTCGGTGGTGCCGTGCTCTTTTAGCAGATGGTTGACGCGGCCAAACAGCCGATCGACGCGCCCTACGCGCTGCTCGTTGTCGCCGGGTGTCCAGGCAATCCCGTAATGATGTACCTGGTTGCACTGCAAATGCAGGTTCACTCCTTCCTGAAACACGGACGTTGCCACCAGCACGTTGGGATAAAAGGGGCTGTTGAACCCGAGGATCAAGCGTTGCCGGTTATCGGTTTGACCGCTGGCGTACCACGCCGGGCTTGAGAGGCTGGTCAGTTCCCGCCACGGTGTCTTCCAGTCGGCCAGCGGGTGATCGGTGATTTTTTCACACATCGCCTCGAAGGTTTCAATGCCATTGATGAAATAGCGCAGCAGTAACGATCCCGGCAGTTTATCGGCAATGCTGGCGGTAAAATCACGGTAACGCTTTTGCACATCCGACGTGGTGCTCTGGCGACTAAAGCGGATAAACCAGCAGTAGAGTTCAATCATTACCGGGCTGGCGAAGATGTAGCCCGTTTTCAGGTAGTTGGCGAGGTTTTCCACGATCGCCGGATTGCTTGCCTGCCAGTGGCGAAGCTGCTGCTGGCAATGCGCGGGCAGCAGCGGAAACATCATCCCCCAGGCCGTTTGCAGCGGTTGCTCATAACGGTTTTCTTGCACCTTTTCGCTACGCGCAAGAGGCTGCTCGGTGGGCCACGTTTGCAGGCGAACATCGCGCGCCGCATCGCCAAAGTTATCGCGCTGGCGATCGGTAAGCCGGTAATAGGTGGCATATTGCGCACAGCAATAATCCGCCGCAGGCTCCAGAAACAGCGAGAACAGGCTTTCGGCCCGGCGAAAACGCTGGCTCACGTTAGTGCAATCGGTTCGTTTCTCACCGTTTTTTTTCACGACAAACAGATCGGCGATTTTCGATGAGAGCTTCAGCTCATTTTGCTTGCGCTCGTTGAGTTCCTCGTCGTCGTCACTACTTTCCGCTTCGTCATCAATGAACTCTGACGCCTCCTGCAGCACGTGCGCCGCCTGCGTTAAGCGATTGAAATATTTACGTGACCATCCGCTTTTGCGCCATGCTTTTAGCGTCTCATCCGGCGATTCAACGCCCCAGGCAGCGATTATCTCCTGCGCCATCAGCTCGTCATATTCGGCATTAACGCGCTGGGTGATTTCACGCACCGAGGGGATGCGGCGCACAAACACCAGGTGTTTATCGCGATACAGCGGGCGTGGTGCAGTAAACAACTGTTCAGGCACGCACTGTTTAACCAGCGCGCCATATTTCGGGTGATCCGGAAAGCGGTGGTAGATATCCTGAAACGCTTGCGTCAGCTCTGCCAGCAAGCGTGAATCCGGTGCCTGGTGAAAGGCGTCTTTCGCCATATCGTCCGAATTCTCTTCACCACTTTCGCTGTCCTCTTTTGCCACAATGCCCGTCGACTCAAACCCTTCGAGATAGCCATACTGGAACTGGCGGCGCTCACCTTTTGCGCCCAGCGTCTTTACCAGTTCGCGCTGGTAGAGGGCGAAAAAGAGCTCCGCATCCGGGTTGTCGGTAAAATCCGCCGCCGTCGCCTGTTCATGGCGATAGTTATATTTGTTGTTGGTTACGCCCTTTCCCTGCATTTGTCGCAGGCGGCGAATGGCAAAGGTTTTTAACAGTGTTTTGGCGTCGCCGTCGGGGCTAATCGCGTCCGGATCGACGAAGTAGCGCAAAATATCGGCGACATTACGCGATGAAGAGTGATTCGGCGTCGCGGTGAGTAACAATGTTCGCTGCCCTAAGCGGTTATCGTCCTCGCCAAAAAAGCGCTTCGCCGCCGCCGCGCGCTGGGATTTGCCATCGCGGTTACGAAAGTAGTGCGCCTCATCAATGATGATGAGATCAAATCCCTGTTCGCCCAGCGTGGCTTTAATCTGCGCATGGATTATCCCGGCCTGGCGCGCGGCGCGCTCCTGCACGTTCTGCTCTTTTTTCTCCCACTCCGGCACCAGCCCGCTGAGCGAGTGAATGGTGGTCAGGTAAAAATTGCCCCGCGATTCGCGGATATCCTGCTCCAGCTCGGGCAACCTTGTGAAAATACGCGCCTCGTGCACCGGCTCCCTTTGCGCATTACAAATTTTCGAATTTTTAGCGCGATAGTGATGCAGCAAAAAGGTTTTATATTCCCGTTTCCAGTGCAGGCAAATGTCTTTATTGGGCGCGAGGATGAGGATTTTCGCATCGGGCTTTTTATGCCAGAGCTGGAGCATCACACCAATCGCCTGAAAGGTTTTGCCCATCCCCACTTCATCGGCCAGCAACGCCAGCCGACGTTTCGCCAGAATGTTCCACAGCCCGGCGACACCTTCAGCCTGACGCGCGGCCATTGAAGACTCCTGCGCATCGTATTGCCAGTTGTCCTGCGAGGCATCAAAACTCATCTTTTCCGCCACCGCCTGCGGCGTGATGGCTTTCCAGTTATCAGGCTTCATATCCACACCTTTGCTTTATTGCGTCGAGGTACTGCTGGCGCTGTTTTCCTTTCACCGGTAATGGCGGAATGTCGATGACAAGCTTCGGCCACGCGTGGGCGGCGAGGCTCTTTTTGCGGTAGCGCTTTTTCGCCAGCTGACAGAGGCTTTGCACCTCGTTGGCCATAAACCAGCCAAACAGCGTTCCTGGTTGCGCGGCGAGGTGTTCGCGGACTTTCTCCACCAGCTCGAGCAAACAGCCAGGACAGGTAAACAGCCAGTAGTGCAGCGAGGCATCATCGTTCAGGGCTTCGAGTTGTTCGCGGCGTTTTTCCAGCGCGTAGAAAAGGCGGAAATAGCTGGTGGCGCTGGTCTGCACCTGCGGCTTTTCCTCCGGCGGCGCATCCTCTGCCGAATCACCATCGCGCAGTGTTTCACGCAGGTGCACCGCGTCGTTGTCCTGCGGGTCGACATCACTGATATAGCTGTTCAGAAGATCGTGCAGCGAGTCAAAACCGGTCACCCGGCGAAACGCCTGCCCCACTTCATGAATAATGCCCTGCCAGTCCGCCTCGCCGGGGCGGATGACGGTATAAAAGTGCTGGGTTAACACCTCATCCGGCTGATCGGCAACCAGATCGCGCAACGCAACCAGTGACTTACCGCGCCAGCGTAGGGGAACCCCTTGTGAAAGACCGGGTAAGCGCAGAGAGTATTGCTCGCTGGGTTTGCCGTCGAACCACTCTCCACTGACACGATAGCGGGCAGAGCGCCAGTCAAATTGCACCTGTAAATCAAAGGGTAACTGTTCGAAATCCGGTAACCTTTCTTCCTCAAGCAACACCGCGCTGGCAAACCCGACGTCTTTATTCAGAGGTTCACCGACAATGGTGGTTTTTGGCGCAACGCTGTGCACAATGCCCGCTTCAATATTCCAGTGACTGCTTTGCTTGCCCACAGTCAGACTGCTACAACCCGGCGCGGTGAAATTCCAGGAACCGATCGCCAGTCGGGCCGACGTTTTTCCTGTCGCCAGCCAGATTTTGGCGTGAGTGAGTTCTGAGCGCTCGTCACGCGCGATCGGGTTTTCGCAAAGAAGTAGCCGATTCGACGCTCGTAATGCCTCAACGTTTTCGCCGCCGGGCGTGCGCAGATATAGGCCTTGAAGTAAATCCGGCACCAGATCGACTTTTAACGCCAGGTTGCCCAACGCCTGTGACAAAGAAGTGATAAAGCCCCCCAGATCGGCGGCCAGATAGGGCGACCAGACGGAGAGCTTTTTGACACTATCGCCATTTGCCAACGCTTTTAGCAACGAGGGACCGGAGAGGGAATGAATAAAATCCCAGTCAGGATCGTCATGGGAAAATTTCCGCCGCACCGGGAACGCGTCGTCGACAACAATATTCGGGTCTACCAGCGTAAAAAAGGACTTAATCTGCTGGTACTGCTTGTTGGTACTGACACGGCGAAAATCGACCGCTTCCTGATTGCGCCCCCAACCGCTGAGTGTCAGGTTCGCGCTGCCCGCCCCGAGAATAATATCGCCGTGGATATCCTCGATATAGAGCACTTTGGGGTGAAAGAGGCTGTTGCGGGCATCCAGATGCGGCGCAATCTGTCGCACGGACACTGGCAGCACCGCGATGGAGGTGCGCTTATGCTGCTCCTGGGTTATCAGACGCTTATCGCAATAGATGCGAAAATCGATCTTTTTGCGGGTGAGATCGAATTGCAGACGTTCAAACTCGCTGCGGTTTTTCGGCGGCTCTTCCAGGCCCAGTACCGCAGGCAGCAGGTGCGTTTCAATAAAACTGATATTGATATTAAAGCTGGTCAGCCAAACCCGTTTGATCTCGCCAAGTGTCGCCAGTTGCGCTTTCAGTTCGTTGATTAATTTCACTTTTCTTCTCCACGCAACCCTTTCAGCATATAGCGGAACTGCGGGATGTAATACCCATTCACCCAGTCATCATTCTTGCGATCCTCATGCATCGGACGCGCAGGAACCTGCAACGTTAGCGTTTCGCCAGTAAGCGTTATCCATGGTAGCTGGCCGCGGCTTTGCATCACATACTCATGATATTTGAGTAATTCAATGGTTTGCGCAGCAACAGAAGGTGCCTGCGCAACATGCAACAAACGTTCAAGGCGGGTATGCGCCGTGCCGGAAAGTGCGGGCAGCAGCGTCTTATCGTTTATCACCTGTTCAGCTCGTTTCGGTAACGTATGATCATCCAGCCCACGCTGTGCCCAGAACTGGCGAATATCCTCAAATGTCTGTTTTTTACGCTGGCAAATCCCGGCAAATAACAGATCAATCGCCGCCAGATAAGGTTCAACATGCACGATATGGCGCAACAACCGGCGATCGGCTTCGTTATGGCTAAGACGCAGCGCCCGGTGATAAATATCTGCCGCAGGTTGCTTTTCCGACGCCTGTTCAAGGGCGTGATACAGCGCACCGCTAGCGCCTTCGCGTAAGCGGGTCATCTCAAACCAGAAATCCCTGGCGTAGTTACCCACATATTCCGACGAGCGAAAAGCCTGGACATACGCCTGAGTAAGTTTTTTATCAATATCGGCAAAGTGAAGCGTCAGATCCCGTTTGAGGCGCACGCCAAGCTGCATTTGCAATGCATCGCATAACAGGCGAAAAAGCGTTTTTAGCTGCGGTGTTTGCAAAATAAATTGCCCGGCCTGTTCCCATGCGGATATGCCTTCTGCCAACTGATAATGATATTTTTGATCGAAGAAGTGCATATTCATCATCGGCGTTTTATAACGCCCGTTGGTGCCGAGAAATAATTGCTGGGTCAGCAGTTGGCTATCCGATCCGTGGCCGAAAATAACCGGGGGATTATTAAAATCTGCGAATAGTTTGCGGGCTTTAACGATGCCCAGCACGCCGGTGGTGACAACACCCTTTTTGCTCTGGCTATCGCACATCGATAAGGTGTAAATATTCTCTAAGAAAAACAAACAGGCGTGCGTCAGTTTTACATCGTTTTTGCCGCCATAGATTTTTTGTAATGCGTCGCCGAGCTGCGTTTTATCGTCGCCGAGAACGCTGCGAATAACATAATGGTGAAGCAGATTGAGTGTGTAGTGACGAACATCATTGGCGACTGAACTAATACGGTTGCGAAAAATCTGCTGCCCGAAAGAGGACCAGACAATCAATTGACCAAGTGGATCAATATTCAATTCACCGCTGAGTGATTCGTCATATTCCGTAATAAAACGCTGAAGATTCATTAAAATTTTATTTAAGGAAAAACAGGCAGTTATTATCCTCTTTTTACCTGCTCCATGACATCCTCATCTTTGGTACTTTACAGGCAGGCGGGCGATCTACAGCTTCTTACGCCGATCTTCCTACAAATTTAATCTTTTAAAAATCAATCAGTAAAACGTTGTCGCGTATTAATTTTATAAATTTAGCTTGCAATCAAATAGCGCACTATTTAAATTGCACTCCACAGCCGGACACAACGGCACTTAACACAACCAACTAAATAGCACGCGATACAATCGCAAGGGAGATAAGATGTCACGTTCATTACTGATTGCCATGAGTTTAGTTGCCTCCAGCGTTTCTACCGCCTGGGCCGCCGATGCGCCAACACCGACCGCGGGGGTGGCGAAATTTCTTTCCGCGCTGAACAGCAGCGGCGGTAAACCGATTGAACAACTTTCCCCGCACGATGCCCGCCAGGTGCTGATTGGCGCTCAGCAGGGCGCGAAACTGCCGCCAGCCGATGTCTCGGAGAAAACCATCACCGTTAACGGCCAACCGCTTAAACTGACCATCGTTAAACCACAAGGCGCAACCGGAACCTTGCCGGTGTTTATGTTCTTCCACGGCGGTGGCTGGGTACTGGGCGACTATCCAACTCATGAACGTTTAGTTCGCGATCTGGTGACTGAATCCGGCGCGGCGGCAGTGTTTGTTAACTACACACCATCACCGGAAGCGCACTTCCCGGTAGCGATTAATCAGGCGTATGAAGCGACCCGCTGGGTTGCCGAGCATGGCAAAGAGATTGGCGTTGATGGTTCACGCCTGGCGCTGGCTGGTAACAGCGTGGGCGGCAATATGGTCGCTGCCGTTGCTTTGCAGGCCAAAGAACATCACACACCAGCGATTCGTTACCAGGTGATGTTCTGGCCGGTTACCGACGCGCGCTTTGAAACCGGCTCCTATAACCAGTTTTCCAGCGGCTATTTCCTTAGCAAAAACATGATGAAATGGTTCTGGGATAACTACACCACCAAAGAGAGCGACCGCCGCAACATCCTCGCTTCCCCGCTGGAAGCCAGCAGCGCGCAGTTGAAAGGCCTGCCGCCGACGCTGATTCAGACCGCCGAACTGGACGTGCTGCGTGATGAAGGTGAAGCATTTGGTCGTAAACTGGATGCTGCAGGCGTGCCGGTGACGGTCACCCGCTATAACGGCATGATCCACGACTACGGCTTGCTGAACGCACTCAGCGAAGAACCCACCGTGCGCACCGCCTTATCACAGGCCGCATACGAACTGCGCACCCACCTGCAATAAGCCCCACGAACCCACCTTACGCGGTGGGTTCTTTTATTTTGGCCGGGTTCGCCTCGTCATACGCCGCCTGCGCGGCCAGCACCGCATCCATATTGTGCTCCACCCAGTGCGCCAGCACGGAGACGGTTTCCGTCAGCGTGCGGCCCAGTGGCGTCAGGCTGTACTCCACCGACACCGGCACGGTGTAAAACACCTGGCGGGCGATAATGCCATCGCGCTCAAGTTTGCGCAGCGTCTGGGTTAGCACCTTTTGGGTGATCATGCGGATATCCCGCTTCAGGCCGTTAAAACGCATCGGGCCATTTTCCAGCCGCGCCAGCACCAGTAGCGCCCATTTATCCGCCAGGCGTGCCAGCATATCGCGCGTCGGGCAGCGGTTATCGTAGATATCGTAAGGAATGGACGGCTTAATCATAACGACAAACTCTCGTAGTAGGTTTCCTTGAGGAAACGTAGTGCCCCTGGAGTGCCTTCTTCCGCAACCGGAACCGGATGTGTATAACTCAAAGCTTAAGTTTCTATTTGATACTAAGGTGCCAGAAATGGCAAAAGTTCTCCTGCGCAATAGTGAGGAATAAAAGGATGATTACCCGGCTAAACAATGCGTTTCTCAGTCTCACCACGCACCCGGAATTTGGCAAGCTGCTGTTGCGTCTGACATTTGGTGTGTTGATGCTGTTCCACGGCGTGGCCAAAGTGCAACATGGCATCGGCTGGATTTCCGACATGCTGGTGGCGCAGGGCTTGCCGGGTTTTATTGCTTACGGCGTATTCATTGGCGAAATCATTACGCCAGTGCTGATTATTATTGGTCTGTTTACTCGCCAGGCGGCGTTTATTTACGCCTTCAATATTCTGGTCGCCACATTACTGGTCGGCATGGGGAAATTCTTTACCCTGACCAATGTTGGCGCATGGGGTCTGGAAAGCGAGGCGCTCTATTTCCTGGGTGGTTTAAGCATTATGTTTTTGGGCGCGGGCAAATACACGCTGTTTGCCGGGAAAGAAAAATGATGGTGGTCGTGCAAACTGGTTTGTACGACATCTCTCTTCGATAGGGGAAAATTATGTCTACGGTTGTGATCTATTATTCCGGCTACGGCCACACCAAAGCAGTGGCGGAGAAAGTGGCAGAAGGCGCCAACGCACAGCTTATTGTTATTGATAATAACGGCGATATTCAGGAGAGCGACTGGCAATTGCTGAATGACGCAAAAGCGATCATTTTCGGCGCGCCAACCTATATGGGCGGCGTACCGTGGCAGTTTAAAAAATTCGCCGACGCCAGTTCAAAAGCATGGTTCACCCGCGCCTGGCAGGATAAAGTTTTCGCCGGTTTTAGCAACAGCGCCAGCCTGAACGGCGACAAACAAGTGTCTTTGCAATACCTGCAAACGCTGGCCTCACAACATGGCGGCATCTGGGTAAGCCTGGGCTTGCTGCCCGCGAATACGCTGGCCGCAACACGCCAGGACATCAACAACCTCGGCGGCTCCGTTGGCTTGCTGGTGCAGTCTCCCTCTGATGCCGGCGCAGACCAAATCGCCTCCGGCGATCTGGATACCGCAGTGAAATTCGGTCAACGCGTCGCGGATATCGCTCGCCGGTTTAACTGAGTTTTTCGGTAATTAATAAGAGAAAGCCAGGGAAACCTGGCTTTTTTGCGGATGTTTACAGCATCTTTTTAACGTTCTGTCGAAATGCTCAGGGCAGCAAACTCCCCCTGCACCCACTGTTTAAACTGCTGCACATCTTGCCGCTGCGCTTTCTCGCGGCTGGTCACAAAGTAATAATTCCCGCCGGGTAAGTTGCCAGGCAACGCGATACGCAGCAGCTTTTGTGTCAGCGCATTCTGGATCAGTAACTCGCTAGCGAGCAGCACGCCCTGCCCGGCGATAGCCGCCTGAATCGCGTGCGTCTCATCATCAAATCGAATGCCGGACTGCACCGGTAAATCTGCCGGGCCAAACGCCGCTTGCCAGTGTTGCCAGTCCGGCTCCGGCGTCGGGACATGGCGGTTTTCGATATGAAACAGCGTTAAGCCCACCAGATCTTGCGGGCGCTTGAGCGCCAGTTGCGGGCTGGCGACCAGCACAAAGCGATCGCGATACAACAATGTGTTATCCAGCGTCTCGTCGGCCTGCATGCTGTAACGGATCACGCAGTCAGCCATTGCGCCGCGCACATCCACCAGGTCGGTACTGCTGTGCAGACGCAGCTCCAGTTCAGGGTGTCGCTGATGCAGCGAAGGAAGGCGCGGCACCAGCCAGTTGGTCAGGAAGTTGGAGGTGGTGCTTAGCGTTAACGCCCCCGGCAGACTGGCACTGTCGATGGCATCAACCGCTTCGCGCAGCGTGGCAAACATATTCCCTGAAGCACGAAACAGGATCTCTCCGGCAGCCGTTAAGGTGACAGCGCGCGCCGAACGGTTAAAAAGCCGTTGGTTCAAAGACGCCTCCAGCACGCGGATCTGATGACTAATTGCCGTTGGCGTCACGCCAATCTCCTCCGCCGCCGCTTTAAAACTGGCATGGCGGGCAACGGCATCAAAAGCGCGTATAGCGGAAAGCGGCGGTAAACGGCGTGTGCGCATAGCTGAATTTAACTCATCTTTTGCTGAGAAATATGACTTTGCCTTGCCCGCAAAGCAAGGCGTAGCCTGTTATGTATCTGAAGTAATCATGAATATTACTCACCTTTTGCAGATTAACAGGAAAAACCCATGACGCAACTCAACGCACTGACTGCGCCCACCTCAACACACTATTTTGCGCTGCTGGCTCCCGGCATCGCCCAGGCGCTGATCGCGCTGGATTACGCCATCGTCTACGTTGCGCTGCCAACGCTGACGCACGATTTACAGCTCTCGCTTAGTGCGATGCAGTGGGTGGTGTCGCTCTACGGCCTGACCTTCGCCGCGCTGCTGTTGCTCGGCGGAAATTTGTGCGATCGCGTTGGCGCTCGGCGCATTTACAGCGCCGGCATGGCGCTGTTTTTACTGGCGTCGGCCCTCGGCGGACTGGCATACAGTAGCGAACTGTTGCTGGTTGCCCGCGCCGGGCAAGGCATCGCCGCCGCGCTACTACAACCAGCGGTGCTAGCCCTGATCGGGCAACGCTTTCACGGAGAGTCGCACCGCCGCGCACTGGCAATCTGGAGTGCGATTGGCGCACTCGGACTGGTGGCGGGCGTGGTGCTCGGCGGCGTACTGACAACGCTAAGCTGGCGGGCGATCTTTTTTATCAACCTGCCGCCAGGCTTGCTGGCGCTGTGGCGGGTGAAGCGCGATTTTCAACACCTGATCCCACAACGTGAAACGGCACGTTCCGGCGCTGGTGCGCTGGTTGGCTGCATGGCTGCTGGCGCGCTGGTATGGGCGTTAATGCGCTATGGCGAAACGGGCGCGGCAGATTTTCTCGCCAACCGGCTGGCGGCGGCGATGTTGTTGCTGTTTATTTTGCATGAACGCTTTGCCCCGCAGCCGCTGTTATCACGCACCTTGCGCAATCTGCCAGGCTTACAAAGTGGCTGGCTGAGCAGCGCCTGTTATATGGCGAGCGTCGGTAGCCAGTTCTACGCCATGACACTGTTGTGGCAACAGACATTACAGCTTGATGCCGTCACCACCGGACTGCTGTTTACGCCACTGGCGCTGCTGATTGTGGCGGGCAACGCGCTTTACACCCGGCTAACGGCGCGTTATGCCAGCGCAAAAGTGCTAATGGCAGGATTTGCCAGTGCCGCGCTCGGCCTGTGGCTGCTGGCCATTTCGCTGCAAGCCCCCCTCTCGCCCGCGTTTATGCTCGGCATTGCGCTGAGTGGTATTGGCCACGGATTGGTTTACCCGGCAATGTTCGACGTGGGGTTAACGGCAGTGCCAGCGCACCAGCAGGGCCGCGCCAGTGCGCTGATGATTACCAGCCAGTACATCGCCGGAGCGATGATGCTCGCAGTCATTTCCGTGCTGCTGGGCGCAAAGCCGGATTTAACCGCGTGGTCATTCGTGTTTCATCTGCTGTGTGGCGCAGCAGTGGCGGGAATGGTGATCGCACTCTGCGCACGAGAGCACCAATAGCGCGGTTACGACTTATTCCACTTATCGCAAAACGCGTCGATACGTTCATCCTGAAAATCAGCCAGCCGCTCGATGATGGTCTCCAGCGGCCAGTCCCACCAGGCAATTTGCTGCAACTGATGGCCGATGTGCGGCGCGAAGCGTAAGCGGATCGTTTTTGCCGGGACACCACCGACGATGGTGTAAGGGGCGACATTTTTACTCACTACCGCACCGGCGGCGATCACCGCACCATCACCCACGGTGACGCCAGGCAACACAATAGCCGCATGGCCGATCCAAACATCATTGCCGATGGTGACGCTGTCGCCACGGCGACGCGCAAAAAAATCGTGATCGCGCGTGGCGCTGGCAGAGTAATACTCCGGGCAGTAGGTGATGCGATGCTGCGACGGGCGTTCCATCGGATGATTGGGCGCACCGATACGCACGTTGTTGGCGATCGCCACAAATTTACCGATCTGCGCATCGGCGACGGTGCAGTATTCCCCCAGGTAGGAGAAATCCCCCAGCGTGGCGTATTCCATCAGGCTGTTGGCCAGCACTTCACACTGCTGACCAATTTTGCATTCGCGTATGCGCACGCTGGGGTCTATCCAGGTTTCGGCGAGTTTTACGAGCTTCATCGGTGGTTTCCCTCATGACAGATCGCGCTACTGTATGCCGGTTCTGTGTAGGGAAAATGACGGGTGTGGCGGGGAAAACAAAGCCACACCAAAGCGGCTTAATATCATTGAGCGATAAGTGTTACTTCGCGTTGTCCTGCATCCAGCTACGTTTCGGATGCAGAACATAATCCCGCACCTGCAGCTCAAACGCGTTGCGGTGATACAACCCGATGCTTTTCATCGGATTAAGTTTGATGTTATTTCCCAGATGAGAGGCAGACTGACACGCCAGAAACTGATCGACCAGTTCCCGCATCTTACCCGCGCCGTTTTCCGCAGCGTACTCGCTTCAATTATTCAGGCCGCTGGTGCTGGCAGAAGCACCTTTTTGCCACTCAAAGCGTCAACGCAGCCTCTTTATCATTTTGCGCATAAGTACGGCTCGCAGCGCTAAACGACCTTGTAATCAACAAAACAACAAACTTTTTCCATGGTAAAGCCAGAAGTTGGCATGCATGGTTTATTATTAAAGCCGTGTTCGTTGAAATAATAGTGATCATCGCAATGAACATTATTTCGTCATGCTGCGTAGCCAGCAGCATTGCTCCAGCCCGATATTTTAAAGCGTGTTAACTATTTTCCCTGGCAGATCACCGCTCGCATAAGGACAAGGGATAGCAAAGTCAGGCGCCACAAACGTTACTGAAAAAACGCGCGATACCAGCCATATTATAGTGAGGCGTACCCTCCCCCATTTGCACCCCGCCCTACTATTTGTAGTGGGCTATGCATAAACACTGAGACGTTACACCTAGCAGCGCCTATATTTACCCGCGATAAGTCATGCAGTTGCCGCATTATTCTTAAGCTTATAAGATATTACTCAAAGGCAATGTATTATGAATACAGGGAAAAATGATGATTAGAATAAAATGGCTATTACTGCTGGTTGCGTTATTTATTGTCGTTAAGGTTATTTTCTTCATTGCGAATGATGACAATAAAATAAAAGAAGATGTAACCCCGCCAGTAACAGCTGTTGATACGCCTCATGAAGGCTACAAACGCTATCAGGCAGGTTATGGACTGAGCCTTGAACTGCCTGAAGCATGGGTGTTGATGTCAGCAGAACAAGCCAAAGAAATAGAAAAAGTTAGCGCGTCTGTAACCGGCGTTCCGCAGAGTGAAAAAAACCTGTCACTTTCAGCGAATGCAAATAGAGAAGGCAAGCTAAACACCGCGACAGTAAAAGTGGTTTTTACCGATAACATGATCGAAAGCGATGATTTGCGCCACTTCAGCCGAAGTGACGTCGATGATGTGTGTGAGGTGATCACCTCCTCAATAGCGCCAGCTTTGAAAAAGATCAACAGCGAGCTAACCAGTGCTGTTTCCTGCTCCCTGTCCAGTGTTAATGGCGCTCCCGCTTTTCTTGCTGAGTTTCATCGCAAAGGTATCCTCGACAATGACGACTGGGAAATGAAGAACTATCAAATCCCACTTGATGAGAAAACAGCAGTACTGACCGTCTCCTATAACACCACGAGCCAGGCCAGCAAAGATGAAATTGATAAGGTTTTGCACAGTGTGAGGTTTCGCTGACATAGGCTTAGCCTGTTCAGCTTTTGTGATAGTGGTCAACGTTGCGCAATGCTGGCCACTATCAGCATGTTACGCTTGTAAGTATCTCTTCAAACCAAGCCATTCATTTTTAGCGTTCATCCGGCATACTCAATCTGCCAACCCCCAGAGATCGCCATGCGTAAAGCCTGTTTTACTGAGCATCAGGGCATCACCGTGATTAAGTCGGTAGAAGTCGGACGTATTGTAAAAGATGCCTGCCGGGAGGTTGGTAACACTTAGGCCACCTACTGCAACTGGAAATCTAAACGCGATGGAATGGAATCTTCTGATATTAAAAAGATAAAGGATCTTGAAGAGGAGAACCGGGCACTGAAAGACGTTATCGAAAAAAGCGCTAAAACCAGTCTTTAAGCGTAAACTGGTAACGTATCTGATAACAGCATTCGGACTCAGTATTCGTCAGGTCTACCGGAGCCTGAATAAAACCCCGAAGATTATTTTTTGCTTAGTCTATTATTTTTTGCTGCTCTACTTTTTCTATGGTTTCAAGCCTGCGGGCCTATCAGGGTGTGTTAACCAACGCGAGCGGGTTAAGACTCTTATTTTTAATAGCTAAACAGTAACATCAGTAATCGTTACTTCTTTATTAATTCTTCTAATTATAAAATCTTTAGCATCTGGCAAAGTATTAATCAGTTTTTCTATTGTACCCTTTGGATATATTTTTTCCTGAATTGTTTTTTCAAAATCAGTTGAATAAAACAAACGTTCGAATTCCCTATCAAATCCCAACCAAAAAACACAACCGTAATCTGATAATTCACTTACATCAAGCCAAAGCACATTTTCCGGGGCTCCGTTTGAAAAATCCAAATCATCCAATGGTATTTCCCCTATATCAATGACACCATCAGCTAATTTATTATTCAAACTATCCTTTAGCGAGGAAATCACAACATATAGATCGGTGACTATTCCCTTACCAGGAATTAACCGATCATCAATAATAAAATTAAAAAGGCCACTTGGGGAACTCAATTCAATAATTGATTCTAATTGAATACCAATTTCCAATGCATTTCCAATAATCATTTTATTTTCCATCCTTCCTGCTTTCTCAAGGCTGCTCTAACGTCATTTGGTAACTCAAGCTTGTTTTTTATGTTTGCGGTACTACCTGACCAATCGTAACTACCCGTATTATCTGGAGAAAATCTCTATTTGTAACCATTACTATCTATAGTATGGAGATTATGCGCTATGTGTGAAGCCGACGGCAGCAGCAAAGGCGGCAGGGATGCAGCATTGCTGGCGGTGATTCCTGGCTGCGGCCAGCGCCGATCAGAGGCGGTGGCGCTGAGCTATGAAGATACCCTCCCCGGTGAGCATGCATTAAAAGTGCCTGGCAAAGGTAATAAGGAAAACTGGCCTATGTGCCGGCCGGAGCCTGACAACGATTAATGTTGTAGACCGATCAGATTCGTGGCGAACATCCCGGCCCACTGTTCACAGGCATCCGTCGGCATGACTGAGTCACGAACGACCGTCTCACCGACCAGGCGGTGTAGCATATTCTGCAGACGCGTCAGTAAGAGGCCGATCTCGACAAGTGCGCGCCCCATGATCTCAGAAGAACCTTCGCAACGGCGCTGCTCGATAATGGTGAGCACTTAATTACGGCCAAGGATGCAATGGGTTACGCCAGCGTCACCACCACGCAGAAGTGTGACGGGCGCGGGGAAGATAAACTCCGCAGGGCAAGAGATAAATTTAACTTCGCGAAATAATCCTGGCTTTGGAGTGCGAGAGCCTTTTACAAGGAAGGTGTTGTTTTTTAACTGTTTTTTTCGTCCGGTGGCGGCGTGTCATTAGCATTTCCCCCATGTCAGAGGAGTTCAAGAGCGCCTGCTTCGCCAAACTTTCTTAGCAGTCTGTGTATTTCTTTCTCTGTTTTATCTGCTTTTTACTGTTGAGCTGCTTTTCACACACTTTCATTATATTGGATGGGGTTGATTTGAGATCTGCAAGGTCCGTTTTGTTGATATTAAACGTGACCTTCTATTTCTGAATGGCGCAGGATTTCAGGGCCGAGTGTTCAAAGTAAACAGTTATCTTAAGGTAAAACTAAGAAACAGTCAGGTCTGTAAATATATAGGCTTGATGCCATGGATAGTTACGCCCATATTTTGAGACGTATCACATAATTGGTATATATTTTTTACTGGATGATATATCGATAGTCTGCTATGCGTCGTTATATATTGATTATTTTGACTATTTTAATAATTGCCGCGCCTATCCGCCGATAAAAATAATTAAACATTTAGCCCGCCAAGGCGATAAGAAATAAGTAATCAAAGCAATTTTTCTAAATTGTATCTGACGCTTCGTTTGAAGTATGTAATGAAAGCAGAATATATAGCCTCATAAATTCGTCCTAACTTTAGATTCTGTAAAAAATTTAGTTTTTCAAAAATGGTGAGGATATGTCATCTATGTCGATAAAAAGCTTGTTAGCCGCAGCATTGCGCCGGAGTCGTTCCCAGCCAGCGAATGGCATTTATGATTGCCGAAATATGCCCAGATCGTTATCGGCGGCAGGCTTAAGTAATAAATCCCGTGGGATCCTGATGACATTTGTTCCGCCTAATGCCGATTATCCAAACGTCAGCCGGGCATGGCAGCAATTATCCTCTCCCGACTTAACCGTAATCACCCTTTCTTCCAGTGGCGCGTTGAGTAGCAGCGGCCGCGAAACGACTTATTGTGACGGCGCGGGGCAACAGGGCAGCTGGCTGTTCCTGCCCGACTCACTGGTTGCACAGCACGAAGTACATATCGTTGATTTACATGTGAAAGATATGCATACCGCTCCGGATCGAATCAAAGCGATTCAGCTGGAGCTCGAAAGGCTGCAGGTGCGTATGCCGCTCTCCTCAGAGAAAACTTTCGCTATGGTTTACTGTGACGGGCTTTCTGCATCAGAAGGCTTTTTGATGCAGGCCTGGTATAACTGCGGTCGTTTCCCCTGCCTTGCTATTGGCGGTTCGGCAGGAGGAAAACTCGCTTTTGATGGTACATGGATAAGCGTGGGCGGTGAGGTGATGCAGGGAAAAGCAGTGATTGTCTTTTGCACCATGTCGAGAGGGAAATCATTCGCTCCTTTCAAAAGCCAGAATTTTAAACCGTGCAATAAAAGCTGGCTGATTGCTCAGGCGGATCCGGTCGCCCGTACCGTCACATCCGTATTTAACGAACAGGGTCAGCAGGTTCATTTTACGAGCGCGCTGGCGGAACATTTACGCTGTAATGAGCAACAATTAACCGAAAAACTTAAAGGACTCACCTTCGGCGTGAAAGTAGGAGATGAGTACTTCATTCGCTCTGTCGCGACCATTGACAGTAACGGTGTGCACTTTTTTTGCGACCTTGAATTTGGTGATCGCCTGCATTTGCTCGAAGAAACTGATTTTAAACAGGCGACACAACAGGACTGGAATCATTTCATTACGGGGCTTGGTAAACCTGCGGCCGTCCTGATGAACGACTGTATACTGCGTCGTCTGGGTAGTGAGTCCCATCTGCATAACGCACACTTTTTTAAAGGCTTACCAGCTGCAGGATTTTCCAGCTTTGGGGAAATTCTTGGGGTGCCAATTAACCAGACGTTATCCGCATTGGTTTTTTTCAACCATGATGTGAAAGCAATGACGAATTTCCCGGTGGAATATGCCAGCTATGCGGGACACTATGCCCAGCGCGCGCTTCGTCGCTGGGAAGCACTGAATGATTTCCAGAGTGGGGTAATTTCTCGCGTGGTTGCCTATCAACAGAAACTGGGGCCGCTAATGACGGCATTACCGATGCTCGAAGCGGCGACCCAGACGCAGAATGAAACCCTGGGGATGGCGGAAAACAGTATTCGCTCTATCAGCGATATTGCTATCCAAAGCCAGCAGGCACAGAACCGTTTAGTTGAAGGGCTGGACGATCTGGAGAAAATATCTGCAGGTATTAATGAAATTACCAGTGGTATCAGTAACATTGCATTCCAGACTAACTTGCTGGCGCTCAATGCCGCTGTAGAAGCAGCGCGGGCTGGCGATGCCGGGCGTGGTTTTGCCGTTGTTGCAAGCGAGGTGCGGCGGTTGGCACGTTCCTCAAAAGAACAGGCGGATGCCACCGCCGCAAACATTAATCAGGCGGTCACCACGATTTCTCGCATCCGCAACGTGGCGAACAATACCGTGGAAACGGCCAGCAACATGGCACAGCACTCTATTTCCGCAGCTGATACGATTGCGACCATGAGCAGTAAAACCAATGGTGAGCGGGAAAGTATCGCTACACATCTAAGCAGCCTGCATGCCCTGACCGCAGGTATGGATGCCATGCAAGAAGCAGTTGCGCAACTGACAGTATTGCAGAAGCTCTCTACCCGACACGACCATCACTGAAGGTCAAGCTCTGCTGATAAATCAGCAGAGCTTCTCTAATCGATTCATATTGTTACCGCAAATTTTTACGCCAGGAAAGTGTCACGCGGTGAGCCCAGGCTGATCATAATTTTCTCGCTGGGCATGTACCTGGTGGCCTACGGCAGGGTAACCAGGGACTCGCGGAGCACCTGTCCGGTTTGCTTAATCTGCTGGCAGACAAAGGCCACGTCAGGAACTGACTTCCTATATGGCAAAGATAATCGACTCTTCTGCAAATCGTTATTTTTATACTGGCAACACCTTCGTTCAGGAGATATTCATTATGGTATATGAGCCTCAGAATTTTATCATTCACTTAAAGGTTCAAGACTAAGAAGATGTTTTTTCGCTTTCTCAAGCAAGAGCAATAATTCATCATATTTAAACTCAAAAATGCTATTACCATTAGGGTAAATGATTATATTTAAAGATTTTTTATCTTCAGCTAATGAAATTTCTCCCCACTGAACTCGATTGAATAATAATTCAGCATAAAGATCATCTCTGTCCAATGAACTACCTACGCTATACTCTAACATATCTAGTCCTCTCGCTTACGCATAGTGATCTCCTTCGTTGGCAGATTGAGTATGCTGGATATTTATAACACCACTGTTTATGGAGAGCGCCCGGATGGCGATCGCATATTTCTGTACCAGAACCAGCCGAACAATCAAACCGGTAACAGGTATTATATGCGTTACCCCGGACGGACCTGGCGTATCAGTACCGTGCTTTGTCATTGCTGAGAGCAGTTGCTGGGGCCAGGTGCCTCGACCGCCAGCTCTATGTAATGGAAATTCAAAAATTGAAAGCCCGAATCGTCCGGACAAAACTATGTAAATTTGACATCACGTTCAGATAATGTAAAAGATCGACCATCAGAGATCACAAACCGATCATTGAATCGCCACGGGTTTAACAGACACCTCAGAGTCATTTAAGATGACTTAAAGAGAGGTGCCCATGAGCGGTAAGCGTTATCCTGAAGAGTTTAAAATTGAAGCAGTCAAACAGGTTGTTGATCGTGGTCATTCTGTTTCCAGTGTTGCAACACGTCTCGATATCACCACTCACAGTCTTTACGCCTAGATAAAGAAGTACGGCCCGGATTTTTCCACTCATAATGAACAGTCAGATGCTCAGGCCGAGATCCGCCGTCTTCAGAAAGAGTTGAAGCGGGTTACGGACGAACGGGACATATTAAAAAAAGCCGCGGCGTACTTCGCAAAGCTGTCCGACTGAGGTACACCTTTATCCGCGACAACAGCCGTTGCTGGCCTGTTCGTTTGCTCTGTCGGGTGCTGGATGTTCATCCCAGTGGCTTTTACGCCTGGCTTCAGCAGCCGCATTCACAACGCCATCAGACAGACCTGAGACTGACAGGACAGATTAAACAGTTCTGGCTGGAGTCGGGATGCGTCTATGGTTATCGCAAGATCCATCTGGATCTGCGTGATACCGGACAGCAGTGCGGAGTGAACCGGGTCTGGCGGCTGATGAAGCGTGCCGGAATACAGGGGCACAGCAGCTCACATTTCCGGTACGACGCAGCGGATAACCTTGCTGCCAATGATGACGACCTGCCGGTAACCAATAACCGTCTGCTGCACTGGCAGAATCTGTTTATGAAATATGATCACTGGGGCAATCTTGTCAGCCGCCGCAGTGGCCTGTATGAACAGCATTACGTATATGACGACGAAAACCAGCTTATTTCAGCGCAGGGAACCGGGCCGGAGGGACGTTTTGAGGCGCGATATCACTATGATGCCCTCGGCAGGCGCACCCGCAGAATCGTCACCACAACCCATGGTGCTTCCGAAATCTGTTTCCTGTGGCAGGGCTATCGCCTGTTGCAGGAGCAGCTTGAGGGTGGCCATTGCAGTACCTATATTTACGACCCGAATGAAGTCTGGAGTCCGCTGGCGCGAATCGACCATCTGCAGAACGATAACAGCGGTGAGATTTTCTGGTTCAGCACTGACCTGAATGGCGCGCCGCTGGAAGCCACCGATGCGAACGGTACCGTACGATGGAGCGGCCATTACGGCAGTTTTGGCGAGATACGGCACCAGACAGAAGGCTTTACACGACAGTTGCAGAACCAGACTCTGTCCCATCAACCGCTGCGCTATGCCGGGCAGTACGCCGACAGCGAAACCGGCCTGCACTACAACCTGTTCCGCTACTACGACCCGCAGGTCGGACGGTTTATCGTTCAGGATCCGATTGGGTTAAACGGTGGGTGGAACCTTTATCAGTATGCGCCGAACCCGCTGGTGTGGATTGATCCTACCGGTCTTTCGCGATATCCCGGGGTTGATTTTTCAGGTAGTGATGCTTTATACCCACATGGGGAAAGCATCGTTAAAATTCAAATGACCGGCAGCAGATATGGCGATTTTAAGGCCGCTAATGACATCGCAGGATACGCAAATGCTTCCGGTAATATTACAGGAAAATCACATCCGGAGAACTATACCTGGCATCATCTGAATGACTATGACCCGGTGTCGAATACTTCTACAATGCAGCTTGTGGAAACCAGTGCTCATGAGGCAACTTTCCCGCATTCAGGCTCTGTCAGCCAATTCGAAAAATACAATGGCGTCAAGTACGAATCCGCTGAAGCCAAGAAGACGGCCAAGTCTTTAAACTGTAAATAGAAGGAGTTTTTCATGAAACCTGATGATCTGAAATTTTATGAAGATGATGAAGGAGCTTCGGTAGATTTGGTTCTGTCGGCATTCGGTTCCGACTCCGTCCAGTGCATAAACCTGGAAGCGGATTCGGCCGATGAAAAAATGAAAACCGACATTGATTTTCTTATTGAGAATCAGAACGAATTCTTCCAGAAAATTACAGCTGAAACCCGCGTATACTGCAAACGGGTGTATGGCTCAACAGCAGAAAATATCGTATTGGTGAAGATTTATCTTTCTCCTGATGAGGAAGATGATTTCGGATTCATGTTTTCAACCAATTTAGATCAGGAACATGGGATAGGTATAAAATTTAAGGGGCTTGAGCTTAAAAAAATTGGTAGCAGCGAAACCGCTTTCTTATAACATGCAAGTGCCATCTGGCCAAGCGATTGAAATTAATTTCTGTGCAGATACGTAGTAAACGTATCTGCCTATGAGCAGTCAAATTTTTAATGTCATCTTCACAGTCAATTACAGGATGGATGAGTTGAACATACTCAGGAAGGAATACTCATCCAGCTTATATCTTTTCTATAATTACCTGACCTCCTATCCGATGATCGGTACACTTCGATATTAATAGTGCCTTGCCAACCGCCGTTCTTAGCAGAGAATTTGTTATTGACGGGCAGTATCCTCCGTGTACATCGTGTAATGGAAGAATAAATACTGGTGCTGATGTCGTTTATAACAGGCCTTCGGAAACAGGACAGATAATAAATGACAGGTTTCTGGTAAGAAATCATGCAGGCGAAAAGCTTTGCAGGGCAAGGACAAAGAATGATAAAAATTAGGCAATTCAATGCAGTCTGTGTTAATTGTTATGAAGAAGATGATGTACTCACTATAGGTATAGGGGATGATGCTCATGCCCCTAAAAACTTCATCATTATTGGACGACTTGATGAGGACGAATTACCAGTGAATAAGTGTATCGGGTTCCAGAGTGATACGACGGAATATGAAATTGCCGACGCCATTCAGTCTGTTAAACTTGGTGCCGATAAGCTAGCCATCGTGCTTAATAATGATGCGGCGATTGAAGCTGACGTTAAGGAATACCATGTGTTCATTCCGATGACAAAAGACATCGAGTTGCTGAAGAAATATTTACAGGAAGTTTTCGAGGGAAGTGAAGTAACTTTTATTCTATCTTGGATTTCAACAAAAATGAGTTTCTGTTTTTCTGAAGATGGCTAAGACATTACCATTTAAAAAGATCCTCGCCTACTAAACAGTGTTTAACCGTGCTTTGAAGCACGGTGGATATTTCAGACTAGGATCAAAGTAAGCAATATGGAAATGTTTAGCATGCGACATTAATGCAAGCACTGTAAAATTTTTAATTTATTATTGTCATATGTGTACCAGTAGATTCCCTCAAGAAAACCGGAGGCAGTAAACGTTTCTTCTTTATTGAAGTCAACAAGTACTTTGTCCTGATTTGGCCCAAGAAAAATCACACTTACTTTATCTTCTTTTAAATTTGAGCACGGGTTTTTTTTGTTAAAATCTAGCTGGTGAGCTAATGAATATACTTTTCTGTTTAACACTTCATCATTGAAATTACTACCAACCCACCCTAAAGCAAAGTAACTGAAGATACATATAAAAAATATATAAACCAGTGCCCCAAAAGGAAAATCAATATCACTATTTCCACCCCACTTTGCCTTCAAGCATAAAATAACATTGATTAAACACAATATACCCACAAAAGCTAACAGATAAACAAGGATAGATATTTTTTTGAAGAAGAGATAAGCAATAAGAAAGCTTCTTGTAAAAGGGAAAAATGATGGATCAATACTAAATATATCATTAATTATTGCAGAGGCCTCTGCGGTACAATACACAACCAAACCAGTGAATGATAACGACAATATAATTTTTGCAGTTTTAAACCTCCATATCTGGTTGAATATTAATGTTTTTTCGATACTAATACCTATCCACATTGTCGATAACATGATTGATATGATATAGGCAGGCAGTCTTAACGCTTCAATAAATTCAGAATCAGATTTCTTTCCGGTAGCGAATACAAAAATTAATATTGCCACAAGGGCTAACGCGTTAAGCGCAACGGAAGAACCCCATTCCTCATCGAATTTGTTATTTTCTTTTTCTCTTTTAATAAATAAAACAGCATCTCTTATATCTTTTATAATTTGCTTGGTAGATTTCCCTGTCGAATACTTGTAGTTAACGTTATCATCTGCATCAAACTCTGATACTATCTTGTTGATAAATTCCGTATGAATTTTCTCATTAGTCATATTGAACTACTCGTTTTTTAGTTAAAGTTAAATAGAAAAAGTACATCCCTATTTCTACCGAATGCAGCAAGCACTTCTTTCTCTTCAGGTAATAATCGGCAGAGACCTTTTTTTCTTTAATCACAAACAACATAACATTACAAATGATTATCCATCCAACTCGAAGAGAATTATTTGATTACTGAATGCTATTACAACCACGTTTGAGAATGAATGTCCACTCCGTGCTGTGAGCTCAACGGGTCGATGCAACGTAATCCTTAATCAAGGGGGACATTGCCATGAAACGAAGAACGCATATTAATTACACGCCAGAATAGAAAGCGATTATCTGGAACAGATATAAGCAAGGCGATTCCCTGCATGGTATCGCCAGATATTTTCGACTGATATGATTCTTCTATCATGCCCACTATCCACCAGACTGGTGGATATCGTCCCCCTGACCGAAAGCGACAACCGTTAGCCCTTTCGCTCGATGAAAGAGAGGAGATATCCAGAGGGCTGGTAGCAAAACGCAGCATCAAGGACATCTCTGACAAATTATCAAGAGCCCCCTCAACGATTAGCCGAGAGATCAAGAGGCACGGCGGTGCAAAACAACACCGTGCATCAAAATGCGGATACTGCTGCGAGGGAAAATGATCTTAGGCTAAACCCCTGCAAGCTAATTGAAAGACCCACACTGTGTAAAATCATCGCAGAGAAGATGCATCAGGACTGGTCGCCTGAACAAATCGCCGGTTGCCAGAATATGCAGCCAACATGAAGCCGGTTATTCCTGATTACGGCTGGATCATATTCGGGTCAGAAGGTCAAGCAAACACAATTTCTCCCCCCCCAGATCAGGTAGTAACCCCTAAAGTTATCCGGATTTATGCCGTTGGCTGTGACGATGTGCGAATTCACATCAATAAGCGCAGCATATCCAATCCGGAACCGGATTGTGGGGTGCTACAGGAAATGCTGTATGGACTCACCAGGGACATGGTGCTCTATGGTATCTGATGCTGGTCAGTTCTGTAGCTGAGCAACTAACGGAAATATTTCAGGGAATAACAATGGAAATGAAAGCAGTAGTACTCTCCATACTGTTCATGGCGTCTTTGCCAGTAATGGCTGCGACAAACTCTATTACTAAAGCGGTAACAGCACCCGTAATCAATATTTACTCCACGGGGACAGGCGGACCTTCAACAACTAATCTGTATGTCAGTTCGACTGATTTTCCAAAAGGAACATTAAACGCCTCCAAAAAATTAACAATGGTCAGATACAACGCTGCAGCCTATGTTTCGGCCTTCTCCGACAAAGCTCAACTTTGTTATTTTCGCCCTTACAGTGCAGGCTCCATGAAATGTATTGATATAACTGGCGGGTCTTCTTCATCCACTACCCAATTTAATGATCTACCGTTTGATCTAGGTGTGCAGGTACAGTTCCGACACACGCTGACCGGCAAACCTGGCGATCAGGCTCGTCCGTCACGTCAGGAAAGCATCACGCTGGACTACAGCTATTAATTAATTCAAAACACTTTAAATCGCAGGTCTGGGGGAGCGGCTTTATGATTATCAATACATCCACAGTAAAATACACACAGGCGCAAACCACCTCTGAGGGTGTTTCAAAAGCTACGAGCCCTCAGCCTGTTCAGGCGTCAAATCAAACGACAGCAGCATCAGGGAAAGCGACTATCAGTGGTATGGGGCTGCTGATGTCCCGTCTGTTCGGCGATACAGACAGCAACCCGCCAGTACAAACTCAACTGACGAAAGCCACGATGGGCATGTCTTCCGTTAATTTTCTGACAAATAATGACCGCAACACACTGGCAGGGTTGTATGCAAAGGCACAGCAACAGGGAACGGATTTGCGTTATGTGGACGATCTCGCCCGCGATTTAGGCGATTACCGTATGTTTAGTGGCGTGATGGCCAACCTGAATAACGGGAAGATGTATGATAATAGTGGGCATGTACTGACCTACAAATTTACCGCAGAAGATGAGGCGACAGCCTCACGTATTCTGAACGGGGGTAACCTGTCTGGCTCCGGGCTGGATGAAGGTTTTTTACGCTATGAACTGGATCCTGGATACTCTCCGTCGCACTTGGCAAATTTTCAATTTATTGAGAGCATCGTCAATCAGACTGGTCAAAACCATGCTGATAAGGAACAGGTTTCCGAGGCGCAGTTCTCTGTCTATCAGCAAAAAGGGAATCAAAACTTCATTGTTGAGGCAGCCAGTGAAGCAACACTTAAAATACCGGAGCCTGATTTCGGGAGCGTAAATGGCAAATTCTTTGTTACTGCAACCGGACTGAAACACGGCTTCCGTCTGGAAGGTGGGAAAGTGGTACAGCATCCCGTAAATTTGTTCGAGAACCTGTCAAAAACGCCAAAAACCTTACTGGATTATTTTTTGAAAGCGGACGGGTCTGACAAAAAGACTACCGATCTTCCACAGACTCTCTTAAATTTCCTCTACGCTACTGCCTCCTCCGGAGCGAATGACAAATAACCCTAGCCTGTCCAAGCAGTAGACATGCGCGAAGCCTGCGTTGCGCCTCGACGGGGAACGGTTAATCATAACGACAGGGTAACACTTCTGTACTCAGCGGCCAGTCTTGCATGAAGGCACGGCGCGTTGATGGTTATGGAGGGTTTCATGATTTCATTGTTGTTAATTCATCATGAAAACTGAGACGGACGCGTGACTGCAGGGAAAGTAGCCGATACCCGGCACCTGACGGTGTCGGGTGTCGACATATTTAAATGTCAGGTTCAGGGCTGACTGTCCGTCAGCATGACGGAATAGCGAATCCCCTGTGGCAGACTGACTGAGACGGGTTTATTAAGTGTCAGCGGGACGGTCTGTAACGGGACAGGTATTGACCTGACACTGTCTCCCATCAGGTGCCCATTTTCATACCGCTCATGATCATAGTAATTTATCTCACCGCTGATCTCAGCAGTTCTGTTTCCTTTGCCAGGAGGCAATTCAATATACATGGTCGCAGCGGCAAATTTCCTGTCCAGCTCAGAGCGAAATGATTTTCCCGGTAATGGACGCAGTGGATACAGAATCAGATGGCGGGTATTTTCTTGTTTAAGAAGGCTGTCAGCAGTTACGGTTATTGTAGTCGGTCCTGACACCGGCGACTGCATTTCTGTTTTAAAATTCAGCGCTCTGTTATCTGAGGGTATAGAACTGCATCCCATCAGAGCCAGACATAAAACAGCGATTCCTGTAAGTCTGTTCATTTCACATCTCCCTTTTTCTTTTCAGGTTAACGGCTTGTGTCTCAGCCAGTATCGGCATAAGCAGAAAAGACTTCTCGCTGTTGTACCCGGATATCAAAGGCGTGACACACCTTTCTCCATGCCTTGACGTAAGGCAGGCTTTAACCGGCATCAGCGCTTATGTCCTCTGCCGGTGATCCCTTTAAATACTCAGGAAAAAAAGCCCGCATGGCCTGAATACGCTCATGCAGGCCATGCGGGCTTTTCAGTTATTGAAGTAATACACCGCGGTATAGCAGGTGCGGTTCACGGACAGTGCCAGCGAATTGCCCGTCTTCACGATGGTCGGTATTCCCAGCAGGCTCAACTGGATGAACGTCATATCGGCTGCGAGGGGATCGATATCGGTCGCCGTGACCAGCAGCTACTCAGCCGGATTTAATCCCCGCGCCAGCATCACTTCTTCAAAGGCTATCACCATGCCCCCAGCACCACTGGTGGGTTCGCTCAGTATCACCGCGGTGCAGGTCTTCGCTGATCCCCCGCCGTAAGGCCAGCACTCAGTCTGAATCGCCACGGATAATCTAGTGACCTGCCCCCGGGATTAGATACAACCTTCAGTTAGTAATATCGGTTGGTTTTTCTTCATATTTCCTGTTTCGCCAGTCCGTTGCGAATTCAGCTGGTGTCTGGTAATCCAGTGATGAATGGGGACGACACTCGTTATAATCCTGCCGCCAGTCATTAATCGTTTTCCGGGCATGAAGAATATCGCTGAACCAGTGTTCATTCAGACACTCATCGCGAAAACGTCCGTTAAAACTCTCAATAAATCCGTTCTGCGTTGGCTTACCTGGCTGGATAAGCCGTAGTTCCACACTATGCTCAAAGGCCCATTGATCGAGCGCGCGGCAGGTAAATTCCGGGCCCTGATCGGTTCTTGTTGTCGTCGGATACCCCCGAAACAACGCGATGCTGTCCAGAATACGCGTGACCTGAACGCCTGAAATACCGAAAGCAGCGGTGATCGTCAGACACTCCTTCGTGAAATCATCCACACAGGTCAGGCACTTGATCCTGCGACCGTTAGCCAGTGCGTCCATAACGAAATCCATCGACCATGTAAGGTTCGGTGCATCCGGGCGCAGAAGTGGAAACCGCTCGGTCGCCAGCCCCTTACGGCGCCGTCTGCGTTTTACGCTCAGTCCATTAAGGTGGTAAATACGGTATACCCGCTTGTGATTGACGTGAAGGCCCTCCCTACGCAGCAACTGCCAGATGCGCCGATAACCAAAACGTCTGCGTTCAAGCGCCAGCGCAGTAATACGCCCTGATAAATGTGCATCAGCAGCCGGACGCTGAGCATCATAACGGCAGGTCGACAGGGACAAACCTGTAAGCCGGCAGGCACGACGTTGCGACAGACCGGTCGCATCACACATCAACACCACGGCTTCCCGCTTCTGGCCTGTCGTCAGTACTTTCGCCCCAGAGCCACCTGAAGCGCCTCCTTATCCAGCATGGCTTCGGCAGGCAGCTTCCTGAGCCTGACGTTCTCTTCCTCAAGCGACTTCAGGCGCTTAACCTCGGGCACCTCCATACCGCCATACTTCTTACGCCAGGTGTAAAAGGTGGCGTCGGAAATGGCGTGCTTACGGCAGAGCTCACGGGCAGAAACCCCGGCTTCAGCCTCGCGGAGGATACTGATGATCTGTTCGTCGGAAAAACGCTTCTTCATGGGGATGTCCTCATGTGGCTTATGAAGACATTACTAACATCGCGGTGTATTAATCAACGGGGAGCAGGTCAGAGGATTTTTTAATTGATTTAACACCTCTAAAGAAAAGATGTTTAGAATTACTTGAGGTTAACGATTCGTCTTTCGATGGAAAGATAAAGAAAATCAGAAAATCAATATTTACAAGCAAATATGCTTTATTACCAGTTTTGGATTGTAATATATCAAATTCCGATGAAAGCTTTTTTTTCTATTTCCGAGAAGGATACCGTGAAGCGATGGAAAAAAGCTTATCCAAGTCATTACTGGACGAAGTAGAAGTAATTTTGGCCTAATAATGCTAGCGTAATTTTTCACCCACGCTCTAACCCGATGCTACTCGCCAGGCTGCGCCAAGCCTGGCTTTGCCAGTAAATACACAAAAGATCAATCAGCAGGTAATGATCTGCAAAGATTACATAAAACCCTTATTCCCTTTACTATTCATATAGTTATATTTTCATCTAAATCTGGTATTGATCCTGACCACTGAAAATTACTGAAATTCTTTTCAATCTTTTCAGTTCGGCTGTTCCCGCAACTTGCCAACACTGGCGCAGTCTGGCGCGATGGTTTGAAGAAAAATAAAACTGGAAAATTTACTCGATCCAAAACCCGCAGGCGGGTGCGGTGTAGTGCCGTTTTTGTCTGCGACACGTTTATTTTGTCTGCGTGAGGCTGACCTGCCCACTTTGCGCTAATGCAGCCGCATGAGAACTTCGGATCCCTGGGCACATTTGAGCGGCTCATCATCAAACAAGACAAAAAGCGCATGCAAACTAATACAACAGATGCATACGCTCTAAATGAAAAGGCATATGCCGGTTTTTAAAAGGATTTACTGACCACCGGACCGGGATAAAACCCGGTAAATTTTCCCAACAAGAGCAACGGTGATAACAGCCAGAATAATTGAAGATAAGCCAAGAAAAACAAGCATAGAAAGAAAGGGGCTAAACGTTCCCCACAGGCTTGTAAAGTCACTAATCCTGCCCAGAAAATCCGTCGAAATATACCTTAATGCGAACTCCGGAATAATTAGAAAGAAAATAATTGCAACAATAACATAAATCGCTGTTTTTTTCCCCTTTGTCATTTTCTTTCTTGCCCCCTTTGACGAGCATAATCAATTATTAAGCCACAATGCTACAACAAGGCTAATTGAAATGGCAGAAAACTATTTTAAATTGAAAATGCAGGCGGACAAACGGATGGCTATCGCTGTAACAAAAGCATTGCGCGAGATACATGCCAGCCATATGGAGACTGTTGAGCAAGTGAAATTAGGCGGTCAGCGACTCATTAACTATGGTTCCTGCCTGATTCCTGACGATTACTACCATAGTACCTGCTATGAGCAGTGGCAGGAAGATAAACGCTTTTTCCTCTGCTTTAGCGAGATGTACAAACGTAATGATGTTGTACTCGATATGGTTGAGCTTTATTTTCGGAAAACTCTTAACAGACTTGGCGAGGAGAAAAGCTTTAACCTTCTATCTTTTATCAAAGAGAAAATTGGGGATAAAGCTCACGACGCTGCCGTCAAATCCAGCAAAATAGCTATCTCCTTAACTATTTCAAAGCTAATAATTGACAGTGCTGGTTTTCAGGAATCGCATATCAAGATGGTCAACAATATGTCGATGTGGTTTGTTAAAGGTGCAGCGATGTATTCAAAAATACAAATCGCTGCTCTAGCGGCTAACAAATTAAAATTTCAGGATGCTGCTTATTATCAAAGTTTATACCGTGAAAACCTTGAGATGCTTTACTTTCTTATTGAACCTCAGATGTCAAAGGTTATTTACCAAGTTGAATCAGGAGGAAATAATGAAGAGGTAATTGCAGACGCGCTATATGAGATGCTGAAGCGATGAAAAAAGCCCTTTTATGGTTGCTACAAGCGCATTTTTATTTAATCCCCTTTGCATTGCTTATTGGCGGAATTTTCCTGTTTGTAATGTTTGTTCCAAATCATGCTGCGCTGCTTAGCATTATATGGGTTCTTATTATTTCGTTTTTGTTTATAAAATATAATCGTTGGTATTAGCACCGTACTTATCACAGCTAAAATGCTCCGTCAGGGGCATTTTTACTATTGTAAAAAAACTTCAAAGCAGTGAATAATTTGAGCCATCATCCGGCGCAGGAAGTTCGTCACGTTTTCATTCAGCAATTTCCTGAGCAAAAATAAAATCTAATCACTGAGACAGGGGCATACATAGGTCTGTCAAAAAGAAATGTATTTACCCTCTGGTAAAAAAGTGGCTGCACTTTATCCTGTCAGCAAACGTATAATTCGTGTTCATCATGCATCACACACGGCAAACAACGGGGATAATTATGAAGTTGTGGAATAAACGTACTCTTTTCACTTTAGCAGTGTTGTCGTTCGCCAGAATTGCGCAGGCAGAAAGCATTCAGTGCCCGCAATTCCCCTCCCTGACGATGAAACAACATGCCCTGACGGATGCCAGCTTGTTTGTCGGGCCGCCAAAAGAACAGGTCGAACTCATGCCGGATACTGATAAAGACACTGCCTGGACCCTGGCAGATTATCAGGACGAAGCAAGACAGCATAAAACATCGCTCTACGTTGTTTGCCGGTATAAAAATACGCTGCAAACTGTCGAATTGGTGGTTCCGGCAACGGCGCAGAAATGCTCGGCCTCATATGACCAGCACAATAATCTGATCGCCCATTGCCAATAATCCCGCCACAGTAAGCGAGGAATGAAATAGTGGCGTTCGAAATGAGCTAAGCGCTGATTTCTTTGAATAATTGCCCCCACACGCCACAGCATATCGACCTGACTCGTGGCCCCGAATAACCTAATCAACAAGTTTCTCATCTCTTCGACGAGCAGCTTCTGCGCTTAAAAAAGTTAATCCTTCAGCCGCGTCTGTACCGGCGGAAATGCGCGGAATTTACCGTGCCGATGCAAAAAGAAAAGCGAAGTAAAAAGCCTGTCAAATTATCAACCTGCCGATTTGATATTTACTCACCCACCTCCTAATCTTCCTTCATCAGACCAATGAGCAATGCATTGGGTCATGCTACCGCAGAGGCGAAAACCGCTGCACAGAGTGGGAGAATTTGCCGTGAGTTTCCAGCCCAGATATGCCAGCAGTGAATCTCCTGATCCGGTCGAAGCCGTTGCCCAGTTTGCCGCCCAAATCGGTCATGACGATGTTGAAACCATCCTTTTCTTTTGCTCTCCGGATTACGATCTGGAGGTGTTAGGCCGCGAATTAAAAAACACCTTCTCCTGCCCCTGCATCGGTTGTACCTCTTCCGGTCATATTGGCACTGAAGGCTTTCAGCATTCTGGGCTGCTGGGTCTCGGGCTGAGCGATGGTTTTCACGCCCGCGCGTTTATCATTCATCCTCTGCTTGAATACACCTCGGTCATTACGGATATCGCAGAAACCATTCGCCGCGACAGCGAAGAGAGACCAAACCTGCATCGTTTTGGTCTGCTGCTGGTGGATGGTCTGTCGATGGCCGAAGAGCGGCTGGTGGCAAACCTTTATCAACAGATTGGTAATGTGCCCCTCATTGGCGGCTCTGCCGGTGACGATCTGCGTTTCGAAAAAAGCTTTATTTATGATGGCGATGGTCATTTTATCTCTGACGCTGCCGTATTCGCGGTTATCGAAACCAGTTCACCGGTCGCTACGTTTAAGATCCAGCATTTTGTACCCAGCGATGTCGAGCTGGTTATCACCGAGGCGGACGCGGAAAAACGGCTCATTATGGAGATCAACGGCGAACCCGCCGCGCAGATCTATGCCGAATCCCTTGGTCTTACCGTCGATGAATTGACACCAACTGTCTTTTCCCGCAACCCGCTGGTGCTCTCTTTCGGCGATGAGCCTTACGTCCGTTCCATTCAGAAAATGAACGACGATCTCTCGCTTACCTGTTATTGCGCTATCGAAGAGGGGCTGATCGTCTCGATCGGCAAAGCGGAAGATCCGATCCAGACGTTTAGCCAGGCGTTTGAAAAAGTGCACGAGACGATCCCCAATCCTGCCGTGATCATCGGCTGCGATTGTATCCTGCGCCGTCTCCAGTTCGAAAAAGAGGGGCTGGAACAGCAGATCGGTGAAATCATGGTGCAGAACCGGGTGGTAGGGTTTTCAACCTACGGTGAGCAGTACAACGGGTTGCATGTCAACCAGACATTTACCGGTGTCGCCATTGGAGGGTAAATATCATGTCGCTCTTTTCCGAAGCCTCTACCCCGCCTCTTTCCCCTGCTGACTACGAGCGCAAACTCGCAGCCAGGGATAAAACCATTGATGTGCTGAAACGCCGCATCGCCCAGGAAGCCCGGCACAGTCACGCCACACCATTTGCCATTCTCGAACAAAATGTCGGGCTTGAGAAAGTGGTCGCGCGTAAGACAATGGAACTCGAAAACGAACGGCATGAGCTGGAAAAGGCGCTGGCCGAGCTGCGTCTGGCGCAGACCCAGCTACTTCAGGCGCAAAAAATGGAGTCTATCGGTCAGCTCGCCGCCGGTATCGCCCACGAAATCAACACCCCGACGCAGTATGTTGCCGATAATGTCGGCTTCATCAAAGGTGCCACGGACTCGCTGCTAAAACTGCTGAATGCCGCCCTCGCGCTCGCGGACGTTGCGCGCAAAAAAATGGCCGATGATCCGGTGATGGCAGAGTTCGATACGACGCTCAAACGCACAAAAATTGATTTTCTGCGTCGACAAATTCCAGGCGCGCTGGACGAGTCTCTGGAGGGGCTTGAGCATATTGCGCGGATTGTCGCCGCGATGAAGGAGTTTTCCCACCCTTCGAAGAATGTGAAAGAGCGGATAGATGTGCGCGATGTGATTAATACCACGGTCACGGTGGCCCGCAACGAATGGAAATATGTGGCGGAGCTCGAAACTAACATCGCCGACAACTTACCGCAGCTCCCCTGCCTGCGTGACATGGTCGGCCAGGCCATTCTCAACCTGGTGGTCAATGCCGCCCATGCCATTGCGGATACCCTGCAGGAAGGAGTGAAAGAGAAAGGCCGCATCGTTATTTCAGCATTACAGAACGGCGACTATCTAGAAATCCGCGTCCAGGATGATGGCAGTGGCATACCCGCAGCGATCCGCGACCGCATTTTCGATCCGTTCTTCACCACTAAAGCGGTGGGTAAAGGGACTGGACAAGGCTTAGCGATTGTCTACTCCACCGTGGTGGACAAACATAATGGGAAGATTCGCTGCGAGTCAGAAGAAGGCGTGGGTTCCACGTTTATCCTGCAATTTCCGCTCCATTGCCGCAACGAGGATGAGCCTGCATGCAAGTGATGTTCGTTGATGACGAAAGCCGGGTGCTTTCAGGCATTGAGCGCGCCATCATGTTGCAAGATATCGACTGGGAGTGCCGCTTCGCCAACAGCGGCCCTGAAGCGCTGACCATGCTGGAAGAAACACCGGCGGATGTCGTGGTCTCTGATATGCGTATGCCCTTTATGGATGGCGCAGAGTTACTGGCGCAGGTGCGCAACCGCTGGCCGGGTACGATACGTATCATTTTATCCGGCTACTCAGAACCCGGTGCCACCCAGCGTATGCTGGAAGTCGCACATCGATTTGTCTCGAAACCCTGCGACAGCGCGACGTTAATAGCGATAATTGAAAGCGCGCTTTCTCTGCGCACCATGTTCAACGATCCGGCGGTGCTCGATATGGTCGGTCGAATCAATCAGTTGCCCGCCGCACCGAAGGTGTTCACTGAGGTTCAACATCTTCTCAATAACCCAGAGAGCGATACCCGGCAGATTGCCGAATTGCTGGGCAGCGACCCGGCGCTGAGCGCCAAAATCATGCAGCTTGCGAATTCCGCCTGGTTCAACAGAGGTTCGCCAATCCACGATATCGGTAGCGCTATTACGCTTCTCGGCATGGATCAGGTGAAATTGCTGGTGCTGGCATCACACTGTTTTGCCGATGCGAAAAGGGATCCTTTGGTCAGCGAGTTACGCCGGGTCTCTCTTTTTGCCTCTTCACTCGCCGCCCGGATGACGGGCCATCAGGGGCTGGAATCCACCGCCGCGCTACTCGCGAATATTGCGAAGCTGATCCCCGAAATGAGCGAGATCGGTAGCGAAACAACCACATGTAATGCTATTCCCATGCATTCAGCAGTGGGCGCTTACCTGCTGGCAGTGTGGGGATTACCGCTGGATATCGTCGAAATAGTGGCGGAGCAGGCCCGGCCCTCACGTTTCGCACATGATGCATTCGGAGCGTCTGGCGTGGTGCATGTCGCTGTGGCGCTGGCCAACAACAGCCCCCCCGATCGCGATTACCTTGAAAAAGCAGGTGTGCTTGACCAGCTCCCCTTATGGCAACAAATGCTCGCTAACCTACAGGACACACTTCATGACTGATACCGCCTTGCCCAGGGTGCTGTGCGTAGATGATGAACCTAACGTGCTCGCCGCGATGGAACGAAACCTGTTTGGCGAATTTGATGTGGTGGTGGCACCAGGCGGCGAAGCCGCTCTGGACGCTGTTCGTTGGGGAGAGCGCTTTGCGGTAATCATGTCCGACATGCGCATGCCCGGCATGGATGGCGCCACCTTTCTGGCGAAAGCGCGGGAACTCTCGCCCGATAGCGTGCGGATCCTGCTTACCGGGCAGGCCGATGTGGAGTCCTCTATCGCCGCCATCAATAAAGGCGCCATTTTCCGCTATCTCTGCAAACCGTGTCCGAAAGAAGAACTGGTCGCGGCGCTTAATGACGCTGTGCGCCAGTATCGTCTCGTCTGCGCAGAAAAAGAGCTGCTGGCAACCACCCTTACCGCTTCGGTCAAAACGCTGACGGAAGTGCTTGCCATGGTCGCACCGTGGGCGTTTCAGCGGGCGGCGTTCGCCCAATCTTGCGTTCGCCACGCGCTGCCGAAGCTGGAGTGGCCAGATGAGTGGATTTACACGATTGCCGCGTCATTAAGCCAAATTGGCTGCGTTGGTATTCCCGCCGATATCGTTCAGGCCGACGCCGCTCAGCGCAAACTCTCCGAGGAGGAGAAAAAACTGCTGCTGGGACACCCAGACGTCGCGGGAAAGCTGGTGGAAAATATTCCCCGTCTTGAACTGGTCGCCGGGATCATTCGCCACCAGGCAAAAGAGCCGGCGCCGAATGTGCCGCTTGAGGTTTTACGCGGTGCCCATCTGCTGCGCGCAGCCCTTGAGCTGGAACGGCATGCGGCGCGGGGATGGAGCCTGGAGCGGCCATGGGAAATTTTACGGGCGGCGCATCCACCGTTACCTGAATACATCATTAAATCCCTGTCAGATTTCCGCTCCAATGTGACCGGCGTGCGCTCTGCGCGTATTCGCGAGCTGATGCCGGGTTGGGTGGTAGACGAAGATATCCGCACCACCAATGGCTTAATGGTGCTGACCAAAGGGCACGAATTGACCGACACGGCGATCTCGGCATTACAACGCTTGCTCGCGGCTAATGCCATTGAGGAACCCATCCGGGTTCGCGGGCTGCCAGACAGCACCGCATCGGCATGATCGGTACGCGATTGGGAGATTCATCGCGTCGTTATGTTGCAGAGAGGTAAATCGTTGCAGGCGGGGCAAACACCCCGCCATAAAGCAATTTTTTGCTCATTTCGCGGCAAAAAGGCGCCATAAACGCAATTTTCACAGAAAGACTAACGCATTGAAATATGTCCCATGTAATATGGCTCCGGGCTATTGCGAGATTTGCATCCATGGTCCAGATTTGATGAATTAACAACTCCCTTTAACACACTCAACGCGCTTTGACGAAACGCCATGAACAAACCTATAAAACGGCTTGAAATCATCAAATACGCCATTGAACTGGAGGATGACGGCATCATCCTCAGCCAGCTTCCTTTACTCAAAAATGAAGTTACGGACCCGGAGTTAGCGTTTATCGTTCACGCACTTGAAGAGAAAAATTACAGCGAAGCGATGCGCGCCATCACCGTCTGGCTGCAAAACCAGCGCTCAGTGGTCAGCTGGCAGGATCCGCAAGTGGCCGCCAGCAAGCTGGAGCTGAAAGCGCTGGAAGAGCAAATGCGCGAACTCATTGATAAACGCAATGCGCGTATCCAGCTGCTGGATGAATTCAACGATCTCTACTTAACTCGCCTTGGGCCACTGATGTCGCAAATTTTGCGGCTGCGTAAAACGCTGGCCGAAGCGGCGGTGCGCCGCCAGGAAGCGGAAGCGCGCCGTCGCGAGGCGGATTATCTGCGCTGCCAGAAATACCTGTCGCAAGCCGTGGACGTTTTAGTGACCTTGACGCAACGCTGGCAGAGCATGCCACCGCACTCATTACAGGCGGCGGAAGCGCGCAAGCATCTGCAACAACAAAGCGAGCTGATTGCCTCGCTGCTCGCCGAAGCGCAGGAACTGGAGCGCGGCCTCACGCGGGAGGAAGAGCCCACGCGCCAGGCGCGCGACGAAGCGCGTCAGGAGTATGAAAGCTACCAGGAGCAGCAGCACGACGCGGAAAAACGCTTTAGCTTCGAGCAGAAGATGAGCGAAGACGAACGTCATGAGCTAAAACGCCTGTGGCGCCAGGCCAGTAAGCTCTGCCACCCGGACCTGGTGGATAACGAACTGAAAAACGACGCTCATAGCATGATGGTGCAGCTTAACCAGGCGCGCCAGCGCGGCGATCTGAGCGCCATCCGCTCGATTTTGACCCGTCTGCAAAAAGGGCTGGAGCCATTAATGGCAAGCGATCGTCTCAACGATCTGCAGCGTCTGCGCCAGCGCATTGTTGAAGTCAAACAGCATATTGCCAGCCTGATTGAAGAGCTGGCGACGCTGGAAAAAGAGGAGTCCTGGCAGTTGATCTCCACGCTTGGCGACAGGGAAACCTACTTCCGCCAGCAGGAGAAAGCGCTGGCCGAGATCCGCCAGACGCTGGAGCAGCAGGTCAGCGAAGCCGAGTACGACGAAGTGGCCTGAGCGCAACGAGCCCGGTAATCGTACCGGGCTTTGTGTTTATTTCTTGTGCCAGTAGGCTTGCGCACGCACCAGTTGTTGATCGATGTCGGCAGATTCAAAGCGATCCATCAGCGATTTCACTGCCTCCCCTTCCCCGGTCAGCCAAATAAAATAGTCGTTTTCCGGCACGCTTATCGCCGCCAGTTTGTCGGCAACGGCCTGCGGGTGATGCCCCGGCACCCACTGAATATCAAAGCCGTTTATATCCGCGAAATAATCTTGATAAGCAACATCCGCAATGCTCACCACCGCAGTAACCTGCGGGCGTACAGCAAGCTGGCTGAGCGCTTCAAGGCGGCGGCGCAGCGCCGGCATGCCGGATTCATCGCACACATATAACTGCCAGGCGTAATCTTCCGGCACCACCAGCGAACCGCGCGGCCCGCCAATAGTCAATTTATCGCCCACCTGCGCCTGCATCGCCCAGCTACTCGCTACGCCGCAGTCGTGAATATAGAAATCCAGTGCCAGTTCGTGGCGGCTGGCATCGTACAGCGGCGTATAGTCGCGGGAAGCCGGGCGCGGGCCATCGCCCCAGACGATACCTTCATCGGTCACGACTGGCGGTACAAAGCGCGTACCCGGCTGCGGGAAGAAGACTTTACTGTGATCGTCAAAGCCGCGGGAGGTGAAGCCATCCAGTTGCTCGCCGCCGAGCACAATGCGCTGGAAGCCCGCACCTGGGCGTTCGACGCGCAAAACAGTTAACTCGCGAAAGCGCAGCTCATTGCGTACGCGCTGGGGATAGCGTTGAGAGTGGGTTGTCATAATCGGCCTTCATGAACGTGAATACGATATATCTAAATGTTGTGCAAATGATAATGATTGTTGATTAGGCAGAAGGCAAGATCTTTTTAAGATATATCCACACGAAAGCGCATCGGTTGCTAAACCAGGAAATAAAGTCATTAAAAATCATTCTATTAAATAAAAAACGCCGTCAGTGTTGTTCAAGCGGGTTATTTTAGATATAAATTAGATATATCAAATTAAATGAGTAAGCAGCTATGCGTCATCATCACGGCAATACCGACAGGGAGCACCACCACGGACACGGCGGCCGACGCCAGCGCTTTTTCGGTCACGGCGAATTACGTCTGGTGATCCTGCAATTGCTCAGCCAAAACGCCAGCCACGGCTATGAGCTGATCAAAGCCATTGAAGCGCTGACGCAGGGCAACTACACACCCAGCCCTGGTGTGATTTATCCCACTCTGGATGCTCTGCAAGCGCAGCAGTTAATTACCGTTAGCGATGAAGAAAACGGACGCCGAATGATCGCCATTACGCCGCAGGGCACGGAGTGGCTGGCGGAAAATGCGCCATCGCTGGCACAGATTGAAGAGCGGATTAAAGCACGCAACGTTGGCTATCAACTGCGCAAAAACCCACAGATGAAACGGGCGCTGGAGAACTTTAAAGCGGTACTGGATTTACGGGTGAATCAGGGGGAAGTCAGCGCCACGCAGCTTAAACAGATAATTGGCATTATCGACCGCGCAGCGCTGGAGATTTCACAACTCGATTAAACTACCTGTGGCACGTCGCGCAGGCGGAACACCTGCACCAGCTCGCGCAGATGTAACGCCTGATCGTTCAGCGCCGCTGCTGCTGCCACCGACTCTTCCACCAGGCTGGAGTTCTGCTGGGTGGTGGAGTCAATCAGGCCAATCGCGCTGTTAATCTGCGAAATACCATCGGTCTGCTCGCGGCTCGCCTGACCAATTTCGCGCAGGATAACATCCATCTCTTCCACATTACTGACCATACCGTTAATCAGCGCACTGGCTTTTTCGACCAGCGCCATGCCTTCACGAGTCTGGCTGGTAGAGCTTTCAATCAGATGGCGAATATCGTTGGCAGAGGAAGCGCTCTTCTGGGCTAACTGGCGAACTTCACCCGCCACAACCGCAAAACCACGACCGTGTTCACCGGCGCGCGCCGCTTCGACCGCCGCGTTCAGCGCCAGAATGTTAGTCTGGAAGGCAATTGCGTCAATCAGGTTGATGATGTCGGACATACGGTTGGATGTGTCGTTAATCACGCGCATCTTCTCGGTGACCTGCTTCATCATCTCGCCGTTGTTCTTCACGACTGTCGCCGCATCGGCAGAAAGGTGGGTCGCTTCGGAGGTGTGATCGGCGGTGTTTTTCACCGTCGCGGTGATCTGCTCCATGGACGCCGCCGTCTGCTCGACGGAGCTGGCCTGCTCTTCGGTACGCGCCGCCAGATCCTGGTTACCGGCCACAATCTGCGCCGCCGCGCTGGAAATACTCTCTGAGCCGTTTTGCACCTGATGAACGATCTCAACAAGACGGTTTTTCATCTCCATCAGCGCACGCAGCAGTACGCCGGTTTCATCGCGGTGGCGAGAATCGATGGTACGCGTCAAATCGCCATCGGCAATCGCTTCAGCAAAGGCAACCGCCTCACTCAGCGGGCGCGTGATCATCCGTACGATATACCAGCCAATCAGGCTGCCCATGCCGATGCTAACAATCGCCAGCAGAATCAGCATCAGGCGGTTAGAACTGAAATCGTTCTGCACCTGGTCGCCCGCCGCACGCATTTGCCCATCCTGAATGGCGATCAGCGCCAACACCCGCTCTTTGTAAGCATTCTGGATGTTAATGGTTTTGGTCATCATCTCCTGAATCGCACCCGCGCGGTCATTATTTTTAACGGCATCGAGAATGCGGAAACGGGAGTCGAGGTATTGCTGGCGCACGGTGCGGATGTCGGCGAGGTTTTTCTGCGATTTATCATCACGCAGATTTTTAGATAAATCCTCCAGCAGAGCGGTAATGTGGGAGCTTATCTCAGCAAGCTGCTTTTGCGATTCACCGGTCCATTTGCCGTCGCTATCCAGCAGCATCAGTTGCTGGGTGCTGACAAAGGTCTGGAAATTATCAATAAGCTGATTCGCTTTTACCGTGGTTGGGTAATCCTCGTGCACAATCTCTTGCATTCCGTTATTCGCGCGGTTCAGGCTGAAGAGAGACAGACAGGAACTCACTACCATTAACGCAATAAAAAAGCCGAACGCCAGAAATAATTTCGTGCCGATTTTTACATCATGTAAAAACATATATTCTCCATGGGTTTGATTATTTTATTGACGAAAGTTCCGCGCCCTCACCCTAATGGCGCGCTTAAGTCCCTGGCGCAAATTAAAAGAATGCAGCCACTAGCCGTTATCGGTAACGTTAGCGCTAACTTTATGAGTTTGATCGTTTTTTTAGTTACTTAATGAACTTTCTGATAGCAATCAACTATTAATAATGATCAATCGATCGTTATATATACGAAAATAAAGATTGGCGCAGGGCATATTAATATCGCTACATCAGATTTAACGCTGCATAAAATAAGAGGCGCGAAAATATATTAATACTTCACAATGCGAACTGTGCTTAATATAAAATTAACAAAATATATATATCGCACTTACATGAAATGGCAGAAATCAAGCGCTTACCAATAAAAAACCACCAGCGCGCGGCCAGTGGTTTTTAAGAGCAAGGTAAACTGTTAGTGCAAAACGGCGACGGCATCCTGCAGGCGGGCGGCGCGATGTTTAACCATTGCCGAAACCGCCGCGCTCTCCTCTACCAAACCAGCGTTTTTCTGCGTGATGGCATCCAGTTCCGCCACTGCGCGCGTCAGTTCAGAAAGCCCGGTAGCCTGCTCCGATGTTGACTGGCTAATCTGGCCGATCAGCGCAGTGACGTTTTGTACCTGATTAACAATATCTTCCATCGTGCGGCCTGCGGCATGCACCTGGTCATAACCAGACTGCACTTTACTGGCACTGGCGTCGATCAGCTTACGAATATCATTCGCCGCGCTGGCGCTACGGCTCGCCAGGTGGCGAACTTCACCCGCCACGACCGCAAACCCTTTGCCCTGCTCGCCTGCCCTGGCCGCTTCTACCGCGGCATTCAGCGCCAGGATATTGGTCTGGAAAGCGATGTCATTAATCAGCTTGGTAATAGAGCCAATGCGCCCGGTGCTGTCGGCAATCTCGTCCATGGTTTTCACCACCGTCTCCATCGCCTTACCGCCGTGCGTGGCGGCGCTACTGGCGGAGCTGGAGAGCTCGTCTGCCGCCGATGCTGTTTGCGAGTTGTTTTGTACCGATGCCGCCATCTGGCTCATGGTGGCAACCGTCTGCTGCACATTCACCACCGTCTGGCGCGTGCGTTCATTAAGATCTTCATTACCTTTCGCCAGCGTTTCACTGCCGCTACGCACACTGTGAACCTGGGTTGAAACGTCATTGATCAACCAACGGCACATCAGCCCCAGTTGCCCGATCGCCCGCAATGTCAGCCCCAACTCATCGCTGCGGTTCAACGGTTGCACGCTATTGCGTTCCCCGGTGGCCACACTCAGTGCCTGACGTGCCACGTTTTCCGCCGGGCGAACGATTTGCCACTCAAATGCCAGGCAGCCCAGCAGCATCGCCAGCGTGCTCAGCGCCAGCGCCAGGCCGCCTGCACCGGTAAACCATAATCCAGCAAATTGCGCAGCCCACAACAACGTCATGACGCTGCGCGCACGCCAGCGTAGCGGCATGCCCGCCAGTTTTCCCCACCAGTGCTTGCTAATGACCAGGCCTTTATAGACACGTTTGTTGCAGCGCCCTTCATTTAACGCTTTGTACAGCGGCTCAACGGCGGCGATCTCCTCATCTTTCGCCTCGGTACGAATCGACATGTAGCCGGTGACTTTGCCGTTGCGCACCATCGGCACAGCATTGGCTCGCACCCAGTAATGATCGCCATTTTTACGCCGGTTTTTGACGATGCCGCTCCACGGCTCGCCCTGTTTCAGGGTGTACCACATATCGGCAAAAGCCGCTTTTGGCATATCCGGGTGGCGAACAAGATTGTGGGGCTGGCCGAGCAACTCGATGTGGGAGTAGCCACTGGCATGGATAAACGCGTCGTTGGCGTGGGTGATGTAACTTTGCTGGTCAGTTGTCGACATCAGCGTGGTGTCATCCTCCAGCATAAAGCGCTGTTGGCTGACATAAGGAGGAGAAGACATGATTGCGTCCTATGCAGGTTATATTGCTGTTAAAAATTACTGCGAATGTTATTTCGGCGATAATGGGTTTATCTTTAGTTGTTAAATTTGATTTAGATCGCAATTTGCAATAAAACCCTGTTTTTCGTGGGCTCGTTAACCCTATGATTTTAATAATTTCGTAGCGTTACCATCACGATTCCCTCATGAGAATGCATCATTATCGCGCATTTATTGCACTATATTGGCGCAACTTAGCCATCTCTCCGTCCGCAATGAATGATTTTTAACCACAAAAGATACAAAATATTAACGGGACGGCATGATTAAATTTTGTGCGCCTTCATTTTCCCCTGGCATTTATCCCGATTTATGTTCCCCGCACCGAAGTGGCGTAATCCCTGCAATACTTAAATCGGTATCATGTGATACGCGAGTCCCTGGAGCCCATTTTGAACAGGTTACCTTCCAGCGCATCGGCATTAGCGTGCAGCGCTCACGCACTGAATCTCATTGAAAAGCGAACGCTCGACCATGAGGATATGAAAGCATTAAACCGAGAGGTGGTGGATTACTTTAAAGAGCATGTCAATCCGGGGTTTTTAGAGTATCGAAAATCTGTTACCGCCGGCGGGGATTACGGAGCCGTAGAGTGGCAAGCTGGCAGTTTGAACACGCTTGTCGACACCCAGGGGCAGGAGTTTTTAGATTGTCTGGGTGGGTTTGGAATTTTCAATGTGGGGCACCGTAATCCAGTTGTGGTTTCCGCCGTACAGAATCAACTCGCAAAACAACCTCTGCATAGCCAGGAATTGCTCGACCCGTTACGCGCCATGCTGGCGAAAACACTGGCGGCACTGACGCCTGGCAAACTGAAATACAGCTTCTTTAGCAACAGCGGCACGGAGTCCGTCGAAGCGGCGCTAAAACTGGCGAAAGCCTACCAGTCACCGCGCGGTAAATTCACCTTTGTCGCCACCAGCGGCGCGTTCCACGGTAAATCGCTGGGCGCGTTGTCGGCAACGGCAAAATCGACCTTCCGCAAACCGTTTATGCCGCTGCTGCCGGGCTTTCGTCATGTACCGTTTGGCGACATCGACGCGATGCGTACGCTGCTTAGCGAATGCCGGAAAACCGGTGATGATGTCGCCGCCGTGATCCTGGAGCCGATCCAGGGGGAAGGTGGCGTGATCTTACCACCAGCCGGTTATCTGCCAGCGGTACGCAAGCTGTGCGATGAGTTTGGCGCGCTGCTGATTTTTGACGAAGTGCAAACCGGCATGGGGCGTACGGGCAAAATGTTCGCCTGCGAACACGAAAACGTGCAGCCAGACATCTTGTGCCTGGCGAAAGCACTGGGCGGCGGCGTGATGCCGATTGGCGCAACTGTCGCCACCGAAGAGGTGTTCTCGGTGCTGTTTGATAACCCATTCCTGCACACCACCACCTTTGGCGGCAACCCGCTGGCTTGTGCGGCCGCGCTGGCGACCATCAATGTGCTGCTGGAAGAGAACCTGCCCGCTCAGGCGGAGCAGAAAGGCGACATGTTGCTGGACGGTTTCCGCGCGCTGGTGCGTCAATATCCGGATCTGGTGCAGGATGCGCGTGGTCGCGGAATGCTGATGGCGATTGAGTTTGTCGATAACGAAACGGGCTACAACTTTGCCAGTGAGATGTTCCGCCAGCGTGTGCTGGTTGCCGGAACGCTCAATAACGCGAAAACCATTCGTATCGAACCGCCGCTGACGCTGACGATTGAACAGTGTGAGCAGGTGCTAAAAGCAGCAGCTAATGCGCTGGCGGCACTGCGTGTTTCTGAAGAACTGGCGTAAACAGACGCATAAAACCCTCTCCCGGCGGGAGAGGGTTTTTTATTGCTCACAGAAAATCCGGGATCATCAACACGCTCTGGTTTTCTGCCCTGCTGTCTTGCAATTTCACACTCTCGCAGAAATGTCTTTTGCAGGTGCGGTATGCGCTTTCAGGCGCAATCAATGCTGCCATGAAAGCGGATGTTTACTTCGGCAGTAAACCAATAAAGCTGCGTTTTTTGCGCGGCTCCGACATCAGTTCTTCCAGCTTCTCCACGCACGCCAGGTAGTGCGGTGTCTCCTTGTGCGCCTGGACCGCGGCGTCATCCTGATACGCTTCATAAATAAAAAAGCGGGTTTTCACTTTCGGATCCTGTAATACATCAAAACGCAGATTCCCCGGCTCGCGGATAGCGCCTTCGTGATTGGCACGAAAGACCTGTAAAAACTCATCTACTCTGTCCGGTTTGATATTGATTTCCACCAGCGTCACATTCATGGTTGCTCTCCTTGTTTTTCCTCCAGCCAGAACTGGTACGCCTCACGGGCGTGCATGTGCTCGTGTACCACTTTTTTCACCGCCTTGAGCATGGCGAGCGGCGCGCTGGACTGGAAAATGTTGCGCCCCATATCCACGCCCGACGCGCCCTGATCAATGGCGCGGAAGCACATCTCCAGCGCCTCCTGCTCGGGTAACTTTTTCCCGCCAGCAATCACGATCGGCACCGGGCAACTGGCGGTGACCTTTTCGAACCCCTCTTCTACAAAGTAGGTTTTCACAAACTGTGCGCCCATTTCGGCGGCGATACGGCTGGCCAGCGAAAAATAACGCGCATCGCGCGTCATCTCTTTACCTACACCGGTCACTGCCATCGTCGGCACACCGTAGCGGTTGCCCGCGTCCACCAGCTTGATGATGTTATTAATCGACTGGTGTTCATGCTCACTGCCGATATAGATTTGCGCCGCCACCGCACAGACGTTGAGCCGCAGCGCGTCTTCCATCGCCACCGCCACGCATTCGTTAGAGAGTTCGGCGAGGATTGAGTTGCCGCCAGAGGCGCGCAGCACCACCGGTTTATTGGTGGCGGGCGGCACCACACTGCGCAAAATGCCACGCGTACACATCAGCACATCGGTTTGTGCGAACAGCGGCGCAATCGATAGATCAATACGCTCAAGCCCGGTCGTCGGTCCCTGAAAATAGCCGTGATCGAAGGCCAGCATCACCGTACGGTTACTCTGTGGGTTAAAGATCCTTGCCAGCCGCGATTGCATGCCCCAGTCCAGCGCACCGCAGCCCTTCAGGGTGAAAGGCACATTTTGCTGCGCGGTGCCCAGGCCAAAGTCTTTGCCATCTTTGATGTCATCTACATCCGCCATCCTGCCTCCCGCAAAAAGCTGTGATAGAACAAGTGATTTTGTGACTGATGAATGTTCAAAAGCGTAGGCGCTGAACTATATTTACGACCGTACGAGGATCACAGTTTTATCTATGATGCTTGCGAGGGGGCAAAACCCATGAGTTACCTTTTAGCGTTAGATGCAGGGACTGGCAGCATTCGGGCAGTGATCTTCGACTTAAGCGGGCGGCAAATTGCCGTCGGCCAGGCCGAGTGGAAACACCTCAGCGTGGAAAACGTCCCCGGCTCAATGGAGTTCGACCTCAACACCAACTGGCAACTGGCCTGCCAGTGCATCCGCCTGGCGCTGAAAACCGCCGGTCTTAGCGGCGCGGATATCCAGTCAGTCGCCTGCTGCTCCATGCGCGAAGGCATTGTGCTGTATAACAACAATGGCGACGCCATCTGGGCGTGCGCCAACGTGGATTCCCGCGCCAGCCATGAAGTCGCCGAGTTAAAAGAGATCCATGACTGGCAGTTTGAAGCCGAAGTCTACAGCGTTTCCGGGCAGACGCTGGCGCTCAGCGCCATGCCGCGTCTGCTGTGGCTGGCGCACCATCGCCCCGACATTTACCGCGATACCGCCACCATCACCATGATCAGCGACTGGCTTGCCTCGCGCCTCTCCGGCTGGTTAGCGGTGGATCCTTCCAATGCCGGCACCACCGGTATGCTCGATCTTTTCACGCGCGACTGGCGGCCCGACTTACTGGATATGGCCGGGTTACGCCCGGATCTGTTATCACCGGTGAAAGAGACCGGCAGCCTGTTGGGCGAAGTCACTCACCAGGCGGCGCAAGAGTGCGGTCTGCGCGAAGGCACGCCGGTAGTGATGGGCGGCGGTGATGTACAGCTCGGCAGCCTTGGCCTTGGCGTGGTGCGCGCCGGACAAACCGCCGTGCTCGGCGGTACATTCTGGCAGCAAGTGGTGAACCTGCCGCAAGTGCGCACCGACCCGGAAATGAATATCCGTGTCAATCCGCATGTCATTCCAGGCATGGTGCAAGCGGAGTCGATAAGCTTTTTCACCGGCCTGACCATGCGCTGGTTCCGCGACGCGTTTTGCGCCGAAGAAAAGTTGATTGCCGAGCGGATGGGCATTGACGCCTACACCTTACTGGAAGAGATGGCAGGCCGGGTACCGGCGGGTTCATGGGGCGTGATGCCCATTTTCTCCGACGCCATGCACTTCAAGCAGTGGTATCACGCTGCACCGTCGTTTATTAACCTCTCCATCGACCCGGAAAAATGCAACAAAGCCACGCTGTTCCGCGCGCTGGAAGAGAACGCCGCCATTGTTTCCGCCTGCAATCTGGCGCAGATTTCACGCTTTTCCGGCGTGCAGTTTGACAGCCTGGTCTTCGCCGGTGGCGGTGCGAAAGGCGCGCTGTGGAGCCAGATTTTAAGCGATGTCACGGGCCTGCCGGTACGTGTGCCGGAAGTGAAAGAGGCCACCGCGCTGGGCTGTGCTATCGCCGCGGGTGTGGGTGCCGGGTTGTATGACGACATGGCAGCCACCGGCGAGCGGCTGGTGCGCTGGAGCCGGGAATTTACGCCGAACCCGGAACATCGCGAGCTGTACGACACCATGATGCTGAAGTGGCAGAAAATCTACGCAGAACAACTCGGCCTCGTCGACAGCGGTTTAACCACCTCCCTGTGGCAGGCACCCGGCCTGACAACCGGCGCCTGACGCGCTTTTCCCTCTCCCGTTGCGGGAGAGGGATATTTGAATCTCATCACAATCATTCGCTCCGCCTTTTCCCTTTTCTGCCGCGACGGCTAAAGTAGAACTCATCCGACCACATAACAATAATTTTACACTGGAAGAGAGCATGAGCCATTACCCGTCGCTGTTCACCCCACTCGATCTGGGCTTTACCACGCTAAAAAACCGTGTGCTGATGGGTTCGATGCACACCGGGCTGGAGGAGCGCCCGGACGGCGCAGAGCGGCTGGCGGCATTCTATGCTGAACGCGCCCGTCATGGCGTCGCGCTGATAGTCACCGGCGGGGTTGCGCCCGCACTTTCCGGCGTCACCATGGAGGGCGGCGCGGTGCTGAACGATACCAGCCAGCTTCCCCATCACCGGCAAATCACTGAAGCGGTGCATCAGGAAGGCGGCAAGATCGCCCTGCAAATTCTGCACACCGGACGCTACAGCTACCAGCCGCAGCTGGTCGCGCCATCGGCGTTACAGGCGCCGATCAACCGCTTTACGCCGCATGAATTGAGCCATGATGAAATTCTCACGCTGATTGATGATTTCGCCCGCTGCGCTGCGCTGGCACAGCAGGCCGGTTACGACGGCGTTGAAGTGATGGGTTCTGAGGGCTACCTGATTAACGAATTTCTCGCCGCGCGCACCAATCACCGTGAGGACGAATGGGGCGGCGATTATGCCCGGCGCATGCGCTTTGCCGTGGAAGTGGTGCGTGCCGTGCGCGAGCGCGTCGGCAGCGACTTTATTATTATCTACCGCCTGTCGATGCTGGATCTCGTCGAAGGCGGCGGCACGCTGGAAGAAACCATCGCGCTGGCGCAGGCGGTGGAAGCCGCAGGCGCGACACTGATTAATACCGGTATTGGCTGGCACGAAGCGCGCATCCCAACCATTGCCACGCCGGTGCCGCGCGGCGCATTCAGTTGGGTAACGCGCAAGCTGAAAGGCAAAGTGAAGGTGCCGCTTATTACCACCAACCGCATTAACGATCCTGGGGTTGCCGACGAGATCCTCGCGCGTGGTGATGCCGATATGGTATCGATGGCGCGCCCGTTTCTGGCCGATGCCGGGTTTGTGTCGAAAGCGCAAAATGGTCGCGCGGATGAGATCAATACCTGCATCGGTTGTAACCAGGCCTGCCTGGATCAGATCTTCGCCGGTAAAGTCACCTCCTGCCTTGTTAACCCCCGCGCCTGCCATGAAACGCTGATGCCGGTACTTCCGACTGTGCAAAAGAAAAACCTGGCGGTGGTCGGCGCAGGCCCTGCCGGGCTGGCGTTCGCCATTAATGCCGCGGCACGCGGGCATGGCGTAACGCTGTTTGATGCCCAGGCGGAGATCGGCGGGCAGTTTAATGTCGCCAAACAGATCCCCGGCAAAGAAGAGTTCTACGAAACGCTGCGTTACTATCGGCGAATGATCGATCTGACCGGCGTTACGTTATGCCTGAATCAACGTGTCGATCCGGCCACACTACTGGGATTTGACGAGGTGATCCTTGCCAGCGGCATTGAACCGCGGATGCCGCCGATCGACGGGATCGACCATCCAAAAGTGCTGAACTACCTCGATGTGCTGCGCGATAAAGCACCGGTGGGTGAAAGTGTGGCCATTATTGGCTGCGGCGGGATCGGCTTTGATACCGCAATGTATTTAAGCCAGCCGGGCGAGCCAACCAGCCAGAACATCGCCGAATTTTGTGTGGAATGGGGAATTGATACCAGCCTGAATGAAGTGGGCGGTCTGCGCCCGGAAGGACCGCAGTTGCCGAAAAGCCCGCGCCGCATTGTGATGTTGCAGCGTAAAGCCAGCAAGCCTGGTGAAGGTCTGGGGAAAACCACCGGCTGGATCCACCGCGCCACGTTGCTGTCGCGTGGCGTGAAAATGATCCCGGCGGTCAGTTATCAAAAGATCGACGATGCCGGTTTACATCTGTTGATCGGCGGTGAACCTCAGCTATTGGCTGTTGATCATGTGGTGATCTGCGCAGGCCAGGAGCCAAAACGCGAGCTGGCGGAACCGCTGCGTGAAGCGGGTAAAACAGTGCATTTGATAGGTGGATGCGATGTGGCGCTGGAGCTGGATGCCCGCCGGGCGATTGCGCAAGGGACAAAACTGGCGCTGGCAATTTAAAATAACTGGCTTAACGCTTTCCGGCCCCCCAGCCTGGCTGAAAGTTTTCTATGGATAACAAAGTGGCCCGCAAAGCGGGCCACTTTCCATTAGCGTTTCTTACGCACTTTCACCGCTTTCAGCACCACGAACTTGTTGTTAGTGGCGAGGGTTTCGCAGTTGCCAAATACGCGTTTTAGCTTGCGGAAATAGTCGAGGTGGCGGTTGCCGACAATGCGCAGTTCGCCGCCATATTTCAGGCAGAAACGCGCATCGTTGAACATCTGCCAGGCAATATGATCGGTAATCGCGCTCTGCTGATGGAACGGCGGGTTACACACGATTGCGTCAAACCTGTCCGGCTCCACGCCGGACAACGAGTTGTTGATCATAAACTCGCTGCGTTCAACGGCTTGTGGCAGGTTCGCTTCCACATTCAGCCGCGCGGAAGCCACCGCCATCGCCGACTCATCGGCGAACAGCACACGGCTGTTCGGGTTCTGCGCCAGCAGTTTTAAACCAATCACACCGTTGCCGCAGCCTAAATCAACCATCTCACCTTCCACGTTTTCCGGCAGATGTTGCAGGAAAAATCGCGCGCCAATATCCAGCCCGCTGCGGGAAAAGACATTGGCATGGTTATGGATAGTCCAGTTCGTGCCGTCCAGCTTCCAGCTGGCGAGCACAGAACTCTCCTCAAGCGCAGGCGCGTTAAATGTGCAGTTGATGAGCCGGGCTTTTTTCCATGCCAGCGTGGTGGTGGTCGGCCCGAGAATTTTTTCAAACAGCGCTAACGTCGAGTTGTGGACATCGCGCGCTTTCGCCCCGGCGATAATCCGCGTGTTCGGCGTGACAACCTCGCGTAGCGCGCGCAGTTGCTGCTCCAGCAGCGCCAGCTGTTTTGGCACTTTAATCAGCACTAACGCCGGGTTTGCAGGCAGCGGGTGCAGGCTGTCTTGCAGCGTGACGGCGGTTTCGTCCAGATCGTTAATGCGCAGGTTATGCTGTGTCGCCAGCTCTGCTATATAGGAGTCGTTGACGGAAACCGGGCGATGCGACGCCAGCGCACAGGCCAGCGCGCCGAAGCTGTCGTTAAAAATCAGAACCGGGCCATCGACCTCATTCACCTGTTGCAGTAGATATTCATCCGCCGCGTCCCACGCCTGTAGCGACGCCTCTTCCACGCCGACAGGGAATCTGTCTAAAGTGAATGATTGTCCGTTTAACTCAACCTGGCTCATCGCCCCTCCGCAATGCTAAAATTCGCGCGTTTTATCGCTTAATTATCCGGAGATGTAAACACATTTCGCCATGAACAAGCTGACCTATCTTCAGGGCTACCCTGAATCCCTGCTGACGCAGGTTACCGCCCTGATTGAACAGAACCGGCTGGGCGAGGTGCTGAAAAAGCGCTATCCGGAAAGCCACGACATCGCCACCGATAAAGCGCTTTATCACTATACGCAAGCGCTGAAAAATCAGTATCTGCGTAATGCCGCGCCGGTGAATAAGGTGATGTATGACAGCAAAATCCATGTGTTAAACAATGCACTCGGCTTACATACGGCGGTCTCCCGCGTCCAGGGCGGCAAGTTAAAAGCCAAAGCGGAAATCCGCGTCGCCACGGTGTTCCGCGACGCGCCAGAAGCCTTCTTGCGGATGATCGTGGTTCACGAACTTGCGCATCTGAAAGAGAAAGATCACAACAAAGCGTTCTACCAGCTGTGCTGCTATATGGAGCCGCAGTACCACCAGCTCGAGTTTGATACGCGGTTGTGGCTAACGCATCTGACGCTGGATCGTAACGGGTGAGATTTTCGCCATCACCTTTTGTGCTTGTGCGGGGCAGTGCACTGGTTTTGTCATCTCGTCGTGCTAGAGTGATCGAAGACCCCCTTACGGAGAATTAGCGCCTGTATGATACGTTTCGCTGTCATAGGTACGAACTGGATCACCCGCCAGTTCGTCGATGCCGCCCATGAAACGGGCAAATATAAACTCACCGCCGTTTTTTCCCGCAGCCTTGAACAGGCGCAAACGTTCGCCAACGACTACCCGGTCGAACATCTGTTTACCTCGCTTGAAGATATGGCACAAAGCGATGCGATTGACGCGGTTTATATTGCCAGCCCGAATTCCCTGCATTTCCCACAGACGCAGCTTTTTCTGCGTCACAAAAAGCATGTGATCTGCGAAAAACCGCTGGCCTCCAACCTGCGTGAAGTGGAAGCGGCCATCGCCTGCGCGCGGGAAAATCAGGTGGTGCTGTTTGAAGCGTTCAAAACCGCCAGCCTGCCGAATTTTATTTTGCTGAAACAAACGCTGGCCAAAGCGGGCAAGCTCCGTAAAGCCTTTATCAACTACTGCCAGTATTCGTCGCGCTACCAGCGTTACCTGGACGGAGAAAACCCGAATACCTTTAATCCGGCGTTTTCCAACGGCTCGATTATGGACATTGGCTTCTACTGCCTGGCGTCCGCCGTGGCGCTGTGGGGCGAGCCGCACAGCGTTCAGGCCACCGCCAGCCTGCTGGAAAGCGGCGTGGATGCCCACGGCGTGGTGGTGATGGATTACGGTGATTTCAGCGTCACGCTGCAACACTCGAAAGTGAGTGATTCCGTGCTGCCGAGCGAAATTCAGGGCGAGGCCGGATCGCTGGTGATCGAGAAAATCTCCGAATGCCAGAAAGTCTCGTTCGTGCCGCGCGGCGGCAAAGCGCAGGAACTGACACAGCCGCAGCACATCAATACCATGCTATATGAAGCGGAAACCTTTGCCCGCCTGGTGGAAGAGAACGAAGTCAACCACCCTGGGCTGGACGTAAGCCGGGTCACGGCAAAACTGCTGACCGAAATTCGCCGCCAGATCGGCGTCGTTTTCCCGGCGGATGACATCGGCGAACAGCTGCCGGCGTAAAGGTTCGTAAAGCATAGATGGCTTCACATTGACGGAATCAATATGCTGACATATTTTGTTACCTGCAAAGGGGAGTAACTTCATTGCTGGTGGATCGTCATTACGATGCGTATATGCATCCGGTCGCCGGGCGTCTTCACAGACGTAAGTGAGACCTTGCCGGAAGGCGAGGATCCATTGCACCTAAAGCAAACGGCTAACCTCTTCCGACGTTAGCCGTTTTTGTTTTTAGGTAAGGATTCACACAATGAATACTGTCGGTACACCGATGTTATGGGGCGGCTTCGCGATTGTGGTCGTGATTATGCTGGCCGTCGACCTTCTGCTTCAGGGGCGTCGCGGCGTCCATACGATGACCATGAAGCAGGCGGCCGCCTGGTCTGTGGTTTGGGTCAGCCTCTCCCTGCTGTTCAATGCCGCCTTCTGGTGGTATCTCACGCAAACCGAAGGACGCGCTGTTGCCGACACGCAGGCGCTGGCGTTCCTCACCGGTTATCTGATTGAAAAAGCGCTGGCGGTCGATAACGTCTTCGTCTGGCTGATGCTGTTTAGCTACTTCTCCGTGCCTGCCGCGTTGCAGCGCCGGGTGCTGGTTTACGGCGTGCTCGGCGCGATTGTGCTGCGCACGATTATGATTTTCGCTGGCAGCTGGCTTATCACCCAGTTCTCGTGGCTGTTGTATGTTTTTGGCGCGTTCCTGCTGTTTACCGGCGTGAAAATGGCGCTGGCGAAAGAGGACGAAACCGGGATCGGCGACAAACCGCTGGTGCGCTGGCTGCGCAGCCATTTACGCATGACCGATACCATCGAAAATGAGCACTTTTTTGTGCGCAAAAATGGCCTGCTGTTCGCGACGCCATTATTGCTGGTGCTGATTCTGGTCGAATTGAGCGATGTGATTTTTGCGGTCGACAGTATCCCGGCTATTTTTGCCGTGACCACCGATCCGTTTATCGTGCTGACCTCAAACCTGTTTGCGATTCTGGGCCTGCGTGCGATGTACTTCCTGCTGGCGGGCGTGGCTGAGCGTTTCTCGATGCTCAAATATGGTTTGTCGGTCATTCTGGTGTTTATCGGCATCAAGATGCTGATTGTCGATTTCTTCCATATTCCGATCGCCGTCTCGCTTGGCGTGGTAGGCGGCATCCTCGTGCTGACCATGCTGCTCAACGCGTGGGTTAACCACCAGCACGACAAGAAAAACAGGGCGTAAGCCGTAAATGGCCGCTCTGCCAGTGCGCAGAGCGGCCATTTCATCAGCCTTGTCGCCTTTATCACAAAACGTTAACACAAAAAATCAAAAAGCCGCGCCAGGCTGGAAAAGTTATTCTTCTCCCCTTTCTTGTTGCCGCAGAGTCCATATACTGCTTTCTGCAAACAAATGTTACATCCTGACAAATGTCATCCAAAAAGGCATGCGGGATGCAACTCCACAACACGAAAGGAACATGGCATGACAACGCACCGCTCCACCGGGTTACTGCAACGCTTGATTGATGGCAGCCTGGTGAAACAGATTCTTATTGGTTTAATTCTGGGTATTTTACTGGCGTGGATTTCGACGCCCGCCGCTATTGCGACCGGCATTCTGGGTACGCTGTTTGTAAGCGCGTTAAAAGCGGTGGCACCAGTACTGGTGCTGATGCTGGTGATGGCCTCCATCGCTGGTCATCAACAAGGGCAAAAGACGCGTTTGCGCCCGGTGCTGGTGCTATATCTGTTAGGCACGTTCACTGCCGCGCTGACCGCCGTGCTGGCCAGCTTTCTCTTCCCTTCGACGCTCCAGCTTGTGCCGGGCGCCAATGATGTCACGCCGCCATCCGGCATTGTGGAAGTGCTGCGCGGTTTACTGACCAGCATGATCGCCAATCCGGTGACCGCAATCATGAACGCGAACTACATCGGCATTCTGGTGTGGGCCGTGGGGCTGGGTTTTGCGCTGCGCCACAGTAACGAGAGCACCAAAAATCTGGTGCAGGATATGGCAGGCGCCGTCACCTTTATGGTGCGCATCGTGATCCGCTTTGCGCCGATCGGCATTTTTGGCCTTGTCTCCTCGACCCTTGCGACATCCGGTTTTGGCGCGCTGTTAGGTTACGCGCAACTGCTGGTGGTGCTGGTGGGCTGCATGGCGTTTGTCGCGCTGGTGGTTAACCCGCTGCTGGTGTACTGGAAAATCCGCCGCAACCCTTTCCCGCTGGTCTTTACCTGCCTGCGTGAAAGCGGCGTCACCGCCTTTTTCACCCGCAGTTCCGCAGCGAATATTCCCGTGAACATGGCGCTGTGTGAGAAGCTGAATCTTGACCGCGATACCTATTCGGTTTCTATCCCGCTGGGTGCCACCATTAACATGGCGGGCGCGGCAATCACCATTACCGTGCTGGCACTGGCGGCAGTGCATACGCTGGGCATTACGGTTGATGTGCCAACGGCGCTGCTGCTGAGCGTGGTGGCGTCGCTCTGTGCCTGTGGCGCGTCCGGCGTGGCGGGCGGTTCCCTGCTGCTGATCCCGCTGGCCTGTAACATGTTTGGTATTTCCAATGATGTGGCGATGCAGGTGGTAGCGGTCGGCTTTATTATTGGCGTCTTGCAGGATTCCTGCGAAACGGCGCTTAATTCCTCCACCGATGTGCTGTTTACCGCAGCGGTGTGCCAGGCGGAAGATGAGCGCCTGGTGAATAACGCCCTGCGTAACTGATCTTTTTGGCTGCCTTCACCGGGCAGCCGGTTTCTCTTGCCGCGCGGTTTCGACTTTAAACGGGTCGATACCGCGTTTTTGCATGCGCCAGAAGCGAATAATGTTCAGGCCATTCATCACTAAAAAGCTGCCTTCGATCAGCGAACCGCCAATCGATCCGAGCCAGATGTTGTGGATCACCCAGCAGCCGGTTGAGCACCAAATCACGCAGCGCATCGGCAAGCCTTTAAAACGAAACAGCGCCCAGGTGCTGACGATCGTCCCGGCAACCGGTAACAACTCCATGGGATGGTGAAATTTCGCCAGCCCTAACCCGCCGGTAAGCACAATAAACAGTGCCATGACCCACAGGCTACGGGTACGCAGAGTAATCAGGGTGCGGATGGCGTTAAGCATGGCGCTGGAGCCCGCCGGGAACGCGCCCATCAGAAAGAAATGCACGCCGATAATGGCGCTATAGACTGAGAGTTGCTTTTTGAAGCGCCGTTCATCACGGTTGATAAACGTGGTAATACCAATCAGAAAAGCAATCACACCAACGCCCTGGGCAAGCCAATACGTGGTCATGGAAATTCCTTGTAGGATTTTGGGAAAAGCGACACATCACTGAAAGCCTGCGAGCAGGCCTGAGCCAAAAATTTCGCGCCAGGGCAAGGCGGCAAGCTCACAAATCCCCGGGAGCTTACACAAGTAAGTGACCGGGGTGAATGAGCGCAGCCAACACAGTCATGGCGCGAAAGATAAAGGTAAATTAAAGCGTTACGCCGCTTTTGAAGATAGCCAGTTCGCGGAAATCGTTTTTCTCGTTACAGGTCTTTTTGCCGTTGGCGATATCGACGATCACATCCACGAACTCGCTCAGCAGTTGCGGCATCGCTTTGCCGTGAATCAGCTGACCGGCATCGAAGTCGATCCAGTGTTTCTTCTTCGCCGCCAGTTCGCTGTTGGTAGCAATTTTCACCGTCGGCACAAAACCACCGTAAGGTGTGCCGCGACCAGTACTGAACAGCACCATATGGCAGCCTGCCCCGGCCAGCGCGCTGGTAGCAACCGCATCGTTACCCGGTGCGCTTAGCAGGTTCAGACCGTGGGTTTTCAGACGCTCACCGTAACGCAGCACGTCCACCACCTGGCTGGCACCCGCTTTTTGCGTGCAGCCCAGTGATTTCTCTTCCAGCGTGGTGATACCGCCCGCTTTGTTACCCGGCGATGGGTTTTCGTAAATCGGCTGATTATGCGCGATAAAGTACTGTTTGAAGTCGTTGACCATGGTGACGGTCTTCTCAAAGGTACTTTCGTCGCGGCAGTGGCTCATCAGGATACGTTCCGCACCGAACATCTCCGGTACTTCGGTTAACACGGTAGTGCCACCGTTGCCGATTACGTAGTCCGAGAAACGGCCCAGCATCGGATTGGCGGTGATGCCGGAAAGGCCATCAGAACCGCCGCACTCAAGGCCGAATTTCAGCTCGCTCAGTTTGCCCGGTTCACGCTTGTCGTTGCGCATCGCCTGATAAAGCTCATGCAAATGCTCAAGACCGGCTTCCACTTCGTCATCCTGGTGTTGGCAGACCATAAAGTGGACGCGTTCCGGATCGAATTCACCGAGCGTCTGACGGAAGGCGTCGACCTGATTGTTTTCACAGCCCAGACCAATCACCAGCACCGCACCCGCGTTCGGGTGACGCACCATATTTTGCAGCATGGTGCGGGTGTTAATGTGGTCGTCACCCAGTTGGGAACAACCGTAGGTGTGGCTGAACAGGTAAACGCCGTCGATATCTTCGGCGTCCTGCGTCTCTTTCAGGAAACGGCTCTGGATCTGACGGGCAATGCCGTTCACACAGCCGACCGTCGGCAGGATCCATAACTCGTTGCGGATCCCGACTTCGCCGTTAGCGCGGCGGTAGATCTGAATGTCACGATCCGCCGCCTGTGCGCCTTCCTCCTGAAAATCAGGTTGATAGCTATACTCGTCCACATCGCTCAGATTGGTACGGGCATTATGGGAATGGATGTATTCGCCCGACGCGATATCTGCTGTCGCATGACCAATTGGCAGACCATACTTGACAACATTTTCACCTTTGGCGATGGGTTGCAGGGCAAACTTATGCCCGCGAACCACCGCCTGGCGCAGCCGAACGGTTTGGTTGTCGATAACGACTTCCGCGCCTTCAGCGAGATCCGCCAGTGCTACCGCAACGTTATCCAGTGAATGGATCTTGATGTATTGCATATCAACCTCAAACGGCCTTAGTTCAGTTCAATCGCGAAGTAATCACGCGCATTGTTAAAGCAGATGTTTTTCACCATTTCGCCCAGCAGCTGAATATCCGCCGGGGCTTCGCCCGCTTCGACCCAGCGGCCAATCATCTGGCACAGGATGCGACGGAAATATTCGTGGCGGGTGTAAGAGAGGAAACTGCGGCTGTCGGTCAGCATGCCGACAAAGCGGCTCAGCAGACCCAGTTGCGCCAGCTGCGTCATCTGACGTTCCATGCCATCTTTCTGGTCGTTAAACCACCAGCCGGAACCGAACTGCATTTTGCCTGGCATACCTTCGCCCTGAAAGTTGCCGATCATGGTGCCGAGCACTTCGTTATCGCGCGGGTTCAGGCAGTACAGAATGGTTTTCGGCAGCAGGTTCTCTTCATTCTGCTTGCTCAGCAGTCTGGAGAGCTCTTCCGCCAGCGGACGGTCGTTGATGGAGTCGAAACCGACGTCTGGCCCCAGCAGTTTGAACTGACGCAGGTTGTTATTACGCAGCGCACCGATGTGGTACTGCTGCACCCAACCGCGACGGGCGTATTCCGCACCCAGCCAGACCAGCACCGCCGTTTTGAACTGTGCGACTTCTTTTTCGCCGAGCGTTTCACCCGCCAGGCGACGCGCCAGGATGCTATCCAGTTCGGCTTCGCTGGCTTCAGCGAAGAGCACCACGTCCAGCGCGTGGTCAGAAACTTTACAGCCATGCGCCGCGAAGTGATCCAGGCGTTTACTCAGCGCCGTTTGCAGATCGGCAAAACGACGAATGTCGGTATCAGAGACTTCGCCCAGCTTCGCCATGTAATCGTTAAAAGTGGCTTGTTCAATGTTGAACGCTTTGTCCGGGCGCCAGCTCGGCAGCACTTTGATGTGGAAGGTGCCATCTTTGGCGATCGAAGCGTGGTGTTCCAGCGAGTCAATCGGATCGTCGGTGGTACCCACCATTTTCACGTTCATCTGCTGCATGATGCCGCGCGCGGAGAACTTATCCTGCGCCAGCAGTTCATTACCCCGGCTCCAGATTTCGTCGGCGGTAGACGGCGACAACACCTTACCTGTAATACCAAATGGACGACGCAGTTCCAGATGCGTCCAGTGGTATAACGGGTTACCAATGGTGTGCGGCACGGTTGCGGCCCAGGCGTCAAACTTCTCACGATCGGAGGCGTCACCGGTACACAGGCGCTCAGGTACGCCGTTGGTACGCATGGCGCGCCATTTGTAGTGATCACCTTTTAACCAGATGTCATACAGGTTTTTAAAGCGGTAGTTGTCAGCGATCTGTTGCGGCGGCAAGTGGCAATGGTAGTCAAAAATCGGCTGGTCTTTTGCGTAGTCGTGGTACAGACGGCGAGCAAATTCGGTATCTAACAGAAAATCTTCGGTCATAAACGGGGTCATTATCGTCTTCCTCTAAACGAGTGCGTCTGATGCTTACCTTTAATGCTGACAAAGTTATCACACCAATTTCTATAGACCGAAGATATTTTCGTGAGTTGGATCAATAAAAGCAGACAAAAACTGACAATCCAGGCGCCTGAATATCCCGCTAACCCGCGCCGTTTCTGGCTTATCCCGGCAAAGTTAAAGACCACACAAAGAAAAACACTTTTGTGATGTCACTCACCTTTTCAAGTTGTATGACAAGTTATCTTTCCTGCCGTCGAACACATAAGCCGACGGAATGCATTCCCGATAAAAAGTTAATCGGATTTTTTGGGTACGGATACCGACTTAAACACGCTTACTTATGGCAAGGTTTGGGCCGTACCGGGAGTTCTCCCGGGTACGTCCTCCCCGTTTCATCCTCCGGACGCGATCGAAGGATGGCCGCGCAGGCGGTAATAACATAACGATGAGGTTTACATGCGTAAAATCAAAGGATTACGTTGGTACATGATAGCACTGGTGACGGTCGGCACCGTGCTGGGCTACCTGACACGTAACACCGTAGCGGCTGCCGCTCCAACCTTGATGGAAGAGCTGCACATTTCTACTCAGCAATACTCTTACATCATTGCGGCTTATTCCGCGGCTTATACTGTTATGCAGCCTGTTGCAGGCTACGTACTGGACGTTCTGGGCACCAAAATTGGTTATGCCTTCTTTGCGATTACCTGGGCGGTATTCTGCGGCGCGACTGCGCTGGCAGGCAGCTGGGGTGGTCTGGCACTGGCGCGTGGCGCGGTGGGTGCCGCTGAAGCAGCGATGATCCCGGCAGGTCTGAAAGCGGCGTCCGAATGGTTCCCGGCGAAAGAACGTTCTATCGCGGTGGGTTACTTCAACGTCGGTTCTTCTATTGGTGCGATGATTGCGCCGCCGCTGGTGGTGTGGGCAATCGTGATGCACAGCTGGGAAATGGCGTTCATCATCTCTGGTGTGCTGAGCTTTGCCTGGGCGATGGCCTGGCTGGTTTTCTATAAACACCCGCGCGATCAGAAAAAACTGAGCGAAGAAGAACGCGAGTACATCATTGGCGGTCAGGAAGCACAACACCAGACCAACAACGGCAAAAAAATGTCCGTCTGGCAGATTCTGGGCACCCGTCAGTTCTGGGGCATCGCGCTGCCGCGTTTCCTGGCAGAACCAGCCTGGGGTACGTTTAACGCCTGGATCCCGCTGTTCATGTTCAAGGTTTACGGTTTTAACCTGAAAGAAATCGCCATGTTCGCCTGGATGCCGATGCTGTTCGCTGACCTGGGTTGCATCGTCGGTGGTTACCTGCCGCCGCTGTTCCAGCGTGTCTTCGGTGTGAACCTGATTGTTTCCCGTAAAATGGTAGTGACCATGGGTGCGGTACTGATGATTGGCCCTGGCATGATCGGCCTGTTCACCAGCCCGTATGTGGCAATCGGCCTGCTGTGTATCGGTGGTTTTGCTCACCAGTCTCTGTCCGGTGCGCTGATTACACTCTCTTCTGACGTATTCGGTCGTAACGAAGTGGCAACCGCAAACGGTCTGACCGGTATGGCGGCGTGGACAGCAAGTACCCTGTTTGCCCTGGTAGTTGGTGCGCTGGCGGATACCATCGGCTTTAGCCCGCTGTTCGCTGTGCTGGCGCTGTTCGACCTGATGGGTGCCGTGGTTATCTGGACGGTGCTGAAAAACAAATCAGCCGAAGAGGTGGTGAAAGAGCATTCACTTGGTGGCCCGGCAGCACAAAGTTAAACCTCAATTTTGATACTTAAAAAAGCCGCCTGGTGCGGCTTTTTTACTATCTGCGATGGTGAGAAAGCAGTAAAAGTGGTATAACAAATCTATTATTGCCCTTCTTTTTCCTGGAGCTCACATATGGAAATCTCCGAGTCACGACGTTTGTACCAGCAGCTTGCCGCGGAGCTTAAAAGCCGTATTGAGCAAGGCGTCTATCTGGTGGGAGACAAACTGCCCGCCGAGCGCTTTATCGCCGATGAGAAAAGCGTCAGCCGGACCGTGGTTCGTGAAGCCATTATCATGCTTGAAGTGGAAGGGTATGTTGAAGTTCGCAAAGGCTCCGGCATTCATGTGATCTCCAACGTGGCACGCCACACCCAGGCGCCGGATGAAAACCTTGAGTTCGCCAATTACGGCCCGTTTGAGCTGCTGCAGGCTCGTCAGCTGATCGAAAGTAATATTGCTGAATTCGCCGCCACCCAGGTGACGAAACAGGACATCATGAAGTTGATGGAAATTCAGGATAACGCGCGTAAAGAGAAGTGTTTCCGCGATTCTGAGTGGGATTTGCAGTTCCATGTGCAGGTTGCGCTGGCCACACAAAACACGGCGCTGGCGGCCATCGTTGAGAAAATGTGGACACAGCGTGTTCACAACCCATACTGGAAAAAACTGCACGATCACATCGACTTACGCACCGTGGATAACTGGTGTGATGATCATGACCAGATCCTGCGCGCGCTGATTCGCAAAGACCCGCACGCGGCGAAACTGGCGATGTGGCAACATCTGGAAAACACCAAACAGATGCTGTTTAACGAAACCAGCGATGATTTCGAGTTCAACGCCGATCGCTATTTATTTGCGGAAAACCCGGTGGTGCATCTCGATACCGCCGCAACCGGCAGCAAATAAAAAATGTCCTGTAAGGCGCACACTTACGCTGCGCCTGCCCCGATTTAAGGTAAGTAAACCGTCTAGAGTGTCAGCCTTTGTAAATAGCCTCGCCTCCCCCTGCCGCGACAAGCAAAATCATCACCGAAACTCATTTTTCTGACTGACTCATAACGTCGGCATTTGTTACAATTGGATGCATTTGTCATCATATAAGTTAGTGCTTGCTCACAACGTCTGTTACCTGAATATGCCGTATCGAGTGTGCCACGAGCGACCATAATGTATTAAAGATAATCGCCGTGCTGTTCTGGGCGTGACGTAAACCGATGTACCAGGAATACTGAATGGAACTTTTAAGCCAATTACTCCATGCCCTCTGGAGCCAGGATTTCGCGACACTCTCGCAGCCCGGTATGATCGGCATGCTTTATTTTGTTTTATTTGTCATTTTATTTCTTGAAAACGGCCTGCTTCCGGCAGCGTTTCTTCCTGGCGATAGCCTGCTGGTATTGATTGGCGTACTGATTGCAAAAGGCGCGCTTGGATACCCACAAACCATTTTATTACTGACAGTGGCGGCAAGCCTGGGATGCTGGCTCAGTTACATTCAGGGACGCTGGCTGGGTAATACGCGCATCGTGCAAAACTGGTTATCGCATCTTCCCGCACATTATCACCAGCGCGCGCACCATCTTTTCCACAAACATGGCCTTTCTGCCCTGTTGATTGGTCGTTTTATTGCATTTGTTCGCACCCTGTTACCAACTATTGCCGGACTTTCTGGTCTGAGTAATGCCCGCTTCCAGTTTTTTAACTGGATGAGCGGCCTGCTGTGGGTGCTGATACTGACCACGCTGGGTTATCTGCTGGGCAAGACGCCGGTGTTTCGTAAATACGAAGATGCGCTGATGTCCTGCCTGATGTTGCTTCCGGTAGTATTGCTGGTGATTGGCCTTGCCGGCTCACTGGTGGTGCTGTGGAAGAAAAAATACCGCAATCGGGGTTAAGACCATGGAATTGCAACGTCCCTTTTTACGCTGGTTACTGATGGGTGTCGCGGCAATGACCGTTTTCAGCATGATGTTTTTCGCCTGGACGACGCTGCAAAACCGTGAATCAACGCTGGCGATTCGCCCGCTCACGCAAAATGTCAGCGTGCCGGATGGTTTCTCTGTCTGGCACCATCTGGATGCCAACGGCATTCATTTTAAAAGTATTACGCCGCAGGACGACACGCTGTTAATTAAATTTGAATCCAGTGAGCAGAGCGCGGCGGCGAAAATCGTGCTCGATCGCACCTTACCTCATGGTTACATCATTGCCGCTCAGGACGATGATAACAGCCAAACTTCCGCGTGGCTGACCCGCCTGCGCAACAGCACACATCGATTCGGTTAACCTTTCCAGGATTCTGAATCTTTTCACTCACTTTGGTGTTTGGCCGTTTACTTACTATGCTTGAGTACACGGAACCAGAGTTCGCTTTATGTCACTGGACGCTGGCGTAACCATCGTTTCGCTGGCCAACAATGGAAGGTTCTCGATTATGAAAAACCGCATCGCACTGGCGCTGGCCCTTTTTTCGCTGAGCGCATTTTCCCAGGCGGCTTCGCCCTGTCAGGAAAAGGAACATGAGATCCAGCGTGAAATCAGCTATGCCGAAAAGCATAACAATCAGAGCCGAATTAACGGCCTGAACAAGGCGCTGCGAGAAGTACGCGCCAATTGCTCTGACAGCAAGCTGCGCGCCGCCCATCAGAAAAAAATCGCTGAGATGAAAGAAGAAGTAGCCGGGCGCCGCCACGATCTAAATGAGGCAAAGCAAAAAGGCGATGCGGAGAAAATAAGCAAACGCGAGCACAAGCTGAAAGAGGCGCAGGCCGAACTGAAAGCCCTGGAAGCGCGTGACTACTGATTTAATGGAAATAACCACTCACTCACCTGGAGAGAATTATGTCGAAAGATAATGCTGACAATTTGCGCGCAGAGTTGAAATCCCTGGCGGATACGCTGGAAGAAGTGCTGAGCAATTCCAGTGATAAGTCGAAAGAAGAGCTGAGTAAATTACGCACCAAAGCGGAACAGGCGCTGCGCGACAGCCGTCACCGTTTGGGCGAAACCGGCGATGCGCTCGCCCGCCAAACCCGTGAAGCGGCGGCGCGTACCGATGAGTATGTGCGTGACAACCCGTGGGCCAGCGTAGGTATCGGCGCCGCCGTCGGTGTGGTGCTGGGCGTACTGCTGTCGCGTCGCTAAGATGACGGATTTGCGAAACGCGCAAGGGCCGGGCAAAAGCGTACTGGGGATTGGTCAACGCATTGTGACCATTCTTGTTGAAATGGTTGAGACCCGCCTGCGGCTGGCGGTTGTCGAGCTGGAAGAAGAGAAAGCGAACTTATTCCAGCTGCTGCTTATGGTAGGGCTAACCATGCTTTTCGCCGCATTTGGCCTGATGAGTCTGATGGTGCTGATTATCTGGGCCATCGATCCGCAATATCGCCTGAACGCGATGATTGCAACCACCGTCGTGTTGCTGGTGCTGGCGTTGATAGGCGGCATCTGGACATTGCGTAAAGCGCGGGCCTCGACGCTGCTGCGTCATACTCGCCAGGAGCTGGCAAACGACCGTGCCTTGCTGGAGGAGGATAAGTGAGCGGCAAAGCGGAACGTCTGAAGCGCAAAGCACGTTTGCTCAGTGAGATCCAACAACAACGCCTGGATCTCACCACCAGCCGCCGTGAGTGGCTGGAAGCCACCGGGGCCTACGATCGCGGCTGGAATACGCTGCTCAGCTTGCGCTCCTGGGCGCTGGTGGGCAGCAGCGCGATGGCGATATGGTCCGTGCGCCACCCCAATATGCTTGTGCGCTGGGCTAAACGCGGTTTAGGCGCATGGAGCTTATGGCGGCTGGTCAAATCAACGCTCAACGCAACGCACTGATACACAATCACAGCACGGCTTACGCGGGCGATGGTTATCCATCGCCCGTTTGCTTTGGTGCTTGCTCAGTTTTTTTGAAAAAATTCGACAGTTTTCCTTGCTAACAATCTTTTCCCGTCACGATTACTATCCTCTCCATCGACAGCAAGCACGCGGCACACGCCCGTAATTGCAGACCTTTTACTGAAAGCCGCTATTGTGGTTCCCTGGAGAGAAAGATGAAAAAATTAGAAGATGTTGGTTTCCTGGTTGCTCGTATCCTGATGCCGATTCTGTTTATTACCGCAGGCTGGGGCAAAATCACCGGTTATGCAGGCACTCAGCAATATATGGAAGCGATGGGCGTGCCGGGGTTCTTCCTGCCACTGACCATTCTTCTTGAGTTTGGCGGCGGTCTGGCGATCCTGTTCGGCTTCCTGACCCGTACCACGGCGCTGTTCACCGCAGGTTTTACGCTGCTGACCGCATTCATCTTCCACAGCAACTTTGCAGAAGGCGTGAACTCGCTGATGTTCATGAAAAACCTGACCATCGCTGGCGGTTACCTGCTGCTGGGTATTACTGGGCCGGGCGCCATCAGTATCGACCGCGTCCTGAATAAAAAATGGTAAGCGCTCTATACTGAGTGAAGAGATCAAAGCGAGGAGACCACTCCTCGCTTTTGCTATTCAGAAGGAGGAGACAAAATGGGACAACTGATTGACGGCGTCTGGCACGACAACTGGTATGACACCAAATCCACCGGCGGACGTTTCCAGCGCTCGGTATCCGCATTTCGCAACTGGCTTACCGCAGATGGCGCACCAGGCCCTTCTGGCGAAGGTGGCTTTGCCGCCGAGAAAGACCGCTACCACTTATATGTTTCACTCGCCTGCCCGTGGGCGCATCGCACGCTGATCCTGCGTAAACTCAAAGGCCTTGAGCCGTTTATCTCTGTTTCCGTGGTCAACCCGTTGATGCTGGAGAACGGCTGGACATTTGACGATGACTTTCCGGCGGCAACTGGCGACACGCTGTATCAACACGAATTCCTTTATCAGCTCTACCTGCACGCCGACCCGCACTACACCGGGCGCGTCACGGTGCCTGTGCTGTGGGATAAAAAGAATCACACCATTGTCAGCAATGAATCGGCGGAAATCATCCGCATGTTCAATACCGCTTTTGACGGTCTGGGCGCAAAAGCGGGCGATTACTACCCGCCAGAATTACGCGACCAGATCGATGAACTGAATGGCTGGATCTACGACAACGTGAATAACGGTGTCTATAAAGCCGGTTTCGCCACCAGCCAGCAGGCGTATGACGAAGCGGTGATCAATGTTTTCAATGCGCTGGAACGCCTTGAGCAGATCCTCGGACAGCATCGTTACCTGACCGGCGACCGGCTTACGGAAGCGGATATCCGCCTGTGGACAACGCTGGTGCGTTTCGATCCGGTCTATGTCACTCACTTCAAATGCGATAAGCATCGCATCAGCGACTATCTGAATCTGCACGGCTTTCTGCGCGACATTTATCAGATGCCGGGCGTTGCGGAAACGGTCGATTTCGCCCATATCCGCAACCACTATTACCGCAGCCACAAAACCATTAACCCGACCGGAATTATCTCTATCGGGCCGTGGCAGGATCTGGATGAGCCACACGGACGCGACCTGCGTTTCTCCTGATCTTCCGGGCGCGTTTCACCGCGCCCAAATTATTTCTCGCCGGGTTTTCGCTTTGTATTTTTGCCGTCTATTCTTACAGGGATCGTTGAGAAAACAACGGATTGACCGTTGATCGAGGTGGGAAATGGACTGGTATTTTAGGGTACTGAGCAACTACGCGACATTTCACGGACGCGCGCACCGCCGCGAATTCTGGATGTTCACACTGGTCAACCTTATCCTCTTTGGCGTGCTGTATGTGGTCGACAGGATCATCGGCTGGCACCTGTTAAGCCAGATTTACGCCCTGCTGGTGCTGGTGCCAAACCTGGCGGTTCAGGTACGCCGCCTGCATGATACCAACCGGAGCTGGCGCTGGCTGTTGCTGCTGCTGTTTCCGGTGATTGGCTGGTTGATGCTGCTGGCGTTTTACAGCCAGCGCGGCACGCCGGTAGAAAACCCCTTTGGCCCCGTACCGAAAGCGTTCCCCTGAATGGCATTGCTCCACCAATGTGGAGCAATGACTTATTTACCGGCAAACAGCTTGGGAATTTCCCGCAGACACCAGGCTTTCGCTTCGCCCATACTGTCGCGACGCCAGGCCATAATAATATCTACCTGGCTGGTATATTCCGGGCTCACGACACGTAAGCGACCTTCGGCGATATCCTGCTCCACCAGTGGATAAGGCATCGTCGCCACGCCCAGGCCGGACAGCAGCGCCTGGCGTTTATCCTCGATGGTACTCACCGTCAGCCTTGGCTGCTTATCCAAAAGCTGTACCGTCAGCACCGGACGCTCGCGGGCGGTATCGGCAACGGCCACGCCGCGGTATTTCACGCGCGTCACTTCCGAGAGCGGTTCCGCTTCCTGGTGGATCGGATGATCCGGCGCAGCAACGTAGACGTTCATCACCGAGTAGAGCTTGCGTGAGTTGATTTCCGACGAGGAGCGAAAATGCATATCCGGAGCGACGACAATATCGGCACGCCCCTGCTCCAGCCGCTCCCACGCCCCGGCCAGCACTTCAGTAATGATCGATAACTGCGTATTGGCTTTTGCCGCCAGCCGGTCGACCAGCGGAAACAGCTCGACCGTCGGCACCAGCGCTTCAGTGACCAGCGTCAGATGCGTTTCCCAGCCGCGCGCCAGCGCTTCTGCGTCGGTTGTCAGTTTATCGGCGGCTTCCAGCAATACGCGACCGCGCTCCAGCAGCATTCGCCCGACATTGGTGAATTTCGTTCGGTGCCCGGAGCGGTCAAACAGCACGACATCCAGCTCTTCTTCAAGTTTTTGCATGGTATAGCTGAGCGCAGAAGGCACGCGTCCCAACTCATCCGCCGCCGCGGCAAAGCTTCCACGCCGGTCAATCGCATCCATCACGCGTAACGCCTCGAGCGTCAGCGCCCTTTCTTTGGCCATGAGTGTTCTCATTCAGGAAATTTGAACATACCGGGCAGAATATCTGGCTAACAATGCAGCGTCCATACCTTTAACATTGTTTTAAGTAAAGAGAGGTCGACAATTATGATTACTACCCGTACTGCGAAACAATGCGGACAAGCTGACTTCGGCTGGCTTCAGGCCCGCTACACTTTTTCTTTTGGACATTACTTCGACCCGAAATTACTGGGCTATGCCTCCCTGCGTGTGTTGAACCAGGAAGTGCTCGCCCCTGGCGCATCGTTCCAGCCACGCACCTACCCGAAAGTGGATATTTTAAATCTGATTCTGGAAGGCGAAGCGGAGTATCGCGACAGCGAGGGTAACCATGTCCAGGCGAAAGTCGGTGAAGCGTTGTTAATTGCCACCCAGCCCGGCATCAGCTACAGCGAACATAACCTGAGCAAAGACAAATCGTTAACGCGCATGCAGTTATGGCTGGATGCCTGCCCCGAGCGTGAAAACCCGCCGGTGCAAAAAATGACCATTGCCGATGTGGCGCAGCAACTGCTGGCTTCCCCTGATGGTAGCCAGGGAAGTTTGCAGCTCCGCCAGCAAGTGTGGCTGCATCATATCGAGCTTGCCAAAGGCGAAGAGTTGCAGATTCAACTGCATGGCCCGCGCGCCTATTTGCAATCGATTCACGGTACGGTACACGCCGTGACACATTGCGAAGCAAAAGAAGCGCTCACCTGTGGTGACGGTGCGTTTATTCGTGACGAGGCTAACATAACCCTGGTTGCGGATACGCCGTTGCGCGCTTTGCTGATAGATTTACCCGTGTGATAGTTGCGTTACGTAAGTGAGTAAATGAAATGAGCAGCACAATGAATTTTATGACAGACCCTACACAGCAAACCCCACTCCCCGCCCTGGCTGGATTCGGTTATGAAGAGATGCTGACAGAGCTGGAAGCAATCGTCGCAGAAGCCGTTGTCCGACTGGCGGAAGAAGAAGCCACCGCCTGACCCATAAGCCCCGGCGCATCAGACCGGGGCAAATCTCTACTGAACCTTACTGTCGTTCTTCGCGAACTTAGCACGCCCGGTTTCGCGCCTGAAACTGCCCCGGCGTGCTGCCAAAGCGCAGCTTAAATGCGGCGATAAAAGCACTGACATTATCGTACCCGCAGCGTTCTGCCGTCTCACTTACCGACACCCCGCGCAGCAGATGCGCCATCGATGCCAGGACTTTTGCCTGCTGCCGCCACTGGCTAAAACTCAGCCCGGTTTGTTCGCTGAACAAGCGGCTTAATGTTCTGACGCTCAAGCCAAAGAGCTTAGCCAGTTGCGCCTGATTTGCCTCATGGTGTGGCTCCGACAACAGCAGTTCAGCCACCCGTTTCGCCCGACGATCCTGCGGCAGGGTTAACTGCAACGGCGCGCCTGGTGCTACGCGAATCTCATCCATCATCACCGCCAGAAGCGATGCCTGGCGAGACGGGTCGCACTGCGTTATACGTTCCATCAAAAGCATCATAAACGGATCGGCAGGCCACACTCCCGCGAAAGCGGGGGCATCATCGTGGTTGAGTTGCAGGCTATGTCCTTCTACCTCGCCCACGCTCCAGGCGCAGTGGCGCATCTGTGCAGGAAACCAGCCGACAGTCGCGGGCGTTAGCGCCCATTGCGCCTGCTCCGTTTTCACAATCATCATCCCCCGCTGAATGCAAAACAGCTGCCCGCTGGCATGCTGGTGCCACGCGGTGGTGTGCTTGTTTTGATGCGTGAGTCGCTGCTTATGTACGATCAACATGGCTGATAAACCGTATTTGATGTCCTGATACGGCTAATATACCAACGCGGTGTAGCGATATCCTCTCCAACAGGCTCAAATGAGGATAACTATGATGGACATCACCCAACATATCACCCTGGCTTTACAACGCGTTGTTTGCCACCCTGACCATAACGAAGCGGAAATTCGCCAATTCTTCTCGCCGGATTATCAACAAATTGTTGACGGGCAGTCGCTTGATTTCACGGGATTTGTCGAACACATGGCGAAACTCAAACATCTGACGCACGCCATTGACGTGACTGTGGTCGCCATTGCCGGGCAAAACAATGACGTATTGACGCACCATCTTGTGGCGGTGAGTAAGAAAGATGGCTCTCGGGCACACATTGACGTGTTTGCGCATTTCACGCTGGAGAACGGGCTAATCACCCGCTGCGAGGAGTTAACCCGGCTGGTGCGTGGCACGGCGCAAGACCGCTCACTGGGCAGCGTCAGATAACCACGTCTTGTTGCGCTCGGTCACTTCCTGCACGAAACGGCGCAGGATCTCCGCCGCGCCCGGCGCGGGCAGCACGCTGGCGACTAAGCTGTCGGCATCGGTGCCCTCTTTTTCGATATGCGCACGGTTCAAACGCAGCAGATCGGTCGCGATTTCCGGCGTCATTTCCGGGTGGAACTGCACCGAAATGGCCCGTGGCCCGTAGCGAACGATCTGATGATTATCATGGGCGGAAGAGGCCAGCACCGATGCGCCTTCAGGCAGCCGCGTTACCGTTTGCCGGTGCGTCAGGTGCGCAGGGAAACTTTCAGACAGGTGGCTGAGTAGCGGATCGTTGTGCGCCGAGGCGTTCAAATAAACGGTTTTTGTCCCCGCTTCACGGCCCTGCGGATGGTATTCAACATTCCCGCCCAGGGCCCAGGACATGAGTTGATGACCATAGCAAACGCCAAAGAGCGGCATCTCAACCGCAATGGCTTCGCGGATCCATTCTGCGGTCTTCTCGCTCCACGGCAGCCTGTCGGAAACCATCGCCCATGAACCGGTAATGATCGCTGCCCGACGCGCATCCGGGGCTGGCAGCGTTTCGCCTTCAAAAACGCGAACCACGTCCACCTCTTCAGGAGCACACCCGATAGCCCGGCAAAACCAATGCGGAACATCCCCGTGGGCGTCACGTAAAGGCTTCGGGGCATCCCCCATCTGAATAATGATCAATGATTTTTGTTCCATGACGGCAACGACTCCCGCAATGCTAGTTTCAAAACCGTTTAAGAACATGTTAGCGCTTTTCGACAGCCTTCCGACGGGATATTTATTTATAAGGTTAGAAGTGCCGGTGCTTAACGGTACGGCGCGCACAACAGCAAAAAGCCTGCAAACTGCCTTTATCAAAAAAGTAAAACCCCGTCGAAGCGGGATCTTACCTGCACAGTCGAAACTGACCGGTAAGCCACGTTCCTTCATCGAAAGCAGAGTGGACAGCCATTCATCTTTGGCCGTCAGAAAGCAAAAACCCCGCCGAAGCGGATTCTTATCTGAACAGTCGAAACTGGCCGGTAAGCCGCGTTCCTTCATCGAAAACGGAGTGGACAGTCATTCAGCTTTAGCCGCCAGAAAGCAAAAACCCCGCCGAAGC
>NZ_DAMCGF010000012.1:0-44230 GCF_032104925.1 Kosakonia sp.
CGGAGTGGACAGTCATTCAGCTTTAGCCGCCAGAAAGCAAAAACCCCGCCGAAGCGGGGTTTTATTAATAGTCGAAACTGACCGATAAGCCGGGTTCTGTCGTGGACAGTCATTCATCTAGGCCAGCAATCGCTCACTGGCTCAAGCAGCCTACCCGGGTTCAGTACGGGCCGTACCTTGTGAACCCCTATTTGGCCTTGCTCCGGGTGGAGTTTACCGTGCCGCGAACTGTTGCCAGACGCGCGGTGCGCTCTTACCGCACCCTTTCACCCTTACCTGATCCCACTTGCGTGGGCCATCGGCGGTTTGCTCTCTGTTGCACTGGTCGTAGGCTTGCGCCTCCCAGGCGTTACCTGGCACCCTGCCCTATGGAGCCCGGACTTTCCTCCCCTCCGCCCGTCTCCCCCGAAGAGGACGACGACGAAGCGGCGACTGTCTGGTCAGCTTCGGCGCGCAGTATAGAGGGTTTGCTTGCGCCTGTCACCCTTCCGTCAACATTCCCACTTGCAAGGTGGCGGCAATATTGCGCGATGCGCGATAAATATTGTCAAACGCGCCACGAAACGCCTCTTCCAGCGTACCGATGCTGGTCAGCACGCTAAATACGGCGTCAATGCCGTACTGGTGAACCACGCCCACGTCGCTGGTCAAACTCCCGGCGATACCGATCACCGGCTTGTGGTATTTTTTGGCGACATGCGCCACGCCCACCGGCACTTTTCCGTGGATACTCTGGCTGTCGATGCGCCCTTCGCCGGTCACTACCAGTGTGCAATCGTGAATATGCTCTTCAAGATTGAGCGCCTGCGTCACGATCTCAATGCCGCTGCGCAATTCCGCGCCGAGAAAAGCCATCAATGCCGCGCCCATCCCGCCTGCTGCGCCGGAGCCCGGCACGTTTTTCACATCAACGCGTAGCGATTTTTTAATAACATCGGCGAAATGACTCAGGTTGCGATCCAGCTCGACAATCAACGCTTCCGTCGCCCCTTTTTGCGGGCCAAAAATGCGTGATGCGCCCTGCTCGCCGATCAAAGGGTTAGTGACATCGCAGGCGACACGCAGCGTACAGTGCTGCAAACGCGGATCGAGCCCGGAAATATCAATGCCGTTCAGGCTTATCAGGCTACCGCCGCCGTAGCCGATTTCCGTCCCGTTAGCATCGGTCAGTTTCGCGCCCAGCGCCTGCACCATACCCGCGCCGCCGTCGTTAGTTGCGCTACCGCCAATGCCGATAATAATAGTGGTCGCCCCCTGTTCCAGCGCGTGCAAAATAAGTTCCCCGGTGCCGCGCGAAGTGGTAATCAAAGGGTTACGTAATTCAGGTGGAACCAGCGCCAGCCCGCTCGCCGCCGCCATTTCAATAAACGCGGTTTTTCCGTCGCCCGACATCCCCCAGCAGGCTTCAACATGTTTCCCCAGCGGTCCAGTGACGCGCGCGGTATGCACCGTGCCATTCGTGGCGGCAATCATGGCTTCAACCGTACCTTCGCCACCATCCGCAACCGGAACGGAAACATATTGAGCATCCGGGAAAATCTCCCGAAATCCTTTTTCTATCGCCTGCGCTACTTCAGTAGCTGAAAGGCTTTCTTTGTAAGAGTCTGGGGCGATTACGATTTTCATAGTTGTGAGCCTGATAGTGCCGCGCACTTCACCCTTCAGGCCAATAGCGGCCTGAAGAAGTGGATAAATAAGGAGTCAAGGGCGCAGCGCCGCGCCCTTTTGATTAACGAGTCACTTCGATCTTCGCCAGTTTCTCGTAATAGCATGCCAGCGCGCTGTGGTCGGCATTGCCCAGACCGTCTGCACGCAGCGCCTGCATCATCTCCATCACTGCGGCTGTCAGCGGCAACTGTGCGCCAACGCCGTGCGAGGTATCCAGCGCGTTGGAGAGATCTTTGATATGCAGATCAATACGGAAGCCCGGTTTGAAGTTGCGATCCATCACCATCGGCGCTTTCGCGTCCAGCACGGTGCTGCCCGCCAGCCCGCCACGAATCGCCTGGTAGACCAGATCCGGGTTAACGCCCGCTTTAGTCGCCAGCGTCAGCGCTTCGGACATCGCGGCAATGTTCAGCGCCACGATCACCTGGTTCGCCAGTTTGGTCACGTTGCCCGCGCCGATATTACCGGTGTGCACCACAGAACCCGCCATCGCTTTCAGCAGATCGTAATATTTGTCGAAAATCGCTTTGTCCCCGCCCACCATCACCGACAGCGTGCCGTCGATGGCTTTCGGCTCGCCGCCGCTGACCGGCGCGTCCAGCATGTCAATGCCTTTCGCTTTCAGCGCCTCGCTGATTTCACGGCTGGCCAGCGGTGCGATGGAGCTCATGTCGATAAGCACAGTACCAGGCTTCGCGCCTTCGATGATGCCGCCTTCGCCCAGCGCCACTTCTTTTACGTGCGGGGAGTTCGGCAGCATGGTGATAATCACATCGCACTGCTCAGCAACGGCTTTCGCGCTGGTTACGGCTTCAGCGCCTGCGGCAATCACTTCAGCCACGGCATCCTGGTTACGATCCACGACCACCAGTGAGTAACCGGCTTTAATGAGGTTTTTACTCATTGGTTTACCCATGATACCCAGGCCAATGAAACCAACTTTCATCGTCATAATTGCGTCTCTCTCTTTAATGGTGGTTTGATTATTTCTTAAAGGTGTCGGCCAGCTTCTGCGTGGCTGAGCGGAACACGCCAAGGTCGCTGCCAACGGCCACCACGGTCGCGCCCCATTCGAGGTAGCGGCGTGCGTCGGCTTCAACCGGGGCCAGAATGCCGCTCGGTTTGTTGTGCGCTTTGGCGCGCGCAAAAATGTGTTGAATGGTGCGCTGTACTTCCGGGTGCGCGGCATTGCCGATGTAACCCAGCGTGGCGGCCAGATCGCTCGGGCCAACAAACACGCCGTCTACGCCGTCGGTTGCCAGAATGGCATCGAGGTTATCCACCCCCGCCTGGCTTTCGATCTGCACCAGAATCGTGATATTGGCGTTGGACTGGCGGAAATAATCCGGCACGGTGCCGAACATATTGGCGCGGTGCGAAACAGAGACACCGCGAATGCCTTCCGGCGGATAGCGGGTCGCTGCCACGGCGTTTACCGCTTCTTCTTCGGTTTCGACAAACGGGATCAGGAAGTTATAGAAACCGATATCCAGCAGGCGTTTGATAATCACCGGATCGTTGGTCGGAACCCGCACCACCGGCGCGCTAACGCTGCCCTTTAATGCCATTAATTGCGGTACAAAAGTGAGCACGTCGTTTGGGGCGTGTTCGCCGTCCAGTAACAGCCAGTCAAAACCCGCCAGGCCCAGAACTTCAGTGCTGATATGACTACCCAGCGCAGACCAACAACCGATTTGAATCTGTTGCGCCGCCAGCGCGGCCTTGAATTTGTTTGGGAAGATATCGTTATTCATCTTTTGTACCTTAATGAGTTGTTGCTTATTTCTTCAGTTCCATACGTTTGATGTCGCCAACCACGAACAAATAGCAGACCATCATCATCAGCGCTGAACAGCCTACGAACACCAACGCACCGTTGAAAGAATGCAACTCTTTAACCATGTATCCGATAACCAACGGCGTCACGATAGAAGCCACGTTACCGAACACGTTGAAGACGCCACCGCACAAACCCACAATCTCTTTCGGCGCGACATCGGAAATCACTGGCCAGCCCAGCGCGCCAAAACCTTTGCCAAAAAACGCCAGCGCCATCAGGACAATAACCAGTGCGGTGTTATCGGTGTAGTTACACAGAATGATGCTTGAAGCCAGTAACATCCCGACCACGATAGGGAATTTACGTGCCACGGTCAGCGAGGAACCGCGCTTAATCAGGTAATCAGAGAAAAATCCGCCGAGCACGCCACCGGCAAAACCGCACAGCGCCGGAATGGAGGCAACAAACCCGACTTTGAGGATCGACATGCCTTTTTCCTGCACCAGATAAATCGGGAACCAGGTCAGGAAGAACCAGGTAATGGTGTTAAGGAAGTACTGACCAAAAAACACGCCAAGCATCATACGGTTGCACAGCAGTTGCTTGATGTAATCCATTTTAGGACCGGCGTTTTTACTGTCGTCCGTTTTTTTGTGGTCCATATCCACGACCGCGCCATTCTGCGCGATGTACTCCAGCTCTTCGCGGGACATACGAGGGTGGTCAGTTGGGTTGTGGACAAATTTCACCCAGGCGAAGGTCAGCACAAAACCGATCGCGCCCATCACGGTAAACACATGCTCCCAGCCCCAGGCGAAAGTCAGCCAGCCCAGCAGCGGTGAGAACAGCGCCAGAGAGAAATACTGCGCAGAGTTAAAAATCGCAGAAGCTGTACCGCGCTCTTTTGCCGGGAACCAGGCAGCAACGATGCGGGCGTTCGCCGGAAATGATGGCGCTTCTGAGAAGCCGAGCATAAAACGCATGAAAAACATTGAAATCCCGGCCCAGGCGATCGGGAAAACATCAACAAAACCCTGCAGGAAGGTGAAGAGCGACCAGAAAAACAGACTCCAGGTATAAACCTTTTTCGAACCGAAGCGGTCAAGCAACCAACCGCCAGGGATTTGCATCAGCAGGTAAGCCCAACCGAATGCTGAAAAAATGTAGCCCATTGAGACAGAATCAAGTTGCAGCTCTTTCGCAACCTCTGTCCCGGCAATGGACAGCGTAGCGCGGTCTGCATAGTTAACAGCAGTAACAATAAATATAATCAGCAAAATTAAATAACGGGTTGGTAAGCCCCGTTTTGTTTCAACGGCATGTTCAACAGTCATTTTAATTTCCTTGGGCACCGCCAAATTTAAAATATAATTATTGTGATGTTTCTTATCTGATTTAATTTAAGCACCCGAACTTATATCAGATAATTAGCACGTCGATTTTATTAGCGCTCAGTATAATCAGCGTCATCATGTCACACACTGGAGGGTTGCTCAATTTTAACCTTGTACAAAAAGAATAATTTGAGCATATGCACATACGCCTGGGCGCTAATGCACAGTTCTTGCAATAGACAGCCGCACCAGACGGGAGATCACAACAATAAGTGATGCAGATCACATTTTATTATTTAAACTCCTGACATCCTTATTTCAGCAAATGAGATTTTTATTTCTGATATTAATTACAGAATAAAGAATGGTTCCTCTTTTTATTGAGTAATGCATCGTACAGTTAGCTGGAGATTACTTAACAATGTCCGACATTGAAATTAGACAGCAACCGCCAGGGGCGTTTTATATTAAGGTACACGACACGGATAATGTCGCGATCATCGTTAATGACAATGGCTTAAAAGCGGGAACCCGTTTTCCGGATGGACTTGAGCTGATTGAGCATATTCCGCAAGGCCATAAAGTGGCGCTGGTGGATATTCCCCATCACGGTGAGATTGTGCGTTACGGCGAAGTGATTGGTTACGCTGTACGCGACATTGCACGCGGTAGCTGGATTGATGAATCCACCGTTGAACTACCAAAAGCGCCGCCGCTGAATACGCTGCCGCTGGCGACCAAAGTCCCTGAGCCGCTGCCACCGCTGGAAGGTTACACCTTTGAAGGCTACCGCAATGCGGACGGCAGCGTCGGCACTAAAAATCTGCTGGGCATCACCACCAGCGTGCATTGCGTGGCGGGCGTTGTCGATTATGTCGTGAAGATTATCGAACGCGATCTGCTGCCGAAGTACCCGAATGTGGACGGCGTCGTCGGTCTGAACCATCTCTATGGCTGCGGCGTGGCGATTAACGCACCGGCTGCGGTGATCCCCATTCGTACTATCCATAACCTCGCGCTGAACCCGAACTTTGGCGGTGAAGTGATGGTGATTGGTCTCGGTTGCGAAAAATTACAGCCGGAACGTCTGCTGCAGGGCACTGAAGATGTGCAGGCCATTCCGGTCGACAGCGCCAGTATTGTGCGTTTGCAGGATGAGCATCACGTGGGTTTCCGCTCGATGGTGGACGACATTCTGCAGGTGGCTGAACGCCACCTGGTGAAGCTGAATCAGCGCAAACGTGAAACCTGCCCGGCCTCCGAACTGGTTGTCGGCATGCAGTGCGGCGGCAGCGATGCGTTCTCCGGCGTTACCGCTAACCCGGCGGTTGGCTTTGCATCTGACCTGATTATTCGCTGCGGCGGCACGGTAATGTTCTCAGAAGTGACCGAAGTGCGCGACGCGATCCACTTACTGACCCCGCGCGCCATTAACGAAGAAGTGGGCAAACGTCTGCTGGAAGAGATGGCCTGGTACGATAACTATCTCGATATGGGCAAAACCGACCGCAGTGCCAACCCCTCTCCGGGGAACAAAAAAGGCGGCCTGGCGAACGTGGTCGAGAAAGCGCTGGGGTCAATTGCGAAATCCGGTAAGAGCGCCATTTCGGAAGTGCTCTCTCCCGGCCAACGCCCGACCAAACGCGGCCTGATTTACGCAGCAACGCCGGCGAGCGACTTCGTCTGCGGTACGCAGCAGGTCTCTTCCGGGATTACCGTACAGGTCTTTACCACCGGTCGCGGTACGCCTTACGGCCTGGTTGCGGTGCCGGTGATTAAGATGGCAACGCGTACCGAGCTGGCGAACCGCTGGTATGACTTAATGGATATCAACGCCGGGACGATCGCCACGGGCGAAGAGACGATTGAAGATGTGGGCTGGAAACTGTTCCACTTCATCCTGGATGTCGCCAGCGGCCGTAAGAAAACTTTCTCGGATCAATGGGGCCTGCACAACCAACTGGCGGTGTTTAACCCGGCTCCGGTGACCTGATTTTTATAAGAAAAGTAAACCTCACTTTTTAAGCATGGCGCAGGCCATGCTTTTTTTTCGTTCGGTTTGGCGCTCAGCCGTTCTGCTGTTCCAGCGCGTATTTATACAACGCGTTTTTCTTCACGCCGTGGATTTCCGCCGCCAGCGCGGCCGCTTTTTTCAGCGGCAGCTCGGTTTGCAGTAACGCCAGCGTGCGCAACGCATCGGCGGGTAACTCATCTTCCTGCGCCTTATGCCCTTCGACGATCAGTACCATCTCGCCTTTGCGGCGGTTCTCATCCTCTTTAACCCATGCCAGCAGCTCGCCCACCGGCGCCCCGTGAATGGTTTCCCAGGTTTTGGTCAGCTCGCGCGCCAGTACCACATAGCGGGATTCCCCCCATACGGCGACCATATCTTCCAGGCTTTCCAGCAGTCGGTGAGTGGATTCATAAAAAATCAGCGTACGGCTTTCGGTTTCCAGCCCTTTGAGCGTATCGCGACGCCCTTTCGATTTGGCGGGCAGAAAACCTTCGTAACAGAAACGATCCGATGGCAGCCCGGCGGCGCTTAACGCGGCGATAGCCGCACACGGCCCCGGCAACGGCACCACGCGGATACCGGCCTCGCGGCAGGTACGCACCAGATGGTAGCCCGGATCGTTAATCAGCGGCGTTCCGGCGTCGGAGACCAGCGCAATGTTCTGCCCCTCTTTTAATTTCGCCACCAGCGTTTCGGCTTTTTGCTGCTCATTATGGTCGTGCAGCGCAAACAAACGGGCATTAATGGCGAAGTGCTGGAGCAGTAAACCGGTGTGGCGGGTATCTTCAGCGGCAATTAAATCAACGGCTTGTAACACGTTAAGCGCGCGCTGCGTAATATCAGCCAAATTCCCGATAGGAGTAGGTACAATATAGAGCTGACCTTGAGAATTCTCCGCCGATTCGTGTTGTTTCATTGTTTCATCCGTATTGCCGATTTAATATTGAGCATTGCGTAAAAATTATCACTGGATACAGTATGCTACCGTCAAGATTTCTACGTTCGAAAGCCACGCGCTGCCTGCCTGTGGTGCTCGCCGCCCTGCTGTTTGCAGGCTGCGGCACGCAATCGACAGACCAGAGCGCCTCGCATATGCAGGGCGAAGCGCAGGCCGATTCTGGCTATTACCTGCAGCAGATGCAGCAAAGCACAGATGATAGCAAGACCAACTGGCAATTACTCGCCATTCGTGCACTGCTGAAAGAGGGAAAAACCCAGCAGGCCGGCGAACTGTTTGCCCAGCTGCCGCAGGATCTGAGCGATAATCAGCGCAAAGAACGCACGTTGCTCGCTGCCGAAATGAAACTGGCGCAGAAGGATTTTACCGGTGCGAAAGCGCAACTCAACGAACTCGATCCCGCCGATCTTGAGCAGAACCAGCAAGCGCGTTACTGGCAAATTGGCATTTCCGCCTCGCAAGGTAAGCCTTCTCTGATGCTGCTGCGCGCGCTCATTGCCCAGCAGCCGCTGTTGAGTAAACCGGAAGAGAAGCAGAAAAACATCGACGCCACCTGGCAAGCGCTGGCCTCTATGACGCAAGATCAGGCCAGAGCGCTGGTGATCAACGCCGATGAAGTGACGCTGCAAGGCTGGCTCGACCTGCAACGCATATGGTTCGACAACCGCAACGACCCCAATATGCTGAAAGCTGGCATTACCGACTGGCAAACGCGCTACCCGCAAAACCCGGCGGCGAAAATGTTGCCTGGCCAGTTGTCGAACTTGCAAAACTTTAAACCAGCAGCAACCAACAAAATCGCGCTGCTGTTGCCGTTAAATGGCCAGGCGGCAGTGTTTAGCCGCGCTATTCAGCAGGGTTTTGAAGCGGCGAAAAACGGCATTGCCCCGGTTTCCGGCCCGGCTGTTCCGCAGCAAGTTGCCCAGGCCGCGACCGCAGCCGTTGTCAGCCCGGCAGACGCGAATGTGAATGACCTGACCAACGCCCCGGCGCAGCAAAATGCAGCTGCACCGAATGCTCAACAAGCGCAAGCACCGGATAGCGCAGCACAAAGTGACGCAGCAACAACGAATTCCGCCGCCACTGCTCAGCAAGATCCGGCAGCCACAACGCCCGCTCAGCCGATCGACGCTAATGCAACTCAACCGGTCGCTGCACCTGCCGTGGCAGGCACACCGGCGAATCCTGGCGCTGAGCTGAAAGTGTACGATACCAGTGCGCAACCGATGGATCAGATCCTCAACCAGGTTCAGCAGGATGGCGCCAGCATCGTGGTCGGCCCGCTGCTCAAAAACAATGTTGAAGAGCTGATGCGCAGCAACACGTCGCTGAACGTGCTGGCGCTCAACCAGCCGGAGCATGTCGAAAACCGCGCCAACATTTGCTACTTCGCCCTCTCGCCAGAGGATGAAGCCCACGATGCCGCACGCCATATCTTTGAACAGGGTCGTCATGCGCCGCTGCTGCTGGTGCCACGCAGCGCATTGGGTGAACGCGTCAGCACCGCGTTTGCCGATGAGTGGAAAAAACTGGGCGGCGGCGTTGTGTTAGCGCAAAAATTCGGTTCCACCGCTGAACTGCGCATGGGGCTGAACGGTCGCTCTGGCATCGCGCTGACCGGTAGCCCGGTTGCTTCCAGCCTGCCACAGCAGCCAGGCGTGACGGTTGGCGGTCTGAATATTCCGGCGCCGCCGACGGATGCGCAAATTAGCGGTAGCGGCAGCGTTGACGCGGTGTATATCGTCGCCACGCAGGATGAAATCGCACTGATTAAACCGATGATTACTCTGCGTACCGGCAGCCAGAGCGGTGTGATGCTGTACGCCAGCTCACGCAGCGCGCAGGGCGGCGCAGGCCCGGATTTCCGCCTTGAAATGGAAGGCCTGCAATTCAACGAAATCCCGATGCTTGCCGGGGCAAATCCGTCGCTGATGCAGCAAGCGCTGAAAAGCGTGAATAACGACTACTCGCTGGCGCGTCTGTACGCGATGGGCGCGGATGCCTGGTCGCTGGCGAATAACTTCTCGCAAATGCGTCAGGTGCCGGGTTTTGAGCTGAACGGCAATACCGGCGATTTAACTGCTACACAGGACTGCGTGATCAACAGGAAGTTGTCATGGCTCAAATACCAACAGGGGCAAATCGTCCCGGCGAATTAAGCCGTAAGCAGACCGGCGACGTGTGGGAAGCGAAAGCGCGTCGCCTGCTGGAAAGCAAAGGACTGCATTTTATCGCCGCCAATGTGCGCGAGCGCGGCGGCGAAATCGATCTGATAATGCGACACGGCAAGACCACCGTGTTTATTGAAGTGCGCTACCGAAAATCGGCGCGTTTTGGCGGTGCAGCAAGCAGCGTCACCCGCGCCAAGCAAGCCAAACTGCTGCATACCGCGCGTTTATGGCTGGCCCGGCACAATGGGAGTTTTGACACTGTGGATTGCCGGTTTGATGTGGTAGCCTTCACCGAAAATGATGTTGAGTGGATAGCCAACGCCTTTAACGACCACTCATGATTGGCTCAATGATAGGGATTACCGTGCTCGAACGAATTAAAGTCTGCTTTACGGAAAGCATTCAAACCCAAATTGCGGCGGCGGAAGCGCTACCTGATGCCATTTCCCGAGCAGCCATGACGATGGTTCACTCCCTGCTGAATGGCAACAAAATCCTCTGTTGTGGCAACGGGACATCTGCCGCCAACGCACAGCATTTTGCTGCCAGCATGATCAACCGTTTTGAAACAGAACGTCCTAGTTTACCTGCCATTGCACTTAATACCGATAATGTGGTCTTAACCGCGATAGCAAATGACCGTCTGCATGATGAAATTTATGCCAAGCAGGTTCGGGCGCTCGGCCATACCGGCGATATTTTATTAGCCATCTCAACGCGTGGTAACAGTCGCGATATCGTTAAAGCCGTCGAAGCGGCGGTGACGCGCGATATGTCGATCATTGCGTTGACGGGCTACGACGGTGGCGAGCTGGCGGGTCTGCTGGGGCCGCAGGATGTCGAAATTCGTATTCCTTCCCACCGCAGCGCGCGCATCCAGGAAATGCACATGCTAACGGTAAATTGCTTATGCGATCTGATTGATAACACGCTTTTTCCTCACCAGGATGATTAAGGAGTACACATGAAGGCATTTACGCCCCTCGCAGTCCTTATTTCCGCGCTGCTGTTACAGGGTTGTGTTGGCGCAGTGGTGGTAGGTTCCGCAGCCGTGGGCACAAAAGCCGCGACGGATCCGCGAACCGTTGGCACCCAGGTGGATGACAGCACGCTGGAACTACGCGTGAATAGCGCGCTGTCGAAAGACGAACAAATTAAGAAAGAAGCGCGTGTTAACGTCACCGCCTACCAGGGGAAAGTGCTGCTGACAGGCCAGGCGCCGAATACCGATCTCTCTTCGCGGGCAAAACAGATTGCCGTTGGTGTGGAAGGGACAACCGAAGTCTTTAACGAGATCCGCCAGGGTCAGCCGATTGGTCTGGGTACGGCCTCTTCCGATACCTGGATCACCACCAAAGTGCGCTCGCAGTTGCTGAGCAGCGACCAGGTGAAATCGTCAAACGTGAAAGTGACGACGGAAAACGGCGAAGTGTTCCTGATGGGGCTGGTCACCGAGCGTGAAGGCCGCGCCGCCGCAGATATCGCCAGCCGCGTAAGCGGGGTGAAACACGTGACCACCGCCTTTACCCTGCTTAAATAAACCCGCAGTCATGAAAAAGCCCGGTCAAAACCGGGCTTTTTTTCGCGCAGTAGTAGGCTTACAGCAGCGCAATAGTTCCGGTTATCATCCCGCACAGCGCCACCAGGCCGCCGGTCAGCCACAGGGCTTTCGCCGGGAAAGATTTACGCAGCATAACGAGCGATGGCAGGCTAACCGCCGGCAGCGTAATCAGCAGCGCCAGGGCAGGCGCCATGCCCATCCCCGCCAGCATCATGGTTTGCACAATGGGAATTTCTGCCGCCGTGGGGATAACAAACAGGCAACCGACAATCGCCATCGCAATCACCCACAGCAATGTGTTATCCACCGCGCCATCCGCATGCGGGAACAGCCAGACGCGCGCCGCACCGAGAACCAGCACCGCGAGGATATAGACCGGAATGGTGCTCCAGAACAGTTGCCATAACGCCTTGCCCCAGCGCGCCATAAAGCTGCCCTGCGGCTCCGGCAAGGTGATCTCCACCGGCTCTGCCTGTTGCGGGCTATCTTTCACCAGCATCTGTACCAGCGTTGCCACGCCGAGCACGGTGACCAGACCGGCAACCAGGCGGATTGCGGCGAAATGCCAGCCAAGCACAAACCCCATAAACACCAGCGTTGCCGGGTTCAGCAGCGGGTTGCCCATCCAGAACGCCAGCGCACCGCCCATCGAAACGCGCTGACGCCGCATGCCCGCCGCCACCGGCGCCGCACAGCAGGAGCACATCATGCCAGGCAGAGAAAATAACGTACCAAACAGGGTGCCGCTAAAGCGTTTTTGCCCCAGCGTGCGCAGCAACCAGTCGCGCGGGATAAGCACCTGAATCAACGAACCGAGCAGCACACCGAGTACGGCGGCTTTCCAGACGGCGAGAAAATAGACCATGGCATAATCAAGCGCCGCCTGAAACGGGCTGGAGTCGGCCTGGGAAAGAATGGATTTACCGATGCTGTGTGTCTCGGCGGCGGTGAATGCTTTGCCGTAATAAGGCTGCCATTTCACGTACCAAAGACCAATGATAACAACAAGAAAGAACAGAGCGGGTTTCCACCATTGAACAGGTGTTGCCGCCTGAGGTGAAGACTGACCAGTCATAACATTCCCCGGGGATATATTTATAAGCCCGAGAATAGTACGCCGTGATAACTATTTTGCCAATGTGCTATCCGCTGCGATCGCCCGTAGCTGCGCGGATTTCACTACCCGGACAGGCTGGCTCGCAGGCAAAAATGCCAGCGCCAGCATTGCGCGGGCAACGTCGTGGGCGGAAATCGACTTCCAGTTGCCCGGCAACAGGCGGAAAAGCGGTGCCAGCAACGATTCATTGACCCGTTTTTTCTCCCGATCCCCCAGCAGCATTGACGGGCGGACGATGGTCAGCGACGGCCACTGTTGCGCCATCAACGCGTTTTCCATCTCACCTTTTACGTGATTGTAGAAAAACGGCGAGCGCGCGTTTGCTCCCATTGAACTGACCACCAGCATTTGCGTGGCGCCAAGGCGCAGGCCGGTGATTGCCGTGTCCACCACCAGCGTGTAATCAGCAAGCACAAATGCCTCTTTGCTACCCGCCTCACGCCGGGTTGTACCGAGGCAACAAAAAACCGTATCGACCGGTTCCGTGACCAGTGCCAGCGCGTCACTGAGCTGAGGATCGTGCGGGTTCGCAACACCAGAGATGCCCTGCAACGGTCGGCGAGTCGGCGCCGTGATCGCGTCAATGCGCGGGTCGCTGTTCAGCAACCGCAACAGATGCCCGCCAACCAGACCGGTGGCACCGGTGATTAATACACGTTGCATCGTTTTCCCCTTTGCAGATGAATCTGTGTTGCAATGTCAGCCTGCTGAACCAGGCTTAGTGTGCTGGTGAGTTATCAGTATGCATAACTCCCTTTCTGAAGCCAAAACAACGGAGGAAGTATGAGCAAGAAAATTGCTGTCTTGATCACCGACGAGTTTGAAGATTCAGAATTCACCTCTCCGGCACATGAATTTCGCAAGGCCGGTCATGAGGTTATTACGATTGAGAAACAGGCCGGGAAAACCATTCACGGCAAAAAGGGCGAAGCGGAAGTGGTAATTGATAAAGCCATTGATGAAGTGCGCCCGGCAGACTTTGACGCGCTGCTGCTGCCGGGGGGACACTCGCCTGACTATCTGCGCGGCGACGATCGTTTTGTCACCTTCACGCGCGATTTCATCAGCACTGGCAAGCCGGTCTTCGCCATTTGCCACGGTCCGCAGTTGCTGATCAGCGCCGATGCGATACGCGGGCGTAAGCTCACCGCGGTAAAACCGATTGTGGTGGATGTGAAAAACGCCGGGGGTGAGTTCTACGACCAGGAAGTGGTGGTCGATAAAGATCAGCTGGTTACCAGCCGTACTCCCGATGATTTGCCCGCATTTAATCGCGAAGCGCTGCGCTTATTGGGTGCCTGAGTCGCGGATCCAGTGCAGTTTTTTACCAAAACCCAGCGTGTTATCGGTGAACTTCAGTTCGTGAAGACGAATTTCCCACATCGGGGCAGATAATACGCGGGCGACCGGAAAGCGACGATTGTACTTCGCACGCAACGTCGCGCTCTCTTCGCTGTCGAGGCGGCGGATCTCGCCGGTGAACTGCACGCCGCGAATCAGCGCCACGGTTTTTGGCTGGCCGTTTACCGTGCCCGCTACCTGCGCTTTCAAACCCGTCATCTGTGAATGGCGGGTTTGATCCTCGCTCAGGATATAAAACGCGACCGCTTGCGGATCATAAAAATAGAACGCGTTCGCACACCATAACTCTCCCCGATTCGCCACACACCACGTGACAACATGCTGCTTCGCCAGCCAGCGATTAATGGCTGCTAGAGTCTCCATTTTTTCCCTTCCCCATGTTATTTTTCTTTCACATTAACATACTGAACATCGTCATGACGCCCTGGTTTCTTTACCTTATTCGCACCGCTGACAACATGCTCTACACCGGTATTACCACCGATGTCGCACGGCGTTTTACCCAGCATCAATCCGGGAAAGGCGCAAAAGCGTTACGGGGAAAAGGCGCGCTGGCACTGGCTTTTTCAGCCGAGGTGGGGGAAAGGTCGCTGGCACTGCGGCTGGAGTACCGCATTAAGCAGTTAACCAAGCGCCAGAAAGAGCGCCTCGTCGCCGGGGATGGCTCGTTCGAGGCGCTGCGGGAAAGCCTGTTATCTGTGTCCGTTAAAAACGATTGAAATGATCGCAGTATTCGACCAGACCACTTACGCCATTGAACGCGTCATCCGCCAGACGATGAACTAAAAACGCGTCATGGCTTTCTGGCCAGCGGCAGCGCAAATCATACTGCGCCGCCTTCTCAAACCCGAGACGGCTATAAAACACGGGATCACCTAAAGTGACCACCGCCGCATAACCAAACTCGTTGAGTGAATCCAGCCCTTCATACACTAACTGACGCGCAATACCCTGCCCGCGGTACTGCTCATCAACGGCCAGCGGCGCAAGCCCGACCCATTGCAGCTCTTCACCGGCGACCGAAACCGGGCTAAACGCCACGTAGCCAATGACCTGACCTTCGTCATCGGTCGCAACAAATCCCAGCGTGATCAGCCCGTCTTCGCGCAGATCGTGCACCAGCGTCGCTTCCGCTTCGCCGTCAAAACTACGGCGCAGCAGCGCGTCGATACCGGGAGCATCAATGGGAATTTCAACTCTAATCAGCATGGCTCACCTACAGAAGGTTGTGTCGTTGCAGGCGGCGCTTGCAGGCCAGCCTCAACAAATTCCGCCAGCTGCAGCAGCATCACCCGCAGAGGTTTTGGCATCTGCTCCAGCTCAATGGCGTCCATCAGGTTTTTCACGTACAGCCCAAGTTCCGTATCGCCTTCAATCACCAGACGGCGCTGGAAAAACAGCGTATCGGGATCCTGCTTACGCGCAGCAATCATCAGCAAATCGCTGGCGTCCGCGCTGAAGCTGACATCCGCATCGGCAGATTCACGCACAATCATCTGCCCATCTGCAACAGAGGTATACCACGTCAGGCCAATATCCCGAACCTGGATACTTAACCAGCGGCCTTCCAGAAACTCAAGTTCTCCGTCCGCCAGCGCCTGTTGGAATTGCCAACGCAGCACCTGCTCCAGCACCTGACGTTTGATGGCAAAAGGCGTCAGCTTAACCGGCACGCTCAGTAACGACGGGCCAACGTGAACAAGACGTGAGCGCAATTTATCCAACACGAGCTTTACTCCCTGAAATGATAATGACTGCTATTTTGCCACAATCGCCAAATGGCATAGCGGCACAAATCAACAATTACGAATAAACAGCCGGGGATTATTGGCGCCATCAATACGCATTTAACTGCCTCAAATCAAAAATTGTCGCTGACAGGTTAACTAAAATCCCAGTTCATTAACAACTTAGCGACCCCACGGGGTACATCCGGGCCATAGCGCCCCTGATTGCAGGATACACTATGGAGTTGCTCTGCCCTGCCGGAAACCTTCCGGCGCTGAAGGCGGCCATCGAAAACGGCGCCGACGCTGTGTATATCGGCCTGAAAGATGATACCAACGCCCGCCATTTCGCCGGTCTTAATTTTACCGAGAAGAAGCTGCAGGAAGCGGTCAGCTTTGTTCATCAACACCGCCGCAAGCTGCATATCGCCATTAACACATTTGCGCATCCTGATGGTTATCAACGCTGGGAGCGCGCCGTTGATATGGCGGCGCAGATTGGCGCTGACGCGCTGATCCTGGCGGATTTAGCGATGCTGGAATATGCAGCCGAGCGCTATCCGCATATTGAGCGCCACGTCTCCGTCCAGGCTTCCGCGACCAACGAAGAGGCGATTCGTTTTTACCATCGCCACTTTGACGTGGCGCGCGTGGTGCTGCCGCGCGTGTTATCGATTCACCAGGTCAAGCAACTGGCGCGCGTCACGCCGGTGCCGCTGGAAGTGTTCGCTTTTGGCAGCCTGTGCATTATGGCGGAAGGTCGCTGCTATCTCTCTTCTTACCTGACAGGCGAATCGCCCAATACCGTGGGCGCCTGTTCTCCGGCGCGTTTTGTGCGCTGGCAGCAAACACCGCAGGGGCTGGAGTCCCGTCTTAACGAAGTGCTGATTGATCGCTATCAGGATGGCGAAAACGCCGGTTATCCGACCTTATGCAAAGGCCGCTATCTGGTGGATGGCGAGCGCTATCACGCGCTGGAAGAGCCCACCAGCCTCAACACGCTGGAGCTGCTGCCAGAGCTGCTGGCCGCCAATATTGCCTCGGTAAAAATCGAGGGGCGCCAGCGCAGCCCGGCCTATGTAAGCCAGGTGGCAAAAGTATGGCGTCAGGCAATCGACCGTTGTATGGCCTCGCCGCAAGATTTTGTGCCGCAATCGGCCTGGATGGAAACGCTGGGGTCGATGTCGGAAGGCACTCAAACCACCCTCGGCGCGTATCACCGCAAATGGCAGTAGGAAAACCATGAAATATTCATTAGGGCCGGTGCTTTACTACTGGCCAAAAGAGACGCTGGAAGATTTTTACCGCCAGGCCGCCACCAGCCACGCCGATGTGATTTACCTTGGCGAAGCCGTCTGCAGCAAGCGCCGCGCCACCAAAGTGGGCGACTGGCTGGATATGGCCAAACAACTGGCGGGCAGCGGCAAGCAGGTTGTGCTTTCCACGCTGGCGCTGGTGCAGGCCTCTTCCGAATTAAACGAACTAAAACGTTACGTTGATAACGGCGAGTTTTTACTCGAAGCCAGCGACCTGGGCGTGGTGAATATGTGCGCCGAGCGCAAGCTGCCATTTGTCGCCGGGCATGCGCTCAACTGCTACAACGCGGTGGCGCTGCGTTTACTGCTCAAGCAAGGCATGGTGCGCTGGTGCATGCCGGTTGAGCTTTCACGCGACTGGCTGAAAAACTTACTCGATCAGTGTGATTCCCTCGGTATTCGTCAGCAATTTGAAGTGGAAGTGCTGAGCTACGGTCATCTGCCACTGGCTTACTCCGCGCGCTGCTTTACCGCCCGCTCCGAAGACAGACCCAAAGATGAGTGCGAAACTTGCTGCATTAAATACCCGAACGGACGCAGCATCCTTTCGCAAGAGAATCAGCAAGTCTTTGTGCTCAACGGTATCCAGACGATGAGCGGCTATGTTTACAACCTTGGCAATGAGCTGGTCTCAATGAATGGCCTTGTGGATATGGTGCGCCTGTCGCCGATGGGTAACGAGACGTTTGCCATGCTTGACGCGTTTAAGGCTAATGAAACGGGTAATGCGCCACTGCCGCTGGCATCTAATAGCGATTGCAACGGCTACTGGCGCAGGCTGCCGGGTCTGGCTTTACAGCAGTAATAAAAGCTCACTTTGTTAACAAGGATTGTCACAAGTTAATGCAGTATGAAAGTTGCAGCTTTTCTGGCCTGGCGCGGCACATTGCGCCAGGCTGGAAGAAGACCTTCAATCTGATGACAATGCTGTAGCAAAGTGAGTGTGTATGTCTGATAAAACGATCCCTTTTTCGGTGCTTGATCTTGCGCCGATCCCGCAAAACTCCAGCGCCCGCGAGGCGTTCGCTCATTCGCTGGATCTGGCGAAACTGGCCGAACAGCGCGGTTATCATCGCTACTGGCTGGCAGAACACCACAATATGACCGGTATCGCCAGCGCGGCGACCTCCGTATTGATTGGCTATCTGGCGGCGAATACGCAAACTCTGCATTTGGGTTCCGGCGGCGTGATGCTGCCAAACCATTCACCGCTGGTGATTGCCGAGCAGTTCGGCACATTGAATACGCTCTACCCCGGGCGTATCGATCTCGGGCTTGGCCGCGCGCCAGGCAGCGACCAGCGCACCATGATGGCGCTGCGCCGCCATATGAGCGGTGATATCGACAATTTCCCGCGTGATGTCGCTGAACTGGTGGACTGGTTTGATGCCCGCGATCCAAACCCGCACGTACGACCGGTGCCGGGCTACGGTGAAAAAATCCCCGTCTGGCTGCTGGGCTCAAGCCTGTATAGCGCGCAACTTGCCGCAAAGCTGGGCTTACCGTTTGCCTTTGCTTCGCACTTCGCGCCGGATATGTTGTTCCAGGCGTTGCATCTTTATCGCACCAACTTTACGCCTTCGGCGCGGCTGGAAAAACCGTACGCGATGGTGTGCATCAATATTGTCGCAGCCGACAGCAACCGCGATGCGGAATTCCTGTTTACCTCTATGCAGCAGGCATTTGTGAAATTGCGCCGTGGTGAAAGCGCGCAGTTGCCGCCACCGATCCCCAATATGGATCAGTTCTGGTCACCGTCGGAACAATACGGCGTACAGCAGGCGTTGAGTATGTCGCTGGTGGGTGATAAAGCGAAAGTGCGCCACGGGCTGGAGTCGATTCTGCGGGAAACGGACGCCGACGAAATCATGGTCAACGGGCAGATTTTTGATCACCAGGCGCGGCTCTACTCGTTTGAGCTGGCGATGCAGGTGAAAGAAGAACTGCTCGGCTAGCGCAGAGATTCTCCTCTCCCATAAGGGAGAGGAGAGAAATAATTACTGGTAAACAGGTAGCAAATTAAAGCTGGAAAGCAGATGCACGACCGCGTTGCCGATGCCAAACAGCAGGATCAATACGATCATCGGCTTGCCACCCCACACGCGAAATGCCGGACTGCCAAAGCGCTTACGCGACGCATTTGCCAGCAATGCCGGAACAATCGCCGCCCATATCGTTGCTGCCAGACCCGCATAACCAATTGCATACAAAAAGCCGTTCGGCCACAGTAAGCCACCCACAATCGGCGGCAAAAAGGTCAGCAGTGCGGTTTTAAAACGTCCCAGCGGGGAATCATCAAACTTGAACAAGTCCGCCAGGTAGTCAAACAGCCCCAACGTCACGCCGAGGAAGGAGCTGGCGACGGCAAAGTTTGAGAAGACAACCAGCAACAGATCCAGACTGCGGCTATTCAGCACGCCGCTCAGCGCCTGCACCAGCACATCGATATTCCCGCCTTTGGCCGCGATCTCAATAAACGCCGGACGCGGAATGTTGCCCATGGTAACCAGCAACCAAATCACATATAACCCCAGCGCCAGCAGCGTGCCGTAGACCAGGCAACGAATGATGGTACGCGGATCTTTGCCGTAGTATTTCATCAGGCTCGGCACATTGCCGTGGTAGCCAAACGAGGCCAGACAGAAGGGCAGCGTCATCAACAGATAAGGCGTGTACGAAGCATCGCTCTGAGCAACATTAAATAAGGTTACTGGCTCGACATGGCCCAACAGGCTGCCAAAAGTGAGGAAGAAGGTGATGACCTTCGCACCCAGTACAATCGCCGTCATTCGGCTGACAGCGTGTGTTGAGAGCCAGACGATAAATGCCACCAACAGCGCAAAGGCAAGCCCGGCCAGACGCGGCGGAACATCCAGCGACATTTCCGCAAAGGTGTGGTGCAAGATAGAGCCGCTTGCCGAAATGTAGGCGTAAGTCAGGATATAGAGCACGAAAGCAATCGAGATACCGTTAACCAGGTTCCAGCCTTTTCCCAGCAAATCTTTGGTGATGGTATCGAAGCTCGCGCCGCTCCGGTAATTCAGGTTGGCTTCAAGGATCATCAGCCCGGAGTGCAACATGCAAAACCAGGTAAAAACGAGCGCCAGCAATGACCAGAAAAACCACGCGCCGGACATCACCACCGGCAGTGAAAACATGCCTGCGCCAATGATCGTGCCGCCAATAATCACTACCCCGCCGAACAGCGAAGGGGAAGCTTGTGTGGTTGTCAGTGTCGACATCTGAATGATTCTCCTGTGGTAAGCAATGCCAGTAGTTCAGGCTGCTGCATTGTACCAGTACAGGAGTACATTACGGATAAAAAAAGCCCCAATCTTTTCGATCGGGGCTGTATCTATTTCTTTACAGACTGTAACGCAGATTATGCGTCGTTACGGCGACGCGGAGCGCTATCGTCACGATCGCGGCGCGGTGCACGACGTTCGCCACCGAAACTACGACCTTCCTGACGTTCACCGCTGAAACGACGGCCTTCACCACGACCGCCTTCACGGCGTTCACCACCGAAACCGCCGCGACGCTCACCGCCACCACGACGTTCGCTACGCTCACGCGGCTGTGCATCGCCCAGCAGCTGCATATTCATCGGCTTGTTCAGAATACGCGTGCGAGTGAAGTGCTGCAGAACTTCGCCCGGCATGCCTTTCGGCAGCTCAATGGTAGAGTGAGTACCAAACAGTTTGATATTACCAATGTAACGGCTGCTGATATCACCTTCGTTCGCGATAGCACCAACGATATGGCGTACTTCAACACCATCATCGCGGCCCACTTCGATACGATACAGTTCCATTTCACCAACATCCCGACGTTCACGACGCGGACGATCTTCGCCACCACGTTCGCCACGCGGACCACGATCGTTACGATCGCCACGGCGTTCGAAACGGTCATCACGATCGCGGAACTCACGCTTAGGACGCATCGGTGCATCCGGCGGCAGGATCAGCGGACGTTCGCCCTGAGCCATTTTCAGCAGTGCAGCGGCCAGCGTTTCAATATCCATCTCTTCTTCAGCAGAAGGCTGGATTTTTGCCAGCAGCGCGCGGTACTGATCCAGATCGCTGCTTTCCAGCTGCTGCTGAACTTTAGCGGCGAATTTTTCCAGACGGCGTTTGCCCAGCAGCTCTGCGTTCGGCAGTTCCACTTCCGGAATGGTCAGTTTCATCGTACGTTCGATGTTACGCAGCAGACGACGCTCGCGGTTCTCAACGAACAGCAGTGCACGGCCCGCACGGCCCGCACGACCGGTACGACCGATACGGTGAACGTAGGATTCAGAATCCATCGGGATGTCGTAGTTAACAACCAGGCTGATGCGCTCAACATCCAGACCACGTGCTGCAACGTCAGTTGCGATCAGGATATCCAGACGACCGTCTTTCAGACGCTCCAGCGTCTGCTCACGCAGTGCCTGGTTCATGTCACCGTTCAGTGCGGCGCTGTTATAGCCACTGCGTTCCAGCGCTTCAGCCACTTCCAGCGTTGCGTTTTTGGTACGAACGAAGATGATCGCCGCATCAAAATCTTCCGCTTCCAGGAAGCGAACCAGCGCTTCGTTTTTACGCATGCCGTATGCAGTCCAGTAGCTCTGGCTGATGTCCGGACGAGTCGTCACGCTGGATTGAATGCGCACTTCCTGCGGCTCTTTCATAAAGCGGCGAGTAATGCGACGGATTGCTTCCGGCATGGTGGCAGAGAACAGAGCGGTCTGATGACCTTCCGGGATCTGCGCCATGATGGTTTCTACGTCTTCGATAAAGCCCATGCGCAGCATTTCGTCGGCTTCATCCAGCACCAGACCGCTCAGTTTAGAGAGATCCAGCGTGCCGCGTTTCAGGTGATCCAGCAGACGACCCGGCGTACCGACGACAATCTGTGGCCCCTGGCGAAGAGCGCGTAATTGCACGTCATAACGCTGGCCGCCGTACAGGGCTACCACGCTTACACCGCGCATATGTTTAGAGAAATCGGTCATTGCTTCAGCAACCTGAACCGCCAGTTCGCGGGTCGGAGCGAGCACAAGGATCTGCGGCGCACGCAGGTCCGGATCGATGTTGTTCAGCAGCGGCAGAGAAAACGCTGCAGTTTTACCGCTACCAGTCTGGGCCATGCCCAGCACGTCACGACCGTTCAGCAGGTGCGGGATGCACTCAGCCTGGATCGGAGATGGTTTTTCGTAACCGAGATCGTTAAGGGCTTCAAGGATGGGAGCCTTCAGGCCCAGATCTGCAAAAGTGGTTTCGAATTCAGCCATGTAGTACAAGTGCCTCTATGTCATTGGCGGCCAGTCTACATAACTCATCGTGAAAAAAATTAGCAATTTTCATTGAAAAGTGTGAACCGGCTCAAAGTAGGTTAATTAACGAACAATGAAGCCCTCACCCGCGAAGGTGATGGCAATCAAAAAAGATTACGGGCTGATATGTTCGTCAGCTATTGCTGGTCCGATTCTGCCAGGTCGTCATGCTCCTGGCCCAAGAGCGCTAATTCCAACAATGCGTAACGATGCTCAACAAAATTATGGACGTTGTTGGCAACCGCTAGTTTGAACAGTGCCGTGGCGCTGTCCTTATCCCCCAGACTTAGGTAGTACTTACCTAAATAGAAGTTGGTTTCACTGAGATGCTCAGCGAGCGAGGTGTTATCCGTTGCGTCTGCCTTCAGGCGATCCATTAGCGTTGCTTCGCTAATGTCGCCGAGGTAGAACTCGACAATGTTCCATCCCCACTGTTCCTTGTCCGATTTTTCGAAGCGCTGTTTCAGTGCTTCTTTAGCCTGCTTCTCATTAAGCTTCCGCTCAACGATGTAAAGCCACAGACTCCGGAAAGGATCATTAGGATCGTCTTGATAAAACGCCAGCAGATCATCTTGCGCTAACTTGTCGCGACCGCCGTAATGCAGTGCGATCCCGCGATTCAAGTGCGCGTAGTTGTAAGTTGGATCAAGCTCAAGTACAGAATCAAACGCTTCATAGGCAGCATCAAAATTGCCTGCCTGCGTTAAATAAATGCCTAAGTAATTGAATACTTCCGGCATATCGGGTCGGATTGCCAGCGCTTGCGAGAAATCATTTCGCGCTAAGGCTCTCAAACCGAGGCTATCATACAACACTCCGCGCTCATATAAAAGCTGTGCGCGTTCGTCATCGGTTAAAGCCCGACTGGCAAGAATTTGTTCCATGCGTGCCAGAATCACTTCTTGCTGCAAAGTCGGTTGCAATGGCACCGCGAGGACTTCACTTTTACGCCAGGCAGAGTTGCTGCATCCTGCCAGCGTTAAAGCTGTCGCAACGAAACACCAGCGCAAAAAAGGCTTCATTTCCCACTCCCGAAGACAACAATTGGATGAACGTCCTGTCCCCCGGCTGCAAACATGGCGTCCTGCCTGCTAATAAGCCCTCCGCGATCACGGAGGGCAAAAACAACCTTACTCGCCCTGCTCTGCTTGCGGCGCTTCCGACGCTTCTACAGGCTGAGTCTGCTCAGTCGCTTCTTTAATGCTCAGACGAATACGGCCCTGACGGTCAACTTCCAGAACTTTAACCGGCACTTCCTGGCCCATCTGCAGATAATCGGTCACTTTCTCAACACGTTTGTCCGCGATCTGAGAAATATGAACCAGACCTTCTTTACCGCCGCCGATGGCAACAAACGCGCCAAAGTCAACGATGCGGGTCACTTTACCGCTATAGACACGGCCCACTTCGATCTCAGCCGTGATCTCTTCAATACGGCGAATAGCATGTTTCGCTTTGTCGCCGTCAGTAGCTGCGATTTTCACGGTACCATCATCTTCGATTTCGATGGTGGTGCCGGTTTCTTCGGTCAGCGCACGAATGACGGAGCCGCCTTTACCGATAACGTCTTTGATCTTATCTGGATTAATTTTGATGGTATGGATACGCGGCGCAAATTCAGAGATATCACCACGCGGCGCGTTAATCGCCTGCTCCATTACACCCAGAATATGCAGACGAGCACCTTTCGCCTGGTTCAGCGCAACCTGCATGATCTCTTTGGTGATACCTTCAATTTTGATATCCATCTGCAGCGCAGAGATACCGTCGCGGGAACCCGCTACTTTGAAGTCCATATCGCCCAGGTGATCTTCGTCGCCCAGGATGTCGGACAGAACAACAAAGTTGTCGCCTTCTTTCACCAGACCCATTGCGATACCCGCAACGGCGGCTTTCACCGGTACGCCTGCGTCCATCAGCGCCAGAGATGCGCCACAAACGGAAGCCATAGAAGAAGAGCCGTTCGATTCGGTGATTTCAGAAACCACACGTACGGTGTACGGGAATTTATCAGCATCCGGCATTACTGCCAGCACGCCACGTTTAGCCAGACGGCCGTGACCAATTTCACGACGTTTCGGCGAACCAACCATCCCGGTTTCCCCTACGGAGTACGGAGGGAAGTTGTAATGGAACAGAAAAGAGTCAGTGCGCTCGCCCATCAGCTCGTCGATGATCTGCGCGTCACGTGCGGTACCCAGAGTTGCAGTAACCAGCGCCTGAGTTTCGCCGCGGGTAAACAGTGCGGAACCATGGGTGCGAGGCAGAACACCGGTACGAACGTCCAGACCACGGATCATATCTTTTTCGCGGCCATCGATACGCGGCTCGCCTGCCAGTACGCGGCTACGAACAACGTTTTTCTCGATAGCGTGCAGGATTTCACCCAGCTCATTGGCATCCAGGGTTTCATCTTCTGCCACCAGCGTTGCGATGGTTTCGGATTTGATCACGTCAACCTGAGCATAACGCTCTTGTTTGTCAGTGATGCGATACGCATCGCTCAAACGTGATTCTGCCAGTGCAGCAACGCGCGCGTTCAGCGCTTCGTTCACCGCTTCCGGCTGCCAGTCCCAACGCGGTTTGCCTGCTTCTTTTACCAGCTCGTTGATGTTCTGGATAACAATCTGCTGCTGGTCGTGGCCAAACACCACAGCACCCAGCATCTGATCTTCACTCAGCAGTTCCGCTTCAGATTCAACCATCAGAACCGCGGCTTCAGTACCGGCTACGACCAGGTCCAGCTTACTTGCTTTCAGCTCTTCCTGAGTTGGGTTCAGAACGTACTGGTCGTTGATATAGCCAACACGCGCGGCGCCAATCGGGCCATTGAACGGAATACCAGACAGTGAAAGCGCGGCGGAAGCACCGATCATGGCTACGATATCCGGGTTAACCTGCGGGTTAACGGAAACCACAGTAGCGATAACCTGCACTTCGTTCACGAACCCTTCCGGGAACAGCGGGCGAACCGGGCGGTCAATCAGACGCGCGATCAGCGTTTCGCCTTCGCTCGGACGGCCTTCACGACGGAAGAAACCGCCAGGGATTTTACCTGCAGCGTACGTACGCTCTTGATAGTTAACGGTCAGCGGGAAGAAATCCTGACCTGGTTTTGCTTTTTTCTGGCCAACAACGGTCACGAATACTGCGGTGTCATCCATGCTTACCATAACGGCAGCAGTCGCCTGACGCGCCATCATGCCGGTTTCCAGCGTGACGGTATGTTGACCATACTGGAATTTACGAACGATCGGATTCAGCAAAGTTCTGTCCTTTCTTAATGAAAGTCAGCACACCTTTGGCATGCTGACAATTTAACCGAATCTTCATGCATCCTCGCGACTAATGACAACCCTAACCCGCCCATTGCGGATAAAGCCTCTCATTAGCCGCGCGAACCTCTGCAGTGAAGATCATACCTGGCAACAATACATTAGTTTACTGCCAATTGCTGCCGCCTGGTTGAAAAAAGGGGCCTTGTAGGCCCCTTCTTGAAACTCGCCAGACTTAGCGACGCAGACCCAGACGCTCGATCAGCGCGGTGTAGCGTGCAACGTCTTTACGTTTCAGATAGTCGAGCAGTTTACGACGCTGAGAAACCATACGCAGCAGACCACGACGGCTGTGGTGATCTTTTTTGTGCTCTGCAAAGTGACCCTGCAGGTGGTTGATCTGAGCAGTCAGCAGTGCAACCTGAACTTCGGTAGAACCGCTGTCGTTAGAACCACGACCAAACTCGGAAACGATTTTTGCTTTAGCTTCAACGCTTAGAGACATTTTAAACTCCAGTGATAAAAAAATGAAAAGGCGCCGATCTCTAATTCAGCGGCCTCAGGATTAACGCCGGGTGATGTTAAATACATAGCCGGCGTTAAGCGGCAATATTCTACTCGTAGTCACGGTTTCCCGCAAGGTAAGCCCGTCATTGTGCAGGATACTCGACCACCAGACGACGCGGCGCAACACGGCCTTCGTCGTCCATTTCGCCCATACCAATGAATTTTGCGTCATCGCCTTCTGTGACGCGCACCAGCCCCGCTTTTGGCGCAGCGGATGCCCGAACCGGCTGACCGTTTTTGAAGTATGCCGCGACCACTGACGGAATGTTAACCGCCGGGAAATCTGACGCTGGGCTGTCCATTGGCATCAGTAACGGATCCAGCAGTTGTGCTGCCGGGATACTCTGCTGCTCGGCTTGATCCACCAGCTCGCGCAGCTTGTCGAGCGTCACCATACGTTCAACAGGATACTTACTCACCGCCAGGCGACGCAGATAGATAACATGTGCGCCGCAGCCAAGTTTCTCACCCAAATCATCAATGATGGTACGGATGTAAGTCCCTTTCGAGCAGTGAATTTCCAGCTCAAGTTCATTGCCTTCGTGGCGGATAAATAACAGCTCGTAAACCGTAATTGGGCGCGCTTCACGCGGAACCTCAATGCCCTGACGCGCATACTCGTAGAGCTTCTTTCCCTGATATTTCAGGGCAGAGTACATCGACGGGACTTGCTGCGTATCACCGCGAAAACTCTCCAGCGCAGTAGCCAGTTGTTCGGCACTGAAGGTCAACGGACGCTCTTCAACGATTTGCCCATCCGCATCGGAGGTATCGGTACGCTGCCCAAGGCGGGCAATAACCCGATAACGTTTGTCCGAATCCAGCAGATATTGGGAAAACTTTGTCGCTTCTCCCAGGCAAATCGGCAGCATACCGGTCGCCAGCGGATCAAGCGCTCCGGTGTGTCCGGCACGGTTGGCGTTATAAAGACGCTTTACTTTTTGCAGCACATCATTGCTGGAAGCGCCCTGCTGTTTATCCAGCAGCAGAACGCCATGCACGTCGCGACCGCGACGACGAGGACGACTCATCAGTCCTCCTTACTGTCGTCCGGGTTCACACGACGTTCGTCATCGTGTTTCACCACACTGGTCACCAGATTGGACATGCGCATCCCTTCCACCAACGAGTTGTCGTAGAAGAACGTCAGTTCCGGCACGATACGCAAACGCATCGCTTTACCCAACAGGGAACGAATAAAGCCAGAGGCATCCTGCAACGCTTTGATACCCGCTTTCACGGATGCTTCGTCTTTATCGTTGAGGAAGGTGACAAACACTTTGGCATAAGCCAGATCGCGGGAAACTTCGACACCAGAAACGGTGGTCATCATACCCAGACGCGGATCTTTAATTTCGCGCTGCAGGATAATCGCAATCTCTTTTTGCAGTTCCTGAGCCACGCGCTGCGGGCGACCAAATTCTTTCGCCATAATAATTCTCCAGACTAAAAAGGGGCCGTAGCCCCTTTTAATATTTCTTGCCGGGAGGCGCTTCGCTTACCCGGCCAGCAATGTTCATCCACTTTTGATTTCGGCTGGCTAGCAGCCGAAAAGCGAAGCGAATTACTCAATAGTACGTTGGATCTCAATGATCTCGAACACTTCGATCATATCGCCGGTACGTACATCATTGTAGTTCTTAACGCCGATACCACATTCCATGCCGTTACGGACTTCGTTGACGTCATCTTTGAAGCGACGCAGGGATTCCAGCTCGCCTTCATAGATAACCACGTTGTCGCGCAGAACGCGGATCGGGTTGTGACGTTTAACCACACCTTCGGTAACCATACAGCCCGCGATCGCACCGAATTTCGGCGATTTGAACACATCGCGAACTTCCGCCAGACCGATGATCTGCTGTTTCAGCTCCGGAGAGAGCATACCGCTCATTGCCGCTTTCACTTCGTCGATCAGGTTATAGATGACGGAGTAGTAACGCAGATCCAGACCTTCCGCTTCGATCACGCGACGCGCAGAAGCGTCGGCACGAACGTTAAAGCCAACCAGAATCGCGTTGGATGCAGCAGCCAGCGTCGCGTCGGTTTCGGTGATACCACCTACGCCAGAACCCACGATCTTCACTTTCACTTCGTCGGTAGACAGTTTCAGCAGAGAATCGGAGATAGCTTCGACAGAACCCTGAACATCGGCCTTCAGAACGATGTTCACTTCGTGAACTTCGCCTTCGGTCATGTTGGCAAACATGTTTTCCAGTTTGGATTTCTGCTGACGCGCAAGTTTAACTTCGCGGAATTTGCCCTGACGGTACAGTGCCACTTCACGCGCTTTCTTCTCGTCACGCACAACAGTCGCTTCATCACCCGCAGCCGGAACACCGGACAGACCGAGGATTTCTACCGGAATGGACGGACCCGCTTCGGTGACTTCGCGACCCAGTTCGTCACGCATCGCACGCACGCGGCCATATTCGAAGCCACACAGCACGATATCGCCTTTATGCAGCGTACCTTCGCGCACCAGCACGGATGCCACCGGACCACGACCTTTATCGAGGAAGGATTCGATAACCACGCCGCTCGCCATACCTTTACGTACGGCTTTCAGCTCAAGAACTTCGGCCTGCAGCAGGATCGCATCCAGCAGTTCGTCGATACCGGTACCAGCTTTCGCGGAAACGTGTACGAACTGGCTTTCGCCGCCCCACTCTTCCGGAATGATGCCGTACTGAGAGAGTTCGTTTTTAACGCGATCCGGATCGGCTTCAGGCTTATCGATCTTGTTCACGGCAACCACTACCGGCACCTGCGCCGCTTTCGCGTGCTGGATAGCTTCAATAGTTTGCGGCATCACGCCGTCATCGGCAGCAACAACCAGAACCACGATATCCGTTGCCTGAGCACCACGGGCACGCATTGCGGTAAACGCGGCGTGGCCTGGGGTATCCAGGAAGGTGATCATGCCGTTGTCGGTTTCAACGTGGTAAGCACCAATGTGCTGAGTAATGCCGCCCGCTTCGCCTGAGGCCACTTTCGTTGAACGAATGTAGTCCAGCAGAGAGGTTTTACCGTGGTCAACGTGACCCATAATGGTCACAACCGGTGCGCGCGGTTCTGCCGCAGCACCTGTGTCACGGTCGCTCATTACCGCTTCTTCCAGCTCGTTTTCACGACGCAGGATAACTTTATGGCCCATCTCTTCAGCAACCAGTTGCGCAGTTTCCTGGTCAATAACCTGGTTGATGGTCGCCATCGCGCCCAGTTTCATCATCGCTTTGATGACCTGAGAGCCTTTAACCGCCATCTTGTTAGCCAGTTCGCCAACGGTCAGGGTCTCGCCGATCACGACGTCACGGTTAACCGCTTGAGCGGGCTTCTGGAAGCCCTGCTGCAGAGCAGAACCTTTACGCTGACGGCCGCCTTTACCACCACGAACTGCCGCACGCGCTTCTTCACGATCAGCTTTGCTTTCAGCGTGTTTGTTGCCTTTCTTCGGACGCGCTGCTTTCGCTGTGCGGCTGCGACCACGACCGCCTTCAACTTCACGGTCGTTATCATCTTCCGCCTGGCGGGCATGCTGGGAAGTGGTTACATGGTAGTCACCAGTAGTCTCTTCTTCTTCGCTTGCCGGAGCTGCCCAGTTCGCTTCATTTTGTTCAGCCATACGACGAGCTTCTTCCGCTACGCGACGCGCATTTTCTTCCAGTTTACGACGAGCCTCTTCTTCCGCTTTGCGCTTAAGTTCTTGCGCTTCGGATTCGCGGCGGGCTTTTTCCGCCTGGGCTGTCCTGGTCATTTCGTCAGATTGTTGGTTGCTCACTTTGCTATTTTCCGCAGCTTCGCGTTTTGCATTTTCAGCATTTTCGCGTTTAGCCTTTTCATCAGCTTCACGTTTCGCACGAGCTTCGGCATCACGTTTGGCTTTTTCCTCGGCTTCGCGCTCAGCGGCTTCCTCTGCTTCACGACGGGCCTTCTCTTCCGCTTCACGCATCGCCTCTTCTTCCGCAGCGAGACGTTCAGCCTCTTGTGGATCGCGTTTTACAAAGGTGCGTTTTTTACGGACTTCGATCTGCACCGATTTACTTTTCCCACCGGTGCCCTGAATACTTAATGTACTGCGCGTCTTGCGCTGCAGAGTCAGCTTGTCAGGCGAAGAACCGTGCTCACGGTTCAAATGCGCTAACAGCGTCTGCTTTTCTTGTGCCGTCACTGAGTCTTCAGCGGACTTGCGGATCCCTGCGTCAGCAAATTGCTGTACCAGGCGGTCCACAGAGGTTTGAATCTCAGCGGCCAGCGTTTTTACGGTTACATCTGTCATGCTGTTCCTTCCTGCTACAGTTTATTACGCTTCGTCGCCAAACCAGCAAATATTACGTGCGGCCATGATGAGCTCACCTGCTTTCTCATCGGTTAACCCTTCGATATCGCTCAGGTCATCCACACCTTGTTCAGCGAGGTCTTCCAGCGTACAAACACCACGAGCAGCCAGTTTGAAAGCCAGTGCGCGATCCAGACCTTCCAGGTTAAGCAGGTCTTCAGCCGGTTCTTTATTACCGAGGCTTTCTTCCTGCGCCAGTGCCAGAGTGGTCAGCGCGTTTTTCGCACGATCACGCAGGGCTTCGACGGTGTCTTCATCCAGACCATCGATTTCCAGCAGCTCTTTGATTGGCACATAGGCCAGTTCTTCCAGCGTAGAGAAACCTTCTTCGACCAGAACGGTGGCGAAATCTTCGTCAATGTCCAGGTAGCGGGTGAAGGTATCAATCGCGGCATGAGCCTCAGCCTGATGCTTGGACTGCAGATCCTCAACGGTCATGACGTTGAGTTCCCAGCCGCTCAGCTGAGACGCGAGGCGCACGTTCTGACCATTACGGCCGATAGCCTGCGCCAGGTTGCCCGCCTCAACGGCGATATCCATGGTGTGTTTATCTTCATCCACCACGATAGAAGCAACGTCAGCCGGTGCCATTGCGTTGATAACGAACTGCGCCGGGTTATCGTCCCACAACACGATATCAATACGCTCACCGCCAAGTTCCGTCGAAACCGCTTGCACACGCGCACCGCGCATACCCACGCAGGCGCCGACCGGATCGATACGCTTGTCGTTCGTCTTCACGGCGATTTTGGCGCGAGAACCCGGATCGCGGGCTGCGGCTTTAATCTCGATAACTTCTTCACCGATTTCCGGCACTTCAATGCGGAACAGTTCAACCAGCATTTCCGGTTTGGAACGGGTCACGAACAGCTGCGCACCACGCGCTTCAGGGCGCACAGCGTACAGCACACCGCGGATGCGGTCGCCCGGACGGAAGTTTTCACGCGGCAGCATATCTTCACGCAGGATAACGGCTTCAGCGTTGTTGCCGAGATCCAGCGTGATGTTGTCGCGGTTCACTTTCTTCACCACGCCGGTGATGATTTCGCCTTCGTGCTCGCGGAACTGATCGACCACCATTGCGCGCTCAGCTTCACGTACTTTCTGTACAATGACCTGTTTTGCGGTCTGGGTGGTGATGCGGTCAAACGTGACGGATTCAATCTGATCTTCAACATAGTCGTCGAGGTTCAGGCTCTCATCTTCGTAACGCGCTGCTTCGAGGGTGATCTCACGTGTCGGCTGCGTCACTTCTTCAACGATCAGCCAGCGACGGAACGTGTCGAAATCACCGCTTTTACGATCAATGCTTACACGAACATCGATCTCTTGTTCGTATTTTTTCTTGGTTGCTGTAGCCAGAGCACTTTCCAGCGCTTCAAAGATTTTTTCACGCGGAAGCGACTTTTCGTTAGAAACAGCTTCAACAACAGCCAAAATTTCTTTGTTCATCGGGGGCCTTTCACCTCAAATCCAGACTGTTAAAAGTGGGGGACCAGGTTCGCTTTTTGAATATTGCTCAATGCGAACACTTCATCTTTACCTTCGACCGTAACGGTGATCATCTCGCCATCGACATCTTTAATGATGCCCTGCCACTTACGACGGTTTTGAACCGCCATACGCAGAACCAGCGAGACTTCGTCGCCCTTAAAGCGCGCATAGTGCTCAGCCGTAAACAAAGGACGCTCAAGACCTGGTGAGGAAACCTCCAGGTTGTAAGCCACGGTAATCGGATCTTCAACATCCAGTACCGCACTGACCTGGTGGCTGACATCAGCGCAATCATCAACATTGATGCCATCTTCACTATCAATATAGATGCGCAGTGTAGATGTGCGCCCGCGCACAAACTCGATACCGACCAGTTCATAGCCCAGTGCTTCAACCGGCGCCGTAATCATCTCTGTTAATTTTTGCTCTAATGTGGACAAGTCCACCCCCAAGACATAAAAAAAGGGCGTATAGCCCAGTTATTTCGTACTCAGATAACAAAAAACCCCGATAAATCGGGGCTTTAAATAACTGAACCCTATAGCCGCAACTGCGGCCTGGAGAACCTTCCGTGAGTATTTTTTTCAAATCCAGCTGCGAAGGCGTTAAGTCTTCATAGTATATTTGAAAAAGAACACTTAGGGAAAGTGGTTGCGGGGGCCGGATTTGAACCGACGACCTTCGGGTTATGAGCCCGACGAGCTACCAGGCTGCTCCACCCCGCGCCTGAAACGTGGCAAATTCTACTCGCTTGAGTGCAAATTTGCAAATAATGCTGGGATTTGGTACCGAAGACGGGACGTAAAACCGGGCTGCAGTATATTGATATACATGCCGTTCTGTCAACCGTGGCGCGTTAGCATCCTGTGCCCCTGACGTATGCAATTTTGTTGCGTATTATTTTTAAGCATGTAAACAGCAGTGTTCACCACTATCGCAATGAAAATTGCACTCTTCTCTTCCGGTCATCGTCAAAAGATGATTAAATGAAAACTCACTTATTTTGCATAACCATTCACTAATTGTTCTGGTCGGATGGCACAAAGAGTATGGCGTGGCTGTTAAGTCTCTCACCATCGGTCTATCAAGCAGGGATTTTTTTATGACGACGATTCTCAAGCATCTTCCCGCAGGTCAACGTATCGGCATCGCTTTCTCCGGCGGACTGGACACCAGCGCAGCGCTGCTGTGGATGCGCCAAAAAGGCGCGGTTCCTTATGCATACACTGCGAACCTGGGTCAACCGGACGAGGATGACTATGACGCCATTCCCCGTCGCGCAAAGGAGTACGGTGCGGAAAATGCTCGCCTAATCGACTGCCGTAAACAGCTGGTCGCCGAAGGCATTGCCGCCATCCAGTGCGGCGCTTTTCATAATACGACAGGTGGTCTGACTTATTTTAACACCACGCCGCTGGGCCGCGCGGTAACCGGCACGATGCTGGTTGCGGCAATGAAAGAAGATGGTGTGAATATATGGGGCGACGGCAGCACCTATAAAGGCAACGATATTGAGCGTTTCTATCGCTACGGCCTGCTGACTAACGCCGAGTTGCAAATCTATAAGCCGTGGCTGGATACCGACTTTATTGATGAACTCGGCGGCCGTCAGGAAATGTCCGAATTCATGGTTGCCTCTGGTTTCGACTACAAAATGTCGGCAGAAAAAGCCTACTCGACTGACTCCAACATGCTGGGCGCAACGCACGAAGCGAAAGATTTAGAGTTCCTCAATTCCAGCGTGAAGATTGTTAACCCAATCATGGGGGTTAAATTCTGGGATGAGAATGTCAAAATCCCGGCGGAAGAAGTTACCGTACGTTTTGAGCGTGGTCATCCGGTTGCGCTGAACGGCAAAACCTTCACTGATGATGTTGAACTGATGCTGGAAGCCAATCGCATCGGTGGCCGTCACGGTCTGGGAATGAGCGATCAGATTGAGAACCGTATTATCGAAGCGAAAAGCCGCGGTATTTACGAAGCCCCGGGAATGGCGTTGCTGCATATCGCGTACGAACGTCTGCTGACCGGTATCCACAACGAAGACACTATTGAGCAATATCACGCCCATGGTCGCCAGCTTGGTCGCTTGCTGTACCAGGGCCGCTGGTTCGATCCGCAAGCACTGATGCTGCGTGACTCCCTGCAACGCTGGGTAGCAAGCGCCATCACCGGTGAAGTCACGCTGGAGCTGCGTCGCGGCAATGATTATTCGATTCTGAATACCGTTTCCGACAATCTGACCTACAAAGCAGAGCGTCTGACGATGGAAAAAGGCGAGTCCGTGTTCTCCCCGGATGACCGTATCGGTCAACTGACGATGCGCAATCTGGATATTACCGATACCCGTGAGAAACTGTTCAACTACGTGCAAACCGGTCTGCTTTCCACCACGGCCGGGAATGGCCTGCCTCAGGTAGAAAACCTGGAAAACAGCGAGAAAAAATAAGTCTCTCTCTGCATCTTCGTGCCTGCCTTGCAGGCACGATTCTCTGCTTTAAGTTATCGCTTCAGCTTAACAACATTTATCAAGCCGGTTCGCTTTCTCCCGCCAGGATGGGCGTTCCATATCCTCAATAGATATTCGGATCAAAAATCACGCTCACCGCACCGCGATAGGTGTCCGGGCGCGTCGACAGCATGGTGTCCACATCTTTCTGGCGCACCAGAAAATCAATACTGCCGGGTTTATCTGCCCCATAGACTTTGGCGGTGAACTCGTTTTGGTTCGCAGTTTTGCCAATGAAAAGCGGTCTGCCGGTCACCGTGGAGCCGGTCTGCATATCCACCACATTATCCGGCATGTTGATCGTCACCTTCATCGGCACCTGTTGCCCGCTGTTATCGCTGGTAAGCGCGCACTCCTTACCTATCTGATCGGCGCAGTCCAGGAACACGGTGAACCCACCGGAACTGGAGAGCGTAAACGCGCTTCGCCCCGTCAGTTGCGGCGTCACGCGGGAAACCATCCAGCGTTCCCAGTTGGCCTTCCCCTCATCCTCTGAGCAGATTTTTCCCGATGGGCAGGGTTGCAGGGCAACCGTCTGCGCACCGGCGGCCGGCGTGAGTTTCAGTTCATGAGTTACCGTCAGCGCAAAGTTAATATTCAGCATGGTATCGCTGGCTACATACACATCGCCAAAATCAATGTTACCCCCGGGGCCAATGGTGAGTGGAGCAGTACCTTTATAGATACCGGAACTCATCTTCAGCGGATCTGGCGTATCCAGTTCGTAGGCAATACTCATTTCGTAGAAGCGCGAGGGCTCTGTTCTGTCTATGGTACTGACTTTATAACAAGCGCCCTCTGCTGTGGTGACTCTCCATACAAAAGCCGTCCAGTTGGAGTTTCCCACAAGGGGGCCACTGTTCTGGCAAGGTGAGTTTGGCGAGGAATACGATCCCCCAACCCAGGCGTAATCATTCCCGGCCAATGAGTATCGCCCACTGAAGCCACTGATCCGGAAGGTCACTTGCGCAACTTCGCCGGTCGTTTCGTTAACGACAGGTAGCGTTCTGGCTTTATTACTTAATCCGAAGTAGGGGTTATTTCTTGGTACATCATTGGCAACAATCGGCTGTTTTAAGCGCAGCTCTAACGGCAACGCAATACCAAAGGAGCCCGCAGGGCAATACGCAGGCCAGGTCGCACAATACCCAGAAACCGGTGTGGTATTAGTGAATGCGCCGTTTTCCGGATTCGTTGCCGACGGAGTAAAACTGGCGCTGATATTCATTTCCGCCGCGACAGCGCAGAAACTTATCACGCATAGCGAAACGGATAAGGCTGCTCGCGTAATGTGGCGTAGTAGGGACATAATATTTCTCTGTAAAAATCAAAACGCATAACAGAAGGCGCTGATAAATGGCACTTTCTTATGCAATTCCAGTCTGGCGGAAATGCGCCAGGTAATTCAGGTTCACGGTTTTGCTTTTCCGGCACTGAAAGGTAGTGCAACGCGTCCGGATACGCTTTTGCGCCGGGAAGCCCTGCGCACCATCACCACCAGATGCGATATTGCGCTTATTTCCCGCCCCCCGCCGCAGCCGCTTTCGTCCTGAATGGCAGCGTCACTTGTTCCGCGAAGAAGTGGCTCCGTGAATTCAAAAGATATTCGGATCAAAAATCACGCTGACCGCAGCGCGATAGGTGTCCGGGCGCGTCGACAGCATGGTGTCCACGTCTTTCTGGCGCACCAGGAAATCGATACTGCCGGGTTTATCTGCCCCATAGACTTTGGCGGTGAACTCGTTTTGGTTCGCAGTTTTGCCAATGAAAAGCGGTCTGCCGGTCACCGTGGAGCCGGTCTGCATATCCACCACATTATCCGGCATGTTGATCGTCACCTTCATCGGCACCTGTTGCCCGCTGTTATCGCTGGTAAGCGCGCACTCCTTACCTATCTGATCGGCGCAGTCCAGGAACACGGTGAACCCACCGGAACTGGAGAGCGTAAACGCGCTTCGCCCCGTCAGTTGCGGCGTCACGCGGGAAACCATCCAGCGTTCCCAGTTGGCCTTCCCCTCATCCTCTGAGCAGATTTTTCCCGATGGGCAGGGTTGCAGGGCGACCGTCTGCGCACCGGCGGCCGGCGTGAGTTTCAGTTCATGATTTACAGAGAGGGTAAAGTTGAGATCTAACTGATTGTCGGAAGTCTTAAAGTTATCACCGAAATCAATATCTCCACCGGAACCCACGCTAAGAGATAGGGTTCCTGTATAGGTGCCGGATGCCATTTTCAGCGGATCAGGTGTGACTAACTCATACCCTAAGCTGGTCAAGTCAATATAATAGGGCTCGTCCGTCAGGTTGATCCTGGCTGTTTTATAGCAGGCAGAATCACTGGCTGGCCATTTCCACATAAATAGATAAGCGGTATAGCTAATCCAGCCCACGCCCGAATAACCGCAGGGTGCGGGAGCATATACAAAACTACTGCCGTTCCACGTAGATTGATGCTGGCTGACGGGCCAGTCTGCTCGCGTATGGTATCTTGCAGAAAAAGCGTTAACCCTGAAACCAAGCGTCACCGACGAGCCCGTTTGCTGATTCACCACCGTGATATTGCGCATTGCGCCTGGCATTTTAAAGTACATCCCCATTCTGGGATCCGAATTAGCCGTAAACCCAGCCGTCGCCAGAGAGGCCGTTATGCCGCCCATTGAGATACTGACCATTCCGGTACCGGCACATTCCCCAGGCAAAATTGAACAATATCCACTCTGTGACGTGGTATTCGTGAAGGTGTTTTTTTCCGGGTTTTCCAGCGATGGCACAAACTCTGCCGTAATGTGCATTGTCGCCGCCGATAAGGCGAAGTGCACAACAAGCAGGCATGCAGCCAGCAACTGTGAAAGCACGCGTGTAAATGGAAGATTCATTTTTTTCACTCGATCTGCGCCGTCGCGTAAATTCAAAAGATATTCGGATCAAAAATCACGCTCACCGCACCGCGATAGGTATCCGGACGCGTCGCCAGCATGGTGTCCACATCTTTCTGGCGCACCAGAAAATCGATACTGCCGGGCTCATTTGTGCCGTAGGTTTTTGCAGTGAAATAGTTCTGCCCTGCGCTTTTGCCAATCAAAAGTGGCCTGCCGCTTACCCTTGAACCGGTCTGCATATCCACCACCTTTTCCGGCAGATTTATCATCACTTTCATCGGCACCTGTTGTCCGCTGTTATCGCTGGTGAGCGCGCACTCCTTACCTGTCTGATCGGCGCAGTCGAGGAAAACCGTAAAGCTCCCCGAGCTTGTCAGGTTAAAATTGCTCCTGCCGGTCAGCTGGGGCGTGATGCGGGTAACCATCCAGCGTTCCCAGTTGGCCTCCCCTTCGTCAGCGGTACAAATTTTTCCGGCCGCACAGGGCTGCAGAGAGACTGACTGGTTTTCCGGGGTGGTGGTGAGCTTCAGCTCGTGGTTTACGCTCAGGGAAAAGTGAAGGTTTAACTGAGTGTCGGAAGCCTGAAAATTATCACCGAAATCAATATCGCCGCCGGGGCCCACCGTCAGGGATAAGGTGCCTTCATAAAGCCCTGAAGTTAATTTCAGCGGCTCCGGTGTTTGCAGCTCATACATGATGCTGGTGTCATTAATTAAGTAAGGCTCACCCGTCAGCGGTATTTTTGCCACTTTATAACAGGCCGCATTGTCGGCTGGCCATCGCCACATAAAACGATAGTATCTGGTTGTATATGCCCCTACACCGGAAAACATGCAGGGTGAGGGGGCATTAACAAAGCTTCCACCGGACCAGGATCCCTTATAATCATCGATAGTCCATGCATTATGTGTATTTAACACTGCACCAAATCCACCGACTCTGAAACGAACAATGGTATGGGATCCATCCTCCTGGTTGGTTAATGTTATATCCCGCCATGCGCCCGGCATCCTTAAATAGACGCCCATCCTGGGGTCAGAATTGGCCGTGAAGCCTGCCGTCGCCAGCGATGCGGTTATTCCACCCATGGAGATACTGAATGTTTTCAAATTAAGACACTGCTCAGGATAATCCGTACAGTACCCACCCGCGGGCGTGGTGTTGGTGAAAGTATTATTTTCTGGATTTTCCAGCGATGGCGTAAATGACGCGGTAATATCCATTGTCGCCGCCGATAAGGCGAAGCTCACAAGAAGCAGGCATGCAGCCAGCAACTGTGAAAGCACGCGTGTAAATGGAAGATTCATTTTTTTCACTCGATCTGCGCCGTCGCGTAAATTCAAAAGATATTCGGATCAAAAATCACGCTCACCGCACCGCGATAGGTATCCGGACGCGTCGCCAGCATGGTGTCCACATCTTTCTGGCGCACCAGAAAATCGATACTGCCGGGCTCATTTGTGCCGTAGGTTTTTGCAGTGAAATAGTTCTGCCCTGCGCTTTTGCCAATCAAAAGTGGCCTGCCGCTTACCCTTGAACCGGTCTGCATATCCACCACCTTTTCCGGCAGATTTATCATCACTTTCATCGGCACCTGTTGTCCGCTGTTATCGCTGGTGAGCGCGCACTCCTTACCTGTCTGATCGGCGCAGTCGAGGAAAACCGTAAAGCTCCCCGAGCTTGTCAGGTTAAAATTGCTCCTGCCGGTCAGCTGGGGCGTGATGCGGGTAACCATCCAGCGTTCCCAGTTGGCCTCCCCTTCGTCAGCGGTACAAATTTTTCCGGCCGCACAGGGCTGCAGAGAGACTGACTGGTTTTCCGGGGTGGTGGTGAGCTTCAGCTCGTGGTTTACGCTCAGGGAAAAGTGAAGGTTTAACTGAGTGTCGGAAGCCTGAAAATTATCACCGAAATCAATATCGCCGCCGGGGCCCACCGTCAGGGATAAGGTGCCTTCATAAAGCCCTGAAGTTAATTTCAGCGGCTCCGGTGTTTGCAGCTCATACATGATGCTGGTGTCATTAATTAAGTAAGGCTCACCCGTCAGCGGTATTTTTGCCACTTTATAACAGGCCACATTTTCGGCTGGCCATTGCCACATAAAACGAAAATATCTGGTTGAATAAACCCCTACGCCGGAATAGGAGCAAGGTGAAGGGGCAAAAACAAAGTTTCCCCATCCAGTGGGGCTTCCTGACCAGGCAGTATTGTGATCTTCTATCGTCCAGTCATTATGCGTATTTAACGTTGCACCGAATCCCCTCACCCTGAAGCGGACAGAGGTTTCGGAACCATCTTCGCGGTTGATTAACGTGGTATTCCGCCATGCGCCCGGCATTTTGAAATAGACGCCCATTCGGGGATCCGAATCGACCGTGAAGCCAGCCGTCGCCAGCGACGCGGTTATCCCGCCCATGGAAATACTGAATGTTTTTAGATCAACGCATTGGTCCGGATAAATCGTACAGTACCCACCCGCGGGCGTGGTGTTGGTGAAAGTGTTATTTTCCGGGTTTTCCAGCGATGGCGTAAATGACGCGGTAATCTCCATCGTGGCAGCCATCACCGTTGCGCTACCGGCAAGTAGCGCCATCCCCGTAAATAAGCTCAGTGCAACCTGTTTCATTTCGTTGCACCTGAACCAACCTGCTGGCATTTAAGCGCGCTGATAAACTGCACTCTCTTATTGGGATCCAACCCGGCTGGAATTTCGCAGTGCAGTTCTGGCTCGCCATTTTCTGCCGGAACCGTTAACTGGCGATTTGTGACACCGGAGTCCAGCGTCAATACCCCTTCCGCATTAACCATGGCCTGCGCGACATCGCTTTTGACGTAGCGGTTTTTAATCAGCTGGCCTTGTGCATTCTGCAGCATGCTAATCAGGGTTAAGGTCTTCACTGTTTTGATGTTCACATACTGAACGCTACCGCGATTCATCTGGATAGTCTGGCGCTCCGGGAACACCTGCACACTGTCGCCACCGGGGGCGCTAAACTGGATATCGCTTCTTTTCCAGAGCTCCGCCGGCAAAATATTGCGGCCTGGTTTCAGACGCAGTTCGCTCATATTGCCCGTTGCGAGGATACGGGTGTTTTTATCGTCAGCATCCATATCCACAATCACCGCAGACTGCATGCCACTGTTGTTGCCATTGACGGACGCGACCTTACCGCCGCCCATAACCAGCACCTGGCTTAGGTTCGCGCCTGCAATATTCGTTTTGCTCCGCATACTGTGCTGCGCGTAGAAGTTACCGTTTATCCAGGGGGTATCCACTGCGCCATTGCCATTCAACGTAGTATCCGCAGCACTCAAGGAAACACCGCCGCCTAAGTTGCGCAGCGTCCCTTTATCTTTTGGTTCCCATTGATACTGCAGGCTGGAATAACTCTGATCCTGTTCCAGGCCGGTGCTCAAAGATACCGAATGTTCTTCGGAGGGAGACAAGGCGATCGACACGCTAAAAGAGACACCCCGATCGCGGCGATCATTATCAAAGCCCGGACGGTCATAAGCGCTCATGCGGAAAGTGGTACTGCGATCAAAGAGGCGTGTTTGCGTACTCCACGAAACATCCGCCGCGGTTCCTTTACGCCAGGGGGTATCAATATATTGCGTATTGAGAATCAGCGAAGAGCCTCCCGGCAATCGGGACGACAAAGAGGCACCCCACGTTTGACCTGCCTGACGGGTACGAACGCGCCTTCCATAAACATCGCTAAGCGTAGAACGCCAGTAAAGGCTGGCGGAACCGCCCGCATATAAGTTGCGGTAATAGCGGAGATCTGTGTCCTGATTCGCTTGATATTGCGAATTACCCAGCGTGTACTGCGCAAAAAAGCGATCGTCTTGCGAAAGCGTAATGTTGGTGCGCATCCGCAGACGACGCTCTTTAAGAGACATCGCGCCGGAAAGTCCAACGGTCGCCAGGGGATTGACCAGCCATTCCATACCCGCGCCAGCCGCAAAGGGATTCTTATCCTCCGCGCTCACATCGCCACTTGCCAGCGCGCGACGTTGGCCGCCCCAGAGATTCATACGCCAGCGTTTGTCAGGGTTATTCCAACCCTGCGCCTTAAAAATCTGCGCTTCCTGAGTATCAACCACCTGGCCATTTTCGATAATTTTGATCGTAATATCATAAATACCAAGCGGCAGAGGGCGGGTATCCAGCGCCTGTACGCCCGCCTGTAATTGCTGGGTACGGATCATTTGGCCATTGCGCCAGACTTCAGCAACGGACTGATTGCGCCCCGTCACATAGACAGGCCACGCGCTTACACTGTCGGTGGTTGCGAGCAAGGCGTCCGATGTTCCCCACATGCCGCCAATAACAGTATCATTGCCAAACCCCGCGGTCTGGACGTTGCCGTTATCGCTGTCAGGAGTAAACACACCCAGACGCAAAAAGCTGCCTTTAAACTCTTTTTGGGTGAAAAGCTGATAGAGGCTGTAATTCCTGTACTGATACTCACCGTCAGTGCCTGAAGACTGGAACGCCGCTTGTTGACTCCAGCCGCCCAGTGAAGAGGTTAAAGATGAGTTAATCCCCCAACTGCGCATTGAAGCCGTGTCGGTGATTGAGAGGCTGTTATTCATAATCAACCCGGTCGGTGCGTCATCTGGCACTGACAAATAACGGCTGACGACCTGGCTGGTTTCATAATTAGCGGTGTAAAGTTTTAACGCGGAGTTATCAAGAGAATAAACAACCTGCATGAGTCCGGACGGGCAAGACTCTGTGCATTTACCTATGGCAACACCCTTCTGAAGAAAATCAGACCAGACTGCATTTGTTGCGGGATCACTATTTGGCTGCTCATCAATAACTCGCAGGAGTTTAATATCTCCATTTTCCCGCAGAGAAATACTGGCATCGAAAATATAGTTGTCGTTCAGATATACCTGAACGACAACTTCAGAATTATAAAAATACCGCTTAAAATCTTCTGGCAGCCCTTTCATATTTGCAGCAAGTTGCATATCACCAGCCGAAACAACGAATGGAACAGCAACAAGAAGTATTAATGATATTTTCATAATATTTTTATAATGAACTTATAGGGTATAAACGGAAATAAACGTTACGGATTAACTAGCGCTTCCTCAAACATCATCGCTACCTGGCCGGTAAAATCACCCTGCACAGTAAGAGCTTTAGAGTCAGACTGGCTGATACGCAAAGTAGTACGGCCGCCAGCTTTTGCTGTGGTATCGTCAACAACGGTTTGCGCCGTATCGCTCAGTTCAACACCGTTAAATTCAACTTTCAGAGGAATAATATCGGTACCGTTTGACAGAATAGCGTCACCATTAGAATCGGTATTCATCAATGTTGCCTGAATTCCGCCAGAAACGTTCTTATACTGGAACTGTTTTTCAAATGCTTTTAATTTGGACGTTGTAATATCATACTCAATTTCTTGAGCCTGATTAATCCATCCGCTTTCTACAGGTTCAACCTGAAAGTCATCGCTAGGAACATGAGCGAAAACATCGATATTGTAACTTTGTTGGTTTGCGGCCATCGCCGTTGTGCTGCCTAATACAGATAAAGACAGAACACCACCAAAGAGACAAGCTTTTGCAATTTTATTAGTCAACATGGAAAATCCTTTCAATTTAAAGAATACAACACTGCTTATTTGCAACTTACTTCTTAATACTAGAAACGTAGTTTCTTTTGGTTTTCCCCTTCAATAAGGGTGAAAAGAGTACTGCGCCCTTTCTGTTTATCTACTACCTTCGTTTTACCAGGCAGGATGAAAAGACGCGTAGCGCTATTACACCCTGTACCAGACGAGGTGCAATTGCGGATATTCTCCAGAACAATCGTGGCGGTGCCTTTGTTTGCTACTTTAATTCCCGCCGGTGAAGACGATTCAATTTGCGTATTAAAAACAGGCTTTGTAGGCAAAACGATCACTAATGTGCCGTAGCCAGATAAAACATTCAGGCCTGCGTTCAATGCTTTTTTACGATATTCATCGACTTCTTTATTATTTAATCCGAAGCCATCATCAGTTTTTGGCAGAACCGGAACAAATCTTACTCGATAATATTTTTCAACCGAGCGATCGCCTGGCCACATGAATCTTGCGGCCTGGAATCCGCCAGGCGGGATAATCATTCTGAGCGGGGTGACAATAAGTCTGTCTTTCTGTAAAGAATTACCCGCAATCTCTTTTACCGGTGCTTCTTTAACTTTCCCGCTTTTATCAATATTTACTTCCAGTAGATCGATGCGGACAAAAGCCGTGGATGTCCCGGTATTATAAATACGTTTAGAAATAGACTGCTTATCAGGCGTCAGTGTGTCATACATGCTTCCAATCCCTATTTCAGGGAGAGCGAAGGCCGCAGACATCTTAAGTCCGAATATAAGAGCCAGAGAAACAGATGAAATCTTTCTTAATAAGGAAACGCAACACATATTCAGTATCCAGACAACGCTAAAAACGAGGCAACGATAATCACGCCTCGAAATTAAAGCAACCGAACACATGCAGATTAATAAATTATTAAAAACCGAATCTTGATCAATTTTACTCCTCAGACCAGTAATTGCTATTTTTGAGGTGATATATGCCGATGATTTATAAGATTAATATGTTTTAATGTGCCTCCTGACTTGTCCTTTAACCAGCCTTTGCTAAAACATGGAGGCTAGCGCCTTGCACAGCACGAGTTTCCTGCATTAATCATTGAATTAATAAGCGTGGAAGAAAATTGCCACCAGATATACCCAGAAAGGGTTAGAAGTTTAAGGATAGAAGTTGGCGATTTGGCGATTTGGCGATTTGGCGGTTTGAAGGTTTGAAGGTTTGAAGGTTTGAAGGTTTAAA
>NZ_DAMCGF010000012.1:44330-127566 GCF_032104925.1 Kosakonia sp.
GGTTTGAAGGTTTGAAGGTTTGAAGGTTTGAAGGTTTGAAGGTTTGAAGGTTTGAAGGTTTGAGGGTTTGAAGAAAGAAGAAGGAAGAAGGAAGAAGGAAGAAGGAAGAAGGAAGAAGGAAGAAGGAAGAAGGTTTGGCAGTGTAGTCAATAACAGGCAAAAAAAGACATCTTACGATGTCTTTTTTCCGGAATATTGGTACCGAGGACGGGACTTGAACCCGTAAGCCCAATCGGGCACTACCACCTCAAGGTAGCGTGTCTACCAATTCCACCACCTCGGCACGACTTACTTCTTAGTGCGGGATATCGCTGGTCGGCTGCGCCGGAGCTGCAGGCTGAGTTTGTTCACTCTTAGCCGGTGCACTCAGATTATCCCACTCACTTCCTTTATTGGTTTTATTGCTGTTAATGTTGCCAAGCACAAGGCTAATAATAAAGAACAGTGTTGCCAGCACAGCAGTCGTACGGGTCATGAAGTTACCAGAACCACTTGAACCGAACAGCGTACCGGACGCACCAGCGCCAAAGGAGGCTCCCATGTCAGCGCCTTTACCTTGCTGCAGCATAATCAGGCCAACAAGAGCCAGCGCTACAATAAGGAAAACAACTAAAAGAGCTTCGTACATAATCAACCTGTTCCTTGCGGGGTTGCCGCAGCCAATGCTTCAAACCAATAAAAGTGGGATGTTTATTGCTTTCCCACTGAAGCGGGTGTGAATACTAACCAAAGCGAATGACCTTCGCAAGGGCAATTTAAGTGCATTTTATCAAGTGCGGAAAAAAACAGCAAAATTGCGATCCCGGGCTATTAAAAAGGCGGCAACAGCCGCCTTTTTAAGCACTTATCGCGCTATTTTACAGCCTTAACCGCGTCGGCGATGCGATTCGCCAGCGAGGTCACTTGCGCCTCGTCTTCACCTTCTACCATGACGCGAATTAACGGCTCAGTACCGGATTTACGCAACAACACACGACCGCGGCCAGCCAGCGTCGCTTCCACTTCTGCCGTCACCGTCTTAACCGTCTCGTCTTCCAGCGGATCGCCAATGCCTGCGGTAAAACGTACATTCACCAGCACCTGCGGGAACATTTTCATACCGCTGCACAAATCATGCAGAGACATGTGGTTACGCACCATTGCGGCAACCACCTGCAAACCGGCCACGATACCGTCTCCGGTCGTCGTTTTATCCAGCAAAATTACATGGCCGGAGTTTTCAGCACCGATACGCCAGCCTTTCTCCTGCATTTTTTCCAGCACATAACGGTCGCCAACTTTCGCGCGCGCAAAGGGAATGCCCAATTGCTTAAGCGCCAGTTCAAGCCCCATATTGCTCATGAGTGTGCCAACTGCGCCACCGCGCAGCTGCCCCTGGCGCAGCCCCTCGCGGGCAATGATATACATGATTTGGTCGCCATCGACCTTGTTACCCTCATGATCGACCATAATGACGCGATCACCGTCGCCATCAAAGGCAATGCCCAAATCGGCTTTCTCAACCAGAACGCGCTGCTGCAATGCAGCCACGTCCGTCGCACCACATTTTTCGTTGATGTTCACACCATCTGGTTCACACCCAATGGCTATGACTTTCGCGCCTAATTCGCGAAAGACGCTCGGGGCGATGTGATAAGTTGCGCCATTAGCGCAATCAACGACGATTTTTAAGCCGTTAAGACTTAATTCATTGGGGAAGGTGGCCTTACAAAACTCAATATATCGCCCTGCGGCATCAACAATGCGGCTAGCTTTACCCAGCTCAGCGGAGTCGACACAAGTCAGCTCCTTTTCCATCTCGGCTTCAATCGCCTCTTCTACCGCATCCGGCAATTTTGTACCGTCAATAGAGAAAAATTTGATGCCATTGTCATAGAAAGGGTTATGCGAAGCCGAAATTACAATTCCCGCTTCTGCGCGAAATGTGCGCGTGAGGTAAGCTACCGCCGGCGTTGGCATTGGCCCGGTAAAAGAGGCAGAAAGACCAGCCGCCGCAAGCCCGGCCTCCAGCGCTGATTCCAGCATATAACCCGAAATACGGGTATCTTTACCAATGATGATCTTACGCGATCCATGACGCGCCAGTACTTTCCCGGCAGCCCAACCCAGCTTAAGCACAAAATCAGGGGTGATCGGTGCGTCGCCAACGCGGCCGCGAATACCATCGGTGCCAAAATATTTACGATTACTCATAGCGTTTGTTTTCCTTCGCTGCCAGCGTGGCTTCTACCACCCGCATAGCTTCTACTGTTTCTTTTACATCGTGAACACGAATAATGTGCGCGCCTTGCATTGCCGCGATCACTGCGCAAGCCAGACTACCGCTTAACCGCTCGGAGGGACCGACATTGAGTAGCTGGCCTACCATCGACTTACGCGACATTCCAACCAGCAGAGGTAAGCCAAAATGATGAAACTCAGCCAGGCGGGCAAGCAATGTATAATTGTGGGAAAGATTTTTACCGAAACCGAATCCCGGGTCGAGCAACAATTTCTCTTTTGCGATCCCGGCCCGCTCGCATCGTGCTATATGTTCGCTAAAAAAGCGATTCACGTCGGCAAACACATCATCATATTTCGGCGCTTCCTGCATGTTTTTTGGCTGGCCTTGCATATGCATCAGGCAAACCGGTAACCCGGTTTGCACGGCTGCTTCCAGTGCGCCAGGTTCTGTTAATGAGCGGATATCGTTAATGATATGTGCACCTACTCGCGCCGATTCACGAATCACCTCTGGTTTTGATGTATCGACGGAAATCCATACCTCAAAACGCTGTGCGATAGCTTCAACCACCGGGATTACGCGTTCAAGTTCCTCTTCTACGCTAACATCGGCCGCCCCAGGACGCGTCGATTCCCCGCCGATATCCACAATTGTCGCTCCCGCATTGATCATCAGGTTCGCGTGCTTTACCGCCTCAATCAATGTGTTATGCGCACCGCCATCAGAAAAAGAATCCGGCGTTACATTGAGGATGCCCATTACATGGGGATGTGACAAATCCAGTGTTGAGCCCTGAGCATGGAGTTTCATGACTAAAAATCCTGAGGTTGTGGCAGTTAGAAATTAAAAGAAAAACCCCGGAGCAAGCCCCGGGGTTTTCATTAAAAGCAGATCATCAGCGCAAATACTTATTTGTCGCCCAGCTGTTCTGACATGGTATTGCCCGGGTTTGGCGTACGCGGTTCATCGACCGGACGCGGCGCTCGCGGCGTACCATTATTGTCAGAGTTGTTCGTGCCAGGTTCTTCCCAACCTGCTGGCGGACGAACATCACGACGTGACATCAGGTCATCAATCTGCGGTGCATCGATGGTCTCATATTTCATCAGAGCATCTTTCATCGCATGCAGAATATCCATATTTTCATTGAGTAACTGACGTGCGCGATTGTAGTTACGTTCAATAAGCGATTTCACTTCCTGGTCGATGATTCGTGCGGTTTCATCGGACATATGTTTCGCTTTTGCAACGCTACGGCCGAGGAATACTTCGCCTTCCTCTTCCGCGTAAAGCAGCGGACCGAGTTTGTCGGAGAAGCCCCACTGGGTGACCATGTTACGTGCCAGGTTGGTCGCGACTTTAATATCGTTCGACGCACCGGTAGAAACATGTTCAACGCCATAGATGATCTCTTCTGCCAGACGGCCACCGTACAGCGTTGAAATCTGGCTTTCCAGTTTCTGACGACTGGCGCTAATCGCATCACCTTCCGGCAGGAAGAACGTCACACCCAGCGCACGGCCGCGCGGAATGATCGTCACTTTATGCACCGGATCGTGTTCCGGCACCAGACGACCAATAATCGCATGGCCTGCTTCGTGGTATGCCGTGGACTCTTTCTGCGCTTCAGTCATCACCATGGAGCGGCGTTCCGCACCCATCATGATTTTGTCTTTCGCTTTTTCAAACTCGACCATCGACACAACGCGTTTGTTGCCACGAGCGGCAAACAGCGCGGCTTCGTTGACCAGGTTCGCCAAATCGGCACCGGAGAAGCCTGGCGTCCCACGTGCGATGATTGCCGCATCGATATCCGGCGACAGCGGCACACGGCGCATATGGACTTTCAGGATCTGCTCACGGCCGCGAACGTCCGGCAGACCGACAACAACCTGGCGGTCAAAACGACCCGGGCGCAACAAAGCTGGGTCGAGTACGTCCGGACGGTTCGTCGCGGCAATAACGATAATACCTTCGTTACCTTCGAAACCATCCATCTCAACCAGCATCTGGTTCAGCGTCTGTTCACGTTCATCGTGACCACCGCCAAGACCCGCACCACGCTGACGGCCTACGGCGTCGATTTCATCGATGAAGATAATGCATGGTGCTGCTTTCTTCGCTTGCTCGAACATGTCGCGCACACGAGATGCACCGACACCAACGAACATTTCTACAAAGTCAGAACCGGAAATGGTGAAGAACGGTACTTTCGCTTCACCGGCGATCGCTTTCGCCAGCAGCGTTTTACCCGTACCCGGAGGACCGACCATCAGGACGCCTTTCGGGATTTTACCGCCCAGTTTCTGGAAACGGCTCGGCTCACGCAGATATTCAACCAGTTCGCCAACTTCTTCTTTTGCTTCGTCGCAACCGGCAACGTCAGCGAAAGTCGTTTTGATCTGATCTTCCGTAAGCATACGCGCCTTGCTCTTGCCGAACGACATGGCACCTTTGCCACCGCCGCCCTGCATCTGACGCATAAAGAAAATCCAGACCCCAATCAGCAGCAGCATCGGGAACCATGAGATAAAGATGGTCGTCAGCACGCTCTGCTCTTCCGGCGGTTCACCGACAACTTTGACGTTTTTCGTCACCAGGTTGTCGAGCAGTTTCGGATCCTGGACAGGGATGTAAGTCGTGTAACGGTTACTATCTTTCTTGGTAACGTTGATCTCACGTCCGTTGATACGCGCTTCGCGAACCTGGTCCTGGTTGACCTCTTGCAGGAAGGTAGAATAGTCCACCTTACGGCTATTCGACTCGCTGGGCCCAAAGCTCTGGAATACTGACATCAGCACGACGGCAATGACCAGCCAGAGTATTAGGTTTTTCGCCATGTCACTCAAGGGATTAACCTCATATTACAACTGTGTTAAAAACAGCGTCAGGATACAACATAACCCATCTCTTTCAAACCAGAGGCCGAAATCGACGGGGTATCATTTTCGCCCGGTCGCTACAATATACACTTCACGTGAACGCGCACGTGAAGAGTCCGGTTTACGCACTTTAACCTTCGTAAACAGGGAGCGAATTTCGGTGAGATACTCATCGAAACCTTCGCCCTGGAACACTTTCACTAAAAAACTTCCGCCAGGCGCCAACACATCACGGCACATCTCCAGCGCCAGCTCCACCAGATACATGGAACGGGGTATATCAACAGCAGGCGTACCGCTCATATTCGGTGCCATATCTGACATGACAACCTGAACTTTACTGTCGCCAACGCGATCCAGTAACGCTTTCAGAACTAATTCATCACGAAAATCGCCCTGAAGGAAGTCCACACCAACGATTGGATCCATCGGTAAAAGATCACAAGCGATGATACGACCATTACCACCAATCTGCGTGACCGCATATTGCGACCATCCACCAGGGGCTGCGCCCAAGTCGACGACCGTCATACCCGGCTTAAAAAGTTTGTCACTTTGCTGTATTTCATCAAGTTTAAACCAGGCACGGGAACGCAACCCTTTTTTCTGCGCCTGTTGAACATATTTATCGCTAAAGTGTTCCTGAAGCCAGCGGCTCGAACTGGCAGAACGCTTTTTACCTGTCATTTAACTTTCCATCCGGGTTCATCGTCGCCATCGAGAAATTTCGACGCGCAATTTGGCGATACAGTGGAGATGGCGGTAGAATGACCCGTTTTCAATCCCAACGTAAGCAAAATATACGATGAATCTGAGTACTAAACAAAAACAGCACCTGAAAGGTCTGGCACATCCGCTCAAGCCGGTAGTTATGCTTGGCAATAATGGTTTGACCGAAGGGGTACTGGCCGAGATTGAACAAGCGCTAGAGCACCATGAACTTATCAAGGTGAAAATTGCCTCTGAAGACAGAGAAACTAAGACCTTGATCGTGGAAGCTATCGTTCGCGAAACCGGCGCCTGCAACGTACAGGTCATCGGTAAAACGCTGGTGCTTTATCGCCCAACCGCGGAGCGTAAAATTTCGCTGCCACGCTAAGGATATCCTGAATTGAACACAAAATCTGTGTAAAACGAGGGGTTTCCGCCAGCAGACGTGCAAAATGCCACGCTCCCGGAATTCATAAAAGGCCGCAGCGCGGCCTTTTTCTTTTCTTTACAATCCGTCAACAATCGACGCGAAGGCAGCGATCAAAGATATTCCACTTTGATGATTTCGTATTCCACTTCGCCGCCCGGCGTGCGAATCACCACCACATCGTCCTGCTCTTTACCTACCAGGCCGCGGGCAATAGGCGAGTTGACTGAAATCAGGTTCTGTTTAAAGTCGGCTTCATCATCGCCAACAATGCGATAAGTCTGCTCTTCCTCATTATCGAGGTTCAATACCGTAACAGTAGAACCAAAAATGACACGACCGCTTTTCGGCATTTTAGAAATGTCGATCACCTGTGCATTAGACAGTTTTGCTTCAATATCTTTAATTCGCCCTTCGCAGAAGCCTTGCTGCTCGCGCGCTGCGTGATATTCCGCATTCTCTTTCAGATCGCCATGTTCGCGGGCTTCCGCGATGGCGGCGATAATTTCAGGGCGACGAACGGATTTCAGAAATTCCAGCTCTTCGCGCAATTTTTCGGCACCACGTAAGGTCATCGGAATAGCTTGCATTGTTATACCTCTTAAACATTCCTGTAGGGAGCGGTAACCCACCCCATCTGATCTACCTCCCCCGTACACCGGCATATACCGTCGGGCAGGAGCAAAAGAAAACTGACCCGGGGACAAAGCCCCAGGTCAGCGCAATTTTTCAATTTGATACGTATTTTACCCGGAAGTTCACTATGGGTCATCGTTTACTTTCCGGGTCGTTGCGCCGTAGTATGACGGCTTGTTTACTGCTTCCTAGCGCGAGATTATGCGATTTTCCAGCTTTATCATCGGATTGACCACAAGTATAGCCCTGAACGTTCAGGCCGCGAATGTAGACGAATACATAAACCAACTGCCGGATGGTGCGAACCTGGCGCTGATGGTGCAAAAAGTCGGCGCTCAGGCACCAGAAATTGATTACCACGGTAAACAAATGGCGCTGCCAGCCAGCACGCAGAAGGTTATCACCGCGCTGGCGGCACTGTTGCAGCTTGGGCCGGACTTTCGCTTTACAACTACGCTGGAAAGCAAAGGTTCTGTCGAGAACGGTACGTTAAAAGGTGACTTAATTGCACGATTTGGCGGCGATCCGACGCTAAAACGTCAGGATATTCGCAATATGGTCGCGGCGCTGAAAAAGTCGGGTGTGCAGAAAATCGAAGGTAACGTTCTGGTCGATACCTCTATTTTTGCCAGTCATGATAAAGCGCCAGGCTGGCCGTGGAACGACATGACGCAGTGCTTTAGCGCACCACCTGCTGCGGCAATTGTCGATCGCAACTGCTTCTCTATTTCGCTCTACAGCGCGCAAAAACCGGGCGATTTGGCCTATATCCGCATCGCTAATTATTATCCAGTGAATATGTTCAGCCAGGTCCGCACGCTCGCGCGCGGTTCCGCAGAGGCACAGTATTGCGAACTGGATGTCGTCCCGGGCGATTTAAATCGCTTTACGCTAACGGGATGCCTGCCGCAACGCGCCGACCCACTCCCTCTGGCTTTCGCCATTCAGGACGGAGCAAGCTACGCCGGTGCGATTCTGAAAGCGGAATTGAACGATGCCGGTATCACTTATACCGGTACATTGTTGCGCCAAACGCAGGAGAACCAGGCCGGCACTGTCATTGCCAGCAAGCAGTCGGTACCGCTTCACGATCTGCTAAAGCAGATGCTGAAAAAATCAGACAATATGATCGCTGACACGGTGTTTCGTATGATTGGTCACGCGCGCTTTGGTGTACCGGGGACGTGGCGAGCAGGATCGGATGCAGTACGACAGATCCTGCGCCAGCAGGCTGGTGTCGATCTCGGTAATACGATCATCGCTGATGGTTCCGGCCTGTCGCGACATAACCTGCTGGCACCCGCCACGATGATGCAAGTTCTGCAATACATTGCGCAGCATGACACCGAGCTCAATTTTATCTCAATGCTGCCGCTGGCAGGCTATGATGGCTCCCTGCAGTATCGCGCTGGCCTGCATGAAGCGGGTGTAGACGGCAAAGTTTCGGCCAAAACAGGCTCTTTGCAGGGCGTGTATAACCTGGCCGGGTTTATCACCACTGCGAGCGGTCAGCGGATGGCTTTCGTGCAGTATCTCTCTGGTTATGCTGTCGAACCGGCGGATCAGCGTAATCGCCGCATTCCACTGGTGCGTTTTGAAAGCCGGCTGTACAAAGATATCTACCAGAACAACTAACAAAAATGCCGGGTAGCGTGTGCTAACCCGGCATTTTGTTGGCAATATTCCCCGTGCAGCCGGGGAAATCGCGGCGATTAACGCTTGTAGATGAACTCGACGCCTTCTTCGTCGTCTTCGTCCCAGTCGTCATCCCACTCTTCGTCATCTTCTACCACTTCAGCTTCTTCAAGCTGCTGGCGATGATAATCGTCCCACATAAACTCTACTTTCTCAGGCTGTTGCTCTTCCTGCGCCTGGGTGATCGGGTTTTCGATGATAAAGGTCATCACGTCCCAGCACAGATCTTTAACACCCTGCTGGCTGGCCGCTGAGATAAGGTAGAATTTATCTTCCCAACCCAGTGCTTCAGCGATGGCTTTTGCTTTAGCTTCTGCCTCCGCTTTATCCATCAGATCGATTTTGTTGAATACCAACCAACGCGGTTTGGCAGCCAGCTTCTCGCTGTATTTTTCCAGTTCGCCGATGATGACACGGGCATTTTCAGCCGGATCGGAACCATCGATCGGATCAATATCGATCAGATGCAGCAAGACGCGGCAGCGCTCCAGATGTTTCAGGAAACGGATCCCAAGGCCTGCGCCATCAGCAGCCCCTTCGATCAATCCCGGAATATCGGCAACCACAAAGCTCTTTTCGTTATCCATACGGACAACGCCAAGGCTCGGCACCAGCGTGGTAAACGGATAATCAGCCACTTTTGGTTTTGCAGCCGATACCGCGCGAATAAAGGTTGATTTGCCTGCGTTTGGCATACCAAGCATACCCACATCGGCCAACAACATCAGTTCCAGCTGCAGGTCACGCTTATCGCCCGGCGTACCCATGGTTTTCTGACGAGGCGTACGGTTAACCGAGGATTTAAACCGCGTGTTACCCAGACCATGCCAGCCACCTTTGGCAACCATCAGGCGCTGACCATGTTTAGTCATATCGCCCATCGTTTCGCCGGTGCCCTGATCGATAACACGCGTACCGACCGGTACTTTCACCGTAATATCTTTTCCGCGTTTCCCTGTACAGTCGCGGCTCTGACCATTCTGCCCGCGTTCGGCGCGGAAAGATTTTTCAAAACGGTAGTCAATCAGGGTATTAAGGTTTTCGTCCGCTTCCAGCCAGACATCACCGCCGTCACCACCGTCGCCACCATCAGGGCCGCCTTTCGGGATATATTTTTCGCGGCGGAAGCTCACACAACCGTTACCGCCATCACCTGCCACGACAAGGATCGTAGCTTCATCAACAAACTTCATTTTACTCTCCGTAACTCATTCGCCTGAGCGGGGCACAGTGGCGACCACTTCGCGATTACGCCAGCGTCCCAAAAGACGATGGCCAATAGCGGAAAACATCGCGCCCGCAACCACGACAAACGCACCGAGATAACCGATAAGGTTTAACATCGGTCTGGCGAAAACATCGGGCCAGGCCATTGATAATAAATCTGAAAAAAACAGCGTAAAGAGCGGCGTCAGCGTGATTAATGCGCTCACTTGCGCCGCCTGCCAGCGAGCCATCGCTTCCGCTAGCGCGCCGTAACCCACCAGTGTATTAAGGCCACAAAACACCAGGCAAGCCAGCTGCCAGTTACTTAACTGAAGCAGCACGGCGGGTTTTGCCAGCGGCAATAACGCAATTGTACACAAAGTGTACAGCAAAAAGAGGATCTGCTGGGAGGCCAGGCGCCGTAATAACACTTTTTGCGCGACGCCGTAACTCACCCAAACCGTGGCTGCTCCGACACCAAAAATCACGCCCCAGGTGTAATCTGTCAGGCGGGTAAAAATCTCCACCAGGCTGGTATTAAAAAACATCACCAGACCACAGATAAGCATCAACGCGCCGATAACTTGGGTGCCGCGCATTTTCTCTTTGAGAATAACAACGCTGGCAATCATCATGCCCACAGGCGAAAGTTGACCGATCACTTGCGAAGCCGTCGGGCTAACGTATTGCAGGGAAGAGCTGAAGAGGATGAAATTCCCGAACAGCCCACCAGTGGCAATGGCCAACAAAACTAACCAGCGCGGCTTGCGAAAAAGATGCAGCGGGGGCAGTTTTTTTTTCCAGCCGAGAATCAAACCAAGGCCGATTCCCGCCATCAAAAAGCGATAAAAAACCACCGTTGGCGGTTCCATCACTTCCAGCACCTGCTTCATGGCGATGGGTAACGCGCCCCAGCACATCGCGGTTGTGAGCGCCAGCGCAATACCGATGCCTGCCTGCTGTTTCATGCCCGTATTACCTGCCAGAATTTACCGGACTTCTAATGTAAAAAGCCCCGCAACGTGTTGCGGGGCTTTCTTCCGTTACCGGGACGCGAAAAACTTATTCAGCAACGATGCTGATGAATTTACGGTTTTTCGGGCCTTTAACTTCGAACTTAACTTTACCGTCAGTCAAAGCGAACAGAGTGTGGTCACGGCCGCAACCTACGTTAGAACCAGCGTGGAATTTGGTGCCACGTTGACGAACGATGATGCTACCTGCCAGAACTGCTTCACCGCCGAAACGTTTTACGCCCAGACGTTTAGCTTCTGAATCGCGACCGTTACGAGTTGAGCCGCCAGCCTTTTTATGTGCCATTTAAATCTACTCCTCAGGTCTTAGGCGCTGATGCCAGTAATTTTCACATCAGTAAACCACTGACGGTGGCCCTGCTGCTTACGGTAGTGTTTACGACGACGAAACTTAACGATTTTAACTTTCTCGCCACGACCGTGAGCAACCACTTCAGCTTTGATTACGCCGCCATCAACGAAAGGAACGCCGATTTTGACTTCTTCACCGTTTGCGATCATCAGAACTTCTGCGAATTCAACAGATTCGCCAGTTGCGATGTCCAGCTTTTCCAGGCGAACGGTCTGACCTTCGCTTACTCGGTGTTGTTTACCACCACTTTGGAAAACCGCGTACATATAAAACTCCGCTTCCGCGCACATATTCTGATCAATTCAGAGTGCGCTAAAAATATTCATAATAGGGCGCGAATATTACGCAACTTGCTAGCCTTTGACAAGAGTGATCGTCACTCCATGCAGAAAAAAAACACAACGCGTAAGGTAACGTTTATCTGGCGCATTTTTTCAGTACAATCAACAATACTATTCTAACCCGTAACCCTTTGTTATCCCATTTTGCTATGTGGTAAACAGGACTGAAAGCCCGGCTTTTGCGATGAATTTAGAAAAAATCAATGAGTTAACCGCGCACGACATGGCGGGTGTAAACGCGACGATTCTGCAACAACTCAACTCGGATGTTCAGTTAATCAACCAGTTGGGTTATTACATCGTAAGCGGCGGCGGCAAGCGCATCCGTCCGATGATTGCCGTGTTGGCGGCGCGAGCCGTTGGCTATGAGGGCAATTTGCACGTCACTATTGCCGCATTAATCGAATTTATTCACACCGCGACCCTTCTCCATGACGATGTTGTGGACGAGTCCGACATGCGTCGCGGCAAAGCCACCGCTAATGCGGCCTTTGGCAACGCAGCGAGCGTACTGGTTGGTGATTTTATCTACACCCGCGCTTTCCAGATGATGACCAGCCTCGGCTCGCTGAAAGTGCTGGAAGTGATGTCAGAAGCCGTAAACGTGATTGCTGAAGGCGAAGTCCTGCAGTTGATGAACGTCAACGACCCAAATATCACTGAAGAAAACTACATGCGCGTCATTTATAGCAAGACCGCACGTCTGTTTGAAGCGGCGGCTCAGTGTTCCGGCTTGCTGGCTGGTTGCACCGAAGCGCAGGAAAAAGGGTTGCAGGATTACGGTCGCTATCTGGGAACCGCTTTTCAGCTTATCGACGATTTGCTTGATTACAGCGCGGACGGTGAAACGCTCGGCAAAAACACCGGCGATGACCTGAATGAAGGCAAACCGACGTTACCGTTGTTACATGCCATGCATAACGGCACGCCAGAACAAGCACAGATGATCCGCGAAGCTATCGAGCAAGGAAACGGCCGACACCTTCTGGAACCTGTTCTGGAAGCAATGGCTGCCTGCGGTTCACTGGAATGGACGCGTCGCCGTGCGGAAGAAGAAGCGGATAAGGCCATTGCCGCTCTACAAGTTCTACCGGATTCACCGTGGCGCGACGCGTTGGTCGGTCTTGCCCACATCGCCGTTCAGCGCGATCGTTAATCTTTCCAGCTTCCCGCGCATTGCCGCGGGAAAGTTCCAATAAGTTTCTTTAAATCCCCTTAAAATGAAAAATAACCAGTAATATCAAGCCTTGTCATAATCCTAAAACGCAAAATATTACATGAGCTTTTCAGAACAAACGCTCCCGTATGCGTATAGTAAGTAGCGTTGTTGGCGTAAATAATTGACACCTATTTTCTATCAGGGAGATGTTATGGAAACAAAATTAATGGACTGGCACCAGGCTGATATCATTGCCGGACTGCGTAAGAAAGGAACATCGCTGGCTGCAGAATCCCGTAAAAACGGGTTAAGCTCATCGACCCTCGCTAATGCCCTGACCCGCTCCTGGCCAAAAGGGGAATTGATTATTGCTCGTGCGCTGGATACCGATCCCTGGGTTATCTGGCCGTCACGTTACCATGATCCCGTCACCCACGAATTTATTGATAAGACGAAGCTGATCAGGAAAAAAAAGGAGGAAAAATAAGCGGTCATGCAAGTAGCACCTCCCCTTGCTTGCCAGAACAGGCGATAGAAAAAAAGGGAGCCGAGGCTCCCTTCTTACAGTTCAGCAGACAGGCTTATTCGCCTTTGACGCGCTCAATGTTCGCGCCAAGCGCACTGAGTTTATCTTCAATACGCTCGTAGCCACGATCGATATGATAGATACGATCAACAATGGTGGTTCCTTCCGCAATACAACCCGCCAGCACAAGGCTTGCAGAAGCGCGTAAATCGGTTGCCATGACCTGCGCACCGGAGAGCTTTTCTACGCCGTGGCAAATCGCTGTGTTGCTTTCGATTTCCGCGTGAGCTCCCATACGGATCAGTTCAGGAATATGCATGAAACGGTTTTCGAAGATAGTCTCGGTGATAACGCCCGTACCTTCAGCCACCAGGTTCAGCAGCGTAAATTGCGCCTGCATATCGGTCGGGAACCCCGGATGCGGAGCTGTGCGCACATTCACTGCTTTCGGACGCTTACCATGCATATCAAGGCTAATCCAGTCTTCGCCAACCTCAATATCCGCACCAGCATCGCGTAGCTTAGCCAGCACCGCATCCAGCGTATCCGGCTGAGCGTTACGGCAAACAATTTTACCGCCAGAGATCGCTGCCGCGACCAGGAAAGTCCCGGTTTCGATACGATCAGGCAGGACGCGATAAACACCACCGCCCAGACGTTTCACCCCTTCGATGGTGATGCGATCGGTTCCCATACCGGTGATTTTTGCACCGAGGGTATTGAGGAAGTTTGCCGTATCAACAATTTCCGGCTCACGGGCGGCGTTTTCGATAATGGTCGTGCCTTCCGCCAGCGTCGCAGCAGACATAATGGTTACTGTCGCGCCAACGCTTACTTTATCCATCACGATATGCGCGCCTTTCAGACGCCCGTTAACGGAAGCTTTGACGTAGCCCTCTTCCAGCTTGATCTCCGCGCCCAGTTGTTCCAGACCGCTAATGTGCAGATCCACCGGACGCGCGCCAATCGCGCAACCGCCAGGCAGAGATACCTGCCCCTGACCGAAACGCGCAACCAACGGCCCCAGCGCCCAAATAGATGCGCGCATGGTTTTCACCAGCTCGTAAGGTGCGCAGAAAACATTGACGTCACCCGCATCGATCCATACGGATCCATTGCGTTCCACCTTGGTGCCCAACTGGCTGAGCAGCTTCATGGTGGTATCGATATCTTTCAGTTTCGGAACGTTACGGATTTCAACCGGTTCTTCCGCCAGCAACGCGGCAAAAAGAATCGGCAGCGCGGCGTTTTTCGCGCCTGAAATTGTCACTTCGCCCTGGAGACGCGTCGGCCCCTGTACACGAAACTTATCCATTCATCTGATCTCTGTTAAGAATTCACACGCGCAGTAGGTTTATCCCCTGCGCTCAAAAGCCGTTAAGTTTGCGATCCCGCGCCCACTCCGCCGGAGTGTAAGCCTTGATCGACAGGGCATGGATACGGTTGTCTGCGATGTATTCCATCAGCGGGCCATAAATGGTCTGTTGTTTCTTGACCCGGCTCATGCCGTCAAAAATCTCACCCACAGCGACAACCTGAAAGTGACTGCCATCGCCAGTGACGTGGGCTTCCTGGAGAGAGAGTGCGTTCATCAGCACCGTCTGAATTTCATGATTTTCCATGGGTGTAAATATCATCTAATAGTGAAAACAGTCACACATCTTAGAGGAAAGTGGCGTCGGCTTAAACAAGCAAAAAGCCCCATCAATATAAAGGATGGGGCTTTAAGTAGTAACGCATTGAAAAAATTAGTGAGGCAATACATCCTGCGGCAAATTATAGAGCGCAGCGAGGGTTGAAACATTCTCACTCACCCCGGCAAGCACAACATTGCTGCCCTGTTTTTTGCCCTGCGCCACCAGATGAACCAGCAGCGCGACACCAGCAGTATCAACGCGTGACACGCCATGTAAGTCGATGCAGGTTACCCCGTTCATCGCCTCCACGCGCGCATCCCACAGCGGGTTTAAGAGATCCTGATCCAGTTCACCAACCAGTTTCAGGCACTCTCCCTCGCGTGACCAGCTTAGACTGGCTGTCATTGCTTTTTCTCGTCCAGGGTAATTTTCTGGCGGGAAATAGATTGCAGCTCGGCGGTTAAACCGTCGATACCTTTGGTACGCAGCAGATCGCTCCATTCGTTCTGTTTGGTCGTGATCATGCTCACCCCTTCGGCAATCATGTCGTAAGCCTGCCAGTTGCCGCTCTGCGTGTTTTTACGCCACTGGAAATCCAGACGCACCGGCGGACGACCATTCGGATCGATGATAGTCACGCGGATCGGCACAATCGTCGCATCGCCCAGCGGCTGCTCCGGGGCAATCTGATAGGTTTGACCGTGGTACATCGCCAGCGCCTGGCCGTAAGCCTGTTTCAGGTATTCGCGAAAGGCAGCGAAATAGGCTTCACGCTGCGCCGGGGTCGCTTCTTTGTAATAACGGCCCAGCACCAACGCACCGGCGTATTTCACCTGCACATAAGGCAGCAGTTCCTGATCCACTACATCGCGCAGGTAATCCGGGTTCGCACGGATTTTCGGCTGCTCATTTTTGAGGCGATCAAAGGTTTTCTGTGCCGCGTCTTTCATTGCGGCGTAGGGGTTAGCTTGATCGGCCGCCATCGCGGCCCCCAGCGGCGCAATTACCAGCAGGGCAACCATTAATAGACGTTTAAACATGCGTCAATTCTCCTCATTAATTCGTCTGGCCAGCAGACGGTGCGGCTTGAGTATTCCCTGCATCGTGGGCTGCCGCATCGCCTGAATTCTTATTGTCACCGCCTTTACTGTTGTAAAGGAATTGTCCGATAAGGTCCTCAAGCACAATGGCGGACTTGGTGTCCTGAATGGTGCTTCCTTCTTTAAGCATAGAAGTTCCCATTTCAGGATCGTCAAAACCAACGTTCAGCGCCAGATATTGCTCACCTAACAACCCGGAAGTGCGGATCGCCAGTGAACTGGTATCCGGGATCTGGTTGTAACGTTCTTCAATATCCAGCGCGACACGCGGCAGATAGGTTTTGGGATCAAGAGAGATATCAGCAACGCGCCCGACCACCACACCGCCAATTCTTACCGGCGAATGTGTTTTCAGACCGCCAATGTTGTCAAAGGTGGCATAGATACGGTAAGTCGGCTCGGTACGCATGGAGGCGACATCCGCCGCTTTCAGGCAGATAAAGAGCGCCGCCAGCAGCGCCAGCAGGAGAAAAACGCCTACCCAAATTTCACTTTTTTTCGTTTGCATGAACTCAATTCCCAAACATCAGTGCGGTGAGCACAAAATCAAGACCGAGTACGGCCAGCGAGGAGTGCACAACGGTACGTGTTGTCGCCCGGCTAATCCCGGCGGAAGTCGGGATTGCATCGTAACCGTTGAACAGCGCAATCCAGGTTACGGTGATGGCAAACACCACGCTTTTAATCAGACAGTTAACCAGATCCATCCGCCATTCGACGGCGTTTTGCATCGCGGTCCAGAAAAAGCCCGTATCGATACCTTTCCAGTTAACGCCAACCAGCGAACCGCCCCAAATACCGACAGCGACAAAGATAATGGTCAACAGCGGTAGCGAGATGACTCCCGCCCAAAATCGCGGCGAAATGACGCGCCGCAGCGGATCAACCGCCATCATTTCGAGACTGGAAAGCTGCTCGGTCGCGCGCATCAAGCCAATCTCAGCCGTCAACGCAGAGCCCGCACGGCCAGCGAATAACAGCGCGGCGACAACCGGCCCCAACTCACGCAGCAGCGACAGCGCCACCAGCATGCCAAGACTGGTTTCGGCGCTGTAGGTGGTCAATACCAGGTATCCCTGCAGACCGAGCACCATGCCAATAAACACGCCGGAAACAATAATAATGAGCATCGACAGTACGCCGACATTATAGAGCTGGCGAACCAGCAGCGGCGCATGTTTGCGGAATTCGGGTTTACCCACCACCGCATTAAAAAGCATCAAACCGGCGCGCCCGAACGTTGCGATCGTTTTGATCCCGCGGTGCCCAAGCGATGCCAGTGTATTTAGCAGCATGAGCGTCTTAACTCCCTGTTTCTAATAAATCGGTCTGATAATCACCCGCAGGGTAGCGGAACGGAACCGGGCCATCGGCAATACCATCCAGGAACTGACGCACGCGCGGATCGCTGTTCTCTTGCAGCCCTTGCGCACTTCCGTGGGCGACAATTTTCCTGTCAGCCACAATATAGGCGTAATCAGCAATACTCAGCACTTCAGGAACATCGTGGGAAACAACAATACAGGTGACGCCCAGCGCGCTATTCAGCTCGGAGATCAACTTCACCAGCACGCCCATCGTAATAGGGTCCTGACCCACAAAGGGTTCATCAAACATGATCAGGTCCGGCTCCAGCGCAATTGCTCGCGCCAGCGCGGCGCGGCGCGCCATACCGCCTGAGAGTTCTGATGGCATTAAGTCCGCCGCACCGCGCAGCCCTACTGCTTCCAGCTTCATCATCACCGTGCTTCGCAGCAACGGCTCGGGCAGCAGAGTGTGCTCCCGCAAAGGATAGGCAACGTTGTCAAAAACGTTCATATCGGTAAACAACGCGCCAGACTGAAACAGCATGCTCATTCTTTTGCGCACGGTGAACAGACGCGAACGGGTCATCTCTGGCACGTTTTCGCCATCGAATAAAATCTCACCGCTGTCAGGCGGAATTTGCCCACCGATCAGACGCAAGAGCGTCGTTTTGCCGATCCCTGAAGGTCCCATAATGGCGGTGATCTTACCGCGCGGTACCGTCAGTGAAATATTGTCAAAGATTGGGCGGCTGCTGCGGGAGAAGCTGACGCCACGAACATCGACCAAATTCGCCACAGTCTGGCTCATTTCCTCTTCCTTATAAGCCTCGTCGGCCACAAGCATGACGCTTGATAACATCACGAACCCAACATTTTTACAGAATATTACCTGCTGAGGTTAGCGAAAGCTGGCATTTGTTTTACTTTTGAGCCGCATAAAGTCAAAATTAGGAATCATTACGCTACGCGGAACACCCGGTTTTACCCGGCATGGCAGCCTGCGAGCCGGCGGATTATACCTGAAGAAAGGACGTTAGATGCTTTTAGCGACGGCGCTATTGATAATTGGTTTACTCTTAGTGGTCTACAGTGCCGATCGTCTGGTGTTCGCTGCTTCGATCCTTTGCCGCACATTCGGCGTACCGCCTTTAATCATCGGCATGACCGTTGTAAGCATCGGTACCTCGCTGCCCGAGATAATCACCTCCGTCGCCGCATCGCTGCATGGTCAGTTGGATCTGGCTATCGGCACCGCGATCGGCTCTAACATCACGAATATCTTGTTGATCCTCGGCGTCGCCGCGCTTTTACACCCTTTTACCGTACATTCCGATATTCTGCGCCGCGAATTACCGTTAACCTTGGTAGCCAGTCTGCTGGCGGGCGTGGTGTTGTACAATGGGCACCTCAGCCGCTTTGACGGCATTATTTTACTGTTATTAGCCGTGCTATGGCTGGTGTTCATTGTTAAAATTGCCCGCCTAGCCGAGCGCCAGGGCAACGACAGTCTCACCCGAGAGCAATTGGCGGAGCTACCGCGAGACGGCAGCCTTTCAGTCGCGTTCCTCTGGCTGGGCGTAGCGTTAATTATCATGCCGATGGCAACACGTATGGTGGTGGATAACGCAACCGTGGTAGCGAACTACTTTGCTATAAGCGAGCTGACTATTGGCCTGACGGTTATTGCTATCGGTACTGGCCTGCCTGAACTGGCGACAGCGATTGCCGGTGCGCGCAAAGGTGAAGACGATATCGCCATTGGCAATATTATTGGTTCAAACATTTTTAACATTGCTATCGTGCTGGGTTTGCCCGCGTTGATTGCGCCGGGCGACTTTAACCCGATGGCCTTTACGCGTGATTATGGCGTGATGTTGCTGGTCAGTGCCCTTTTTGCCCTGATTTGCTGGCGACGTAAGCAAATCAGCAGAGGCGTCGGCGCACTGTTGTTCGGCGGGTTTATCGTATGGCTGGCGCTGCTCTACTGGCTGTCGCCGCTTTTGACTGGATAATCGGATACGCATTATGTCGCAAATAGATTTGCAGCCGGGTTTTGACTTTCAACAAGCAGGTAAAGAAGTCCTGGAAATTGAACGTGAAGGCCTCGCAGAGCTGGATCAATACATCAACGCCGACTTCACGCAGGCGTGCGAAAAAATGTTCTATTGCGCCGGAAAAGTGGTGGTAATGGGAATGGGCAAATCCGGCCATATCGGTAGAAAAATGGCGGCCACATTTGCCAGCACCGGAACCCCCTCTTTCTTTGTGCATCCGGGCGAAGCGGCCCATGGCGATCTGGGAATGGTCAGCCCGCAAGATGTGGTCATTGCGCTGTCAAACTCAGGAGAGTCAAACGAGATCCTCGCTTTGATCCCGGTGCTGAAGCGATTAAAAGTATCGCTGATTTGCATGACCAGCCGACCCGAAAGCAGCATGGCGCGCGCCGCAGATATTCATTTATGCGTGAAGGTTCCGAAAGAAGCCTGCCCATTGGGTCTGGCACCCACGTCCAGCACCACGGCGGCGCTGGTAATGGGTGACGCGCTGGCGGTCGCGTTGCTGAAAGCGCGCGGTTTTACGGCGGAAGATTTCGCCTTATCGCATCCCGGCGGCGCACTCGGTCGCAAACTGTTGCTGCGCGTCAATGACATCATGCACACCGGTGACGAAATCCCCCATGTCAGCAAAAACGCCAGCCTGCGCGATGCACTGCTTGAGATCACGCGTAAAAACCTGGGCATGACGGTTATCTGCGATGATTTGATGAAAATTGAAGGCATCTTTACCGACGGCGATTTACGCCGCGTGTTCGATATGGGCGGCGATGTCCGCAGCATGGGCATTGCCGACGTCATGACGCCCGGCGGTGTTCGGGTACGTCCCAACACGCTGGCAGTGGATGCGCTGAATCTGATGCAATCCCGGCACATTACCTCCGTGTTGGTGGCCGATGGCGACCAGTTGCTGGGTGTGTTACATATGCACGATTTACTGCGCGCTGGCGTAGTGTAAAGAAGGACATAAGAATGAGTAATGCTGGCGCGTCGCTTGCGACCTGTTATGGGCCGGTAAGCACGCAAGTTATGGCGAAAGCGGAAAAAATACGCCTGTTGATTCTGGATGTAGACGGCGTGTTATCCGATGGGCTCATCTATATGGGCAACAACGGAGAAGAGCTGAAAGCATTTAATGTGCGCGATGGCTACGGGATCCGTTGTGCGCTCACTTCCGACATTGAGGTTGCCATAATTACCGGGCGAAAAGCTAAACTAGTGGAAGATCGCTGCGAAACGCTAAAGATTAAGCACTTGTATCAAGGTCAGTCGGATAAACTGCTCGCTTACCGCGAGCTGCTGGCAAAGCTGTCGCTTACCCCAGAGCAGGTTGCTTATGTGGGTGATGATCTGATCGACTGGCCAGTGATGGCGGAAATTGGCCTGAGCGTTGCCGTTGCCGATGCTCATCCGCTGCTGCTTTCGCGCGTGGATTACGTTACGCGCATTAATGGCGGCCGGGGCGCAGTTCGTGAAGTCTGTGATTTGTTGTTGCTGGCGCAGGGCAAGCTGGATGAGGCCAAAGGGCAATCGATATGAGTAAAACCAGACGTTGGGTCATCATTCTGCTGGCGCTGGCCGCACTGGTCCTGATTGGGATCAACCTGACTGCTCAGGATGATGCGAATCCGGTCGCCACCAACAATGCCGACCCGACTTATAAAAGCCAACATACAGATACGGTGGTTTATAGCCCGGAAGGGGCGCTTAACTACCGGCTTATCGCGCAGAACGTGGAATACTTTTCTGCTGAAGGTGTGAGTTGGTTCGCGCAGCCCGTACTGACAACATTCGACGAGAATAAGGTTCCAACCTGGTCGATAAAGTCAGACAAAGCGAAGCTGACCGATGACAAAATGCTTTATCTTTATGGACATGTTGAAGTCAATGCGCTGACGGCGGACGCCCAGCTGCGAAAAATCACCACGGATAACGCCCAGATTAATCTGGTAACGCAGGATGTTACCTCGAATGATCAGGTCACGTTGTACGGTACAACATTTAATTCCACCGGCCTGAAAATGCGCGGCAATTTACGCAGCAAAAACGCCGAGCTGATTGAAAAGGTTAGAAGCTCCTATGAAATTCAAAACAAACAAACGCAGCCTTAATCTTGTATTGGCCACCACGCTTTTGGCCGCCGCGCTTCCGGCGCTCGCCGTGACCGGGGATACCGATCAACCTATCCATATCGACTCCGATCAGCAGTCGCTGGATATGCAGGGTAATGTCGTGACCTTCACCGGCAACGTCGTGGTAACCCAGGGGACGATTAAAATTAATGCCGACAAAGTGGTCGTTACCCGTCCGGGTGGTCAGCAAGGTAAAGAGATCATTGACGGTTACGGCAACCCGGCGACGTTTTACCAAATGCAGGACAATGGCAAACCCGTTAAGGGCCACTCCTCGCAGATGCATTACGAACTGGAAAAAGATTTCGTTGTGCTGACCGGTAACGCCTATCTGGAACAGCTGGATAGCAATATCACCGGTGACAAAATCACCTATCTGGTGAAAGAGCAGAAAATGCAGGCGTTCAGCGACAAAGGCAAACGCGTCACCACCGTTCTGGTTCCGTCGCAATTACAGGATAAGAGCAACAAACAAACCCCGGCTCCGGCGCAAAAAAAGAGTAACTAATTCGTTATGGCAACATTAACTGCAAAGAATCTCGCCAAGGCTTATAAAGGCCGCCGCGTAGTTGAGGATGTCAGTCTGACCGTCAACTCTGGCGAAATCGTCGGGCTGCTTGGCCCTAACGGCGCAGGGAAAACCACCACCTTTTATATGGTGGTGGGCATTGTGTCGCGTGACGCGGGTAACATCATTATTGATGATGAAGATATCAGTCTGCTGCCGCTGCATGCGCGTGCGCGCCGCGGTATTGGTTACCTGCCGCAGGAAGCCTCGATTTTTCGCCGCCTGAGCGTCTACGACAACCTGATGGCCGTCCTGCAAATCCGCGATGACCTGACCTCAGAGCAACGCGAAGATCGCGCCAATGAGTTGATGGAAGAGTTTCACATTGAACATCTGCGCGACAACATGGGTCAATCGCTCTCCGGCGGTGAACGTCGCCGTGTGGAAATTGCCCGCGCGCTGGCGGCGAATCCGAAATTTATCCTGCTGGATGAACCGTTTGCCGGCGTTGACCCAATCTCGGTTATCGATATTAAACGTATTATTGAGCACCTGCGTGACAGCGGCCTGGGCGTGCTGATTACTGACCATAACGTTCGTGAAACGCTGGCTGTGTGTGAGCGTGCTTATATCGTCAGTCAGGGGCATCTCATTGCGCATGGAACACCGCAGCAAATCCTTGAAGACGAACACGTTAAGCGCGTGTATCTTGGGGAAGACTTCAGACTCTGATAGGGTAGGGTTTATTGACGTTTTTTGTCGGAGAGTGCTGCTCTGAATATGAAGCAAGGTTTGCAACTAAGGCTCAGCCAACAGCTAGCCATGACGCCACAACTGCAACAGGCCATCCGTCTGCTGCAGTTGTCCACGTTGGAACTTCAGCAGGAACTTCAGCAAGCGCTGGAGAGTAACCCATTGCTGGAACAAACTGACCTTCATGAGGAAGTCGATAGCCAGCAGGTTCAGGAAAATGACGGTCTGGATACCGTTGACGCTCTCGAACAAAAAGAGATGCCGGATGAGCTGCCGCTGGATGCCAGCTGGGATGAAATTTACACCGCAGGTACCCCTTCCGGCAGTAGCCACGACTACATCGACGACGAATTGCCTATCTATCAGGGCGAAACCACGCAGTCATTGCAGGATTATCTGATGTGGCAGGTAGGTCTGACCCCCTTCTCTGACACCGATCGTGCTATCGCAACCTCTATTGTCGATGCCGTTGACGAAACAGGCTATCTCACCGTTTCGCTGGAAGAAGTGCTGGAGAGCATGGGCAATGATGAAGTGGGGCTTGATGAGGTCGAGGCGGTGCTTAAACGCATTCAGCGCTTCGATCCCGTTGGCGTTGCCGCGCGGGATCTGCGCGATTGCCTGCTGATCCAGCTCTCGCAATTCACCAAAGAGACACCGTGGTGCGAAGAAGCCCGGCTTATCATTAGCGATCATCTGGATCTGCTCGCCAACCACGATTTCCGCACCCTGATGCGCGTGACGCGGCTTAAAGAAGAGGTGCTGAAAGAGGCGGTAAATCTGATCCAGTCTCTGGATCCGCGCCCTGGTCAGTCGATCCAGACCAGCGAACCGGAATATGTGATTCCGGATGTTCTGGTACGTAAACATAACGGTCGCTGGACGGTGGAGCTGAACTCCGACAGCATTCCACGTCTGCAAATCAACCAGCATTATGCCTCGATGGGCGGCGGCGCACGTAACGATGCCGATAACCAGTTCATCCGCAGCAATTTGCAGGAAGCGAAGTGGTTGATCAAAAGCCTCGAGAGCCGCAACGATACGCTGTTGCGCGTTAGCCGCTGCATTGTTGAGCAGCAGCAAGCCTTCTTTGAACAAGGCGAAGAATTTATGAAACCGATGGTGCTGGCCGATATCGCCCAGGCCGTCGAGATGCACGAGTCGACGATTTCTCGTGTAACGACCCAGAAGTACCTGCACAGTCCTCGCGGCATTTTCGAGCTGAAGTATTTCTTCTCCAGCCACGTCAATACCGAAGGTGGTGGCGAAGCCTCCTCTACCGCTATTCGCGCGCTGGTGAAGAAATTGATCGCCGCAGAAAACCCTGCAAAACCGCTGAGCGACAGTAAGCTGACGACCCTGCTTTCCGATCAGGGAATTATGGTGGCGCGGCGTACCGTTGCGAAGTATCGAGAATCTTTATCCATTCCGCCGTCAAATCAGCGTAAACAGCTGGTTTGACCCAACCGATAAGGAAGACACTATGCAGCTTAACATCACAGGACAAAACGTCGAGATCACTGATGCTCTGCGTGAATTTGTGACCAATAAATTCGCCAAGCTTGAACAGTATTTCGAAAGGATTAATCAGGTCTATATTGTGTTGAAAGTGGAGAAAGTGACTCACACCTCGGATGCGACGCTCCATGTCAATGGCGGCGAGTTGCATGCCAGCGCGGAAGGGCAGGATATGTACGCTGCTATCGACGGTTTGATAGATAAACTGGCGCGGCAGCTCACGAAGCATAAAGATAAACTGAAACAGCACTAATTGTCCGAGCGTCCGTCTGGCGCGTTGCACCCTACCGTAACCCGGTAGGGTGACTGGCTCTGGCGTCGCTCAGGTGAAATTATGATGAATAACGATTCCGCTCTTCAATTGAGCAATGTCCTTAACCAGGAATGTACCCGTAGCGGCGTTCACTGCCAGAGTAAAAAACGCGCTCTGGAAATCATCAGTGAACTGGCGGCAAAACAGTTAGGCTTACCGCCACAAGTCGTCTTTGAAGCTATCCTTACGCGCGAGAAAATGGGCAGCACCGGCATTGGAAACGGTATCGCCATTCCGCACGGTAAGCTTGAAGAAGACACGCTTCGCGCCGTTGGCGTTTTTGTGCAACTCGAAACGCCCATTGCCTTCGACGCTATCGATAATCAGCCTGTCGATCTGCTGTTTGCCCTGTTGGTGCCAGCGGATCAAACCAAAACGCATCTGCATACGCTCTCGCTGGTCGCCAAAAGGCTGGCGGACAAAACTATCTGTCGGCGCCTGCGCAGCGCGCAAAGTGATGAAGAGCTGTATCAAATCATCACGCAGACGGAAGGTGAAAGCGACGATGCGTAACGGGAAGGAAACCTTTTTATCAGTCGTACTGAGGAGAAATGGTTCATGGTCCTGATGATCGTCAGTGGTCGTTCGGGTTCAGGGAAATCCGTCGCTCTGCGCGCCCTGGAAGATATGGGTTTTTATTGCGTCGACAACCTGCCGGTCGTGCTACTGCCGGAACTGGCGCAGACACTTGCAGAGCGTCAGACTTCTGCTGCCGTCAGTATCGATGTGCGAAATATGCCGGAGTCACCGGAAGTTTTTGAACAGGCGATGAGCAATCTGCCGGATGCCTTTTCACCGCAATTATTGTTTCTCGATGCCGATCGCAACACGCTGATCCGCCGTTACAGTGATACGCGTCGTCTGCATCCGCTCTCCAGCAAAAATCTGTCGCTTGAAAGCGCGATTGACGAAGAGAGCAACTTACTGGAACCGCTGCGTTCACGAGCGGATCTGATTGTCGACACCTCGGAAATGTCGGTGCATGAGCTGGCAGAAATGCTGCGTACGCGCCTGTTAGGTAAGCGTGAACGCGAGCTGACCATGGTTTTTGAATCCTTCGGTTTCAAGCATGGTATTCCTATTGATGCGGATTACGTGTTTGACGTGCGTTTCCTGCCGAACCCGCACTGGGATCCTAAATTGCGCCCGATGACTGGTCTTGACAAACCCGTCGCGGCGTTCCTCGACAGACATACGGAAGTGCACAATTTTATCTACCAGACGCGCAGTTATCTCGAGTTGTGGCTACCGATGCTGGAGACCAACAACCGTAGTTATCTGACCGTGGCCATCGGTTGTACCGGTGGTAAACACCGCTCCGTCTATGTCGCCGAACAACTGGCGGATTATTTCCGCTCGCGCGGTAAGAACGTTCAATCCCGTCACCGTACGCTGGAAAAACGCAAAACATGACCGTAAAACAAACCGTTGAGATCACCAATAAGCTGGGAATGCATGCGCGCCCGGCCATGAAACTGTTTGAACTGGTACAGGGCTTCGATGCGGAAGTGCTGCTGCGCAATGATGAAGGCACCGAAGCAGAAGCCAGCAGCGTGATTGCGCTGCTGATGCTGGATTCTGCGAAAGGCCGGCAAATTGAAGTGGAGGCCAGCGGCCCGCAGGAAGAAGAAGCGCTGGCGGCGGTGATTGCGCTGTTTAACGCCGGGTTTGATGAAGATTAATTCAGTACAGCTTATTGCGCTCCAGGAACGCTTCCCCGCCTAACTGCCGCATCTGGCGCAGGATCCATGCCTGACGACTGCGTACATAGCCAGATGGCGCGGCGGCCTGAAAACGGATCGGGTTTGGCAATACGGCGGCCAGTAGCGCCGCTTCTGACATACTTAAGCGGCTCGCCGGTTTATGGAAATAGCGCTGTGATGCTTCCTCGACGCCAAATACGCCGTCCCCGAACTCAGCGATATTAAGGTAAACGGTCAGGATCCGCCGTTTGGTCCACACCGCTTCCATCCCAAGCGTCAGGCCTGCTTCCAGCCCTTTACGCACCCAGCTTTTTCCATCCCATAGCAGCAGATTTTTTACCGTCTGCTGTGAGATCGTCGAGGCACCACGAATACGGTTCTCATGGCGCTCGTTATGCGAGAGCGCTTTCTCAATGGCGCTAAAATCCAGCCCCCAGTGTTCTGGAAAACGCTGATCTTCAGCGGCCACCACCGCCAGCGCCATCCACGGCGAAATATCATCCATACCGACCCAGTCGGAATGCGCGACATAGCCAAAGTCGCCGCTAAACCACGCGCCCAGCTGGCGTTCCACCATCACGGCGGAAAAAGGTACCGGCAGGAAACTGAACAGCACAATGCCGCCACCCCAGAAGAGTGCCAGTACGCATAAAACCCGCAGAGCAATGCGCTTTAAGGTGGCTTTCAACGGGCCGCGAAACCACTTCCTCATTCGGCCAGTACCAGTACGCGCGCCACCAGCTTTTCGATACCGGAAGCGGCCTGCACGATGTCCTCTGCCAGCATATACGCCGGCGTCGTCACCACTTTGTTCTCTTCATCCACGACAATATCGTCGACCGGGCAAGGCACATGCCCGGCCCCCATCTCTTCCAGCACTTCTGCGGTATCAATATCCGTACCGATCGTCAGACGTAGGGGAAAATCGAAGATTTTCGGCAACATTGCCGGTGCGATGCACATAAAACCGAGCGGTTTACCTGCTTCGTGCATCTCCAGCGCCAGTGTTTTAAGGCTGCTGTCAACGGTGCATTCACTGCCGAGGCTGGCAAAATTACTGAGGTTTTTCGCTGCGCCAAAACCACCCGGTACAATCAGCGCATCCAGATCATTTGCAGATGCCTGCGATAACGGCTGGACATTGCCACGGGCGATACGGGCGGATTCAATCAGTACATTACGGCGCTCAGCCAGCGTCTCACCCGTGAGATGGTTTACCACATCGCTTTGCCATTTATCGGGAGCGAAACAGACCGCCTGCGCACCATGACGGGCAATGGCTAACAGCGTAATCACCGCCTCATGAATCTCAGAACCGTCATACACACCTGCGCCGCTGAGAATCACGCCGATTTTTTTCATTTTGCTCATCCTTTATGCAACGTACTGACGATAATTAAAAATTTTGATAAGGGAGCCTTGCTTCACACATTTCACTGATTGATGTAACAAATCATTTAAGATTTGCTATCTTATGTGCGTGTGGTCGAATTTTTTCAGGCTACGCCCTTGCAAAAAATATAATTTATTACGGCGCAGCCACGATTTCCCTGGTGTTGGCGCAGTATTCGCGCACCCCGGTTAATCCGGGGTCATTTTTTTCCAGCGTCCGCCACCCAGGCTTTTAACACCGCCACATCATTGCGCCACTCCTGTTTCATCTCTTCCACCCAGTCGCCAACATTGTCCCACCAGGCAGGAAGATCGGGAGACTGAATCTGCTGGCCAAGCTGTTGCAGATGGCGCAGCCCGACAGAACCTGCGGCGCCTTTAATTTTATGGCCCTCTTCTACAATCCCTTTTTGGTCGCGCGCGGTCAGGTTTGACTCGAGCACGCTCAAATAACCCGGCATCATTTTTTCAAACACATCCAGCCCGTCGGTAATCAGTTTCGGCCCGACCAGCTCGATATACTGCTCAAGCATGGCGGTATCAAGCAGCGTTTGCACTTTACTGTTGTCCATGGTTGTCACAGGTTCCTCCTCACTTTCACTCGCGTCCCAGAACTTTTTAATCATGGCAGTTAATGCCGGGACTGCCAGCGGTTTGCTTAATACATCATCCATGCCCGCATCAAGGTATTCCTGTTTGTCTTTCAGCACGTTGGCGGTAAGCGCCACCAGCGGCGGTAAATCCTCACGCGCGTAACGGCGGGTCAACTCTCGCGAAATATCCAGCCCGGTCATATCCGGCAACTGAATGTCCAGTAACACCAAATCGTATTCACCCGGCGTGAACATCTCCAGCGCGGCAGTACCGGTCATGGCGACATCCACGCTGCTGCCCAGTTTTTCCAGCACCGAGCGTGCGACGATCACGTTCAGCTCGATATCTTCTACCAGCAGCACATGTAACGCCGGAAGCGGCATATCGTCATCTTCAAACGCGTCTTCAACTTCTTCCGCCACCGCCGGAGCGTGAATGGTCAAGGTAAATATCGAACCCGCCCCTGGCTCACTGCTGACGGTTATGTCGCCGCCCATGTTCTTCGCCAGACGGCGCGAAACGGCCAGACCTATACCGGTTCCCGTCGCCGGTTTACCGCCGTGGCTGTCTTTCACCTGGTAATACATGGCGAAAATTTTATCCTGCTCATCGCGGGGAATACCGATCCCGGAATCCTGCACTTCAAAGTGCAGCATATCGCCTTCGTCATAACGCACACGCACCACGACCTGCCCTTCACGGGTAAATTTAACGGCGTTGCTGATAAGGTTCCAAAGGATCTGGCGCAAACGCGTACCGTCCGTAACCACCTGATGTGGCAGCGGTAACGTTGGATCAAGAACAAAGCGCAACCCTTTCTGGTGCGCCTGCAGAGCCGAGAGGTTTTCCAGATCCGCCAGGAAGCTGGTGAAATCAAGCGGTTGGTTATCCAGCTGGACTTTACGCCGCTCCATCTTATCCATGTCGATAATATCGTTGAAAATATTGCCGAGCGTTACGGCGGAGACATGGATCGTCTTCAGGTATTTTTCCTGCTCTTGCGTCAAATCGGTATCCAGCAGAATACGGCTTAATCCAACAATGCCATTCAGCGGCGTACGCAACTCGTGGCTGATGGTGGAAATAAAGGTGGTCTTATCCCGGCTGGCGCGCTCAAGCGCGTCCTGGTAGCGTTTACGCTCAGTGATATCGCGACCAAAGCCCATCAGCCCGTGGCGTTTACCGACGCGATCGTAATAAGGGACTTTGCGGATCTCGAAACAGGCTTTGCGGCCGTCCGGGTAATCCAGCCACTGTTCGTAGGTTAAAGAGACGTTGTGACGAAAAACTTTTTCGTCAGTCTCAATCACTTTTTCCGCTGCTTCCGGTGAATAGACATCCTGCGGCTTGAGGTGAATAAGCTGCTTCTCGCTCTTACCGGTCAGCAACTCCATCGCCCGGTTACAGCCGGAGAACTCTTTATCTTCGTTGCGATAGAACACCAGATCCGGCGAAGCGTCGAGGAAGGAACGCAGAAAAGAGGATTGCTGCTCAAGCTGGATTTGCGTCTGCTCGCGCTCCTGCATCTCTATTTTTAGCTGTTCAAAGGTTTCCTGGCGCTCGGCTTCCGCTTTCTCGCGGTCGCTGATCTCCTGGTTAAGCTTGGCAATATTGTCTTTCAACTGCACATTGAGTTTCAGGTCGCGATCGCGCATCTCTTCCAGTTTTTCGACCAGCCGCGATAACCGCTGGCGCGACTCTTCGAGCTGCTCAACCACCACTGACAGGAAATAAACCGCCCATGGCGTGATCAGCAAGCCAAAAAAGATGGAGCGGATAACATCAATGCTTTCCACTTTCCCCTGCAACACCATGGTAACGGCCATCTGCACCACGATTGCCAGCACCACTAGCGCCAAAGCAAGCAGCATGGAAAAACGCACCAGACCCAGCTTCATCATCAGGTCGACGTAATATTGCGCCAGTAAACGGATTTGCTTCATAGAGATTTCCTCGAACAATTCCGCTCAATAATACTCAATTCTGAGCAACGCGTTGAAGCTTGTGCAAAAAATGCAGGGGTGATTAGCGTTTCGTGATGAGATCAGACGGGTAATTGCCAGCAACGCCCCAGCGCAGAACCTTGCCCGCCCTGCTCTTTCAGGTAGCGATCCAGCTCGACCATTCCCGTCCAGCGGTTTTCACACCACAGCGGGGCAAGCAGCGTCGGGCGGCGTGCGCTGGCGGAGACACGGTGAAAAATCACCTCCGGCGGCGTATGGCGAATCATTTCGCCAGCGATGACGGTGTACTCTTCCAGCCCGATTCCATTCAGGCGCCCCGCTTCCCAGGCCTTCGCCATAGTGCTGCCTTTCACGATATGTAAAGGATGTAGCTTGATGCCGTCGACGCCGGTTTCTACAACGCGCTGTATCGTCTCCAGGCACTCTACGTGGCGCTCGCCGGGTAATCCGACGATAAGATGAGCGCAGACTTTCAGGCCGCGCTCACGGGCTTGCTGCGTCGTGTGTTGATAACAGGCGAAGTCGTGCCCGCGATTGATACGATGCAGCGTTTTATCATGCGCGGTCTGCAAACCCAGCTCCAGCCACACTTCATAACCCTGCTCACGGTATTCACACAGCAAATCCAGCACAGCCTCCGGTACGCAATCCGGGCGTGTTCCCACACACAAGCCAACAATATTCGCCTGACTGACTGCTTGCTGGTACATCGAGCGCAGCACCTGCACTTCTGCCCAGGTACTGGTGTACGCCTGGAAATAGGCGAGATAGCGCCGGGCGCGGTTCACCAACAGTGCCTGGTGAGCAAGTTGTGCGGCAATAGATTGATGCTGCTGCGCTTCGTCAGCAAAAGAGGCGACATTACAGAAAGTGCAACCGCCGCGACCAATGGTGCCATCACGGTTAGGGCAGCTAAATCCGCCATGCAATGTCAGTTTATGGACTTTTTCGCCATAGCGGCGGGCAAGATCCCCACCAAACATATTGACTAATTTCTGTAACTGCATAATCTGAAAGGCCGCCCAAATAAAAGGGCGTAGCCTGCCACTTTTAGCTTTCGTCGGCGATGACCTGGATCAATCGCCCTGGAAGGCTTTTATTCATTGCATAATCAGTCAATATAATCGCAATTTCATGCACCCTAAAGACGATTACTTTTCCTTATGTCGCTGCGTTATTTTGCAGAAATACTATCACGCGTGAAAAACAGTGCGTTCATGCGACTCTGACGCACATAGCAGAATAAAAATCTGCCATTAAAACCCCACTCAGAATAGAACATCAGAAACAGCGCTTTTAGATAGTGAGTCAGATCACACTATGCTGCCGCCTGGTAACGCGTTCATTGAATGTAAAAATCCTTAAATAACCTTATATATCAAAAACATAAACATCTTTTAGCACATTTTTGTATAAATAAGCTCGGCATTTGACCTGTGTACGGATTCCCGATAACTTGGGAATCCGCTGGAAGCTTTCTGGATGAGCAGTCTGCTCATCATATTTATGCAGTAATTGAGATTCCCTCTTAAGCAAGTCCTCAACACTTGTGTATCGATGCGAAAAGGAAATTAAAGAGGGCGACATGCGAGGCAATTGCCCCGTCGCCATGCTCTTTTTGTGCCTGTGCGTAACGTTCTGGAGGGGCTCTCGTAGAGCCTGGGGAGGTTCACTGATATGTTGTACGATAAATCTCTTGAGAGAGATAACTGTGGTTTCGGCCTGATCGCCCACATAGAAGGCGAACCTAGCCACAAGGTAGTGCGTACCGCTATTCACGCACTGGCCCGAATGCAGCACCGCGGCGCGATTCTCGCCGATGGCAAAACCGGTGACGGTTGCGGCCTGCTGCTGCAAAAACCCGATCGTTTTTTCCGCATCGTTGCGGAAGAACGCGGCTGGCGCTTAGCTAAAAACTACGCCGTTGGTATGCTGTTCCTGAATCAGGATGCCGAAAAAGCCAACGCGTCGCGCCGTATTGTAGAAGAAGAACTTCAACGCGAAACCCTGTCGATTGTCGGCTGGCGCGATGTGCCAACCAACGAAGGGGTGCTCGGTGAAATCGCCCTCTCCTCGCTGCCTCGTATCGAGCAAATTTTTGTTAACGCCCCTGCGGGCTGGCGTCCGCGCGATATGGAGCGCCGCCTGTTTATCGCCCGTCGCCGCATCGAAAAGCGCCTGCAGGAAGATAAAGAGTTCTACGTATGTAGCCTCTCGAATCTGGTGAACATCTATAAAGGTCTGTGTATGCCGGCGGATCTGCCGCGCTTCTACCTGGACCTGGCGGATCTGCGTCTGGAATCGGCCATTTGCCTGTTCCACCAACGCTTCTCCACCAACACCGTACCGCGCTGGCCGCTGGCGCAGCCGTTCCGCTACCTGGCGCACAACGGTGAAATCAACACCATTACCGGTAACCGCCAGTGGGCGCGAGCGCGTACTTACAAATTCCAGACGCCGCTGATCCCGGATCTGCATGACGCCGCGCCATTCGTCAACGAAACCGGCTCCGACTCCAGTTCCATGGATAACATGCTTGAACTGCTGCTGGCGGGCGGGATGGATATTGTGCGCGCCATGCGTTTGCTGGTGCCGCCAGCATGGCAGAACAACCCGGAGATGGATCCGGATCTGCGCAGCTTCTTTGACTTTAACTCCATGCATATGGAGCCGTGGGACGGCCCGGCGGGCATCGTGATGTCCGATGGTCGTTTCGCCGCGTGTAACCTCGACCGTAACGGCCTGCGCCCGGCGCGCTACGTCATCACCAAAGACAAGCTGATCACCTGCGCCTCTGAAGTGGGGATTTGGGATTACCAGCCGGACGAAGTGGTCGAAAAAGGCCGCGTTGGCCCTGGCGAGCTGATGGTTATCGATACCCGCGGCGGACGCATTCTGCACTCCGCTGAAACCGATGACGATCTGAAAAGCCGCCACCCGTACAAAGAGTGGATGGAGAAAAACGTCCGTCGTCTGGTGCCGTTCGAAGACCTGCCGGATGAAGAAGTCGGCATGCGCGAAATGGACGATGACCTGCTGACAAGCTACCAGAAACAGTTTAATTACAGCTTCGAAGAGCTCGACTCAGTGATTCGTGTGCTGGGCGAAAACGGCCAGGAAGCGGTCGGTTCAATGGGTGATGACACGCCATTTGCCGTGCTTTCCAGCCAGCCGCGCATCATTTATGACTACTTCCGCCAGCAGTTCGCGCAGGTCACCAACCCGCCTATCGATCCGCTGCGTGAAGCGCACGTTATGTCGCTGGCGACCAGCATTGGCCGCGAGATGAACGTCTTCTGCGAAGCGGAAGGCCAGGCACACCGTTTGAGCTTTAAATCGCCGATCCTGCTGTTCTCTGATTTCAAACAGCTGACGACGATGAAAGAGGAACACTATCGCGCTGATACGCTCGATATCACCTTCGACGTCACCGAAACCACGCTGGAAGAGACCATTAAAGCGCTGTGCGATAAAGCTGAGCAGATGGTGCGTAACGGCACGGTTCTGCTGGTGCTCTCTGACCGTAATATCGCCAAAAACCGTCTGCCAGTTCCGGCACCGATGGCCGTTGGCGCGATTCAGACCCGCCTGGTGGATAAGAGCCTGCGCTGCGACGCCAACATTATTGTTGAAACCGCAAGTGCCCGTGATCCGCACCACTTCGCGGTGCTGCTGGGCTTCGGCGCGACGGCAATCTACCCGTACCTGGCATATGAGACGCTGGCGAAACTGGTGGACAGTAAAGCCATCGAAAAAGATTACCGCACGGTGATGCTGAACTACCGTAACGGCATCAACAAAGGGTTGTACAAGATCATGTCCAAAATGGGCATTTCGACTATCGCCTCTTACCGCTGTTCGAAACTGTTTGAAGCCGTCGGCCTGCACGATGATGTTTCCGGGCTGTGCTTCCAGGGCGTGGTCAGCCGTATCGGCGGAGCCGGTTTTGCTGACTTCCAGCAGGATCTGCTGAACCTTTCCAAACGCGCATGGCTGGCACGTAAGCCGCTGGAGCAAGGTGGTTTGCTGAAGTATGTTCACGGCGGCGAGTACCATGCGTACAACCCGGATGTGGTGCGCACGCTGCAACAGGCGGTACAGAGCGGCGAATACAGCGATTACCAGCAATACGCGAAGCTGGTGAATGAGCGCCCGGCGGCAACGCTGCGCGATCTGCTGGCGATTACGCCGAATGGCGAAGCGGTGAGTCTGAAAGATGTTGAACCGGCGACAGAGCTGTTTAAACGCTTCGATACCGCAGCGATGTCCATCGGCGCCCTGAGCCCGGAAGCGCACGAAGCGCTGGCGGAAGCGATGAACAGCCTCGGCGGGTTCTCTAACTCCGGCGAAGGCGGCGAAGATCCGGCGCGCTACGGCACCAATAAAGTGTCACGCATCAAACAGGTGGCCTCTGGTCGTTTCGGCGTTACGCCTGCGTACCTGGTCAACGCGGATGTTATTCAGATCAAAGTGGCTCAGGGGGCAAAACCGGGCGAAGGCGGTCAGTTACCGGGTGATAAAGTCACGCCGTATATCGCTAAACTGCGCTACTCCGTGCCTGGCGTTACGCTGATCTCCCCGCCGCCGCACCACGATATTTACTCTATCGAGGATCTGGCGCAGCTGATTTTCGACCTGAAACAGGTCAACCCGAAAGCGATGATTTCCGTCAAACTGGTTTCCGAACCAGGTGTTGGCACCATCGCAACCGGCGTGGCGAAAGCCTACGCTGACCTTATCACTATCGCCGGTTATGACGGTGGTACTGGTGCAAGCCCGCTCTCTTCGGTGAAATATGCCGGTTGTCCGTGGGAGCTTGGCCTGGTAGAAACCCAGCAGGCGCTGGTGGCTAATGGCTTGCGTCATAAGATCCGTTTGCAGGTGGATGGCGGTCTGAAAACCGGCCAGGACATCATTAAAGCGGCGATTCTGGGTGCGGAAAGCTTTGGTTTCGGTACCGGCCCGATGGTGGCGCTGGGCTGTAAATATCTGCGAATTTGTCACCTGAACAACTGCGCGACCGGTGTGGCTACCCAGGATGAGAAGCTGCGTAAAAACCATTATCACGGTCTGCCGTTCAAAGTGACCAACTACTTTGAATTTATCGCCCGTGAAACCCGCGAGCTGATGGCGCAACTGGGCGTTAAACGTCTGGTGGACTTGATTGGTCGTACCGATCTGCTCAAAGAGCTGGATGGCTTCACTGCCAAACAGCAAAAATTGGATCTGTCGAAACTGCTGGAAACAGCGGAGCCGCATCCGGGCAAAGCGCTCTACTGCACCGAAAACAACCCGCCGTTTGATAATGGCGTGCTGAACGCGCAGTTGCTGCAACAGGCGAAACCGTTTGTCGATGAGAAGCAGAGCAAAACCTTCTGGTTCGATATTCGCAACACCGATCGTTCCGTCGGCGCGCTGCTGTCGGGTTATATCGCGCAAACACATGGCGACCAGGGGCTGGCGGCAGATCCGATCAAAGCGCACTTTAGCGGTACCGCAGGCCAGAGCTTCGGCGTTTGGAACGCAGGCGGCGTGGAGCTCTATCTGACTGGCGACGCCAACGACTACGTGGGCAAAGGTATGGCTGGCGGCTTGCTGGCGGTACGTCCACCGGTTGGTTCTGCCTTCCGCAGCCACGAAGCGAGCATTATTGGTAACACCTGCCTGTATGGCGCAACCGGCGGTCGTCTGTACGCCGCAGGCCGTGCGGGTGAGCGTTTCGCGGTACGTAACTCTGGCGCTATCACCGTGGTGGAAGGTATCGGCGATAACGGCTGTGAATACATGACCGGCGGTATCGTCTGCGTATTGGGTCGAACCGGTGTTAACTTTGGTGCGGGAATGACGGGCGGCTTCGCCTATGTGCTGGATGAAGATGGTGAATTCCGTAAACGCGTGAACCCGGAGCTGGTGGAAGTGCTGAGCGTCGATGACCTCGCCATCCACGAAGAGCACCTGCGCGGTCTTATCACCGAGCATGTGCAGCATACCGGTTCGCAGCGCGGCGAAGAGATCCTGGCGAACTGGCCAGCATTCGCCAGCAAATTCGCGCTGGTTAAGCCGAAGTCCAGCGATGTGAAAGCACTGTTGGGTCACCGTAGTCGTAGCGCAGCAGAGCTGCGTGTGCAGGCGCAGTAAGGGGTAGCAATGAGTCAGAACGTATACCAGTTTATCGACTTGCAGCGCGTTGATCCGCCGAAGAAAGCGCTGAAGATCCGTAAAATTGAATTTGTTGAAATCTATGAGCCGTTTTCAGAAGGCCAGGCCAAAGCACAGGCAGATCGCTGCCTCTCCTGCGGCAACCCTTACTGTGAGTGGAAATGCCCGGTCCATAACTACATCCCGAACTGGCTGAAGCTGGCAAATGAGGGGCGTATTTTTGAAGCGGCTGAACTGTCGCATCAGACCAACACCTTGCCGGAAGTGTGCGGCCGCGTTTGCCCGCAAGACAGGTTGTGTGAAGGTTCCTGTACGCTGAACGACGAGTTTGGCGCGGTGACCATCGGCAACATTGAACGCTATATCAATGATAAAGCGTTCGAAATGGGCTGGCGCCCGGATTTGACCGGCGTGAAACAGACCGATAAACGTGTGGCGATTATTGGTGCAGGTCCGGCAGGTCTGGCCTGTGCCGATGTACTGACCCGCAACGGCGTGAAAGCGGTGGTGTTCGATCGTCACCCAGAGATCGGCGGCCTGCTGACCTTTGGTATTCCGGCCTTTAAGCTGGAAAAAGAGGTAATGACACGCCGTCGTGAAATTTTCACCGGTATGGGTATTGAGTTCAAACTCAATACCGAAGTGGGTCGCGACGTACAGATTGACGAGTTGCTGAAAGAGTACGATGCGGTGTTTCTTGGCGTCGGGACTTATCAGTCGATGCGCGGCGGGCTGGAAAATGAAGACGCAAACGGCGTGTTTGACGCGCTGCCGTTCCTCATCGCTAACACCAAGCAGATTATGGGCTTCGGTGAAACGCCGGAAGAGCCGTATGTCAGCATGGAAGGCAAACGTGTTGTGGTGCTTGGCGGTGGTGATACCGCAATGGACTGTGTGCGTACGTCAGTGCGCCAGGGCGCGACGCACGTTATCTGTGCCTATCGCCGTGACGAAGAGAACATGCCAGGTTCGAAACGCGAAGTGAAAAACGCGCGCGAAGAGGGCGTGGAGTTCCAGTTCAACGTGCAGCCGCTGGGCATTGAAATCAATGCCAACGGCAAAGTGTGCGGCGTGAAGATGGCACGCACGGAAATGGGCGCGCCGGATGCGAAAGGCCGTCGTCGTGCGGAAATTGTTGCCGGTTCTGAACATGTGGTTCCGGCCGACGCGGTTGTTATGGCGTTTGGTTTCCGCCCGCACAGCATGGAGTGGCTGGCGAAACACAGCGTTGAGCTGGATTCACAAGGCCGCGTGATTGCGCCAGAGGGCAGCGAAAATGCGTTCCAGACCAGCAATCCAAAAATCTTTGCTGGCGGCGACATCGTGCGTGGCTCCGATTTGGTGGTAACGGCGATTGCCGAAGGCCGTAAGGCGGCGGACGGCATCCTGAACTACCTCGAAGTGTAATATCCATGTAGCGACCAAAAAGGAGGCTCCGGCCTCCTTTTTTATGCGCATGTTAAACACAAAAAAAAGCAGAACCATCAGGTTCTGCTTTCCAGGTTACTTCACCACACGCAGCGATGGACGCCCACCGCGCGGCGGCGGATCGTCATCCGGGCTGTTATCGTGATCGTCTTCGTGATCGGGTTTATCACCGTCGATAACCGACATCACCGTCTCGCTTTCCTGCGCTGAAGTATGGTCGTCATCGTTCAGGCTGACGACCTCTTCATCATACGCGGCTTCCGGTTCAAACATCGTACCGGCGCCGTTTTCACGGGCATAAACCGCCAGCACGGCAGCCATTGGCACTTCAACCTGACGCGGAACGCCGCCGAAGCGCGCGTTGAAACGCACTTCGTCATTCGCCAGTTCCAGGTTGCCGACCGCACGCGGCGCAATGTTCAACACGATCTGCCCGTCACGCGCATACTCCATCGGCACGCGTACGCCCGGCAACGTCACATCAACAACCAGATGCGGCGTAAGCTGGTTATCCAGCAGCCATTCGTAGAAGGCCCGCAGTAAATACGGACGGCGTGGAGACAGTTGTGACAAATCCATGCAATTAACCCCGGCCCAGGCGCATTTCGCGCTCGGCTTCTGTCAGAGAGGCAAGGAAGGAATCACGCTCGAAAACGCGTGTCATATACCCTTTCAGCTCTTTCGCACCGGTACCACTCAGTTCGATACCCAGTACCGGCAGACGCCACAGCAGCGGTGCGAGGTAGCAGTCAACCAGGCTGAACTCGTCGTTCAGGAAGTACGGTTTCTGGGTGAACAGCGGGCCAATCGCCAGCAGCTCTTCACGCAGCTGTTTACGCGCCGCGTCCGCCTGTGCGCCACTGCTGTTCTGGATGGTATTCATCAGCGAATACCAGTCTTTCTCAATACGGTGCATGTACAGACGGCTCTCGCCGCGCGCCACCGGGTAAACCGGCATTAACGGCGGGTGCGGGAAACGCTCGTCCAGATATTCCATAATGATGCGTGATTCCCACAGGGTGAGTTCACGATCTACAAGTGTCGGTACGCTTTGATTCGGGTTGAGGTCAATCAGATCCTGAGGAGGATTATCCTTTTCCACGTGCTCAATTTCGAAGCTGACACCTTTTTCGGCCAGCACGATACGGACCTGATGGCTATAGATGTCCACAGGACCAGAAAACAGCGTCATTACCGAACGTTTGTTGGCAGCGACAGCCATGAAAACCTCCAGGTATATATTCAGAATTTACTGCTACCGGACTTAATCGACCGGTCAGATGTTGAGTTAACTACCCGCGCGTACTGTCACTCTCGTTATAAGGCAAACAAAAAATGAACAATCCCAGCCATTTGGGCAGAAAATTGGATGATAGTTTACCAGATTTTGCGGGCTTTGTGGTGAGGGGATTCTGGAAATGCTGAAAAAGAAGAGATAATCAATGGATTGCTGTGGATAACACGATCTTTATCCATAAAAAAACCCGGTTCGCACCGGGTTTTTTCGCCAATCGTTCTGCCGAAGCAGAAACCAATTAACGTTTGGAGAACTGCGGACGACGACGTGCTTTGCGCAGACCGACTTTTTTACGCTCAACCTGACGCGCGTCACGAGTGACGAAGCCAGCTTTACGCAGTTCGGAACGCAGGGACTCGTCGTACTCCATCAGAGCGCGGGTGATACCGTGACGGATCGCACCAGCCTGACCGGAGATACCACCACCTTTAACGGTGATGTACAGGTCCAATTTTTCAACCATGTCGACCAGTTCCAGCGGCTGACGAACTACCATGCGGGCAGTTTCACGACCGAAGTACTGTTCCAGCGAACGCTGGTTGATTACGATTTTACCGTTGCCCGGTTTAATAAACACGCGAGCGGCGGAGCTTTTGCGGCGACCAGTGCCGTAGTATTGATTTTCAGCCATTGCCTATAATCCCGATTAGATGTCAAGAACTTGCGGTTGCTGTGCCGCGTGGTTGTGCTCGTTGCCAGCGTAAACTTTCAGTTTACGGTACATAGCACGACCCAGCGGGCCTTTTGGCAGCATGCCTTTAACCGCGATTTCAATCACACGCTCAGGACGGCGAGCAATCATCTCTTCAAAGGTCGCTTCTTTGATACCACCGATGTGGCCGGTGTGGTGGTAATACATTTTGTCTTCACGCTTGTTGCCGGTTACAGCAACTTTTTCTGCGTTCAGAACGATGATGTAATCACCCGTATCAACGTGCGGAGTGTATTCCGCTTTATGCTTACCGCGCAGGCGACGAGCCAGTTCGGAAGCCAGACGGCCCAGAGTTTTACCGGTCGCGTCAACAACATACCAGTCGCGTTTTACGGTTTCTGGTTTAGCTGTAAAAGTTTTCATTAAAAGCTTACCCAAATAATTAGTTACACGTTGGTGAACACCCAAACGTTTAGTCAGTTGAGGTTCACACGACATTGTCCAGCAAACCTACCCCTTCGAATAGCCTATGCCGGCGCAGAGAAAGTTTCGGGAAAAAAACCTTCTTGTAACGTGGGGTCGCAGGATTATAGAGAAGTCGGGGTCAAAGATCGACCCCTTTTCGTGATTTGACGCAGGTTTTGTCGCCCTCTGGCAATAAAAGAAGGCAAGGCCGCATCAGGGCATATGTGCGCGTTTCAGATATTCTTCGCTCTGCATTTCTTGCAAGCGAGATAAACAGCGCTGGAACTCAAACTTCAGCCGCTCACCCTGATAGATGTCATGCAACGCTGCCGCGGCGCTAACCACCAGCTTCACGTGACGCTCGTAGAACTCATCCACCAGCGCGATAAACCTCCGCGCTTCGCTCTCCATCAGCGGCGTCATCACCGGCACATCAAACAACATCACCGTATGAAAGAGCCGTGAAAGCGCAATGTAGTCATGCTGGCTGCGGGCATCCACGCAGAGGGTTGAAAACGACACCGCCAGCGTCTGGTTTTCCACACCCAGCGTGGGCAATGGCCGATGATTAATCTCCAGTTCCGGCGCGTTTTGTCGTGCCGCACCCGCCAACGCCAGCCACAATTTGTCCATCTGCTGAGCGGTACTGGCATCTAACGGCGTTAACCACAGGTGCGCCTGCGTTAGTGTACGCAGCCGGTAGTCCACACCCGCGTCGACATTCATGACGTCGCAAAACTGCTTAATAGCGTCAATCGCAGGTAAAAACCGCGCCCGCTGCAAACCGTTACGGTACAGTTCATCCGGCGGAATGTTCGATGTCGCCACCAGCGTGATACCACGTGCGAACAGCGCTTTCATCAGCCCGCCAAGCAGCATGGCGTCCGTGATATCCGAGACAAAAAACTCGTCAAAGCACAGCACATCGGTTTCGGCTTTAAAGCGGTCGGCCACGATTTCCAGCGGATCGCTTTGCCCCTGTAGCGAGGTCAGTTCTTCATGGACGCGCAGCATAAAGCGGTGAAAGTGCAGACGCTGTTTACGCTCGCCGGGCAGACTTTGATAGAACATGTCCATCAGCCAGGTTTTTCCCCGCCCGACGCCGCCCCACATATAGAGACCACGTACAGGTGCGGCTTCTTTGGGCTCACGTTTGCCGAGCAGCTTGCTAAATTTCGCCATCAAGCCACCACGTTGCGGCGCGGCGGGTTCGCTGCGGTTAATTAATGCCTGGTAAATGACATCCAGCCGTGAGACGGCTTCTTTTTGCACATCATCCGGTTGATGGCTACCCTCGTTCAGGGCATTTAAATATCGCGATGTTGGGGAAAGGCTCTGCATGGTGTTGTTGTTATTCCTTGAAAATCGATCCGCCCCCACAGGGTTGACGAAAAAAAGGCCGTTCTACACTACGCGATGCTGCGTCAGGATTCCACTTCTGCACGATTAGCGGTTATAGTGGCACAATCAGGCGCAGGCAGGAGCTTGCAGCCCACACCCTACGGAATCAAAAAACAACGGGAGAAGTTCATGACCTGGGAATATGCGCTAATTGGGTTGGTTGTCGGCATTATTATTGGTGCCGTGGGTATGCGTTTCGGAAACCGCAAATTGCGCCAACAGCAGGCCTTGCAGTATGAGCTGGAAAAAAACAAAGCGGAACTCGAAGAGTATCGCGAAGAGCTGGTAAGCCATTTTGCCCGCAGCGCTGAACTGCTGGATAACATGGCGCACGACTACCGCCAGCTTTATCAGCATATGGCGAAAAGTTCGTCCAGCCTGCTGCCGGAAATGTCTGCGGAAGAGAACCCGTTCCGCAACCGTCTGGCTGAATCTGAAGCCAGCAACGATCAGGCACCGGTGCAGATCCCGCGTGACTATTCTGAAGGTGCTTCCGGCCTGCTGCGCGGCGGCGCCAGCCGTAAGTAATCGAACACATCATAAATATTTACGGGCGCGCTCCTTGCGCCCGTCCCTTCTTGCGCATCGCAGCTATTATTTAGTCATTCACCTCATTGTTACCCGGTTGAAATTTCAATAACATCAAACTGTTTTGGGGCGTCATTCCTTCCACTTCAGGTTACGAGAGCCAGCATCAATGAAGAAACAAACCCAGCTGTTGAGTGCATTTGCGTTAAGTGTCGGGTTAACTCTCTCGGCACCCTTTCAGACTCTTGCGGCAATGCCGTCACAAGTCCCTGGTCAGGGAGCGTTACCCAGCCTCGCGCCGGTGCTGGAAAAGGTTCTGCCAGCGGTTGTTAGCGTGCAGGTAGAAGGCACGGCGGTACAAGGTCAGAAGGTCCCTGAAGAGCTGAAAAAATATTTCGGCGAAGAGATGCCGGATCAACCCCAGCAGCAGCCTCAGCCGTTTGAAGGTCTCGGCTCCGGGGTGATTATCGACGCCGCTAAAGGTTACGTGCTGACAAATAACCACGTGATTAACCAGGCACAAAAAATCAATGTGCAGTTGAATGACGGACGCGAATTCGAAGCCAAATTGATTGGCGGGGACGACCAGAGCGACATCGCGCTGCTGCAATTACAAAATGCGAGCAATCTGACGCAAATTGCCATCGCCGATTCCGATCAACTGCGCGTTGGCGACTTCGTTATTGCCGTCGGCAACCCCTTCGGCCTGGGGCAAACCGCCACGTCCGGGATTGTTTCTGCGCTCGGTCGCAGCGGCCTGAACCTTGAAGGGCTGGAAAACTTTATCCAGACCGATGCTTCCATTAACCGTGGCAACTCCGGCGGCGCGCTGCTCAACCTGAACGGCGAACTTATCGGCATTAACACGGCGATACTCGCACCGGGCGGCGGTAGCGTCGGCATCGGCTTCGCGATCCCAAGTAACATGGCGCAAACCCTCTCTCGCCAGTTGATTCAGTTTGGTGAAATCAAACGCGGTCTGCTGGGCATTAAAGGCACCGAAATGAGCGCGGATATCGCCAAAGCCTTTAACCTGAACGTGCAGCGCGGCGCATTTGTCAGTGAGGTGCTGCCGAATTCGGGTTCGGCGAAAGCAGGGATCAAATCGGGTGATGTGATTGTTAGCCTGAACGGTAAGCCACTGAGCAGCTTCGCTGAACTGCGTTCGCGTATTGCGACCACCGAACCAGGTGCCAAAGTGAAGTTAGGCCTGTTACGCGATGGCAAACCAATGGATGTTGAAGTGACGCTTGATAAAAGCACCTCATCTTCCGCCAGCGCCGAACTGATCTCTCCATCACTGCAAGGCGCGGAGCTGAGCGATGGCCAGTTGAAAGATGGCACCAAAGGCATCACCGTTGGTAATGTGGAAAAAGGCAGCGCCGCCGCGCAGGCTGGCCTGCATAAAGATGATGTGATCATTGGCGTTAACCGCGATCGTGTTCAGTCGATTGCTGAAATGCGCAAAGTGCTGGAAGCGAAACCTTCCGTTATGGCACTGCATATCGTGCGGGGCAACGACAGTATCTATCTGCTGCTGCGCTAAGTAATTCTGCCGCCGGACATCACCGCCTGCGTGTGATGTCCGGATAACTCATGTTATGCTGCTGCCGTTCTCCTTTTAATGACTATCCCATCATGTATGTGAAGCTTTTACGTTCCGTGGCAATCGGTTTGGTCGTCGGTGGTCTGATCATCGCCGCCATGCCTTCGCTGCGTAAAAATATTCCGCTCGCGACGCCGCAAATCGACAGCGCCGATGAAACGCCTGCCAGCTATAACCCGGCAGTTCGTCGCGCAGCACCTGCGGTCGTGAACGTCTATAACCGTAGCCTGAATAGCTCCACCCATGATCGCCTCGAAATACGTACGCTCGGTTCCGGCGTCATCATGGATCAACGCGGCTATATCATCACCAACAAACATGTGATCAACGATGCGGACCAAATCATTGTCGCGCTGCAGGATGGTCGGGTGTTTGAGGCGTTACTGGTGGGCTCGGATACGTTGACTGATCTTGCAGTATTGAAGATTAATGCGAACGGCGGCTTGCCGGTGATCCCCATCAACACAAAGCGCACACCGCATATCGGCGATGTGGTGCTGGCGATCGGCAACCCGTATAACCTTGGTCAAACGACGACCCAGGGGATTATCAGTGCCACAGGTCGTATTGGTTTGAATCCCAGCGGGCGGCAAAACTTTTTGCAGACCGATGCTTCCATTAACCACGGTAACTCCGGCGGCGCGCTGGTGAATTCGCTGGGCGAACTGATGGGTATCAACACCCTGTCGTTTGATAAAAGTAATGACGGCGAAACGCCGGAAGGTATCGGATTCGCCATTCCCTTCCAGCTGGCGACCAAAATCATGGATAAGTTGATCCGTGATGGCCGCGTGATCCGTGGTTATATTGGCATTGGCGGCCGGGAGATCGCGCCGTTGCATACTCAGGGCGGCGGTATCGATCCGATCCAGGGGATTGTCGTTAACGAAGTCTCGCCGGATGGCCCGGCGGCACGCGCGGGGATTCAGGTCAATGATGTGATCACCTCGGTGAACGGAAAACCGGCTGTTTCCGCCCTCGAAACCATGGATCAAGTGGCGGAAATCCGGCCAGGGTCTGAAATTCCGGTCGAGGTCATGCGCGACGACAAGAAACTCACCTTCAAGGTCACGATTCAGGAATACCCGGCGACCAACTGAGCGCCATAAAAAAACCGGAGCAACAGGCTCCGGTTTTTTCTTCCTGCACGTGCAGGACAACAAGGCTTAACGATTGACGAAATCGACACCAAGCTGAATATCTTTTTTCAGCGTATCCAGCATGCCTTCCAGCGACTGCTGTTCAAACGCGCTGAGCTTACCGATAGCGTGACGCTCCTCGATACCGTTTTTGCCCAGCAGCAGCGGCTGCGAGAAGAAACGCGCGTATTCGCCGTCACCTTCCACATAAGCGCACTCAACAACGCCTTGCTCACCCTGCAGCGCGCGCACCAGCGACAAACCAAAACGTGCGGCGGCCTGGCCCATGGAAAGCGTTGCTGAACCGCCACCCGCTTTCGCCTCGACCACTTCGGTACCGGCGTTCTGAATGCGTTTTGTCAGATCGGCCACTTCCTGTTCGCTAAAGCTTACGCCCGGGATTTGCGACAGCAGCGGAAGGATTGTTACACCAGAGTGACCACCGATAACCGGGACTTCGATATCTGTTGGCTGTTTGCCTTTCAACTCTGCCACGAAGGTGTTGGAACGGATGATGTCCAGCGTGGTAACGCCAAACAGCTTGTTCTTATCGTAAACACCGGCTTTTTTCAGCACTTCAGCGGCAATCGCGACTGTCGTGTTTACCGGGTTAGTGATGATGCCAATACAGGCTTTCGGCGCGGTTTTCGCCACCTGAGCGACCAGGTTTTTCACGATACCGGCGTTGACGTTAAACAGGTCGGAGCGATCCATACCCGGTTTACGCGCCACACCCGCGGAAATCAGCACCACATCGGCGCCTTCCAGCGCAGGCGTCGCATCATCGCCGGAGAAGCCTTTAATGGTTACAGCGGTAGGAATATGGCTGAGGTCAACGGCAACCCCAGGGGTTACAGGTGCAATATCATACAGGGAGAGTTCTGAACCTGAAGGCAGTTGTGTTTTCAGTAGTAGGGCGAGCGCTTGACCGATACCGCCGGCCGCGCCGAGGACTGCGACTTTCATCCTAAACTCCTTATTATGGTTAGCTAAATATTTTGTTACTCCGTTGCGGCGACCTTAATCCACCCTGGTAATTATGACAGTAAACGCGCCAAAATAGTGCGGCACAGCCCACTGTTAAGATCTTATATAAGGATGGATATGACCGTCAGATCGGCAAGCTAAGCAACTAACACTCAGAGTCTATAATATAGCTGCGATATTCACCAAAATAACATCAACTTTATAACATTTAATTTACTTTTTAATCTTATTTGCGACGTAAGACACATGTGGCTGTGCTTCATCACAGGATTTGATAAACTTCGCGCCTTCTCAGCAGTTTTCAGAAATTCCCTCGCGAGAATATTTGCATAAAAATTCATCAATATGCATAATAATGTTGTTTTCACGGCCATATTACGGGTGACTTATGCGAAGCTCGGCAAAACAAGAAGAATTAGTTAAAGCGTTTAAGGCGCTTCTTAAAGAAGAGAAATTCAGTTCTCAGGGAGAAATTGTTCAGGCTCTGCAAGAAGAGGGCTTCGACAATATCAATCAGTCTAAAGTCTCTCGCATGCTGACCAAATTCGGCGCGGTGCGCACGCGCAACGCGAAAATGGAAATGGTCTACTGCCTGCCAATCGAACTGGGTGTTCCCACGACCTCCAGCCCGCTGAAAAACCTGGTGCTGGATATCGATTACAACGATGCCGTCGTGGTGATCCACACCAGCCCTGGCGCTGCGCAGCTGATTGCGCGTCTGCTGGACTCTCTGGGTAAAGCGGAAGGCATCCTTGGTACCATCGCCGGGGATGACACTATTTTCACCACACCAGCCAAAGGCTTCACGGTGAAAGATCTCTACGAAGCGATTCTGGTACTGTTCGAACAAGAACTGTAATTAACATCTCTCCCCCGGCTTCGCTCGCGGGGGAATGTTCGGCTTTTCGCTCCACAATTCGACTTTTCACCTACCGCTAACTTAGCAGTTAGTGCGATTTATGGTTTCACTTCCCTTTCCCAGCGTATACCACCGCACAAAAAATCAAATTCATCTATCCATATGATTTTCTTAACTATCGCTAACTAAATGCTTACCTGAATGCTGTTTTTTATGCTTTTAAGTAATATAAAACCACAAATCATATTCCCATTAATCATAGTTATAATTAGCTTGGTATTAATTATTCGCGTGACTAGTGTATACTTGATTTTGTGATGAGGGTCACGAAACGAGGCCCTCCGAAAAATTTAAAGAAAAGAATACGACGAGGTAAGAGACATGAATATCAAATCAACCGTTGCAACACTGAGTATCCTTTCAGCCCTGTCATTTGGCGCTTTCGCGGCGGATTCCATCAACGCGGAACAGGCGCAATCTCGCCAGTCGCTGGGTACTGTTTCTATCGGTTCTGTTACCGCATCACCGATGGACATGAACGCGCAACTGAGCAAAAAAGCGGAAGAACAAGGTGCGTCAGCTTACCGCATTATTGAAGCACGTAGCGGCGACCAGTGGCACGCAACCGCAGAGCTGTACAAATAAGTTTTACCGATAACCCTATGTATTCGTCCCTCAACGGCACCAGGCACAAAAATAGCAGTTCAATCCTTCTCGCCGTTGAGCCTCTCTAAAGGAGACAGACAATGAAACGTAATCTCATCATCGCATCCCTTGGCCTTGCATCCCTGATCTCTTTCGGCGCGAGCGCCGCAACGCTTGTTAACAGCGATCAAGCCAGCAACCTGCAATCTATCGGCAGTGTTTCTATTTCCCAAAGAGCGGGCGTCCCGATGGACATTCGCCAGGAGCTCTCTGCTAAAGCCGATCAGGCTGGCGCGAGCAGCTACCGTATTATTGAAGCACGTACGGGGGATAGCACCCACGTTACGGCTGAACTGTATAAATAAACCCTCGTCGTCTTGTCCGACGACTTGCCCCTGCCTGTCAGGGGCTTTTTTTTGCCTTCGCTCAACGCACATTAAACCGCAGCTCGCCTTCCAGCTCCTCTTCCGCTTCATCAAATAGCAGGATCAATGCCCCAAAACGGCGGCGCTGTTTTTCCGGCAGATGAATAAATTCAATTTCCAGCGGCAAAGGCAGCGCGCCATCCATCATTGTGTCCCACAGGGAATCCAGATCGTGAACTTTCTCGCGCTCAATAGCGAACTGGCGGCTAAACTCGCGGTAGAAAGCACTTTGATCGTCAATATGTTTAAAATCGAAAGTGTAGATATTCATTTTCCGCCATCAGCCCAACAGGGCGGCAGACGCCGCCCGCATGATTACAATCCCCCAAGGTGCAGAGTTTTCACTTCCAGAAACTCTTCCAGCCCCAGCACAGAACCTTCCCGGCCAAGACCGGACTCTTTCACCCCGCCAAACGGCCCCAGCTCCGTTGATACCGCGCACTCGTTAATGCCGATCATGCCGCTTTCGATCGCCTGCGAAACGCGGAATACCCGCTGCAGGTTCTGCGTATAGAAATAGGCGGCCAGACCAAACGGTGTTGCGTTGGCGCGCTGCACCACCTCCTCTTCGCTGGTGAAACGGAAACAGGCAGCTACCGGACCAAACGTCTCTTCCTGCGCCAGTTTCATGCCATCGCTGCAATCACCCAACACCGTTGGCTGCCAGAAGTTTCCGCCAAGGCTGTGCGGTTTACCGCCAGCCAATACTTTCGCCCCTTTGGCGACGGCATCGTCGACATGCTCGCGCACTTTATCCACCGCAGCGCGTTCAATCAGCGGTCCGACAACCACCCCTTCATCCAGACCATTCCCAACTTTTAATGCATTAACTGCCTCTGTCAGTTTTTGCGTAAAGGTGTCGTAAACAGATTCATGGATATAGAAGCGGTTAACGCTGACGCACACCTGCCCCGCATTACGGAATTTATTGGCGATAGCACCCTGCACCGCAGCGTCAATGTCAGCATCCTCAAACACGATATAAGGCGCATTCCCTCCCAGCTCCATCGACACTTTTTTCATGGTTTCAGCCGCGTTGCGCACCAGCGTTTTCCCCACCGCCGTCGAGCCGGTGAACGAGATTTTGCGCACGTCTTGGCTGGCCATAATGGCATCGCTGATTTCAGACGTGTTCCCGGCAACGGCATTCAGCACGCCATCCGGCACACCGGCTTTTTTCGCCAGCGCCAGCAATGCAAATGCGCTAAGCGGCGTGTTATTCGCCGGTTTGATAACGCCGGTACAGCCTGCCGCCAGCGCGGGCCCCAGTTTGCGGGTCAACATCGCCATCGGGAAATTCCACGGTGTAATCGCGGCCACCACGCCAATCGGTTCTCGCGTCGCCAGAATGCGTGAGCCTGGTTTAATGGGCGGGATAATTTCACCGTTTGCGCGTTTCGCCTGCTCAGCAAACCACTGAATAAAGCTGGCGGCATAGTCGACTTCACCTTCCGCTTCTTTCAATGGTTTGCCCTGCTCAGTGGTCATCAATCTGCCCAGCCAGCTTTTGTTTTCAATGATCAATTCATACCAGCGGTACAAAATGGTCGAACGCTCTTTCGCGGTTTTCGCCCGCCATGCGGGAAAAGCGCGCGTTGCGGCGGCAATGGCTTCTTCTGTCTCTTTCTTACCTGCTTTGGCAACTTTCGCGATAGTTTCACCCGTAGCCGGATTCAGAACGTCAAAGGTGGTGTCCAGCGTTTTCCAGACCCCATCAACCAGATAGCCGGTCTGAAAAAGCGCGTTGTCCTGCAGTGACTGCGTTGTCATTTGTCCTCCCGATCTGCGGTTTATAAAAACTTCTGGAAAGTATAGCTATAAAAAAACCGACGCTTTTGGCGTCGGTTTGGCATTAACTGCTGGTCAGTGCATGTTGATATTTGTGCAACATACCTGTTAGCCGGTGTACCGGCTCGGTAACCTGCGGCGGTGCGTTCCAGTGATGTAGCTTGTGCTGGTAGATATCCAGTTCTTCGAGCAACTGGGTGAAGTAACGGCGACGTTTCGTGTCGTTACCTGCGGATATCACTTGTGACGCCGTACGCCGTAACTGGCGATGAAAAGCCGAAAGATCATCATTAATCGGCACCGGCGCATCCCGCAGGCGCTGATGCGCAATAATCAACGTCAGCGCGAGGCGAAACTTCGCGATATCACCAGGAAATTTATTCAGCAGCAAGAAAAGCTGTTGATACAGCGCGGGCAGATGGTTCTCTTTGCGCCGCGCTGTATTGGTGGTCATTGCCGAGACAGCAGCGGAAACAAACTGGTTCAACAGCATGCGCCCGGTGCGCGCCTGGGAGTTATCCCGCACCAGCAAAAGCACGACCATCGCCAGAACCACGCCAACCAGCTGACCCAGCGCGTTATCAAGAAACTGACTGAATTTAAAGGTCATCGGATTATCGAGCACCAGAATATTAATGGTGCCCGCCAGCGTCGCCATTGAACCCAGCCGCCTTTTTTGCACTTCAATACCAATAAAGAATGCCAGTACCGCCAGGCTAATACACAGCAGCAGCATGCTTTGTTGCGTCGATGGCAGGATAACCAGGTAATAAAACGAACCAATCGGCAGCGCCCATAACATGCCGTAAATAAAGTCTTTCGCCACCATTTTTGGGTTGGGCAGACGCATCGCCAGCGACGTGACCACCGCGATCATCACCATCGAACCGCTGCCGGATGTCCAGCCGGTCCACAGCCAGAACAAGGTGCCCAGCATGCAAGAAAGCGTGGTGCGCCAGAAGTTAACCATCGCATGGTGGCGTTCGGCTGATTCGGCTTTCACCACCACTTCGCCCTGCAGAACCTCTTCTTCAACAGCGCTGATTTTCGCGTTGCCAATCACACCGCGTTTTAGCAGCAGATAGCGGGTCGCTGCACCAACCCAGCTATAAATAGTAACTGGCGTTTCCCGCTCACCGGTCCAGGCAATGACCCGGCGCATTCTTTTTAACTGCTTGTGCATCTCCTGCACGTTATCGACCGGCCCGGCAAACAGCTCGCGAAACGTGTCGGTGATAAGCTCCGGACGGGTGTTCTGAATCAGATAGGTTTCACACGCCTGGGTGATGAGCGTCAGCGACAGGGTATTGATCACTTTCAGGCGGCGGTTAGCGCGTCCCCAACGGGAAGACTCAATATTCAGATTGCTGCGCATCCCTTCAAGTGCCGTGGTACGGCGCACCAGCGCAGCCCAGGCTTTGTCCACCTCTTCGCTGTCACCATGTTTGATACACAACTGCATCAGTTGATAGTGCGCCAGCAGGAGGCTATCCAGCTCGCGGTCAATTTCCTGTTTGACGGAGCGCGGGGAAAAGAGCAGATCGGCAACAATCGCGCAGAGAATGCCCACCACGATTTCACTGCACCGCTCAACGGCAAATTGCGGTGCCAGCAGTGGTTCCGTCTGAATGGTGACGACAATAATTAACGCGGTATAACCCGCCAGCCCCCAGGCGTAAGAGTTTTCAACGCGCACCAGCGACGAGACCCAGGTACAAAACCCGGCCCAGACACAGCACACCATTAACATCAGAAGTGGGGTGCGGATCAGCATGATGATAATGGCCAGCCCGGCGATACAGCCGATAAAGGTGCCGACAATACGCAACATCCCCCGGTAGCGAATCGCCCCGGAATAGGGCTCGCCACCGGCGGCAAAAGCGGGTCCCGCCGCGACAATCGCCGCGGTTAACACCGCCCAGCGCGGGGTTTCAAGCTGAAAGTGAAAGCCAACAAACAGTGCCAGCACCACGGCAAAGGCCAGCTTGAAAGCAAAACGCAAATGCTGGCTGGCAATGGATAACAGCCCCATAGCGATTACCCCAGCTCACGCAGGCGATGCGCCATTTTGCGAAAGAACGAATCCTGGCTTTCATCACGATCGGATTTACCCGTCACTACCACCGTCGCGGTGGTGCCCGCCGGCCACAGGTTGCCTTGTTGTTTGTCGAGACGAATGCGCACCGGCACACGCTGCGCCAGCCGCACCCATTCAAGGTTGGAATCGACGGTCGCCATGCCTTTGCTGTCATTGCTGCTGCTGGCGTTCGTGACGCCTGCGGCGATGCTATCCACCGTCCCTTTCAATACCAGGTTGCTGCCAAGCGGGGTGATCTCCGCGCGATAACCCGGACGCACGCCTTCCAGCTTGGTCTCTTCCATGTACGCCAGAACGTAGAACGTGTGTTGTTTCACCAGCGCCACCGCGGTGGAACCCCGGGTAATAAATTCACCGGCATACACATTCAGGTTCGTGACCCAACCATCGGCCGGTGCTCGAATGATCGTACGCTCCAGATCCAGCTTCGCCAGATCGCGTGCCGCCTGGGCTTTGGCCAGCTGATGCAGCACGGTTTGCAGGGTGTTATTGGCCTGGTCGATCTCTTCGCGCGACATGGCCTGTACGCCTAACTGATTACGCCGCCCGGCTTCCCGGCGTTTTTCCGCCACCAGCGCTTCGTAGTAAGCGACATCGGCTTCATCTTCCGCCAGCGCTTTTTGGTAACGCGGTTGATCGATGGTGAACAACACCTGGCCCTCTTTCACCAGTTGGTTGTCATGCACATTGACGGCGGTGACAAGCCCAGTGACATCCGGCGCGATAGCGACGACGTCGGCACTAAATCGCGCGTCGCGTGTCCAGGGCGATTCGGTGTAATAAACCCAGGCGCGGAAAATCGCGATGAACGCCAGGATCACCAGCACCATAGTGATAGCGGTGCGAGAGATATTTCTTGTTAGTGTTTTCACTTCTACCTCAAACAAACAGGCGCGACAGCAGGTAAAAAAGGCAGCAATACAGCGCAGTGTTAAACAGCGCCGGGTGCCAGACAAAGTCATAGATCCCGGTGGGGACCAGCATCCGGCGCACCAGCCAGAAGATCGCCAGTGATAAAATTAATTCGACAAAAATCGGTGGGAACGACAAACCGAACACCACGATGACGGGAAACAGACTCATGTTGACCTTGATTAGACAGCGTGCAGGTGACAATTCGTTCTAACGTCACCGCAGGAGTAAGGGCAAGGAGAGCCAGGCGAGAGTGACGTGAATATTCTTAATAGATAGTATATTAACGTAACTGTTATGCTGTTATCTATATTATGTGATCTAAATCACTTTTAACTCAGAGTGAATAATGGAACGACTAAAACGCATGTCGGTGTTTGCCAAAGTGGTGGAATTAGGTTCGTTTACCGCCGCTGCCCGACAGCTACAAATGAGTGTTTCCTCCATCAGCCAGACCGTCGCCAAACTTGAAGATGAGTTGCAGGTAAAGCTGCTAAACCGCAGCACGCGCAGTCTGGGCCTCACCGAGGCGGGGAAGATTTACTATCAGGGTTGCCGCCGGATGCTGCATGAAGTGCAGGATGTTCACGAGCAGCTTTACGCCTTTAACAACACACCCATCGGTACGCTGCGTATCGGCAGTTCTTCAACCATGGCGCAAAATGTGCTGGCAAAAATGACCGCCGACATGCTCAAAGAGCATCCGGGTTTGTCGGTAAATCTCGTCACGGGTATCCCGGCGCCGGATCTTATCGCTGACGGTCTGGATCTGGTGATCCGCGTCGGCGCATTGCAGGATTCCAGCCTCTTCTCCCGCCGCCTTGGGGCGATGCCAATGGTGGTTTGCGCGGCAAAAAGTTACCTCGCCCAGTACGGCATTCCTGAAAAGCCAGCGGATATGGTTAACCACTCATGGCTGGAATACAGCGTGCGTCCGGATAACGAATTTGAGCTGGTGGCACCAGAAGGGATCGCCACGCGATTAATCCCACAAGGGCGTTTTGTCACTAACGATCCGATGACGCTCACGCGCTGGCTGACGGCAGGCGCCGGGATCGCATTCGTGCCGTTAATGTGGGTGATCGACGAGATCAACAGCGGTCAACTTGAGATCCTGCTGCCGCGCTACCAGTCGGATCCGCGCCCGGTTTATGCGCTCTATACCGAAAAAGATAAGCTGCCGCTAAAAGTGCAGGTGTGTATTAACTATCTGACGGATTACTTTATTGAAGTGGCGAAGGTGTATCAGGGAATGCAGGGACGCAGCGTGTGAGAGAGTCACCCTCTTCGTGCGAAGAGGGTGAGAAGAGCGTTAAGCCGTACCGCCGACGGTCAGGTTATCGACTTTCAGCGTCGGTTGGCCCACCCCCACTGGCAGGCTCTGCCCCTCTTTGCCGCAGACGCCAACGCCATTATCCAGCTTCAGATCGTTACCCACCATGGAGATCTGCTGCATCGCTTCGATACCGGAGCCAATCAGCGTTGCGCCTTTCACCGCTTTGGTGACCTTACCTTTTTCAATCAGGTACGCCTCAGAAGTGGAGAAGACGAATTTACCGGAAGTGATATCGACCTGGCCGCCGCCAAAATTCGGGGCGTAGATACCGTAGTCGACAGATTCGATAATCTCCTGCGGCGTTGATTTGCCCGCCAGCATATAGGTGTTGGTCATACGCGGCATCGGCAGATGCGCGTAAGATTCACGACGCCCGTTACCGGTCGGCTTGACGCCCATCAGACGCGCGTTCAGTTTGTCCTGCATATAGCCTTTCAACACGCCGTTTTCGATAAGCACGTTGTACTGGCCCGGCGTTCCTTCATCATCAATCGCCACAGAACCGCGACGATCGGCGATGGTGCCGTCGTCCACAACGGTACACAGTTCTGAAGCCACCAGTTGCCCCATCTGGCCGCTAAATACCGATGTTCCACGGCGGTTGAAGTCGCCTTCCAGCCCGTGTCCAACCGCTTCGTGCAGCAATACGCCCGGCCAGCCCGCGCCAAGCACCACCGGCAGCGTGCCCGCAGGCGCGGCAACGGCAGAAAGATTTACCAGCGCCATACGCACGGCTTCTTTCGCCCACGCATCCGCACGAACGTCGCCATCCACATCCTGCAAGAACCAGTCATAACCAAAACGACCGCCGCCGCCGCTGGAGCCGCGCTCGCGTTTGCCGTCGTCTTCAACCTGCACGCTCACAGAAAGCCGCACCAGCGGGCGAACGTCCGCCGCCAGCGTACCATCGGTCGCCGCCACCAGAATGAGTTCGTAAACGCCAGTCAGGCTGGCGGTCACTTCCTGCACGCGTTTATCCGCCGCGCGCGCTGTTTTATCCACGCGACGCAGAATATCGAGCTTCTCTTCCCGGCTCATGCTTTGCAGCGGATCGATGCTGGTATAAAGGCTTTGATGCTCAACCGCGCCCAGCGTTTTCACTTTGCCATCGCCCTCTTCCCGCACGATGGTACGCGCAGCCTGCGCGCTCTGTTCCAGCGCCAGCAGGCTGATTTGGTCTGCATAAGCAAAACCGGTTTTCTCACCGCTGACGGCGCGCACGCCCACGCCCTGGTCGATATTGTAAGAACCATCTTTAATGATGCTGTCTTCTAAAACCCAGGATTCGTGATAGCTCGACTGGAAATAGAGATCGCCGTAATCAAGACGACGCGCGGTCAGTTGACCGAGGATAGCAAACAGATCCTGATGGCTCAGGCCGTTCGCTGCCAGAAGTTGTTCACTTACCAGATTAAGACTCATCATTTTTTCTCGTCGTTGCCGCCACTGCGGGCAATAAAAAGTGCGATATAAGGAGCTTGAGGCAATTCGCCGATGCCGTCAAATCATTGCTTTTTGTCCGTACGCGGCTGGCGCAGGACTTCGTTGATTTGCGGCTGATCGACCGGGCCGGTAATGCGGTAGCGCAGAATCGAGACTTTGTTCCACAGAGGCCCCAGCACTTTGCTGGCGGCAAACACCGCCGCACCGACAATCGGGTTAACGGCAAAGGCCGCCGCCACACCGACAGTCGCGGAAATTTCTGGCGCAACCACCGCTTCCATATCCAGCTCGCGGCGCACCAAATTCACCGAGCCTTTCATGGCGATATCCGCTTCCAGACCGTCCACCAGCGTATCGTCGGTATGCAGCACACCGTCTTTGATCCACGCCGTGCTGCGAATGGAATCAAACCAGAACCCCTCACTGCTGAAGGTATCGCTGAAATCAAAACGCAATTTACGCCACAGCGAGTCGACGCTGAACAGGCGCAGCAACTGCCCGGCATGGCCGGTGCTGATATCGGTAATTTTGCCTTTGCCAAGACGCGTACGCAGGATGCCATTGAGCGACTCCTCCTGCGGTTGCCACGGAGTGCTGCGCCAGTGCAGGTCATAATTAATATCAAACGACGAATCACGCACCGGTGTCGGTATGCCAAAGAAGCCCATCGCAGAATCAATTTTCTCGCCGCGCAGCACGCCTTTCAGTGAAGTACGCTCCGCGCCTTCACGGTTGACCCATTCACCGTCGGCGGTGAGCCGCGCAGTGCCGCTGTCCACCAGGCCGTTCGCCAGCGTCAGCGTATCGCCCTGAATGGCGAAATCGCCATCGATGCGACCATATTTTTGCCCCCACAGCCAGCACTCTGCGCAACGCAGTTGCAAATCCGGCCAGCCGGTAAAATCGATCCGTGTCTGACCGCGCAACAGCGTTGAAGGCGAAGAGATGTCATCATCATTCGGTGCCGTGTTCGACGGGTTGTAGTAGAGGTAGCGGATCGCGGCCTGCCACGGCGCATTATCATGGATCGTCAATGTACCGCTGATTTCGCGCCCCTGCGCTTCAATGGTCGAACCCGAATCTTGCGGCTGCGAAACAATGCTGAGGTTATTCCACTGCTGCCCTCCCAGCGTCAGGGCTGGCGTACGCAGCGTAATGCTCTGCGGGAAGGTGGTTGCACTGCTGACATTATTTGCCACGCCCTGCCTGAACAGACCCAGCCACTGCGCGCCGTTCATTGCTGGCAAGTTGAGTTCAAGCCCGGCCTGATCCGGCAGCGGTGGCAACGTACGGCTGTCCGAGGTCCAGATCCCGCGATCGAGCGTCAGCTTATTATTCAGCAACCAGCGGCTGTTAAAATGGTTGTTACCACCGGCATTACCGGTTAAATCGAAACTGTGCAGGTTCCCTTCTACCTTCACCTTCAGCGGCAACGCTTTGCCTGCGGGTTTATCCAGCGGCGGCGGTAACGTGCTGGCAAGGTTGCCCAGATCGCCGTCAATATTGACCTTGTAAGTAGTGCCGCCACGGTGCGGCAACTCTACGCCGACATCGCCTTTCCATGCGATGCTGCCGCGCAGCGCATCATTAAGTTGTGGGGGTAAAACGCCGGTTTTTGCCGGTTGCCAGTTTCCGTTGAGATTCACCGCCACCTGATAGGCTTTATCCCCTTCGGTGGTGGAAAAATCGAGGTTCACCGGTTGGTTAAACCAGGTTGCCTGTAATGGTTCGCTTTTCAGCGTACCGTTCTCGAAACTGAATTTGCCGCTGAGGTTCTTCAGTGTGCTGTTAAGTGGCTTGATAAACAGGCTGTTGTTGTTCAGCGCCACGTCACCTTTGGCGACGGTCTGCTCCCCGTCCAGCGGGATATCAAGATGTAAGCGAGCGCTTACATCACCATCGATTTGCAGCTCATCCAGCGCACTACCCAGCGTATCGTGCAGCGGCGTCTCTTTGAAATAGGGCCCAACGGCTTTGCCCGGCCCGTTAATGTCGGCATCAATCAACAGCTTCTCTTTGACGTAATCCGGGATGTTGGCAGTCAGGTTGCTGGCCGTTACACCACCCAGCGCCACTTGACTACTTTTCATCCACAAGCCGTCGTTGAGGAAGTCGAGATCGATATCAAGGTTTTGCAGCGCCGGCCAGTCAGGCTGGAAAGCAAAAGTCGCGTTGCGCAGCGGCACCGCAACTTCAAACTGGCCTTCATTGTGCTTAAACGGGAAGAGCTTAGGATTACCGCCAAACAGCAGCGTGGCATCTTGCGTCTGCCCGCCTTTGATCGACGAGCTCAGATACGCTACCAGCTCTTTACCCATCAAATTTTCCGGGAAGTAGCGCCAGGCTTGCCCGGCATCTGTCACATTGATGCCGGCCAGGATACCTAACCAGGGCTCATCACCTTGTAGGTGGAGATAGCGGAAATCACCGCGTGCGCGCAGGGCATTAGCCTGAACGTCGATATTGCGCCCATCCAACTGGAAGCCGTGTTCGTTATTGTGCCAGTTCAGCGTGGCAACGCCTTTTTCAATCTCCAGCGGTTCGGGGAATACCGTCTTATACGGCATCTTCGCCTGCGCGATATCAGCGGTTAAGCGCCCGTTTTCCATGCTGCCGGCAAGCGTTCCACTGAGGTGTTCAACACCGGGCAGCAGTTCCCACTGTTGCCAGGCAATATCCTGCCACTGCGCGTGGAAGCGCGTTTTTTCTGTCGCCTGCAAAGGGATATCCAGCGCCAACTGCTCCAGCTTGCCGCGAGGCTGCATGGTATGCCAGATGTCATACAGTTCCGGGGAGATTTTCTGCGCAATCGGCAGCAGCCCCTCTAAGCCACTGAGCTCAAGGTTACTGGCACGTACGCGCAATTCATCGCTGCGCACGCTGCTGGCACCGCCCACTTCCTGTGCCGGAACCCAGGCAAAACTCAGCGCGCCCTGCGGCCAGGGGTGATCATCAATTGCGATACGCGTTACTGGTACATCAAACTGCCAGCCCTGCAGCTGACGAGAGACATGGGCGGTAAGATTATCCACCGTCATGCGGTGCTGCGTATTATTGCCCTGCCAGCTGGCACCGCCTTTTTTCAGCCATACGTCGCCGCTTTCCACCACGCCTTTGCTTAATGTCATCCAGCCTTCAAGGCTGAAGCGCGCGGTATCCAGCGCGACCTTATCCTGCATCCATTTGGCGAGCCAGGGTTTGACATCAATGTCGTCCGCCTGCAACCACACGCGGCCATTATTCAACAGCCCGTTGTCGTCGCGTAGATCCATGCGTACCTGCATAATGCCGTGCTGACCGGTGAGGCTCGACAGGCTGACTTGCCCTTCCGCACGGTGACGATCGTTGCCGTTAAGCCAGGTAAGTTGCGGGATCGCCAGCTCAGCGCGCTGTCCGGAAAGCGTTAAGAAGCTGATGCGGCTGTCGCGCAGATCAAAGTGATCGAACTGGCGTAAAAACAGATCGCTGATGCGATCCGTGGTGATAGGTTCGCCGGTGTCATTGCGTTGTAGCGGGGTATTGCTATGCGCGACCAGCTGATAAAAGGTGAGATTGCGAAACTGCCAGCGCATGTGCAGCAGGCTTTGCCAGACATCCAGCGCCAGCGTCACACGTTTGACCGACAGCTCGCCGCCATCGGGCAGCGTCGCGTTAATATCGCGCACATCCAGTTCAGGGCCGAAATTTTCCCAGCGCGCCTGGATCTGGCTGGCCGAGACAGGAACGCCGGTTTGTGCGGTGATACGCGCCAGAATGGGCTCGCGCCAGCTATCCAGATGGGGCAGGACAAGGCGCAGCCCACTTACCAGCAGCGCCGCGATAACAATCAGCGTCGCGCCTGTAAGCAGCAATATCCCCGGCAGTCGCCTCACGCCTCTCTCCTTGTCAACCAAACCCAGACCCGCTCATGTCGCAGCACGCTGCGAATTACATCATTACTACGTCAAACTGCTCCTGATTATAGAGCGGCTCGATTTGCACTTTTACCTGCTTGCCAACGAAGATTTCCACCTCCGCCAGCGCGTGCGACTCTTCACCTTTCAGGGCTTCCGCCACCGCCGGGGAAGCGTAAACCAGGAAACGATCGGAATCATAAGCATGATGCACGCGAACGATCTCGCGCATGATTTCATAGCACACGGTTTCTACCGTTTTAACGGTGCCGCGTCCATGACAGGTGGGGCATTCATTACAGAGGACATGTTCCACGCTTTCGCGCGTGCGTTTACGCGTCATTTCGACCAGACCAAGCTGGGAGAAACCATTAATGCTGGTTTTAACCCGATCTTTGCTCAGCGCCTGCTCCAGCGAGTGCAACACGCGGCGGCGATGATCGTCATTATTCATATCGATAAAATCGATGATGATAATGCCGCCCAGATTGCGTAAGCGCAGCTGGCGGGCAATGGCCTGCGTGGCTTCAATGTTGGTGTTGAAGATGGTGTCGTCGAGATTGCGATGGCCGACAAACGCACCGGTGTTGATATCAACGGTGGTCATCGCTTCGGTTTGATCGATGATCAGATAGCCGCCCGATTTCAGTTCCACTTTGCGCTCCAGCGCGCGCTGAATTTCATTCTCCACATCGTAAAGATCGAAAATCGGCTGGCGGCCGCTGTAGTGTTCGAGCTTGCTGGTCATCTCAGGGATGTATTCCGCCGTGAACTCCAGCAGCGCTTCAAACGTCAGACGCGAATCCACACGGATACGATCCAGATGAGCGTCGGCGAAATCGCGCAGCACGCGCTGCGCCAGCGCCAGTTCACCGTACAGTTTGCAGCGGCTTTGTTGGCGCTTTTTACGCTCCATCACCTTCGTCCAGACGCGCTTGAGGTACGCCGCATCGGAGGCGAGATCCTCTTCACACACGCCTTCAGCCGCAGTACGGATAATAAAACCGCCCTGCTCATCGCAATACGCCGCAACGACCTGCTTAAGGCGTTCACGCTCGGCTTCACTCTCAATACGCTGGGAAACGCCGACATGCGAAGCGCCCGGCATAAAGACCAGGTAACGGGATGGCAGTGTGATATCCGTGGTCAGGCGCGCACCTTTAGTACCCAGCGGATCTTTTACCACCTGCACCATTAAGTCCTGCCCCTGGCGGACCAGTTCGGAGATGTCGCGCACGGTGAAGTTTTTCTGCTCTTCCCCGGCAACGCATTCGGTGTGCGGCATAATGTCGGAGGCGTGCAGGAACGCCGCCTTTTCCAGACCAATATCTACAAAAGCCGCCTGCATGCCCGGCAGAACCCGGCTGACCCGACCTTTGTAGATATTGCCTACTATCCCGCGCCGTGCTTCGCGCTCGATGTGAATTTCCTGCAGGATGCCGCCGTCAATATAAGCGACGCGTGTTTCCGATGGAGTAACGTTGACCAACAATTCAGCCGTCATGATTATCTTTTCCCTCGCGCAGTGCGTTAAAATTGCTCAGCAATTCCCAGGTTTCCACCAGCGGTAAACCCACAACGGCATGATAACTACCGTTTATTTTTCTCACGAAACAGCCACCCAGCCCCTGAATGCCATAAGCACCGGCTTTATCCAGCGGTTCCCCGCTGGCGACGTAATCGGCGATATCCTTTTCCGATAACACTCTGAAAGTCACTTCTGTTTCCACCAGACAATCGAGCACATGCTGGCTATCTGCCAACGCAACCGCCGTCATCACCTGATGTGTTTGCCCGGAAAGCTGGCGCAACATACTGGCAGCATGCGAGGAGTCTTTTGGTTTTTCAAGCACTTCACCATTAAATATGACGATTGTGTCCGCGCCCAGCACTGGCAGATCGCTTGTGGCCATCGCCACACCGGCCTGCGCTTTTTCGCGCGCGAGGCGTAACACATACTGGCGGGCGCTCTCCTGCGCCTGACGCTGTTCCTCAATACCCGGAACAATACGCGTGAAAGTGACGCCCAGTTGGGTGAGCAACTCCTGGCGACGAGGAGAACCGGAAGCAAGCCAGATATCAGTCATAAACGCCTTATTGCACCGCAAACTGTTGGCGGATCTTACGCATTAACAGGAAGAGCCACGGCCAGAGCACGCCATTGACCAGGCTGCTCCAGAAAATTTCTGGTTTAAACGACACATTAATAACCAGAAACTCCGCCCAGAAGACAATAACTTCTGTCGCCAGCGACAACAGCATCACCACCAGCGCCTGTTGCCAGAGCGCCAGATTACGGAACAACTGGAATTTCAGTGCGACCAGATAGGCGACAATACTTAACGAAAGCGCGCGTACACCGAGGGTGGATCCGCTAATCAGATCCAGTATGGCACCCATCGCGAAACCCGTGCCAACATTTACGCGGTGCGGCAGCGCGAGGATCCAGTAAAGCAAAATGAGCAATACCCAGTTTGGCCGGTAGACAATGATGTCATCCGGCCAGGGCATGATTTGAAGCAACAGTGCAATTAAAAACGAGAGCCAGATAACCCAGCGCCCCTGGCTACGGTAACTTGCCACTATTGCCCTCCCGGAGAGACTTGCGGCGGCGGCTGCGTAATGCCAGTCGCCGGAGCGGGCATTGGCGCAGGCGGACCCATCGCATCAGGAGAAGGAAGTACCTGCGGCATCATCTGCAGCAGACGTTCGTTCGCCACACGATGCACATCTTCCGGTGTTCTTGGGTTAGTACCGTTACGATCCGCGCCCCACAGCAACAACAGATAACGCAAACGTTGCAGACCTGCGGTTGGCCGCGCCTGAATCACGGTATAAGCACGCTGGGTATCCAGCTTAACCGACGAGACCACCGCAACCGGATACCCTTCCGGGAAACGCCCGCCCAGACCTGATGTCACCAGCACATCGCCAACACGAATATCCGTATTCGCCGGTAAATGTTCGAGTTGCAGATCGTCTGTGCAGCCGTTACCGGCGGCAATCACGCGGATATCGTTACGCAGCACCTGAATCGGCAGCGCATGAGTGGCATCGCAAATCAACAGGACGCGGCTGGTCAGTTTCGCTACCGCCACTACCTGGCCGACAACGCCTTTATCGCTGATCACCGGCTGGCCTTCGTACACCCCGTTCGCACTACCTTTGTCGATAACCACCTGGTCGCTGTAAGGATCGTTAACCGTCGAGATCACCTGGGTCACCATTTTCTGCTCATCCTGACGCAGCGGAGAGCCCAGCAGTTCACGCAGGCGCGCGTTCTCCTGCTTGTACTGCCCTAACATCAGCAATTCACTGTTTTTTAGCAGCAGTTCCTGACGTAATGCCCGGTTTTCAAGCTCAAGCTGGTCGCGCGAGGCCAACGTCTGGGAAACGTTATCTAATAATTCGCGGGGACCATTGGAAATAAAATAGAAAGGACTGACGGCAGTATCCATGTACGTTCTGATTTGACTGAACGTACCGAGGCGGCTGTCGGCAATAATGACTCCGAGCGCCACCACAACCGCCAGGAAAAGGCGAATCTGCAGTGACGGGCCACGGCTAAAAATTGGCTTCATAGGCTTTGCGTATTCTCAGGCCAGACAGATGCGAAGCGACTATCCGCTTCGCATCTGACGCGGACTATTCTTCGCTGAACAAGTCGCCGCCGTGCATGTCGATCATTTCCAGCGCCTTGCCGCCGCCGCGCGCTACGCAAGTCAGTGGATCTTCTGCAACTACAACTGGAATACCCGTTTCTTCCATCAACAGGCGGTCAAGGTTGCGCAGCAGCGCGCCACCACCGGTCAATACCATACCGCGCTCAGAGATATCAGAAGCCAGTTCCGGCGGGCACTGTTCCAGCGCAACCATCACTGCACTCACGATGCCGGTCAGCGGTTCCTGCAGCGCTTCCAGAATTTCGTTGGAATTCAGCGTGAAGCCACGCGGAACACCTTCAGCCAGGTTACGGCCACGCACTTCGATTTCACGCACTTCATCGCCCGGGTAAGCAGAGCCAATTTCGTGTTTGATACGTTCTGCGGTCGCTTCACCAATCAGGGAGCCGTAGTTACGACGAACGTAATTAATGATCGCCTCATCGAAGCGGTCACCACCAATACGAACAGAAGAGGAGTAAACCACGCCGTTCAGGGAGATAACGGCAACTTCAGTGGTACCACCACCGATATCCACCACCATTGAACCGGTCGCTTCAGAAACCGGTAAGCCAGCGCCAATTGCGGCCGCCATCGGTTCTTCAATCAGGAACACTTCACGAGCACCAGCGCCCTGCGCGGATTCACGAATTGCGCGGCGTTCAACCTGAGTGGCGCCAACCGGCACACAAACCAGAACGCGCGGGCTCGGACGCATAAAGCTGTTGCTGTGCACTTGTTTGATAAAGTGCTGAAGCATTTTTTCGGTCACGAAGAAGTCGGCGATGACGCCGTCTTTCATCGGGCGGATGGCTGCGATATTGCCCGGCGTACGACCAAGCATCTGTTTCGCTTCATGACCGACTGCGGCCACACTTTTCGGTGAACCGGCACGATCCTGGCGAATGGCCACCACGGAAGGCTCATTCAGTACGATGCCTTGTCCTTTTACATAAATCAGGGTATTCGCGGTACCCAGGTCAATGGACAGGTCATTGGAAAACATGCCACGAAATTTTTTCAACATACTAAGGGATAATCCTGAAAGCTGGGGCGGAAACAAAATCCGCTTACTTTACCAACCACACGTAGCAGCGACAAGGCATAAGAATCATCTGCTACGGTGAAAATTAGTGCAGTTTGTTTCCTTTGTTGCAAAACGACATGATTCTGCCCGGAAGTAAAAAAAGCCCATCTTCCAGTCTGTTGCGTTTGCAGTTTTTCATAAGGACAAACCGGCTTTGTTCACTGCGATAATCCGGCGGGCAGGCACGCACACCCCCAAACATGGCAGCGCGCATTATTCTACGTGAAAACGACTTAAACAGCAGTTCAAACCGAGTATCTTTGCGAATATTTTTTCACATTGGTATCGAGCGGTTGGGAAGCCGCGATAAAATCGCCCTGCCCACCCGCAACACCCCGTTCCACCAGCGTCTGCCATTCGCCACGAGAGCGAACGCCGGTCGCGAAAACTCGCGTTCGCGTGCCTTTGCACGCTTCCACGAGGCTTTGCACCAGAAGCTGGTTTTCGGTGCGCTTTTCAATGTTCCTGACCAGCCCCGGATGCAGCTTTAATAATTCAACATCCAACGCTTTAATCCAACTGGTGCTCACCAACGTCAGACCCGCCTGATTTACCACCACGCGGGCGCCTAATGCGTTGATTAAACGCACCACCGACTGTAACCGGCTGATATGTTGACAAACATCCGCCTCAGCAAGTTCAAAAATAATCCGTTTACGTTGAGATTTTTCGCACTGCATTAATATATCGCGTAGCCAGCGTTGAAAACGGGGGCGGATTAATGATTCCACTGTTATTTGCATGGCGAGGTTTTCTTCCGGCCAAAAACCCATAAACGGAATCAGCCGCGTCACCTGCAGGCGGTCATACTCTTCAGCCAGGCCAAACTGCTGCACCATGGGCATATACTCTTCGGCAATCACTTCTTGTTCGCCGTCGAAAATGCGGCACATCAGCTCGCGGTGATGAACCTGGCCATCACGGTTGATCGCCGGTTTCTGATACACGCGCGGCCCGCCGCGGCTCAGCATCTGCTCAATCAGCGTCCGCCAGCGCACATTTCCACGCCCTTGCTCCGGCAATGTGTCGTCGTACACTGACCAACTGTTTCCGCCCTGCAACACCGCGTTGCGCGCTGCGGCTTCGGCATGCTCCATGACTTGCACACCGGCTTGCCCACTACGCCAGGCACAAATACCAATGTGCATAATGTCTTCGCGGGTCAGCGCTTTATTTGGGGGTAACCCGTCCACTGCTTTCAGGATCTGCCCGGCGATGCTCTCCGCTTCCTTTAATGTGCGATGCGGCAGCAGTACGGCGAAGTCGCTGCGATGGTAGCGAGCCAGTAACGCACCGGGATAACGCATAATAAAAGTAGAAAGCAGGTTAATGAGGGTAAAGAGATACTCTTCGGTGGTGGTTCCGCCGCTATCGCGCAGCAGATCAAAGTCCGGCAAACGGATCATCATCACCACGCCGTGCGAACCCACCTTTTCCTGATCTTCCAGCAGCGTGGCGAGCTGGTTATCAAAAAACAGACGGTTATTGAGGCCCGTTCGCTTGTCCTGCGCCGCATAGGAGCGGATAAGCGTATCCATGCGGCTACGTTGATCGCTGGCAAACTGGATATCGGTCAGCAACACATCCAGCGCGCTGCTGGTGCGTGATGGCCACTCATAAATGCTGCCGCGAACCTGCGGCCCGCGCTCGCCGTTGAGGATCCGCGTCGCGCGTGTCTCCAGCAGTTCCTGCCCGGAAAGCTGTCGCCGCAACCAGCGAACGGAGAGAAAGAGGATCACAATCATAAAACCGATCGCCACCGTCAGCGGCGCGGTGGTTAACAACGAACGAAAGTAGTTCGCCATGGGATCCTGGTAAACCAGCGTGAAGGTGAAACCGGGATTTTTCAGGGAGGGAATATGCAGCTCCCGATATTGATAGTTGCTGCCCGCCGGGCGATAACTTCCGTTATGCGAATAACTGAGCACCGTGCGCTGGCCTTGCTTAATCTGAATCTCAATAATGTCTACCGGCACCATTAATTCATCAAGCTGCGGCAACAGCCGGGAAACCGGCGTTGAGATCAAGCGCGTATCAATAATTGCCGCCACCGCTTCCACACGATTGGCAACCTTATTTTGAATGGCGTTATAGAAGCTCAGTGAACATCCAATCAGGGTGACGAAAAACGCCAGCCCTGTCAGTAGCGTCACAAAAGCTGAAAATTTCGTCGTTAATCGCATCCTTGTGTTAACTCCGCTTGTATAAAGAACGAAACGATACCGCTCAGGGTTACGTCATAGAAGTAAGTGCTAACTTTGGTGTCTACCCGCGTCCCGGGATAGCGTGGAGGCGGCAGGGAAAACTGGCACCGCGTTTCATATCTGCGAGTATAGCCCTCAGAAATTTTTTGCCAACAATCAATAAGCCTGAAAAATGTCTTAACCTGACTATTTACAATGTTTGGTAACACACTCATGCTCGCGCTCACGCTTCGCTTACACCATGCTTGACGAGAGACTAACGGAGGATGTGATGAAGAAAAAACTAACTGAAGCCGATGTCACTGCGGAATCCGTTTTTATGTTACAGCGCCGCCAGGTGCTGAAAATGCTGGGAATTAGCGCCTCGGCATTGACCCTGGCACCCGGCGCGCGGGCCGATCTGTTGGACTGGTTTAAAGGCCATGACCGGCCAAAAGCGCCATCAGGAAAACCGCTCGAGTTTACGCAACCTGCGCAGTGGAAAGCCTCTCTCCCGCTGACACCGGAAGAGAAAGTCACCGGCTATAACAACTTCTATGAATTTGGCCTCGATAAAGCCGATCCTGCCGCCAACGCCGGGGGAATGAAAACCGATCCCTGGACACTGACCATTGATGGTGAAGTCGCGAAACCGTTAACCCTCGACCACGCGGCGCTGACCTCGCGTTTCCCGCTGGAAGAGCGAATCTACCGGATGCGCTGCGTAGAGGCCTGGTCGATGGTGGTGCCGTGGATCGGCTTCCCGCTGCATAAACTGCTGGCGTTAGTTGAACCCACCAGCAACGCAAAATATGTCGCGTTCCAGACACTTTACGCACCGGATCAGATGCCGGGGCAAAAAGACCGATTTATCGGCGGAGGCCTTAAATACCCGTATGTTGAAGCGTTACGTATAGATGAAGCGATGCATCCGCTCACGCTGCTTACTGTCGGGGTGTATGGCAAAGCGCTGCCGCCGCAGAACGGCGCACCGATCCGCCTGACTGTGCCGTGGAAATATGGTTTTAAAGGCATCAAATCGATAGTCAGTATCAAGCTCACCAGTAAACGACCGCCGACCACCTGGAACCTTGCCGCGCCCGATGAATATGGCTTCTACGCCAACGTGAACCCGCATGTGGATCACCCACGCTGGTCACAAGCAACGGAACGTTTTATTGGATCCGGCGGCGCGCTGGATGTAAAACGTCAGCCAACGCTGCTGTTTAATGGCTACGCTGAAGAAGTGGCTTCGCTTTATCACGGGTTAGATCTGCGGGAGAATTTCTGAGTGCGCTTAACGGCAAAACAGGTGACATGGTTAAAAGTCGCATTGCATCTGGCGGGTCTGCTGCCTTTACTTTGGCTTTTCTGGGCGGCGAATCAGGGCTATTTCAGCGCCGATCCGGCGAAAGACATCCAGCATTTTACGGGCAGAATGGCGCTTAAATTCCTGCTCGCCAGTTTGCTGGTAGCACCGCTGGCACGCTACGCGAAACAACCTTTATTGATCAGAACCCGGCGTTTGCTGGGGCTGTGGTGCTTTGCCTGGGCGACGCTGCACCTGACCAGCTACACCTTGCTGGAACTGGGTATTAATAATCTTTCATTATTAGGACAAGAGTTGGTAACGCGCCCTTATTTAACGCTGGGTGCCGTAAGTTGGCTGATTTTGCTGGCATTGGCGTTGACCTCAACGCAATGGGCGCAGCGCAAGCTGGGAAAACGCTGGCAACAACTACACAATTTCGTCTATCTGGTGGCGATCCTCGCACCGATTCACTACCTTTGGTCGGTGAAAATCTTGTCACCGCAGCCGATCCTTTACGCTGCCGCCGCGATTGGACTGTTAGCGTGGCGCTATAAGAAGTTTCGCCAATGGTGGCGTTAACACGCTCATTGTGTGCAGTTCTCCGCAGATCTACTATCATTCACCGCCAGATTCCGGGCGGTGGTTGATAATCTTCCCTGATAAGACCAGTATTTAGCTGCCAATTGCTACGAAATCGTTATAATGTGCGACTTTGGTTTTCCTGACAGGGGTTTTTAGCCTCTGAAAAGGTGACAATCGCGAATCGAAGGTATATTTTGTTTTTTACCCGAGAATCGCAGGAGATAGCGGCACAATGGCTGGCAAGTTCCACATATTAGTTTTGAACGGACCGAACCTGAACATGCTTGGCACCCGCGAGCCGGATAAGTACGGCACGCTTACGCTCAGCGAGATTGTTAACGGTTTGAGCACCGAAGCGGCAGCGCTTGATGTGGAACTGGCGCATTTTCAGTCAAACGCGGAGTACGCAATCATCGACCGTATTCATCAGGCTAAAGACATTATGGACTTCATCCTGATCAATCCGGCCGCGTTTACGCACACCAGTGTTGCTATCCGCGACGCATTGTTGGCAGTCGACATCCCGTTTATCGAGATCCACCTGACCAACGTGCATGCGCGGGAGCCATTCCGCCACCACTCGTATCTGTCAGATATCGCCGAAGGTGTTATTTGCGGGCTGGGTGCGGAAGGTTATTCATACGCTTTACAGACGGCGGTAAAACGCCTGTCACAATCACACTAAACAAGAGTACGGAACCCACTCATGGATATTCGTAAGATTAAGAAACTGATCGAGCTGGTTGAAGAATCAGGCATCTCCGAACTGGAAATTTCTGAAGGCGAAGAGTCTGTGCGCATCAGCCGCAGCGCGCCGAATGCTGGCTTCCCGGTGATGCAGCAGGCTTATGCTGCGCCGATGATGCAACAGCAACCAGCCCTGTCTAACGCTGTCGCAACTGCCGCAGCGCCGGAAGCCCCTGCAGCCGCAGCGGAAATCAGTGGTCACATCGTACGTTCCCCGATGGTCGGAACCTTCTATCGCACCCCGAGCCCGGACGCGAAAGCGTTTATCGAAATCGGCCAGAAAGTCAACGTGGGCGATACCCTGTGCATCGTTGAAGCCATGAAAATGATGAACCAGATCGAAGCCGATAAATCAGGCGTGGTGAAAGCCATTCTGGTTGAAAGTGGCCAACCGGTTGAATTTGACGAGCCGCTGGTCGTCATCGAGTAAACGAGGCGCACATGCTGGATAAAATTGTTATCGCCAACCGCGGCGAGATTGCACTGCGTATTCTTCGTGCCTGTAAAGAACTGGGCATCAAGACTGTCGCCGTGCACTCCACTGCGGATCGCGATTTAAAACACGTACTGCTGGCAGATGAGACCGTATGTATCGGTCCTGCGCCATCAGTAAAAAGCTATCTGAATATCCCGGCAATTATCTCCGCCGCCGAAATCACCGGCGCGGTGGCGATTCACCCGGGTTATGGCTTCCTCTCTGAGAACGCCAACTTCGCTGAGCAGGTTGAGCGCTCCGGCTTTATCTTCATCGGCCCGAAAGCAGACACCATCCGCCTGATGGGCGACAAAGTGTCGGCAATCACCGCCATGAAGAAAGCTGGCGTACCGACCGTACCGGGTTCAGACGGCCCGCTGGGCGACGATATGGATGCAAACCGCGCCCATGCTAAGCGCATCGGTTACCCGGTTATCATCAAAGCCTCCGGCGGCGGCGGCGGTCGCGGTATGCGCGTTGTGCGCAAAGACGCCGACCTGGCGCAGTCCATCAGCATGACGCGTGCGGAAGCGAAAGCCGCTTTCAACAACGACATGGTGTACATGGAAAAATACCTGGAAAATCCTCGCCACGTCGAGATCCAGGTGCTGGCCGATGGTCAGGGTAACGCTATCTATCTGGCAGAGCGCGACTGCTCCATGCAGCGCCGCCACCAGAAAGTGGTCGAAGAAGCACCAGCACCGGGCATCACCCCGGAACTGCGTCGCTATATCGGCGAGCGCTGTGCGAAAGCCTGTGTCGATATCGGCTATCGCGGAGCGGGTACGTTTGAGTTTCTGTTCGAAAACGGCGAGTTCTACTTCATCGAGATGAACACCCGTATTCAGGTTGAGCACCCGGTTACCGAAATGATTACCGGCGTTGACCTGATCAAAGAGCAGTTGCGTATCGCAGCCGGTCAGCCGCTGTCCATTAAGCAAGAAGAAGTGGTGGTGAAAGGCCATGCGGTGGAATGCCGTATTAACGCCGAAGATCCGAACACCTTCCTGCCTAGCCCGGGCAAAATCACTCGCTTCCATGCCCCTGGTGGGTTTGGTGTGCGCTGGGAATCGCATATTTACGCCGGTTACACCGTACCGCCGTATTACGATTCAATGATTGGCAAGCTTATCTGCTACGGCGAGAGCCGCGATGTGGCGATTGCGCGCATGAAGAATGCGTTGCAGGAGCTGATTATCGACGGGATCAAAACCAACGTTGATCTGCAGATGCGTATTATGAGCGACGAGAACTTCCAGCATGGTGGCACCAACATCCACTATCTGGAGAAAAAACTCGGTTTGCAGGAAAAATAATCTGCAATCAGCGCAAAAGGCCGGATCTTCCGGCCTTTTTTGTTTTTCTCTCCCCGGAACCTGCCCATAGGGTACAATCCCCGCTTTCTTCATTTACAAGGGACAAAAATGGACAACCGTTTTGTTCAGGCTCACAAAGAAGCCCGCTGGGCGCTGTGGCTGACCCTTCTTTATCTTGCCGCCTGGTTAGTGTGCGCTTACCTACCAGGTACAGAGCAGGGCTTCACCGGGCTGCCGCGTTGGTTTGAACTGGCCTGCCTGCTTACGCCGCTGGTATTTGTTTTACTTTGCTGGGCGATGGTGCGTTTTATCTTCCGCGATATCTCTCTGGAGGATAACGATGCAAACTGAAATTATCGCCGTGCTGATAATCTACCTGATCGTTGTCTTCGGCCTCTCTTTCTATGCGATGCGCCAGCGTAGCAGCGGTACTTTCCTGAGCGAGTACTTCCTCGGTAGCCGTTCCATGGGCGGATTTGTGCTGGCGATGACGCTGACCGCAACCTATGTCAGCGCCAGTTCGTTTATTGGCGGGCCGGGAGCCGCGTACAAATTCGGCCTTGGCTGGGTGCTGCTGGCGATGATCCAGGTTCCCACCATTTGGCTGTCGCTGGGCATTCTCGGCAAAAAATTCGCAATTCTGGCACGTCGCTACAATGCCATTACGCTCAACGACATGCTGATGGCGCGCTACCAGAGCCGCGCGGTCGTGTGGATCGCCAGCGTCAGCCTGCTGGTGGCCTTTGTCGGTGCGATTGCCGTGCAGTTTATCGGCGGCGCGCGTCTGCTGGAGACAGCGGCCGGCATCAAATACGAATCGGGCCTGCTGATCTTCGGCATTACTATCGCGTTGTATACGGCGTTTGGCGGTTTTCGCGCCAGTGTGTTAAACGACACCATGCAAGGTCTGGTGATGCTGATTGGTACGCTGGTGTTACTGGTCGGCGTGATCCATGCGGCGGGCGGATTGCATAACGCCGTTGCTACCTTGCAGCATATCGATCCGAAACTGGTTAGCCCGCAGGGCGCGCACGACATTCTTTCCCCGGCGTTTATGACCTCGTTTTGGGTGCTGGTGTGTTTTGGCGTTATCGGTCTGCCGCATACCGCTGTGCGCTGTATTTCGTATAAAGACAGCAAGTCGGTGCACCGTGGGATCATTATCGGCACCATTGTCATCGCGCTGTTGATGCTGGGAATGCATCTGGCGGGAGCGCTGGGTCGTGCTGTGCTACCGAATCTGTCGGTGCCGGATCAGGTTATTCCCACATTGATGGTCGAAGTGTTGCCACCGTGGGCCGCAGGGTTGTTCCTTGCCGCACCGATGGCCGCGATCATGTCCAATGTCAACGCGCATCTGTTGCAGGCTTCCGCGACAATCATCAAAGACCTGTGGTTAAGCGCGCAGCCGACTAAAATTCGTCATGAGCCACGCTTAAAACGCATTTCCACCGTGACAACGCTGGTACTCGGCATTTTGATGATGCTGGCGGCATGGCGCCCGCCAGAGATGATCATCTGGCTGAATCTGCTGGCGTTTGGCGGGCTTGAAGCGGTATTCCTGTGGCCGCTGGTGCTGGGCCTTTACTGGGATCGCGCGAATGCCACCGGCGCGCTCAGCGCCATGATTGTTGGCGGTGCGCTGTATGCCGTGCTCGCCACCTTTAATATTCAGTACCTGGGCTTCCATCCGATTGTGCCCTCGCTGCTGTTAAGTTTGCTGGCCTTCATTGTCGGGAACCGTTTCGGTCAACCCGCGCCGCAGGCCCCAACTATTTCTGTTAATGAATAAAGAGTTATGCCATGCCTTGGATCCAACTGAAACTGAACACCACCGGCGCGAATGCGGAAGATCTGAGCGATGCTCTGATGGAAGCAGGCGCGGTGTCCATTACCTTCCAGGACACGCACGACACGCCCGTATTTGAACCGCTGCCGGGTGAAACCCGTCTGTGGGGCGATACCGACGTTATCGGCCTGTTCGATGCGGAAACCGAGATGGCGGACGTCGTTGCCCAACTCGCTTTACACCCGCTGCTCGGCGAAGGTTTCGCCCATAAAATTGAGCAACTGGAAGATAAAGACTGGGAGCGCGAATGGATGGACAACTTCCACCCGATGCGCTTTGGCGAACGCCTGTGGATCTGCCCGAGCTGGCGCGAGGTGCCGGATGCCAATGCGGTGAATGTGATGCTCGATCCGGGTCTGGCATTCGGAACCGGCACGCACCCAACCACCTCGTTGTGTCTGCAATGGCTCGATGGCCTGGATCTTGTCGGCAAAACTGTGATCGATTTTGGCTGCGGTTCCGGGATCCTTGCGATCGCCGCCCTGAAACTGGGTGCGGCTAAAGCGATCGGTATTGATATCGATCCGCAAGCGATCCAGGCAAGCCGTGATAACGCTGAGCGCAACGGCGTTTCCGAGCGTCTCGAGTTGTACCTGCCGAAAGACCAGCCAGACGCGATGAAAGCCGATGTGGTGGTTGCCAATATTCTGGCTGGCCCGTTGCGTGAACTGGCGCCGCTAATCAGCGTATTGCCCGTCGAGGGCGGTTTGCTGGGGCTTTCTGGTATCCTTGCCAGCCAGGCAGACAGCGTGTGCGAAGCCTATGCAGAACTCTTTACTCTGGATCCGGTGGTCGAGAAAGAAGAGTGGTGCCGTATCACGGGACAGAAAAGGTAAAACTGAACGCGGCCTGCGGGCCACGTTTCGCGGAGCCAGCGCGCTGAACTGTCGAAAAAACCAGCCAAAATGCCGATCAAAAAATTGCGAGCAGCTTCGCAAAAATCGTCATTTTTGTCTGAAAAAACAGCAGTTCAGCCGCTTATCACCCGCGAAAAAACGATAACTTGTGCGAATTTATGCGTTATGTGAAATTTTTATCTTTTGCATAACCCTATGAAAAACATGATTTAATACGTTTATTGCCCCGGTGGACTGGCTATTCCTTGATCTACAACAGAGGATTGCTCAAAGTTTGGCCTTTCATCTCGTGCAAAAAATGCGTAATATACGCCGCCTTGCAGTCACAGTATGGTCATTTCTTAACTCATGCGCATCGGACACCACCAGCTCAGAAATCGCCTGATCGCAGCGCCCATGGCTGGCATTACTGACAGACCATTCCGGACGTTGTGCTACGAGATGGGAGCCGGTTTAACCGTATCCGAGATGATGTCTTCTAACCCACAAGTGTGGGAAAGCGACAAGTCCCGACTGCGGATGGTGCACATTGATGAACCCGGTATTCGCACCGTGCAAATTGCCGGCAGCGACCCGGATGAAATGGCGGAAGCCGCACGTATTAACGTGGAAAGCGGCGCCCAGATTATTGATATCAATATGGGTTGCCCGGCTAAAAAAGTGAATCGCAAGCTTGCAGGTTCCGCCCTGCTGCAATACCCGGATCTGGTGAAGTCGATCCTGACCTCGGTAGTTAATGCAGTGGATGTTCCTGTCACTCTGAAGATTCGCACGGGTTGGGCTCCAGAACACCGTAACTGCGTAGAAATTGCCCAACTGGCTGAAGAGTGTGGTATTCAGGCTCTGACCATTCATGGACGCACCCGCGCCTGTTTGTTCAACGGAGACGCTGAGTACGACAGTATTCGGGCAGTTAAGCAGAAAGTTTCCATTCCGGTTATCGCGAATGGCGACATTACTGACCCGCTTAAAGCCAGAGCTGTGCTCGACTATACAGGGGCGGATGCCCTGATGATAGGCCGCGCAGCTCAGGGAAGACCCTGGATCTTCCGGGAAATCCAGCATTATCTGGACACTGGGGAGCTGCTGGCCCCGCTGCCTTTGGCAGAGGTTAAGCGCTTGCTTTGCGCGCACGTTCGGGAACTGCATGACTTTTACGGTCAGGCGAAAGGTTACCGAATCGCACGCAAACACGTCTCCTGGTATCTCCAGGAGCACGCTCCGAATGACCAGTTTCGGCGCACATTCAACGCCATTGAGAATGCCAGCGAACAGCTGGAGGCGTTGGAGGCATACTTCGAAAATTTTGCGTAAACAGAAATAAAGAGCTGACAGAACTATGTTCGAACAACGCGTAAATTCTGACGTACTGACCGTTTCTACCGTTAACTCTCAGGATCAGGTAACCCAAAAACCGCTCCGTGACTCGGTAAAACAGGCACTGAAGAACTATTTTGCTCAACTGAATGGTCAGGATGTTAATGACCTGTATGAGCTGGTACTGGCTGAAGTAGAACAGCCACTGTTGGACATGGTGATGCAATACACCCGTGGTAATCAGACCCGCGCGGCGCTGATGATGGGCATCAACCGCGGTACGCTGCGTAAAAAACTGAAAAAATACGGCATGAACTGATTTTTAATCAGTGAGTTGTATTGATAAAAAGGCGCTAACCGGCATGGGAAAGCGCCTTTTTTATTGCCTGAAATAGCGCTAAAAACCCCGCTTTCCCTGTCATTCCGGGGTTACGGATTCGTGTATATTTCAACAAATGGTTGCAAGAAAGGGAGATACGGAATGATTCGCAAGTATTGGTGGCTGGTGGCTTTCGCCCTGTCGATTCTCATGCTGGATAGCTTAATCATGTACTGGGTTGAGTATATGACCACCGAGATCGATAAGTGCCGCAATATGAACTCCGTAAATCCGCTCAAACTGGTTAACTGCAATAATCTGTAAGTGATTGCTTGTAGCGAAAATTCGCGAAAATGCAGCCATCACCCTGATTAACGCAGGGATTTAAATCATTTTGAGCCATCTCCATACGATGCTAATGTCTCAGCCCTTTTCGCCAGTCCGATCGTACTAATGCGTAACGCCCTTAGTGAATGAGTTGATGACACCATGCTGGATAGCCAATACGACTATATCCTTGTTGTTGTTTCTTTTATCGTAGCCATTTTAGCCTCTTATACCGCCCTGAATATGGCCGGCCGAGTTTCCACCAGCAGCAAGGGATCGTCATGGGTCTGGCTCAGCGGTGGCGGCGTAGCGATGGGGATAGGCATCTGGGCGATGCATTTTATCGGCATGCTGGCGATGAACATGTCGATGAACATGCGCTACGAACCGTTTCTCACGGCCCTCTCCATGGTTATCGCGATCGGCTCTTCGTTGTTCGCGCTGTGGCTGGTGAGCGCCCCGCATCTGCATCTGCGTCGCCTGATCCCGGGCGCAATTGTCATGGGCCTGGGTATTGCAGCGATGCACTATACCGGCATGGCGGCGCTTCAGGTCTCCCCGGCCATTATCTGGAATCTGAACTGGGTCGCCTTATCGTTAGCGATCGCGCTGGTCGCCTCTTTCGCCGCCCTGTGGCTCACATTTCATCTACGTCATGAAGCGGCCCAGGTTGCGCTGATGCGTTTTGGTGCGGCAATTTTAATGGGCGTCGCCATTGCTGGTATGCATTACACCGGCATGATGGCGGCTCAAATCCCTCACCAACATGCCATGGGGCATAACGGTTTTAACAATAACTGGTTAGCCGTACTGGTCGGCATGATGGCCTTCTCGGTGCTGGGCATTACGCTACTGGTGTCGATGTTTGATGCGCGTCTGCAGGCGAAAACCTCGCTCCTGGCAACTTCACTGGCGGCCGCAAACCGCGAACTGGCACGGCTGGCGTTGCACGATACCTTAACGCGTCTGCCTAACCGCGTGTTGCTGGAAGATCGCCTTGAACAGGCCATCAACAAAGCCAAACGCGAAGGCTCGTTCTTCGCGCTGATGTTTATGGATCTCGACGGTTTCAAAACCGTCAACGACGCCTGGGGCCACGATGTCGGCGATAAATTGCTGGTCGCGGTGACCGATCGCCTGACGCAAAAATTAAAAGGGCAATACACGCTGGCGCGCATTGGTGGTGACGAGTTTGTTCTGCTGGCAGAAGTCAGCGCGCCAGATGAAGCAGCAACGCTTGCCAGTTCGTTGGTACGCGTGATCGATAAGCCCTTCACTATCGATCCCTATGACGTGATGGTGACGCTGAGCGTCGGTATTGCGCTTTATCCGCATGACGGCAAGAACGAACGGGAACTGATGTTCAACGCTGATGCGGCGATGTATCACACCAAGCATATGGGACGTAACGGTTACCACTTCTTTCAGCCCTCGATGAACACGCTGGCGCAAACACAGCTGCAGTTACTCAATGATTTGTGGATGGCACTGGAGCGCCAGGAGTTCCGGCTGGTTTATCAGCCCAAATTTAAAGCCCCCGCGGGGCCGGTTATCGGCTTTGAGGCGCTGTTGCGCTGGCATCACCCTTACCAGGGCGTGCTCACTCCGGATGTTTTTTTGCCGCTGGCGGAGAAAACCGGTCTGATTGTGCCGCTTGGTAACTGGGTAGTGGACGAAGCCTGCCGACAGCTTGGCGAATGGCGTAAAATGGGGCACCTTGACTGGTCTGTGGCGGTGAACCTTTCCACCCTGCAATTTGAACAGAGTTCTCTGGTGGCAACGATTATGGAGGCGCTGAAAAAGCATGATGTGCCGCCGCAAAAATTAATCCTGGAAGTGACCGAAACCACGGCAATGAGCAATCCGGATGAGAGTGTGCGCGTGTTGACGGAGCTGACAGATGCGGGCGTTCAAGCCTCAATCGATGATTTTGGTACAGGCTACTCCAGTCTGCTGTATCTGAAACGTCTTCCGGCCTGCGAATTAAAAATCGACCGTGCGTTTGTTCGCGAGTTAAGCCGGGAAGGCGAAGATGCCACCATCGTCTCGGCCATCGTAGCGTTAGCCAGGACGCTGAATTTAAAAGTTGTAGCGGAAGGTGTGGAAACAGAAGAACAACAAAAATTTCTTACTGAGCTGGGCTGTAATACGCTGCAGGGGTATTTATTAGGTAAACCGGTGAGCGCGGAGTCTATTACCTCTTACGGAAATAAACTTCCCCCGCCCGAGCCCCTCTCCTGAAGATGGATTGATTTAAATAAAGCGCCTGCAGGCGCTTTTGTTTTACCAAAGCCGGAAACTAGATTATTCTTATAAAAATAATGCTATGCACCATCTCTATTTAATCAAGCTCTTACGCATTGCAATAGAATTTTTTATTTCACCCTTCATCTTTTCTGCACTATTTAACCTGCGACGTAGTTTTGTCTTCATGATTTTTACAAAGAACATAATTTGAGATTATTGCACCGGGGAATTTGCGCAGGCGAATGGTAAAATATGCCTTATCGATTCTGGACAGATATCGTAATTATTGATATCGGGGATCGTGATTATTTCGAGGTAATATTATGAAAAAATTCATTTCCGTGGCATTACTGGCGACCTTCCTGGCAGGCTGTGCCCACGATTCTCCTTGTGTTCCGGTGTACGATGATCAAGGTCGTCTGGTACATACCAATACCTGTATGAAAGGCACAACTCAAGATAACTGGGAAACTGCCGGCGCAATTGCCGGCGGCGCAGCGGCGATTGCCGGTCTGACGCTCGGTATCGTAGCGCTGACGAAATAGTTTAAAAGGCCAAAAGTTATAAAAAGCGCGGTTTGCCGCGCTTTTGCTTTATTAAGGTGCAGTTAATTTTTCATAAGTAAATTTTCAGCCCCATAAGCAAGCAGTAATAAAAAAATAAGTACAGATTTCCTTTTATCTGCCCCTACTGTTTTTCAGTTTTTCCTCTTTTTCTCTATTTTTGCGTGACCCATTTCACAAAGCGATGCCAATCAAGATATTGCTTATATTCACGCAGGAAACTTGTCTGTTAATTCCCTCTTAACGACGCTCTCTTTTTGCTCTGTTTTGTGGCGTAGGTTGTATTTTTGCACCACAACGGGGCAATGGTTTTATTTTTTCCTGTCTACACTCTCAATATTGCGCCTGTGCTAGCCAAATAACGGCACGCGCAAAACTGGCACTACCTTTGCTTTAAAGAGTATGGCCATCGCCACAGACAGGTTCAGGCGTTTCCCGAACGCCTTATATAACGATAAATTTTTCGCCACACAGGATGCATTATGAAAAAGATGATGATCGCCAGCCTGGCCGCTGCCGGTGTACTGTTTGCTGTCGCAAATCAGGCACATGCAGGCGCAACGCTGGATGCCGTTAAAAAGAAAGGTTTCGTACAATGCGGTATCAGCGACGGTCTGCCTGGCTTTTCCTACGCGGATGCGAGCGGTAAATTCACCGGTATCGACGTGGACGTTTGCCGCGGCGTTGCCGCCGCCGTATTCGGTGACGACACGAAAGTAAAATATACCCCGCTGACGGCCAAAGAGCGTTTTACCGCTCTGCAATCTGGCGAAGTGGATATGCTCTCCCGTAATACCACCTGGACCTCTTCCCGCGATGGCGGCATGGGCCTGTCATTCACTGGCGTAACCTATTACGACGGTATCGGCTTCCTGACCCACAACAAAGCAGGCCTGAAAAGCGCTAAAGAGCTGGACGGCGCAACCGTTTGTATTCAGGCGGGCACCGATACTGAGCTGAACGTGGCGGATTATTTTAAATCCAACAAAATGAAATATACGCCGGTGACCTTCGACCGTTCCGATGAATCCGCGAAAGCGCTGGAATCAGGCCGTTGCGATACACTCGCTTCCGACCAGTCTCAGCTGTATGCATTGCGTATCAAACTGAGCAACCCGGCAGAGTGGATCGTATTGCCGGAAGTGATCTCGAAAGAGCCGCTGGGGCCGGTGGTTCGCCGTGGTGATGATGACTGGTTCTCGATTGTTCGCTGGACGCTGTTCGCTATGCTGAACGCAGAAGAGATGGGTGTTAACTCGAAAAACGTCGATGAGAAAGCCGCTAACCCAGCAACGCCGGATATGGCACACCTGTTAGGTAAAGAAGGTGACTTCGGTAAAGACCTGAAGCTGGATAACAAGTGGGCTTACAACATCATTAAGAAAGTCGGTAACTATTCAGAAATCTTTGAACGTAACGTCGGTTCTGAAAGCCCGCTGAAAATCAAACGCGGCCAGAACAACCTCTGGAACAACGGCGGTATTCAGTACGCTCCGCCAGTGCGCTAATACGTAAGTGCTGTAACGGGCGCTACGCTTGCGTGGCGCCCAGCCCAGAGTCATGGTTACTGAGGTTTTCCTATGTCCCATCGCCGCCCAACCGTGAAAGGCGCTATCTCCCTTTCTAACCCTGCGGTTCGCGCCTGGCTGTTTCAAATCCTTGCGATTATCGCCGTGGTCGTTGTCGCCATTTATTTAATACACAACACCGTTACTAATCTGAATAACCGCGGCATTACCTCCGGCTTTGCCTTTCTGGATCGCGCCGCCGGTTTTGGTATTGTTCAACATCTTATTGATTATGAACAAGGTGACACCTACGGCCGTGTATTTCTTGTAGGCTTACTTAACACGCTGCTGGTTTCCGCGCTGTGCATTGTGTTCGCTTCGTTTCTCGGTTTTTTCCTCGGCCTCGCTCGTCTGTCTGAAAACTGGCTACTGCGGAAGCTATCGACCATCTATATCGAAACGTTCCGTAATATCCCGCCGCTGTTGCAGATCTTTTTCTGGTACTTCGCGGTGCTGCGTAACCTACCCGGCCCGCGCCAGGCGGTCAACGCAATGGAGCTGGTGTTTCTGAGCAACCGGGGCCTGTATATACCCTCCCCGCAAATGGGCGAGGGCATGCTGGCGTTCGCGGGCGCGATAATCCTGGCGGTGGCTATCTCCATCGGTCTGTTTCGCTTTAATAAAATGCATCAAATCAAAACCGGGCAGCTACGCCGCACATGGCCTGCCGCGCTGGGGTTGATTATTCTGTTGCCGCTGGTAGCGCACTGGGTGTTTGGCGCAGCGCTGCACTGGGACGTTCCGCATCTGCGCGGCTTTAACTTCCAGGGCGGTATGGTGCTGATCCCGGAACTCGCCGCGCTTACCATTGCGCTGTCGGTCTACACTTCCGCGTTTATCGCTGAGATTATTCGTTCAGGTATTCAGTCAGTGCCCTATGGGCAGCACGAAGCGGCACGTTCTCTCGGCCTGCCTAATCCGGTAACGCTGCGGCAGGTGATTATTCCGCAGGCGCTGCGCGTGATTATCCCCCCGCTGACCAGCCAGTATCTGAATATCGCCAAAAACTCCTCGCTGGCAGCGGCAATTGGTTATCCGGATATGGTGTCGCTGTTTGCCGGAACGGTGCTGAATCAGACCGGCCAGGCGATTGAAACTATCGCTATTACCATGTCGGTTTACTTGCTCATCAGCCTGTCGATTTCGTTACTGATGAACATCTATAACCGCCGCATTGCCCTGATTGAGCGCTAAGGAACCTTGATGACAAAAGCAATTCTGTCTCCCTCGACGCGCCAGACACCTGCAGGAAGCAATGGCGCGATAGTATGGGTACGAAAAAATCTGTTCTCCAGTTGGTCAAACTCGCTGCTGACGCTGCTGTGTCTGTGGTTAATGTGGGAGTTGATTCCCCCTTTGCTGGACTGGGCGCTGTTTCAGGCGAACTGGTTTGGTTCGACACGTGCCGATTGTACGAAAGCAGGCGCGTGCTGGGTGTTTATCCACGAGCGTTTTGGCCAGTTTATGTATGGCCTCTACCCGCATGATCAACGCTGGCGTATTAATGTGGCGCTGCTCGTTGGACTGCTCTCTATCGCACCGATGTTCTGGAAGGCGCTGCCGCGTCGCGGGCGTTATATCGCTTGCTGGGCGGTAATTTATCCGCTTGTCGTGTGGTGGTTGTTGTTTGGCGGATTTCTCGAACTGGAACGGGTTGAAACCCGCCAGTGGGGCGGTCTGACTCTGACATTGATCATCGCCTCTGTTGGTATTGCTGGCGCACTGCCACTGGGGATTCTGCTGGCGTTGGGTCGCCGTTCGAAAATGCCGGTGGTTCGCGTGTTATCGGTCATTTTCATTGAGTTCTGGCGCGGCGTTCCCTTAATTACCGTGCTGTTTATGTCCTCGGTGATGCTGCCGCTGTTTATGTCGGAAGGTACCAGTATCGATAAACTGATCCGTGCGCTGGTCGGTGTGATCCTGTTTCAGTCCGCTTATGTGGCGGAAGTGGTGCGTGGCGGTTTGCAGGCGCTGCCGAAGGGGCAATATGAAGCGGCGGAATCTCTGGCACTGGGATACTGGAAAACGCAAGGGCTGGTGATCTTACCGCAGGCGCTGAAGCTAGTGATCCCGGGGCTTGTGAACACCATCATTGCTCTGTTCAAAGATACGAGTCTGGTGATCATCATCGGCTTGTTTGATCTGTTCAGCAGCGTACAGCAAGCCACGGTCGATCCTGCATGGCTTGGGATGTCCACCGAAGGCTATGTTTTTGCTGCCTTAGTTTATTGGGTTTTCTGTTTTAGCATGTCGCGCTACAGCCAACATCTGGAGAAGCGCTTTAACACCGGGCGTACACCGCACTGAGGATCCCCATGAGTAATACAACTATGCAATCTGGCGACGCGATGATTACGCTCGAAAATGTGAATAAGTGGTACGGGCAGTTCCATGTACTGAAAGACATTAATCTCAATGTTAAACAGGGCGAGCGCATTGTGCTTTGCGGCCCGTCCGGTTCTGGAAAGTCGACAACGATCCGCTGTATTAACCATCTGGAAGAGCATCAACAAGGGCGTATTGTCGTTGATGGCATTGAGTTAAATGAAGATATCCGCAATATCGAAAAGATCCGCCAGGAAGTGGGAATGGTGTTCCAGCACTTTAATTTATTCCCGCATCTGACCGTCTTGCAAAACTGTACGCTGGCACCGATTTGGGTACGTAAGATGCCCAAGAAGGAGGCTGAAGCGCTGGCAATGCATTATCTTGAACGTGTGCGCATTGCCGAGCATGCGCATAAGTTTCCGGGGCAGATTTCCGGTGGACAGCAGCAACGTGTGGCGATCGCCCGTTCATTATGTATGAAGCCTAAAATCATGCTGTTCGATGAGCCAACTTCAGCGCTGGATCCGGAGATGGTAAAAGAGGTGCTGGATACCATGATTGGGCTGGCGCAGTCCGGCATGACGATGTTGTGTGTCACCCACGAAATGGGTTTTGCGCGCACCGTTGCCGATCGCGTGATCTTTATGGATCGGGGTGAAATCGTTGAACAGGCACCGCCGGAAGAGTTCTTTGCGAACCCAAAATCAGAACGTACCCGCGCGTTTTTGTCGCAGGTTATTCATTGATCCCTCCCCGATTGTTACAGGCCACTCATGCGGGTGGCCTTTTTTATTGCCGACGCAAAAGCATGTCGTGCAAGTATGTTTAGCAAAAGTTGGGGATGGCTATCTATCTCACTCAGTTGGTCGAGCGCACTTCTTACGAATTCCGGGGCACGCTAATCAATACCGCCTTACATATAGGTGGTGCTTTGTCTGGTATGTACTTGCTTGTTTGCCCGACGTTCCTGACTCTCGCAGGGGAGACCACACTATTATTGGCGCTACGCGTTGCACTTCTGAGTGAGGGTGTCAGATGTCTGGCTGTGGAAGGGAAATGGCTTGCTCGCTACCTCTTTGGATCTGTGGCGCTTAAATCTATTCATGCTCAAAGTGCTACTGACCTGGTGGAATTGGTTTGAGTGCGACCTTCATGTGCAAGGTTGTAAGTAGAAAAGCAAAAGGCCCAGTCTTTCGACTGGGCCTTTTGCTTTATTTGATGCCTGGCAGTTCCCTACTCTCGCATGGGGAGACCCCACACTACCATCG
>NZ_DAMCGF010000013.1:0-123997 GCF_032104925.1 Kosakonia sp.
TTAATTCCCGCTGACAACCCCTAATTTCAAAAAACTTTTCAACCGTCTCTTTTTTGCGCAAAACTGCGCTAAAGCGCCAGTTTTTCGAGCTTTTTGAACCCATAGCGCTGCAAAACGGGCAATAATTGCGCAGTCTCTGGCGTTAATGCCATGCAATAGGCAATATTCTCATCGGAAGATTTCGCATCCGGCGCTTCGTGTTCAAGCAGCCAGGCAGTACGACGCGCAATTGCCGCGCCTGAATCAATCAAACGCGTTCCTTCCGGCAACACTTGCAGCAACTCGTCTTGCAGTAAAGGAAAGTGCGTACATCCCAGCACCACCGTATCCGGCGGCTCTTTCATGCGCAGCCAGGGGCGAAGGATATGGCGCAGTTCATCCAGCGAGACCGCTTCACCATGCAGTTTCGCTTCCGCCAATACGACCAGCTCCGCCGATCCCAGCATCTCAATCCGACACTCATTCGCGAAACGCGAAATCAGTTCGTGTGTATAAGGACGCTTCACCGTACCCCGCGTGGCCAGCAGCCCTACCACGCCGTTCGCCGTTAGACGCGCGGCGGGTTTGATAGCAGGCACTACGCCGACGACAGGGAAGGAAAACGTCTCCCGCAGCGCGGGCAAAGATACGGTGCTCGCCGTATTACAGGCAATAACGGCCAGTGCGAGGGGGTATTGGGCCTGAACGGCGGCGACGATTTCGACAACGCGTTCAACGATAAACGCTTCGCTTTTCTCACCATAGGGGAAAGCGACATTGTCAAACGCGTAGATGTAATGCAGATCCGGCAGGAGATGCCGGATCTCATCATAAACGGATAACCCACCGACGCCGGAGTCAAACACCAGCACGGTGGGACGTGCGTCAGAAGGTGTAGCTGCCAGACAAGGTGTATTCCCGTCCTGCAGTTTGGTAGCCATATGCTGTCTCGTACTCTTTATCGAACAGGTTGGCGATTTTACCACGAACTGTTAAATGAGAGGTCACAGGATATGAGGCAGAAAAATCAACCGTACTATAACTTGGCAAAATACGTTGCTCAGGATTATAGGTTGACGTGCGGTTGTCATAGCGCTTACCGAAGTACTCCCAGGCCAGATCCATATCGACATTCAATACGGACCAGTCAAGCTGGTACTTCGCCTGACGCTTCGCACGACGCGGCAGCACTTCATTGGTTTCATCATCACGCGGATCAATGTATTGCAGCGTCACGCGATGCGAGAAAATGCCGGTATCTACGCTGCCCGTCCACTCAACGCCTTTAATAGTGGCAGAGTTGATGTTGTAGTAAGCCGTATTGCTATAGGTGATCAGGTTTTCAATCTCATAGCGATAGGCAGACAAACGCCAGTCCAGCGGGCCGGTTAAGCCTTCAACACCCGCTTCCCACTGTCTGGACTCTTCCGGTTTCAGGTTCGGGTTGGAAGCAATGCCAAAACGCTTCGCACCAAACTGCTGGCCTAAAGAAGGCGCCAGGAAGCCAGTGCCATAAGAGACGGTCAGACGGTAGTTTTCAACGAACTCCCAGCCGGCAGCGGTCTGCCAGGTACCATGCCAGCCGAACTCGTCATCTTTATCTTCACGGCCCGAGGCTTCCAGCGTGACATCGCCGAACTGCTGCATCCCGTTCAGGTACAAGCCCGTATTCTCACGCTCATAAGCATCGCGCGTCGTTTTATTCGATGAAACCAGCCGCTCTTGTTTCCAGTCTACGCCCGCGCCAACAGAACCTTTGCCGACATCAACGTTGTTACCCCACTGAATGTATCGCTGCTCCATATCATCCAGCGTGGTGCCGTCGTTATAACGGCCATAAATGCTGCTGTAGTTGTAGTCTTTGCTTTTCTGGTAGCTGGCCAGCAACTGGGACGAATAGATCCCCTCGGCGAAATTCAGTCCGGTATCCCAACCCTGCACAAACAATTGACGCTCATCGGCGCTATAGTCTGGCGCGAACGGTGGGCTGCCAAGATCGTAATCCACGTTATTGCTAAAGTTGTAGCCGCGAAAGAAACCGTCGACGTTATCGTTGAACTTGTGCTGCAGGCTGCCCCAGAACGTTTTGTTGCGATAACCATCGCGATCACTGTCATGATCCCAGGTTGAACCGGGCTGCACATTAAAACCGCGTGTGCTGGTATAAGAACCCGCCGCCGTCGCCACGGTGTCGCCAAAGCGCTGGCGCAGCGTACCGTCGTAGGTCTGATAGCCTTTCGAGCCTACGCCGGCATTGATTTGTGATTTCTCATTGCCGGTCATGGTAATGACGTTAACCACGCCGCCAATCGCCCCGGAGCCATACACGGCAGAGCGCGGCCCGCGAATATATTCAACGCGTTGCACTAAAGAGAGCGGGATTTGATTCAGCTCGGGATCGTTGGAAATCCCTGAGCGCGCAACCGGAACGCCATCAATCAGCAGCAGCAGGTGTTTCGCTTCTGTACCCCGCACATAAACCGAAGCGGTCTGGCCTAATCCGCCGTTTTGCGCGATATCAACTCCAGGCAGGCGACGCAGCACATCAACCAGTGAGCGCGACTGCCAGCGATCGATGTCCTCACGCGTCACCACTTCAGTTGGTGCAAGCACCGTCTTAGCCGGTTGTTGAAAACGATTTGCTGTCACCACCAAAGTGTCTGAGCTGCTATCTTGCGCCCAGCCGGAAAAAGCTGTGACGGAGAGCGCCGTCAGCAGCGAAGCTTTTTTAATCATTGTGAAAGCATCCACAAAAGAGTAAGGATGCCGCAGGTTCCATCAATAGCACGCGATGATGTCACCAGATGCGACGTATACCGGCAGGTCTTCGGGCTTGGAGGTACATCAAGAAAGCGACTTCCCACCCAACAGGCAGTGTCTGCTCTCTCACCTTGATCCTTACCGCTGCGCGTCAGCCCCAGATTCTCACTGGGTTCCCTTTTAACTCACAGGACCGGAACAAGGATGCTACATTCTGTAACATATGGATGTCCAGACTGCTAACTGACTATTTAGCTCACATCCGGGGCTGGACATCGCCTGAGCAATGCCTACAATCCCCGCGTTATTCTTAATCACTCAGGAAGCATGATGACCCCCGAACACCTGCCGACAGAACAGTACGAAGCCCAGCTGGCCGAAAAAGTGGTGCGTCTGCAATCAATGATGACGCCTTTTTCCGCGCCGCTTCCGGAGGTGTTTCGCTCACCGGTCAGCCATTACCGTATGCGCGCCGAATTCCGCATCTGGCATGACGGCGACGATCTCTACCACATCATTTTCGATCAGCAGACGAAATCGCGGATCCGCGTGGACAGCTTCCCGGCAGCAAGCGAGCTGATTAACCAATTAATGACGGTGATGATCGAGGCGGTACGCGGCAATAAAACACTGCGTCATAAGCTGTTCCAGATTGATTACCTGAGCACCATGAGCAACCAGGCGATTGTTACTCTGCTCTATCACAAAAAGCTGGATGATGAATGGCAGGCAGAAGCCGCGCACCTGCGTGACGCGCTGCGCGCCAGGAATCTGAATGTGCAGTTAATTGGCCGTGCGACCAAAACTAAAATCGAGCTGGATCAGGATTTTGTCGATGAGCGTCTGCCGGTCGGTGGCAGAGAGATGATCTACCGCCAGGTGGAGAACAGCTTTACGCAGCCTAACGCCGCGATGAATATCCAAATGCTGGAATGGGCGCTTGATGTCACGCGCGATTCAACGGGCGATCTGCTGGAGCTGTATTGCGGCAATGGCAACTTTTCGCTGGCGCTGGCACGCAATTTCGATCGCGTGCTGGCAACCGAAATCGCCAAACCGTCCGTGGCGGCAGCGCAATACAATATCGCGGCTAACCACATTGATAACGTGCAGATTATTCGCATGTCCGCCGAAGAATTTACGCAGGCGATGAATGGCGTGCGCGCTTTTAACCGTTTGCAGGGTATCGATCTTGCGAGCTACCAGTGCGAAACGATTTTCGTCGATCCGCCGCGCAGCGGGCTGGACGCGGAAACCGAGAAAATGGTGCAGGCCTATCCGCGTATTCTGTATATCTCCTGCAACCCGGAAACGCTGTGTAAAAACCTGGAAGCATTGAGCCAGACACACGATATTTCACGTCTGGCGCTGTTCGATCAATTCCCGTATACGCACCATATGGAGTGTGGCGTACTGCTTACGCGTAAAATAAATAGCGCTATATAAAACCCGGCAATTCCGTTTAACGGCTGGCCTATCAATCAGGCCAGCCGAATAATAGCGGTGAGACGCAAATGACTGCTGCATGCAACTATTTATTTATCAGGATAATGACCATTGCGGAACGTGATCGCGCTAACATTATTTTATAATGATTTGTGAATGTTCTGACGCGGTATTTATATCACCAGAGATGTTCACTTCTGATATTACACAATCAGCCCCGCGAGAAACAGGGCTGAGAAATAATGCGTTTTACGGGTTATTTATCGGCAATAAAGTGGTCATCATCACCCACCGGAATATAAACGCGAACCCACTCTTTACCGTCGACAATATCCCAGCTGTGACCTTCGCCCGCCGTGTCTGCCGCAAGCAGAACCGTGCCGGGTTCGATGATGAAGGTTGAGCCATCGCTTACCCTGAACTTAAGTTTGCCTTTCATCGTCACCACGTATTGCTTCTTCGGTGCCGGATGTACTCCTTTCTGCCACTCTTCGAATGTATTGCTGAAGTAGAGATTTTGCGACGAGAGCTTCGCCAGCGAGGGAACAGAACCTTTAATAAACGCCGAGTGGTTATCCGGCGTATTAATGAGTTTTACCGCTGGAATACGATGCTCGCTCTCATTCGTTTTTATTGTATCCGCGAATGCGGCGACCGAAATAACTAAACCGGCCGTGGCTAACAGAAGTTGTGTTATTTTTTTCATGAGGATGTCCAGAGTTAATTTTAACCTGTCACCTGGATCAAGCGATCGTCAGGCAACCGAATAAAATGCCGGATCAGTACATCAGATGAGATGCGTTTTACCGTAGATTTTTTTAATTAATAAATTATTGATGGATTCTGGCAGGGAGTTATTTCGCAAACGCAGAACAAAGGGATTAATAACTTTCAACACTTGATTCATTGGGAATGAAAATCCCCTCTCGCAGGGAGAGGGGATAATGCTTATTCAGAGGCTTCGTGTTTGCGATCGCGCAGACGAAAACCAATCCAGAAAACCAGCACCACCGACAAAACGGCAGGCAGGAAGTTAGAACCGATATCCGGATACTCGGCGCGCACCACCGTACTGTAAATCAGCACACCGAGGATAAAACACGCGGCGGCAAGGCCTGGCAGACCCACCGGCATCGTGCGATTTTGATAGCGCTGATGCAGACAATACACCGTCAGCACCAGCGAGATAATCGGGAATATTGAAAACGGTACAATCGAGCTGAACACGGCGGAGAACGTACCGTTAATCGATAAGCCAGCGATGAGCGCCAGCAGCAACGTACCTTTATCTTGACCAGACTGTTTCATTACTCATCCTTCACTCGTCGGTTGATGCGCCAGTTTTTCCTGTTCACGGCGATACCAGTAATACGCGCCTTTTGAAATCATGCGCAATTGTAGTACCAGTCGCTCTTCTAGTTGCCTGCGTTGTTCCGCCCCCACATCCAGCGCTTCAGCGCCGGCGTTGAAGACAATCGTCACCATCGCTTCGGCTTGCGCTTCAGTGAACGCTCGCGGCATATGGTTTTCGAGTTCAAGGTAGTCGGCAAGTTCCGCAATAAAATGTTGGATCTCACGCGCCACCGCCGCACGAAAGGCTGCGGACGTTCCGGAGCGTTCCCGCAACAGGAGCTGAAAAGCGTTGGGATTATTGCCGATAAATTCCATAAATGTGGAAACCGATGTGCGGATAACGCTACCGCCTTTCGCAATACGCTGACGCGCCTGGCGCATCAACTGGCGCAGCATTAACCCGCTTTCATCCACCATGGTCAGACCGAGTTCATCCACATCCCGGAAATGACGATAAAAAGACGTTGGCGCAATACCTGCCTCACGGGCGACTTCCCGCAGGCTCAGGCTGGCGAAGCTGCGCTCCGCGCTGAGTTGGCTAAATGCGGCTTCGATCAGCGAACGCCGCGTTCTCTCTTTTTGTTGCGCTCTTACACCCATCACGATGTTTGAATCCTTCCAGGGGCCCGCTGGCACTATACCAGAGAATAAATCCGATCCGATTGTACTGGATTGTGACTGATTGTTTACGCGCAGTTTCTTCTTTTTCGTGGCAAAAGAGCACAACGATAATTGGGTTACCGCCGCTTTGATGTTAGTATTATGTTGCTTTTATGTATAAGAACAGGTAAGCCTTACCATGCCACATTCCTACGATTATGATGCAATAGTAATAGGCTCCGGCCCCGGCGGCGAAGGCGCAGCCATGGGCCTGGTTAAACAAGGAGCACGGGTCGCGGTTATTGAGCGTTACCACAATGTCGGCGGCGGCTGTACGCATTGGGGCACTATCCCCTCAAAAGCGTTGCGCCACGCCGTTAGCCGTATTATCGAATTCAACCAAAACCCGCTCTACAGTGACCACACCCGCCTTCTCCGCTCCTCTTTCGCCGATATCCTGAACCATGCTGAAAGCGTGATTAATCAGCAAACGCGCATGCGTCAGGGCTTTTATGAGCGTAACCGCTGCGAAATTTTAGAAGGCAACGCCCATTTTATTGATGACCACACACTGGCGCTGGAGTGCCACGACGGCACTGTCGAAACCATCACCGCCGAAAAATTTGTTATCGCCTGTGGCTCACGCCCCTACCGTCCGGCCGATGTCGATTTTGCCCATCCCCGTGTTTACGACAGCGACTCGATCCTTGATATGCATCACGAGCCCCGCCATGTGATCATCTACGGCGCGGGGGTGATCGGTTGCGAATATGCGTCGATCTTCCGCGGTATGAATGTCAAAGTGGATCTGATCAACACCCGCGATCGCCTGCTGGCGTTCCTTGATCAGGAGATGTCGGACTCACTCTCTTATCACTTCTGGAATAGTGGCGTCGTTATCCGCCATAACGAAGAGTACGAGCGCATCGAGCCGCTGGATGACGGGGTGATTATGCACCTGAAATCCGGCAAAAAACTGAAAGCCGACTGCCTGCTCTACGCCAACGGCCGTACCGGGAACACCGACAGCCTGCAACTGGCGAATATTGGCCTTGAAGCGGACGGACGCGGTCAGTTGAAGGTTAACAGCATGTACCAGACCGCGCTGCCGCACGTTTATGCGGTAGGCGATGTGATTGGTTACCCCAGCCTGGCATCAGCGGCTTACGACCAGGGGCGCATTGCCGCGCAGGCGATGGTCAAAGGCGAAGCCACGGCGCATCTGATTGAAGATATTCCGACCGGGATTTATACCATTCCGGAGATCAGTTCCGTGGGCAAAACCGAACAGCAGCTCACGGCCATGAAAGTGCCGTATGAAGTGGGTCGCGCGCAGTTTAAACACCTGGCGCGGGCGCAGATTGTCGGCATGAATGTCGGTACGCTGAAGATCCTGTTCCACCGCGAAACGAAAGAGATTTTGGGAATTCACTGCTTTGGCGAGCGCGCGGCCGAAATTATTCATATCGGCCAGGCGATTATGGAGCAGAAAGGTGGCGGTAACACCATTGAGTACTTCGTTAACACCACCTTTAACTACCCGACAATGGCGGAAGCCTACCGGGTAGCGGCATTAAACGGCTTAAACCGCCTGTTTTAACGCTGTGTCGAAATGGCCATCCATCGCACCACGGATGGCCTCTGCCAGCTGCTCATAGCGGCTGCGCAGCGGCGAACCCGGGCGATACACCAGCCCAACCGTGCGTTTCGGTTCAGGTTTGATACACGGCAGATACACCACGCCATCGCGTTTACGCTCGCGCGGAACGGAAAGCGCAGGCAGCAGCGTGATGCCACTCCCGGCGGCGACCATATTGCGCAGCGTTTCCAGGCTGGTCGCACGGAAATGGGTATCTTCGTCCGCACCCGCCTCAAAGCAGAAGCCCATCGCCTGGTCGCGCAGGCAGTGCCCGTCTTCCAGCATCAGCAGCTTTTCGCCCGCCAGGTCAGCCATCGGCACACATTCGCGGTTCGCCCACGGATGATCTTCATAAATCGCCAGCATCATTGGCTCATCGTACAGCGGCACCTCAATAAAGGCTTCGCTCTCTTTCACCAGCGCGAGGATCGCGCAGTCGAGCTTGCCGCTGTCCAGTTGCGCCAGAAGTTGATGCGTCTGCGCTTCATGCAGATACATTTCCAGTTTCGGGAAAGTCTGGTGCAACAGCGGAATGATGTGCGGCAACAGGTAAGGTCCAACGGTTGGGATCAGGCCAATATGCAGCGGGCCGGACATCGTTTCCCCCTGCTGGCTTGCCATTTCCTTCAGCACTTTGACCTCGCGCAGCACAGTGCGCGCCTGATCTACCAGCAACAAACCCGCCTGGGTGAACAGCACTTTGCGGCTGGTACGCTCCAGCAGCATTACGCCAAGTTCATCTTCCAGTTTACGGATCTGCCCGCTCAGCGTGGGCTGGCTGACGTGGCAAGAATCGGCTGCACGGCGAAAATGGCGGTGTTCGGCTAACGCCACCAGGTACTCAAGATCACGAATATTCATTATTCATCCTCCGTCGCCACGATAGTTCATGGCGATAGATAGCATAGCAACGAACGATTATCCCTATCAAGCATTCTGTTCAATAATTAGCACCAGAAACGAAGCGGCACCTCAGCTTGACCCGTGATGAGGCAACTACCCTCTGTTTCTCTCTGAACAACTAAAGCCAACGTGAACGTTTTGCGGACCTTAGCGTCCGCATTTTTTTGCATAAAAAAGCCCGGCGTAACGCCAGGCTCCTGTTTGCAAACTGTAGCGTGCTTACACCAACCGCGCCTTCGCATCCGCAATGGCCTGCGCGACCTGCACCGGTGACACGCCGCCTTTCGCCGCACGTTTATCAAGGCAGGATTGCAGTGACAGAATGGGATAAACATCATCGCCAATCACATCGCTGAATTTTTGCAGATCGGCAAGTGGCAGATCTTCCAGCGGTTTGCCCTGGCGAATCGCTTCCACCACCGCTTCACCAACGATGTGGTGCGCTTCGCGAAACGGTACGCCTTTCGCGACAAGGTAATCCGCCAGTTCGGTGGCATTAGCGTAACCCTGCTGCGCCGCTTCCTGACAACGCGGGCGTTTCACCTGAATGCCGTCCAGCACCAGCGCCGCCATGTGCAGGCAGTCAAGCCAGGTGTCGAGCGCATCGAACAGCCCTTCTTTGTCTTCCTGCATATCTTTGTTGTACGCCAGCGGCAGGCCTTTAAGCGTCATCATCATGCCGGTTAACGCGCCCTGCACACGGCCGCATTTACCACGGATCAGCTCCAGCGCATCCGGGTTTTTCTTTTGCGGCATCAGTGAAGAACCAGAGGTTACGCGGTCAGAAAGCTCAACAAACGCCGCTTCGCCGGAGTTAAAGAAAATCAGATCTTCGGCAAAGCGCGACAGATGCACCATGCCGATTGAAGCGTCAGAGAGCAGTTCCAGCACGTGGTCGCGGTCGGATACGCTGTCCAGGCTGTTGCGGGTTGCCGAGGCAAAACCCAGCCAGTCCGCTAACTGCTCACGGTCGATTTCATAAGCCGTTCCCGCCAGCGCGCCGCTGCCCAGCGGGCTGACATCCAGGCGTTTTAGCGTATCCTGCAAGCGGCTTTCATCACGCGCCAGCATCTCAACATAGGCCAGCGACCAGTGCGCGAACGTCACCGGCTGCGCGCGTTGCAGGTGAGTATAACCAGGCATGACTGCGTCCTGGTTATTTTCCGCCGTCACCACCAGCGCGCTCTGCAACTGGCGATTCGCCAGCAGCAATTCACTGATGGTGTCTTTACACCACAGTTTCAGATCGGTCGCTACCTGGTCATTACGGCTGCGCCCGGTATGCAGTTTTTTGCCCAGTTGACCCACTTTATCGATCAACTTGCCTTCCACCCAACTGTGAATATCTTCCGCGTCGCTTTGCAGGATCTGCTGCGGATTAGCGCGCACCTCTTCCAGCAGATTATTCAACGCTTCTTCCAGTTGCTGCTGCTCAGCCGCAGTCAGCACGCCAACGGTCACCAGCGCTTTAGACCAGGCCACAGAGCCAACGATATCCTGCTCCGCCAGGCGATAGTCAAAGCGCAAAGAGTCGTTGAACTGTTTGAACCGTTGATCCGCTGCCTGAGTAAAACGCCCGCCCCAAAGTGCCATAGTTTGCTTCCTTCTCTTTATCCGTTTTGCCGGACGGCGCAGCGCCTGCCCGGCCTACATAAATTGTTGTGTCGTTACGCCAGAATACGGGTGCCGATCGGCGTGCCGTTAAACAGCGCGGGTAGCTGCTCGGCATGACGCCAGGAGGCGATATCCACCGGGCGACCCAGCGTGCGCGCCGCGTCCAGCGCCGCGTTTACTTTTACGATCATGCCATCGGTAATGATGCCCTGGGCAATCAGTTGCTCCGCTTTCGCCGCTGTCATCTCGGCAATACGCTGGCCTTTGCCATCCAGAATACCGCTTACATCAGAGAGCAGAATCAGATCTGCGCCCAATGTTGCAGCCAGTGCGGTTGCTGCCTGGTCGGCGTTGACGTTCATCAGCTCACCTTCATCGGTGACGCCGATGGAGCTGATCACCGGCAAAAAGCCGCCATCAAGCAGCGCATTGATCAGTTTCGGTGAACCCGGTTGTGCCAGGCCGACATGCCCCAGTTCTTCATCCAGTTGCGTTACTTTCACGCTGTCGCCATCACCGAGGAACAGGCCGACAGAGGCGATATGGTGTTTCTTCGCCCACGCCAGCAGGGTTTTGTTGGCCGTACCGGCCAGCGCACCGGTGATGATGTCAATCTGATCCGCCGGGGTTACGCGCAGGCCATTTTTCTTTTTAACCGGCAGGTTAAGCTGTTTCATCAGCTCATCCACCACGCAGCCGCCGCCGTGGACAATCACTAACGGGCGCTGATGAGATTCACGATAGTGCACCAGTGCCGTAAACAAACGCTCCAGCGCTTCCTCGCTATCCAGCAGTACGCCACCGAGCTTAATAATTAATGGATTCATCATCACGATCACGCCTGTTCAATTTAAATAAGTGACTGAGTTTCAGCATAGCCAAAACGAATATTCGCGCACTGCACTGCCTGCGCCGCCGCGCCTTTCAACAGGTTATCTTCCGTGGCGACGACAATCAGGTGCTCATCTTGTACCGCAAAACCGATATCGCAGAACGGCAGGCCAACCACGTTTTTCAACGCCGGAACGCCTTTGTCATACAGACGCACCAGTGGTTTATCGCCATACGCTTGTTTGAACACATCCGCCACCTGTGCGTGGGTAATGCCCGGTTGCAAACGGCAGGTGATGGTTTCAAGGATCCCACGCGGGAAGCTCGCCAGGTGCGGGGTGAAGATCACACTCGCGCCAAGGTGAGTAGCGATTTCCGGATGGTGGCGATGGTTGAAAACACCGTACGGTTGCAGGCTCACTTCGCAGAAACTGTTAGAAAGCGCCGCTTTGCGCCCCGCGCCGCTGACGCCGCTGGTGGCGTTGATCACCGGCCACTGGTTCAAATCCAGCAGCCCGGCGTCGATCAGCGGTTTTAACGACAACTGCGCCGCCGTCGGATAGCACCCCGGCACGGCAATTAATTGCGCTTCTTTCAGTTTGTCATGGTTCCACTCCGCCAGCCCATACACCGCCTGTGCCAGCAGATCGGTATGCTGATGGGTGAAGCCGTAGAATTTTTCGTAAAACGCGGGATCGTTAACGCGGAACGCACCAGAGAGATCGAACACCACGCATCCCGCCGCCAGGCAGGTTGGCGCCAGATCGTGGCTAACTTCATGGGCGGTGGCGAGGAAGACAACATCCACGCCCTCCAGGAAATCGCCAATATCGGACATCGGTTGTAACGGGAGATCAACAATGCCTTTCAACTGCGGATGTAAATCAGAGATACATTTTCCTGCATCATTACTTTGCGCAGAAACCGTCAAAGCGGTTATGTTCATATGAGGATGGCGATTTACATAGGTCACTAGCTCTGCACCAGCATAACCGCTGGCACCCACAATTAATGTGTTCAACATTGGGGCGGTTTACCTTCTTACGTCATGTGTGCCAGGGAAAGACTCGGCATCAATCCCGCGTCGCTGAGCAAAGTCGCCGCATGGGTTCCTTTACGCTCAACATTAATGTATTTTTATTCACATTTAGTGCATGAATATTGATACTATCACGAACTCAGGTATGTCAACAATGAAAATGAATTTGCCACCATTTATCGAGATCTACCGCGCCCTGATAGCCACGCCGTCGATCAGCGCGACGGAAGAAGCGCTGGATCAGAGCAATGCGTCTTTAATCAATTTGCTGGCTGGATGGTTTGGCGATCTCGGTTTCAAGGTTGAAGTGCAGCCGGTTCCCGGCACCCGTAACAAATTCAATATGCTTGCCAGTGCCGGAACCGGCGCGGGCGGCCTGTTGCTGACCGGTCACACCGACACAGTGCCGTTCGATGATGGGCGCTGGACGCGCGACCCGTTTACGCTCACCGAGCATGACAACAAGCTCTACGGTCTGGGCACCGCCGACATGAAAGGCTTTTTCGCCTTTATTCTTGATGCGCTGCGTGACGTCGATGTGACAAAACTGAGCAAGCCGCTGTATGTGCTCGCCACCGCCGATGAAGAGACCAGCATGGCCGGTGCGCGCTATTTCTCCGAGAACACGCAGCTGCGCCCGGACTGCGCCATCATTGGCGAACCGACCTCTTTGCAGCCGGTGCGTGCACATAAAGGCCATATCTCCAATGCGATTCGCATTCTTGGTCAATCCGGCCACTCCAGCGATCCGGCGCGCGGCGTCAACGCCATCGAACTGATGCACGATGCCATCGGCCATATTCTGCAACTACGCGACAGCCTGAAAGAACGTTATCACTACGACGCGTTCACCGTGCCGTATCCAACATTGAACCTTGGGCATATTCACGGTGGTGATGCGGCAAACCGTATCTGCGCCTGTTGCGAACTGCATATGGATATTCGTCCGCTACCGGGCATGACGCTTAACGATCTCAATGGGCTGTTAAACGATGCGCTGGAGCCGGTAAGTTCCCGCTGGCCGGGTCGTTTAACCGTTTCTGAACTGCACCCGCCGATCCCGGGATACGAATGCCCGCCGGATCACCAACTGGTGGAAGTGGTAGAAAAACTGCTCGGCGTCGAAACCGAGGTAGTGAACTACTGCACCGAAGCGCCCTTTATTCAGACACTTTGCCCGACGCTGGTGCTGGGGCCGGGGTCTATTAACCAGGCGCATCAGCCGGATGAATATCTGGAAACCCGCTTTATTAAACCAACACGCGAACTCATCACCCAGGTCGTTCATCATTTCTGCTGGCACTGAAGTGATTTTCGCTTTTTTACCCCCTCGTATGAGGGGGTTTTTATGTGCGAAAAAGCGTGACAATTGTCACGATCCCATAAGCAATACTTATTGGACACGATGCGAATTAAATTTCGTAAATTGCCGACATTTATTCGTTTGCTGAAGCGATTTCGCAACAATTGACGCGGTGGGTTTTACGTGGCTTTATAAAAGACGGTGTCTTATATCTGCGCAACGGCAGGTATAACAAAATAAAATGAGATGGGGTGTCTGGGGTAACATGAACGAACAATATTCCGCTTTGCGTAGTAATGTCAGTATGCTCGGCAAACTGCTGGGAGATACCATTAAGGATGCTCTCGGCGAGAACATTCTCGACCGGGTAGAAACAATCCGTAAGCTGTCCAAATCCTCCCGCGCCGGGAATGAAGCCAGCCGTCAGGAACTGCTCACCACTTTGCAGAATCTGTCCAATGACGAACTGCTGCCGGTAGCCCGCGCGTTTAGCCAGTTCCTGAACCTTGCTAACACCGCCGAGCAATACCATAGCATTTCGGCGAAAGGCGAAGCGGCCAGCAACCCGGAAGTGATTGCCCAGACCATCAGAAAGCTGAAAGACCAACCCAATCTCAACGAAGCCACAATTATTAAAGCGATTGAATCACTGTCGCTGGAGCTGGTGCTGACTGCGCACCCGACCGAAATCACTCGCCGTACGCTGATCCACAAAATGGTGGAAGTAAATAACTGCTTAAAGCAGCTAGATAACAGCGATATCGCCGATTATGAACGCCACCAGCTGATGCGCCGCCTGCGCCAGTTGATTGCCCAGTCCTGGCACACCGATGAAATCCGCAGAAACCGTCCAAGCCCGGTAGATGAAGCCAAATGGGGCTTTGCGGTGGTGGAAAACAGCCTGTGGGAAGGCGTGCCAAATTACCTGCGCGAGCTGAACGAACAGCTGGAAGAGAACCTCAATTACAAACTGCCGGTGGACTTTGTGCCGGTGCGTTTTACCTCGTGGATGGGCGGCGACCGTGACGGCAACCCGAACGTTACCGCTGATATCACCCGTCATGTCCTGCTGCTCAGCCGCTGGAAAGCAACCGATCTGTTCCTGAAGGACGTTCAGTTGCTGATTTCCGAACTGTCGATGGTGGAGTGTACCGACGAGTTGCGCGAACTGGCGGGCGCAGAAGGCGCGCGTGAACCGTATCGCTATCTGATGAAGAAGCTGCGCGGCGATCTGATGGCCACCCAGGCCTGGCTGGAAGCACGCCTGAAAGGCCAGAAATTACCGAAACCGGCCGGACTGCTGGTGCAAAACGAGCAACTGTGGGAACCGCTCTACGCCTGTTATAAATCGTTGCAGGCCTGCGGCATGGGCATTATCGCCAACGGGGAACTGCTCGATACATTACGCCGCGTGAAGAGTTTTGGCGTGCCGCTGGTACGCATCGACATTCGTCAGGAGAGCACCCGTCATACGGAAGCGCTGGGCGAATTAACGCGTTACCTGGGTATTGGCGACTACGAAAGCTGGTCGGAAGCGGACAAACAGGCATTCCTGATCCGCGAACTGAACTCTAAACGTCCGCTGCTGCCGCGCCAGTGGGAGCCAAGCGAAGAGACCCGCGAAGTGCTGGACACTTGCCGGGTGATCGCCGAAGCGCCGCGTGGATCCATCGCCGCGTATGTGATCTCAATGGCGAAGACGCCTTCAGACGTGCTGGCAGTTCACCTGCTGCTGAAAGAAGCCGGTATCGGTTTTGCGCTGCCGGTCGCGCCGCTGTTTGAAACCCTTGATGACCTGAATAACGCCGACGACGTGATGACCCAGTTGCTGAATATCGACTGGTATCGCGGCTTTATCCAGGGCAAACAGATGGTGATGATTGGCTACTCCGACTCGGCGAAAGACGCGGGCGTGATGGCCGCTTCCTGGGCACAGTACCAGGCGCAGGACGCATTAATCAAAACCTGCGAAAAAGCAGGAATCGAACTGACACTGTTCCACGGTCGCGGCGGCTCGATTGGTCGTGGCGGCGCGCCGGCTCACGCCGCACTGCTTTCGCAACCGCCAGGCAGCCTGAAAGGGGGTTTGCGCGTTACCGAACAGGGCGAAATGATCCGCTTCAAATACGGTCTGCCGGAAGTCACCATCAGTAGTTTGTCGCTCTATACCAGCGCGATCATGGAAGCCAACCTGCTGCCGCCGCCGGAGCCGAAAACCGAGTGGCGCCATATTATGGACGAGCTCTCAACCATCTCCTGCGATATGTACCGCGGCTATGTGCGCGAAAACAAAGATTTCGTACCGTACTTCCGTTCCGCCACGCCGGAGCAGGAACTGGGTAAACTGCCGCTGGGCTCTCGTCCGGCGAAACGTCGCCCGACCGGCGGTGTTGAATCGCTGCGCGCAATCCCGTGGATCTTCGCCTGGACGCAAAACCGCCTGATGCTGCCAGCCTGGCTGGGCGCGGGCGCGGCGTTGCAGAAAGTGGTGGAAGACGGCAAACAGAGCGAGCTGGAAGCCATGTGCCGCGACTGGCCCTTCTTCTCCACTCGTCTGGGCATGCTGGAGATGGTGTTCTCGAAAGCCGACCTGTGGCTGGCGGAATATTACGATCAGCGTCTGGTGAAACCTGAACTGTGGGCGCTGGGTAGTGAGCTGCGCAAACTGCTGGAAGCGGATATCAAAGTGGTGCTGGCAATCGCCAACGACTCGCACTTAATGGCCGATCTGCCGTGGATCGCCGAATCCATCCAGTTGCGTAACATCTATACCGACCCGCTGAACGTGTTGCAGGCCGAGCTGCTGCACCGCTCGCGCCTTGCGGAAGAAGAAGGCAAAGAGCCGGATCACCGCGTTGAGCAAGCGCTGATGGTCACGATCGCCGGGGTGGCGGCGGGTATGCGTAATACCGGTTAATTTCGCTATCATCGCAAAAGGCCACACTGGTTGTGGCCTTTTTTGATCCTGCCAGTTAAGGTTGTCCCTTCGCCAGCAACCAAAGGGACATCATGAGTCTCGATGTCAGCCATCTTATCTCGCGCCTGATAAACGGCCCGGCCCCGCTACGGCAGATATACTTTGCGGGCGTGACCGGAACCGCGCCTGCGCAGGCCTGCCAGGTGGATTTCCCGCGCCTGGAAATTGTGCTGGAAGGAACTATGACCGATACGGGGATCAACGGCGAAACCGCGCGGATGTCGCAGCACGACGTGCTGTATGTTCCCGCAGGTAGCTGGAATCATCCACAATGGCAGCTACCGGCCACCACATTAAGCGTGCTGTTTGGCAAGCAACAGCTCAGTTTTAACGTCACGCAGTGGGATGGCGCCATGCTGCAAAACCTGGCGAAACAACATGTTGCGCGTCGCGGTCCACGCGTCGGCTCTTTCTTGCTGCAAACGCTGCATGAAATGCAGATGCAGCCGCACGAACAGCAAACCGCACGTCTGATCGTCACCAGCCTGCTCAGCCACTGTCATGACTTGCTTGGTAGCCAGATCCAAACCGCATCGCGCAGTCAGGCGCTGTTCGAAGCTGTTCGCGACTATATCGACGAAAATTACGCTTTGCCGCTCACGCGTGAATCGGTGGCGCAGGCGTTTTATATCTCACCCAATTACCTGTCGCATCTGTTTCAGAAAACCGGTTCTGTTGGCTTCAACGAATATCTGACTCATACCCGGCTGGAGCACGCTAAAACGCTGCTCAAAAGGTACGATTTAAAAGTGAAAGAAGTGGCGCACAGCTGCGGGTTTGTTGACAGTAATTACTTCTGCCGCCTGTTTCGTAAAAACACGGAACGCTCCCCCTCGGAATACCGCCAGCAGTATCACAGCCATCTCAGCGAAAAGTCCCCGCTGGACGAATAACGCCAGCACTGGATTTTTGTACGTTAAAAAAACCACTTTTGTTTCAAGATCACGCTACAACACCCCTTTTCATCCGCCATCACGCAACTTGTGAGCCAGCTCGCACTTTGCTCTCTCGATCACATTTGTCCAGTGTTTGGCAGATTTGTTATATGGCGAGCACACAACCCGCGCTCTTATGCTGTGTGCAGAAACGTTATATGAGGAAGCATGATGGAACTGTATCTCGACACCGCAAACGTAGCGGAAGTGGAGCGCCTGGCGCGGATTTACCCGCTGGCGGGTGTAACCACCAATCCGAGCATTATCGCCGCCGGTAAAGACTCCCTCTGGGACGTATTGCCACGCCTGCAGCGCGTTATTGGCCCACAAGGAACGCTGTTTGCCCAGGTGATGAGCCGCGAAGCGGATGGCATGGTGGCGGAGGCGAAACGCCTCAATAACGCCGTGCCGGATATTGTGGTCAAAATTCCGGTCACTGCTGAAGGCCTGGCCGCCATCAAGCAATTGAAAAAAGAGGGCATTGTCACGCTGGGTACAGCAGTTTACAGCGCCGCGCAGGGGCTGCTTGCCGCGCTGGCGGGCGCAAAATATGTCGCCCCGTATGTTAACCGCGTCGATGCACAGGGCGGAGACGGGATCCGCATGGTGCAGGAGCTGCAAACCCTGCTGAAACTCCATGCGCCAGAGAGCAAAGTGCTAGCCGCGAGTTTTAAAACGCCGCGCCAGGCACTGGAGTGTTTGTTGGTCGGATGCGAAGCGATCACGCTCCCATTAGATGTAGCGCAACAAATGCTCAATACACCCGCAGTAGAGTCAGCCATTGAGAAGTTTGAACAGGACTGGAAAACAGCTTTTGGCAACCTCAACCTGTAAGGAGGTAGTATATGGACCGCATCATTCAGTCGCCGGGCAAGTATATCCAGGGTGCAGACGTTATCACCCGCCTCGGTGACTATCTCAAACCGCTGGCCGATCGCTGGCTGGTGGTCGGTGACAAATTTGTTCTCGGTTTTGCGCAGGAAACGCTGCAAAAAAGCCTGGTGGATGCCGGGCTGGCCTGCGAAATCGCGCCGTTCGGCGGCGAATGTTCACAAAACGAAATTGACCGGCTGCGCGGTGTGGCAGAAAGCGCCCGCTGCGGCGCGGTACTCGGCATCGGCGGCGGTAAAACACTGGATACTGCCAAAGCACTGGCGCATTTCATGCACGTGCCGGTGGCGATTGCCCCCACTATCGCATCGACCGATGCGCCCTGTAGCGCGCTGTCGGTTATCTACACCGACAGTGGCGAGTTCGACCGTTATTTGCTGCTGCCCAACAACCCGGATCGGGTGATTGTCGACACCAAAATTGTCGCCGGAGCCCCTGCGCGTTTGCTGGCAGCCGGGATTGGTGATGCACTCTCGACCTGGTTTGAAGCGCGTGCTTGTTCACGCAGCGGCGCAAAAACCATGGCGGGCGGTCAATGTACACAATCCGCCCTCGCGCTGGCGGAGCTGTGTTACAACACGCTGCTTGAAGAGGGTGAAAAAGCGATGTTCGCCGCCGAACAGCATGTGGTGACGCCTGCGCTGGAGCGCGTGGTGGAAGCCAATACCTATCTCAGCGGTGTCGGTTTTGAGAGTGGCGGGCTGGCGGCAGCACACGCCATTCATAACGGCATCACGGCAATTCCGGAAGCGCATCATTACTACCATGGCGAAAAAGTGGCGTTTGGCACCTTAACTCAACTGGTACTGGAGAACGCGCCGCTGGAAGAGATCGAAACCGTCGCCGCCCTGTGTCATACCGTGGGTTTGCCAATTACGCTGGCGCAACTGGGGATTAAAACTGACATTCCAGAGAAAATGCGCATCGTGGCGCAGGCTGCCTGTGCACAAGGGGAAACCATTCACAATATGCCGGGCGGTGCGACACCGGATCAGGTCTATGCCGCGCTACTGGTCGCCGATCAGTACGGGCAGCGTTTTCTTGAAGAGTGGGAATAGCGCTTACCTAAAAAAGCCGGATTGTTATCCGGCTTTTCTGTCCCGTTTTTGCTGGCACCGTTTGGTAAACGGAAGATAGTAGGCTAAATTCCAACCATTCACACTTTCAGTGCAAAAGCCACCGGGTTTCTCAGATGAAAAATTGCGTTCAACAAAAGAAAGATCTCTGAAGGTTCTTTTATTTTGCAGGACGAACCCGTCACTATTTTCCGTAGGGGAATGCTTTCCCTTTGATAATATTTTGAATTTCTTTGGTATAGCTGTATCCCTGAGAATGATTTGTTATCCCCTAGCAGGCCTCCAGTTTATTGCCAAAAAATGTGTTAATCCGGTTTGGCATAACTGGAATATTGTCGCCACTACCACTGTTTAATCCAGATCTTACTTTTCCGCCAGGAGCCAGCCCGAATAACAGAGTGTCGTTCCAGGCTATATATCCACGCCAGCCTTTCCCGATCGGTTTCATCATACTTTCGTGCCAGGACTGGGGGAAAAAAACCGCGTCTCGTAGGTTTTTTGTCGATGACGGAATTCCAGCAAAATACGATACCGAAAACTGGCGGCTTGGCTCACGGAGAACCAAATTTTATGTTGGTTAATCCGCATGAGTTTGTGAACGGTATTAAGACACCGATTGTTGATAAATTTATGAAATATAATTCCTATGAGAAAAATATCTCAGGTCGATCTGATTTCTTTGTCAAAAACAAAAGATATCATTTCTTGTTCGATTATACAGATCCTTGCGATTGGGCCAGAGGATTACAACATGCAGGATATGCGACAGACCCTCACTATGCTGATAAATTAATAACAATAATGAAGAGAGAAAAGTGACTATGAAATTTATCTTTGGATTGAGCCTCCTGCTTTCTTCTTTTCTATCCTGGGGAGGATGCAATGAAATTAATGCGATTGCTGAGCAATATCAAGATTTAACCCCGTCATCAGACTCAGGGTATGTGGTAGCAGATACTAATAGAGTTTATTTTTATAGCGCCCCTGATGAAACATGTAAGATGAAAGGTTTGTTTATTATTAACGGGGATCAAATTACTCAGTATGCAGAGTATAAAGGTTTTTCATCTGTTATTTTTTTAAAAAAAGATGGTGAACCCGTTAGTGGATGGATTCACTCCAAATCAATTAAACCTACAGGAACAGGTATTGGACCTGAATCAAAGTAAGATCATATTGGATTGGCCTGGTCTTTTGCCTTGTAAACGACAAAACCGCCTTGCAGGGCGGTTTTAAAGAAAGCTAAAGCCGCTTAACCAGGTAACGGTCTTGTACGAGACGGGCCGCCCAAACTGTCCTTTCTGTGTAGCCGCAAGTGGGCTGCCTCCCGGTAGACGATTCTGCCTTATAGTTTAAGCGTAGGAAGAGTGTATGGACACACCAAGCTTTACGCCTGAATTTAAGGAAAGAAGCCCTTAATACCTTTGCCGGAGCCGTCTTAATGCATCGTCCCGGCAAAATAAGAGATCGTGGTACGGGAAACCAGAGTTACCGCGCCAGTGGACTTACGCTTTTTACCACCGCCATCCCATGGCGCAATACCGTATCGCCATTAACCCGCGGAAAGGGAGTAATCTGCATCTCAATGAAGAATTATTGTCACACTTATCTCCGTCAGGCCATGAACATACCAACCTGACAGGAGACAGTATCTGGCGAAACAATAAAAACTGGCTACAGGGAAATAATGACCTTTACAGCAAGTCAATACAAAAACTTAACGTGCAAAACCTGCCGTTTCCCAAATGGTGCCCTCTCTTACACTGCCGGGCGAACGCCCAGCGTGTGGCAAATGGCGTAACTCATTTCGGCGCGGTTCAGTGTATAGAAGTGGAAATCTTTCACCCCTTCGCGGCTTAAAATTTTCACCATATCCATGGCGATATTCGCGCCCACCAGCTTGCGGGTTTCCGCGTCGTCATCCAGGCCGTCGAACATCTGCGACATCCACGCCGGGATACGCACATTGGTCATATCGGCGAATTTTTTCGCCTGCTTAAAGTTGGAGACCGGCAGGATGCCCGGCACGATCTCAACATCAATACCGGTTGCTGCACAGCGATCGCGAAAGCGCAGATAGCTTTCCACATCGAAGAAGAACTGCGTAATCGCGCGGCTCGCGCCCGCATCCACTTTACGTTTCAGGTTCAGCAGATCGGCCTGTGCGCTTTTCGCTTCCGGATGAACTTCCGGGTAAGCGGCGACGGAGATATCAAAATCGGCGACCTCTTTTAACAACGTCACCAGATCGGCGGCGTACATATCCGGCTTACCGCCGCCCGGGGGTAAATCACCGCGCAGCGCCACAATGTGGCGGATGCCGTTGTTCCAGTAATCCTGCGCGATAGTGCGCAACTCGTCACGTGTGGCATCGATGCAGGTCAAATGCGGCACCGCTTCCAGCCCGGTGCGATCTTTGATGCCTTTAATGATACTGTGTGTGCGATCGCGCTCACCCGAATTTGCACCGTAAGTTACCGAAACAAATTTCGGCTTCAGGCTGCTTAAACGATCGATGGAGTGCCATAAGGTCTGTTCCATTTCACTGGTGCGCGGCGGGAAAAATTCAAAGGAAACATTAATCTGGCCGTGAACTTCCGCCAGGCTCTGATTCAGGGCTTCCCGCTGGTTGGCGTGAAAAAAGCTCATACCTTACCTCATCAATCGCGTGTCATTGTCTGTTGTTTTGTGAACTTCTATACGTTTAGACGTCCAGATGTAAAAATGACGGAAAACGATCGGGGCGTCAACAGGAAAATCACTATTCTGTGTGAGGAATGTTCAGCGAAGATGAAAAAAGTTCATGATGCCGCACAGCATCCTCTCCCTGTCCCGGGAGAGGATAAAAGAAAGGAATTACAGTAACTGTGCGAGGCGATTGATATCCGACTGGATAGCGCCAGCGGTCACATCGCGCCCCGCGCCCGGCCCACGGATCACCAGCGGGTTATCGCGGTACCAGCGACTTTCAATGGCAAAAACATTATCCCCCGGTAAAACCGCCGCCAGCGGGTGTTCCGGCCGAACGGCCTCGACGCCGACGCGCGCTTTACCGTTGGCATCAAAACGCGCCACATAACGCAGCACCAGCCCCATTTCACGGGCGGCTTCCAGGCGCTGCACCATCTGTTCATTCAGCTCATCGCCATTTTCAAAGAAGTGATCGACCGATCCCTCTTCGCAACCCGCAGGCACTAAAGACTCTACGCGCACCTGGTCTGGTTCGATATCGTAACCCGCCTCGCGGGCGAGGATGACCAGCTTGCGCATCACATCTTTGCCGGAAAGGTCAACGCGCGGATCCGGCTCGGTCAACCCTTGCTGCCAAGCCTGATCCACTAAATCGGTAAACGGCACGGTGCCGTCGAATTGAAGGAACAGCCAGGAGAGCGTACCGGAGAAAATTCCGCTGATCGCCAGAATCGAATCACCGCTTTCACGCAGGTCGCGCACGGTATGATTCACCGGCAGACCGGCGCCAACAGTGGCGTTATACAACCAGCGGCGACCGGTTTTTTCGAACGCATCGTGGATCTGACGATAGGTATCGGTTGTGCTGGCTCCGGCCAGTTTGTTGGCGCTGATCACATGGAAGCCGTGGCTGGCGAAATCCAGATACTGCTCCGCCAGCTGCGAGCTTGCGGTGACATCCAGCACCACCAGATCGTCGTACGGATGGGCGCGCATCCACAAAAACAGCGACTCTTCATCCTGCTCTACCGCTTCATCATTAAAGAACGCCAGCGCACGGCTGGCATCCAGCCCTTCATAGCTCAGCAAACTGCGGCGGCTATCCACCACGCCCGCCAGCACAAATTCAAAACCGGTACGCGCCGACAACGCGCTCTGCTCGCGCGAGAACAGCTCCAGCCAGCGGGAACCAATATTGCCTTTACCAAACAGCACCAGACCTATGCGTTTCTCCGCGCGGAACAGCGACTGGTGCAGCCCCTGAATCAGGCTTTCCGTTGGGCCAACGCGCAGCACGGCGACCAGGCTAATACCTTCGTCAGATTGCCAGATAAACTCCACTGGCTGGCCTTTAAGCTGCTGCCAGAAACGGTGGCTGTGCAACGGATTGCGACAAACACCCGCACCAACCATCGCTACCAGCGCCAACCCCTGACGCAAACGCAATTCGCCCGGCAAACCGGCTTCATCAAGCAGTTTAAAGACGCTATCGACCACTTCTGAGGTGTAGCAAAGCTGCAGCAGGTTGCGGTCAGCATGTGCGCCAACCGCCAGCGGGCGTACCTGCGCACGTTTAAGGATCAGGTCAATCTCTTTGTGCGCCAGTTTGAAGTCCTGCCCGGACGGTACAACAAACTCAATCAGGCAGACATCATCATGGCTGGTGACAATCCGCGCCCCGGTGCCGGAAGCCAGCACGCGTTCAATGCGTGTCGACCCCTGTTCCGGGTGGTAACTACAGCGCAATTGCAGATCGATATTGCTGCCGGAGACCGGTTGTAGCGTGCGCGCATGCAGCACCGGTGCCGCCAGACGTGCCAGCTCGCTGGCTTCATCAAGGCGCAGCAGCGGTAACAGGCAGGCATCTTTCACCTTACGCGGGTCCGCGCTGTAAACACCGGCCACGTCACTCCAGATGGTTACGCGGGTAACATCGCCCAGCGCGCCAATTTGCGTGGCCGAGTAGTCCGAACCGTTACGTCCCAACAGCACGGTTTCACCGGCTTCGTTGCGGCTGATAAAGCCCGTCACCACAATACGTTTGCCCGGATACTGCGCCAGCTGTTGTTGCAGCAGCGGATAAGACGCACCTTCATTTACCTGCGGCTGTGCCGCGCGTTCGGCACGCAGGAAATCGCGGGCATCCAGCCAGGCGGCATCCAGACCTTGCTGGTTCAGCACGGCGGCCATTAAACGCGCCGACCAGATTTCACCATGGCCAACTACTTCGGCGTAAACCGCGTCGGTGATGCCACCATCCAGCAGCACCGCCAGGTGTTCAAGATCGTGAATAAACTCGCTGGTCAGACCGTCGGCGATAGCGGCGGGCAACAGCCCACTGATTAAATCACTCTGATAACGACGCAGCGATTGTTGAACCTGATGCGCAGAAAGCCTGTCAGTCTGGCTCAATTTCAGCCAGTTGATCAGCTGGTTGGTGGTGCTGCCTGCGGCCGAGACAACCATCATGTCGCCCGGTTGTGAATACTCCGCCATGATCCCTGCGACACGCAGGTAACATTTCACATCCGCCAGACTACTCCCACCAAATTTGTGCAGCTGACGAGCCTTCGTCCCTGCCTGCGCAATCACACTCATGTTTACCCCTCAGCTGCGACCCGGAAGCCATTTTCCAGATCGGCAATTAGATCTTCACTGTCTTCAATACCGGTTGAGATACGCAATAGCGTCTCAGAAATTCCCGCTGCGGCGCGCGCTTCCGGCGCCATGCCTGCGTGGGTCATTGTCGCGGCGTGGGAGATTAAACTTTCAACCCCGCCTAATGATTCCGCCAGCGTAAACAACGATAGACCACTTAAGAAACGACGCAGCGTTTGTTCGTCGCCATCCAGCTCAAAACTTAACATCGCGCCAAAGCCTTTTTGTTGACGCGCAGCAATCTCGTGCCCCTGATTATCCGGCAGAGACGGGTGGTACAGTTTTTTCACCAACGGCTGTTTTTGCAGGAAATCGACGATCGCCTGAGCATTACGCTGCGCCACTTCCATGCGCGGCGACAACGTACGCAGACCGCGCAACAGCAGATAGCTGTCGAAGGCGCTGCCGGTGACGCCAATGTTATTCGCCCACCATGCCAGTTCGGTGACAGTCGCCTCATCTTTCGCAATCACCACGCCCGCCACCACATCGGAATGGCCGTTGAGATATTTGGTGCAGGAGTGCAGCACCAAATCCGCGCCCAGCGCCAGCGGGTTTTGCAGGGCCGGGCTCAGGAACGTGTTATCCACCACGCTGATTGCGCCAGCTTCACGCGCAAGCTGGCAGATTTTCGCGATATCCACAACGCGCAACAGCGGGTTGCTTGGGCTTTCGACCAGCACCAGCTTCGGTTGTTCCGCCAGCGCCGCTTTCAATGCCTGCTCATCGCCCTGATCAACAAATTTCACCCGGTAGCAACCGCGTTTCGCCAGACTATCGAACAGGCGATAGCTACCGCCATAGCAGTCGTGCGGCGCAACCAGCAGATCGCCTGGTTTGAGAAAGACGGTCGTCACCAGATGAATTGCCGACATGCCGGTATTGGTCAATACCGCGCCCGCGCCACCTTCCAGTTCTGCCAGCGCACGCTGAACCACATCACGCGTTGGGTTGCCGCGACGCGAATAGTCATGCGCACGGGGTTCGTTAAAGCCGGTGAAATTATAAGTACTGGAGAGATGAATAGGCGGGACAACGCAACCGTACTGCTCGTCATCGTTCAATCCGCTACGCACTGCGATGGTGGCCTGTTTACGCGTCATGGTGAAGGCTTCCTGGCTTAATGGATGAAAAGTCTCACGACAGAGTAAACATTGCGACAATAGACGTCAATACATCTGGACATCTAAACTTCTTTGCGTATAGATTGAGCAAAAGTACAATAGCCGTTAAAATTATACGCTTTAGTACCGGTAGCTGAGCGATACACCGTGTCACCATGTTGACTCTACGGTAAACTACGCGGAATTACGGCCCGGCGGTGTCCGGGTTTAGACTAATGACTGAGAGGATTAAAGGTATCTCATGGCTGAATGGAGCGGCGAATATATCAGCCCATACGCTGAGCACGGCAAGAAGAGTGAGCAAGTAAAAAAAATTACGGTTTCCATTCCTCTTAAGGTGTTAAAAATCCTCACCGATGAACGTACCCGTCGTCAGGTGAACAACTTGCGTCACGCCACCAACAGCGAGCTGTTGTGTGAAGCGTTTTTGCATGCGTTTACCGGTCAACCCCTGCCGAACGATGAAGACCTGCGTAAAGAGCGCAGCGACGAAATCCCGGAAGAGGCGAAAGTGATTATGCGTGAACTGGGGATCGACCCGGATACGTGGGAATACTGATCGCAATAAAAAAGGGCGGAAGATATCTTCCGCCCTTTTTGTTTCAATCTGTTTATCTTATCGGCTCACTCAGAAGCGCGTCACTTCCGGGTGCACTTCCGCCAGCGAGAGCAGGTAAGACATAAATACGTTTTTCACAGCCGTCAGCAAATCGCTCATTTTTCCGCCCAATGTCACAGGAATGGATGGCGAAAAGCATATGCTCACTTTTTAAGCAGAGCAATATTTTTGTGACTTTTATCACAAAAAAGCGCCCCTTCGGCAAAACGCAGAGACAAAAAAAGCGCCTTTCGGCGCTTTTTTCTTTGGCAACTTATTTGCTGCCCGGGATGCTGAAGCGTTTGTTGAAACGCTCAACACGACCACCGGTATCAACAACACGTTGTTTACCAGTAAAGAACGGGTGGCATTTGCCGCATACGTCCAGGTTCAGGTCGTGACCCACGGTGGAGTGGGTTTTGATCACGTTACCGCAAGAACAGGTTGCAGTAATCGCTACATAATTCGGGTGAATACCTTTTTTCATGGGAAACCTCAGTTTAAGGCCGCGTCGCTCTTCCAGCCCTAACGCCAGACACCACGCGAGTTAATATGTAAGTGTATCTTTGGCACGTTCAAAACGCATCAAAGGCGGCGAATCATACAGAAATTAGCCAGCACATGCAAACTGATCCGCTCGCCGGTAGCAACAATGTGTATACTATCCCGCCAGTTTTCAAGTCAGGATGATGAGATGCCCGTCGCCCGCGTTGCGCTATCTGTACCGTTGCCCCGCACGTTCGATTACCTGTTGCCGGATGAGATGTCCGCGCGCGCGGGTTGTCGCGTGCGTGTGCCGTTTGGTAACCAGCACCGCGTCGGCATTGTGCTGTCAGTGGGCGACGAAAGCGAACTGCCACTGGCCGATCTCAAGAGCGTGGAAGAGGTGCTCGACAGCGAACCGGTTTTTTCTCCGGCGGTCTGGCGGTTATTGCTGTGGGCTGCGGATTATTACCACCATCCGATCGGGGATGTGTTGTTTAACGCCCTTCCCGTTCTGCTGCGCCAGACTAAGCCCGCCAGCGCGGAGTTCCAGGGCTACTGGTTCGCGACCGAGCAGGGCCAGGCGATGGACATCAACCGCGTCAAATCAGCCAAACAACAACAGGCGCTCTCGGCGCTGCGAAAAGGCAAAATCTGGCAGCATCAACTGGCAGCGCTGGATCTGAAAAGCGTTACCCTGCAAGCGCTGCGCGCCAAAGGGCTGGCGGAGATGAACAGCGAAACACCAGCCTTTAATGACTGGCGCACGACATTTTCCGTAAGCGGCGACCGACTGCGCCTGAACACAGAGCAAGCCACCGCCGTTGGCGCTATTCACAGCGCAGCGGATCGCTTTTCCGCCTGGTTACTGGCGGGCGTGACCGGTTCCGGTAAAACAGAAGTCTATTTAAGCGTGCTGGAAAACGTGCTGGCGCAGGGAAAGCAGGCGCTGGTGATGGTGCCGGAAATTGGTCTGACACCGCAAACTATCGCCCGTTTTCGCGAGCGCTTTAACGCGCCAGTTGAAGTGCTGCACTCCGGGCTGAACGACAGCGAACGCCTGATCACATGGCAAAAAGCAAAGAGCGGTGAAGCGGCGATTGTGATCGGCACGCGCTCATCGCTGTTTACCCCGTTTAAGAACCTTGGCGTGATCGTCATCGACGAAGAGCATGACAGCTCCTATAAACAGCAGGAAGGCTGGCGTTATCACGCCCGCGATCTGGCGGTTTACCGCGCTCACAGTGAGCAGATCCCGATCATTCTTGGCTCGGCAACACCTGCGCTGGAAACCCTGCACAACGTGCGGTCACGCAAATACAATCTGCTGCGCCTGACCCGCCGGGCAGGCCACGCGCGACCCGCGATGCAGCATGTGCTGGATCTGAAAGGCCAGCCGTTACAGGCCGGCCTGGCGCCGGCGCTCATCAACCGTATGCGCCAGCATTTACAGGCGGGAAATCAGGTTATTTTGTTCCTTAACCGCCGTGGTTTTTCGCCTGCATTGCTGTGTCATGACTGCGGCTGGATAGCGGAATGCCCGCGCTGCGACCACTATTACACCTTCCACCAGGCGCAGCAGCATTTGCGCTGTCACCACTGCGACAGCCAGCGCCCGGTGCCACGCCAGTGTCCGTCCTGCGGTTCTACACATTTATTGCCTGTTGGCCTTGGCACTGAACAGCTGGAACACGCGTTAACGCCGATGTTTCCCGGTGTGCCGCTATCACGCATTGACCGCGATACCACCAGCCGCAAAGGCGCGCTGGAGCAGCATCTTGCCGAAGTCCATCGCGGCGGCGCGCGCATTCTGATTGGCACGCAAATGCTGGCAAAAGGCCACCACTTCCCGGATGTTACGCTGGTTGCGCTGCTGGATGTCGACGGCGCGTTATTTTCGGCAGATTTCCGCGCTGCCGAGCGTTTCGCCCAGCTTTATACCCAGGTTTCCGGCCGTGCCGGGCGCGCAGGCAAACAGGGCGAAGTGGTACTGCAAACGCACCACCCGGAACATCCGCTTCTGCAAACGCTACTGCATAAAGGCTATGACACCTTCGCGGAACAGGCGCTGGCGGAGCGGCAAACCATGCAATTGCCGCCGTGGACCAGCCATGTGCTGATCCGCGCGGAAGATCAGAACAACCAGCACGCGCCGCTGTTTCTGCAACAGCTTAAAAATCTGCTGCAAGCCAGCCCACTGGCGGACAACCAGCTCTGGATCCTGGGCCCGGTTCCGGCGCTGGCGGCCAAACGCGCCGGGCGTTACCGCTGGCAGTTGCTGCTACAACACCCTTCCCGTATTCGCCTGCAGCATATCGTCACCGGCGCGCTGGCCCTGATTAACACCCTGCCGGACGCTCGGCGGGTGAAATGGGTGCTGGATGTCGACCCGATTGAAAGTTAAGGCTGCGAGCCAGCGTATAAAATTCAACTTTCATCACACTTTTCATGAAAATTCTGTAACCGGTGCGCTTAACTATCTGATAAAAATGTGACAACGCCTGCGCCGTGCATGCGAGGAGAACAAGGTGAAACCCAAAAATCAGGTTGCGGCAGCGACCATGAAAGATGTTGCCATGAAAGCAAAGGTTTCGACGGCAACTGTGTCACGTGCATTAATGAACCCGGAAAAAGTGTCGCAGGCTACCCGCAATCGGGTGGAACAAGCGGCAATGGAAGTGGGTTATTTGCCTCAATCGATGGGACGCAACGTCAAACGCAATGAATCACGCACACTGCTGGTGATTGTGCCGGATATTTGCGATCCCTTTTTCAGCGAGATTATTCGCGGCATTGAAGTGACCGCCGCGGAACACGGCTATCTGGTGCTGATTGGCGACTGCGCCCATCAAAATCAGCAGGAAAAAACCTTTATCGACCTGATTATCACCAAGCAAATCGACGGCATGCTGCTGCTCGGCTCGCGTTTGCCGTTTGACGCCAGCATTGAAGAGCAACGCAATTTGCCGCCAATGGTGATGGCTAACGAATTCGCGCCGGAGCTGGAGTTGCCGACGGTGCATATTGATAACCTGACCGCCGCCTTTAATGCCGTTAACTATTTGCAGGAACAGGGTCACCAGCGAATCGGTTGTATCGCCGGTCCGGAAGAGATGCCGCTGTGCCATTACCGCTTGCAGGGCTATGTTCAGGCGCTGCGCCGCTCTGGCGTGACCGTTGATCCGCATTACATCACGCGCGGCGATTTCACTTTTGAGGCGGGCGCGCGGGCGTTGGATCAGTTATTGATGCTACCGAAGCCGCCAACGGCAGTGTTCTGTCACAGCGATGTGATGGCGCTTGGCGCCCTGTCGCAAGCTAAACGCCGGGGTTTGAAAGTACCGGACGACTTATCGATCATTGGCTTTGATAACATTTCCCTGGCTGAATTCAGCGACCCGCCGTTGACCACCGTTTCGCAACCGCGTTATCAGATTGGTCGCGAAGCCATGTTATTGCTGCTGGAGCAGTTGCAGGGGCATAACGTAAGCAGCGGTTCGCGCTTGCTGGAGTGTGAATTAATCCTGCGCGGCAGCACCCGGGCGCTGAAGTAAAGGCGCGGCCTTTCAGACGCCCTCTTCTGGTCAAAACCCCGTCGCTTAAGTAACATGGCGGGCTGATAAACGAAATAAATACAGCGAAACGATAGTGGCACAACGAGATTATGTACGCCGCAGCCAGTCGGCTCCTGCGCGGCGAAAGACGAGTAACTCAAGGAAAAAACAGCGCAGCAAGTCTGCGGTCTCTCCAGCTATGGTCGCCATTGCGGCCGCCGTGCTGGTCGCCTTTATCGGTGGTTTGTACTTTATTACGCACCACAAAAAAGAAGAATCCGAGTCACTGCAAAACCAGAAAATGACCGGCAACGGCCTGCCGCCGAAACCGGAAGAGCGCTGGCGCTACATTAAAGAACTGGAAAGCCGCCAGCCTGGCGTACGAGCGCCAACCGAGCCGACGGCCGGTGGTGAAGTGCAAAAACCGGAGCAATTGACCGACGAACAGCGTCAGCTTTTAGCGCAGATGCAGGCCGACATGCGCCAGCAGCCGACGCAGCTCAACGAAGTGCCGTGGAACGAACAGACGCCGGAGCAGCGCCAGCAAACGCTGCAACGTCAGCGCCAGGCGCAGCAACAGGTGCAGATGCAACAGCAGCAACAGCAGTGGACGCAGTCGCAGCCGGTACAAGCACAGCAGCCGCGCACGCAACCGCGCGTGACGGAGCAGCCCGTGCAGCAGCAGGCGCGTACTACGCAAACCACGCCACCGCCGCGCCAGACGCAAAGCGCAACGCAGCAAAAACCGGCCACCTCGCAACCGTATCAGGATCTGCTGCAAACGCCGCCGCATACCGCTGCGTCACAGCCGAAAACGCAACAAGCCGCGCCGGTAACACGTGAAGTGGAAACGCCGAAGGCGCAACCGCAAACGGCTGAGAAAAAGGACGATCGCCGCTGGCTTATCCAGTGCGGTTCGTTTAAAGGCCAGGATCAGGCAGAAACCGTGCGTGCACAGCTGGCATTTGAAGGTTTCGACTCGCGTATTACCAGCAACAACGGCTGGAATCGCGTGGTGATGGGCCCGGTGAAAGGCAAAGAGAGCGCCGATGCCACCATCAGTCGCCTGAAAATGGCCGGTCACGCAAACTGCATCCGTCTTGCCGCCGGGGGTTGAAACCCCTAAAACACCCCCCATTTATAATTGCATTCTGCCCCGTACACCGTGCGGGGCGCTGTATTGTGCATTTGTAACCAAGGGGTCTGCTCGTGACAACAATCGTAAGCGTACGCCGTAACGGCCATGTCGTTATCGCCGGTGATGGCCAGGCCACACTGGGCAACACCGTAATGAAAGGCAACGTGAAAAAAGTTCGCCGCCTGTATAACGACAAAGTCATTGCGGGCTTTGCCGGCGGCACGGCCGATGCCTTCACTCTGTTTGAATTATTCGAACGCAAACTGGAAATGCACCAGGGTCATCTGGTGAAAGCGGCTGTCGAGCTGGCAAAGGACTGGCGCACCGATCGCATGCTGCGCAAGCTGGAAGCACTGTTGGCGGTTGCCGACGAAACCGCGTCGCTGATCATCACCGGTAACGGCGATGTGATCCAGCCGGAAAATGACCTGATCGCCATCGGTTCCGGCGGGCCATACGCCCAGGCCGCTGCCCGCGCGTTGCTGGAAAACACCGAGCTTGGCGCACGCGAAATTGCTGAGAAGGCGTTGGGGATTGCAGGCGATATCTGCATCTACACCAACCACTTCCACACCATCGAAGAATTAGCCTATAAAGCGTAAGGATCTCCCATGTCTGAAATGACCCCACGCGAAATTGTCAGCGAACTGGACAAACACATTATCGGCCAGGACGCGGCGAAGCGTTCTGTGGCGATTGCCCTGCGTAACCGCTGGCGCCGCATGCAGCTTGATGAAGAGCTGCGCCATGAAGTCACGCCGAAAAACATTCTGATGATTGGCCCAACCGGCGTCGGTAAAACCGAAATCGCCCGCCGCCTGGCAAAACTGGCCAACGCGCCATTTATCAAAGTTGAAGCGACCAAGTTCACCGAAGTCGGCTACGTTGGGAAAGAAGTGGATTCTATCATCCGCGATCTGACCGATGCGGCAGTGAAAATGGTGCGTAGTCAGTCGATCGAGAAAAACCGCTACCGCGCGGAAGAGATGGCCGAAGAGCGCATTCTCGACGTGCTGATCCCACCAGCGAAAAACAACTGGGGCCAGCCGGAACAAGCCGCTGAACCATCCGCTGCGCGCCAGTCTTTCCGCAAAAAACTGCGCGAAGGCCAGCTCGACGACAAAGAGATTGAAATCGATCTCGCTGCCGCACCGATGGGCGTAGAAATTATGGCGCCTCCGGGCATGGAGGAGATGACCAATCAGCTCCAGTCCATGTTCCAGAACCTGGGTGGCCAGAAGCAGAAACCGCGTAAGCTGAAAATCAAAGACGCGATGAAGCTGCTGATTGAAGAAGAAGCGGCGAAACTGGTGAACCCGGAAGAGCTGAAACAGGACGCTATCGAAGCCGTTGAGCAGCACGGGATCGTGTTTATCGATGAGATCGACAAAATCTGTAAACGCGGTAACACTTCGGGCCCGGATGTTTCCCGCGAAGGTGTGCAGCGCGATCTGCTGCCGTTGGTGGAAGGCTGCACCGTATCGACCAAACACGGCATGGTGAAAACCGACCACATTCTGTTTATTGCCTCTGGCGCGTTCCAGATTGCCAGCCCGTCGGATCTGATCCCGGAACTGCAAGGCCGTTTGCCAATCCGCGTTGAGCTGAAAGCGTTAACCACGGAAGATTTCGAACGCATCCTGACCGAGCCAAACGCGTCTGTCACCGTACAGTACAAAGCGCTGATGGCGACCGAAGGCGTAAACATTGATTTCACCGAAGACGGCATCAAACGTATTGCTCAGGCCGCATGGCAGGTGAACGAAACCACCGAAAACATCGGTGCGCGTCGTTTGCATACGGTGCTGGAACGTCTGATGGAAGATATCTCCTATGACGCCAGCGATCTGGGCGGCGAGACGATCACCATTGATGCAGACTATGTGAGTAAGCACCTTGATGCTTTAGTGGCAGATGAAGATCTGAGCCGTTTTATCTTATAATCCCGGCCACAACGTTTTCATCACACTCGATGGGGGCTTTTGCCCCCATTTTTGTTGGCTGACCTTATGAACGAAACGCAATCTCTTAGCCTCACCCAGGCCTGGCTGGAAAGCCTGCGACCGAAAACATTACCGCTGGCTTTCGCCGCGATTGTCGTTGGCACAGTGCTGGCCTGGTGGCAGGGCTATTTTGATCCGCTGGTGGCGGTGCTCGCACTCATCACCGCCGGATTGCTGCAAATCCTCTCCAACCTCGCCAATGATTACGGCGATGCGGTCAAAGGCAGCGATAAACCGGATCGCATTGGTCCGTTGCGCGGCATGCAAAAAGGCGCCATTTCCCTTGCGCAGATGAAGCGCGCGCTAATGATTGTCATCGTGCTGAGTTGTATCTCTGGGCTGCTGCTGGTAATCACGGCGACACAAACGATGGCAGATTTCATCGGTTTCCTTGCGCTCGGTGGGCTGTCGATTATTGCCGCCATTACCTACACCGTCGGCAAGCGTCCATACGGTTATCTTGGCCTTGGCGATATCTCCGTGCTGCTTTTCTTCGGCTGGATAAGCGTAATGGGTAGCTGGTATTTGCAGACGCATATGCTGATCCCGGCCATTATTCTGCCCGCGACCGCCTGTGGTCTGCTGGCGACGGCGGTACTGAATATCAACAATCTGCGCGATATCGAAAGTGACCGCGAAAACGGCAAAAATACGCTTGTCGTCCGTTTAGGACCAATTAACGCACGCCGTTACCATGCTGGCCTGCTGGTTGGCGCGCTGTTATGCCTTGCGCTGTTTAACCTGTTTTCGCTGCAAAGCCTGTGGGGCTGGCTGTTTGTGCTGGCAGCACCACTGCTTATCAAACAGGCGCGCTTTGTGCTGCGCGAGCTCGACCCGCGCGCTATGCCGCCGATGCTGGAACGCACGGTAAAAGGTGCACTGTTAACTAATCTATTGTTTGTATTAGGAATAATCTTCAGTCAAACGCATCTTTAACTGATAAATGTCAACGAACAATTGATGATTTTGCCAACAGCGCGTGATGCGCGATATACTGACGGTTCTCGCAGCAACTGAACGCTAATCCTATGAAATACGATACTTCTGAGCTTTGTGATATTTACCAGGAAGAGATCAACGTCGTGGAACCGCTGTTTTCCAATTTTGGCGGACGGTCGTCGTTTGGCGGACAAATCATCACGGTGAAATGTTTCGAGGATAACGGGTTGCTGTACGATCTGCTCGAACAAAACGGCCGTGGTCGCGTCCTGCTGGTCGACGGCGGTGGTTCAATGCGTCGTGCGTTAATCGACGCGGATCTCGCCCGCACTGCGGTGCAAAACGAGTGGGAAGGAATTGTAGTCTATGGCTCAGTACGCCAGGTAGACGATCTTGAAGAGCTGGATCTTGGGATTCAGGCGATTGCCGCCATTCCGGTTGGCGCAGCGGGCGAAGGTATCGGCGAAAGCGACGTACGTGTCAATTTCGGCGGCGTGACCTTCTTCTCCGGCGACCATCTTTATGCCGATAGCACTGGCATTATCCTTTCCGAAGATCCCCTCGATATCGAGTAAAAAAAGGGCACCGTCAGGTGCCCTTTTTCTTTTTGCCGGCTAGCGCTTCACTTATCCGACATCGCCGTACTTTCCCTGCCCATTTCGCGCTGTAGCTAAGCCCGTTTCTCCGGCAACGCCGTTACCGGGGTGAATACGCGCAACCAGTGCCGCGACAGCACGAAAAGCGTAATCAGACTTCTTCCATACGCCCCAGCAGCGCCTGCAAGCGTTCCTGCCAGCCGTGCTGCTGCTCTCTCAGCTGGTGGTTTTCACGCTCCAGCTCTTCACGGCTCTGCTGAGCAGACTGTACGTCCTGCGCCAGGCTATTGTTTTTCTCTTTCAGCTCTTCGATTTCCATCTGCAGCAGCGTGATGGTATCAATCGCCTGCTGCACCTTCGCTTCCAGTTTTTCAAACACTTCTAATGACATTGTCATACCTCTCCTGAGTTGCAAGGCGCTGATGGATATACACTTAATATCTTCGCGTTGCAGGTGCGTCGCCGCTTTCTTGCAACCCGAATGATGCGTGTCTTTAAAAATCCCCGTCCCGAAAATCGGCGACGCCTTATGATATTGAGCGGATCTCGCTTGTCCCCGATTGTATGAAGCCCACCAGCCCCTGTCCAGCGCAGAGCCGCGCTGTTTGCGCTTTGCAACACTTTTCGTCCTCATCCTGGTGCAACGCGCACGCCTACCACTAAATTGTTAAGGCCTGGGTTACAAAAATGATTCAGCTCACATTTCGCTATGGTGCAAAAACGCGCTTCAGCGCTCGAAAACGCTCATTTTATTGACGCAGTACACACATTTTAATTTCGATATTTCTCGTTTTTGCTCGTTAACGATAAATTAACACTATGTCTACACGACATCATGGGGGAGCGATCGCCCGTGCTAACAATAACCATTACTCTTTTGCAGGATCCGATTATGAGTCAGACATCAACCTTAAAAGGCCAGTGCATCGCCGAGTTTCTCGGCACCGGGTTGTTGATTTTCTTCGGTGTCGGCTGTGTCGCGGCGTTGAAAGTGGCTGGCGCCACCTTCGGCCAATGGGAAATCAGTATCATCTGGGGTTTGGGTGTGGCGATGGCCATCTACCTGACTGCAGGGGTTTCCGGCGCACATCTGAACCCGGCTGTGACTATTGCATTATGGCTCTTCGCTAGTTTTGATGGGCGCAAAGTTGTTCCCTTCATCATTTCTCAGTTTGCCGGCGCGTTTTGCGCGGCTGCACTTGTTTACGGGCTTTACTACAATCTTTTCCTCGATTTCGAACACACGCACAATATGGTGCGCGGCAGTGTTGAAAGTCTTGATCTGGCTGGTATTTTCTCTACCTACCCGAACCCGCACATCAACTTTGTGCAGGCCTTCGCCGTTGAAATGGTGATTACCGCTGTGCTGATGGGCGTCATCATGGCGTTAGGTGACGACGGCAACGGTATTCCGCGCGGCCCGCTGGCACCCTTGCTCATCGGTTTGTTGATTGCGGTTATCGGTGCATCCATGGGGCCACTGACGGGATTCGCCATGAACCCGGCGCGTGACCTTGGACCGAAAACGTTCGCCTGGCTTGCTGGCTGGGGCAACGTTGCCTTTACCGGCGGCAAAGATATTCCCTACTTCCTCGTCCCGCTGTTCGGGCCGATCGTAGGCGCGGCGCTCGGCGCATTCGGTTATCGTAAACTGATTGGTCGCCATCTGCCGTCTGGAACCAGTGAGGCGGCAGAAGAAAAAGGCACCGCCTCCACGACTCAACAAAAAGCTTCGCTGTAATGTGACTACGGGAACATAACCATGACTGACAAAAAATATATCGTTGCGCTCGACCAGGGCACTACCAGCTCCCGCGCCGTCGTGATGGATCATGACGCCAACATCATCAGCGTCTCACAGCGCGAGTTTGAACAAATTTATCCGAAGCCAGGCTGGGTTGAGCACGACCCGATGGAGATCTGGGCATCGCAGAGCTCAACGCTGGTCGAAGTGTTAGCGAAAGCGGATATCAATTCCGACGAGATCGCCGCTATCGGTATCACTAACCAGCGTGAAACCGCGATCGTCTGGGAACGTGAAACCGGCAAGCCAATTTATAACGCCATCGTCTGGCAGTGTCGCCGCACCGCCGATATTTGCGAAAAACTGAAGCGCGACGGCATGGAAGAGTATGTGCGCAACGCCACGGGTCTGGTGGTTGACCCGTATTTTTCTGGCACCAAAGTGAAATGGATCCTCGACCACGTTGAAGGCTCTCGCGAACGTGCGAAACGCGGCGAATTGCTGTTCGGTACCGTTGATACCTGGCTTATCTGGAAAATGACCCAGGGCCGCGTTCACGTGACGGATTACACCAACGCCTCGCGTACCATGCTGTTCAACATCCACGAGCTGGACTGGGATGACAAAATGCTGGAGGCGCTGGATATTCCGCGCGCCATGCTGCCGGAAGTACGTAAATCGTCTGAAGTTTACGGTCAGACCAACATTGGTGGTAAAGGCGGTACACGTATTCCTATCGCCGGGATCGCGGGCGACCAGCAGGCGGCGCTGTTTGGCCAGCTATGTGTGAAAGAAGGGATGGCGAAAAACACCTATGGTACCGGCTGCTTTATGCTGATGAACACCGGTGAGAAAGCGGTGAAATCTGAGCATGGTCTGCTGACCACCATCGGCTGCGGTCCGAAAGGTGAAGTGAACTACGCGCTGGAAGGTGCGGTGTTTATGGCGGGTGCGTCAATTCAGTGGTTGCGCGACGAGATGAAACTTATCAGCGACGCGTTCGACTCCGAATATTTCGCCACCAAAGTGAAAGATACCAACGGTGTGTACGTAGTACCGGCCTTTACCGGTCTGGGTGCACCGTACTGGGATCCGTATGCGCGCGGTGCTATTTTCGGTCTGACCCGTGGTGTCAATGCGAACCACATCATTCGCGCTACGCTTGAGTCTATCGCCTTCCAGACACGCGATGTACTGGAAGCGATGCAGGCGGATTCCGGCATTCGTTTACACGCGCTGCGCGTGGATGGTGGCGCAGTTGCCAACAACTTCCTGATGCAGTTCCAGTCTGACATTCTCGGCACGCGCGTAGAGCGTCCGGAAGTACGTGAAGTTACGGCGCTGGGCGCGGCGTACCTGGCGGGTCTTGCGGTTGGTTTCTGGCAGAATCTGGATGAGCTGCAGGAAAAAGCGGTTATCGAACGCGAATTCCGCCCGGGTATCGAAACCACCGAGCGTAACTTCCGCTACGACGGCTGGAAAAAAGCCGTCAAACGCGCGATGGCGTGGGAAGAGCGTGACGAGTAATTAGCCTCAACCTTGCCCTCTCTCCCCGGAGAGAGGGCTGCTCTACCAACCCTCCTCTTCTCGCTGTGATAAACTTCGCTCAATTTCTTTCACTATAGAGTTTGTTATGAGACGAGAACTTGCCATCGAATTCTCCCGCGTGACCGAAGCCGCAGCGCTAGCTGGCTACAAATGGCTGGGGCGTGGCGATAAGAACACCGCAGATGGCGCGGCGGTTAACGCTATGCGCATCATGCTCAACAATGTCGACATAGACGGCACCATCGTGATTGGCGAAGGCGAGATCGACGAAGCGCCGATGCTGTTTATTGGTGAAAAAGTCGGCACCGGTAAAGGCGATGCGGTCGATATTGCCGTTGACCCGATCGAAGGGACGCGCATGACGGCGATGGGCCAGGCCAACGCGCTGGCGGTGCTGGCGGTCGGCGATAAGGGCTGTTTCCTGAATGCGCCGGATATGTACATGGAAAAACTGATTGTCGGTCCTGGTGCGAAAGGCGCTATCGATCTCAATCTGCCGCTGGCCGATAACCTGCGTAATGTCGCCGCTGCGCTCGGCAAACCGCTGAGTGAACTGACGGTCACCATTCTGGCTAAACCACGCCACGACGCGACTATTGCCGAAATGCAGGCGCTGGGCGTCCGTGTTTTCGCGATTCCCGATGGCGATGTTGCCGCCTCCATCCTCACCTGTATGCCGGATAGCGAAGTGGATGTCCTGTACGGCATTGGCGGTGCGCCGGAAGGTGTGGTTTCCGCGGCGGTCATCCGCGCGCTTGATGGCGACATGCAGGGCCGCCTGCTGGCGCGCCATCAGGTGAAAGGCGATAACGAAGAGAACCGTCGTATTGGCGAATATGAATTAAAACGCTGCCGCGGCATGGGCATTGAAGCGGGCAATGTGCTGCGTCTGGATGAAATGGCGCGCAGTGACAATGTTATTTTCGCCGCTACCGGCATTACCAAAGGCGACCTGCTGGACGGCATCACCCGTAAGGGCAATATCGCCACCACCGAAACGCTGCTGATCCGCGGCAAATCGCGCACCATTCGCCGTATTCAATCTATTCACTATCTGGATCGTAAAGACCCGGAAGTGCAGCGTCATATACTGTAAGGGTATTTGTTCAATTGAGCTTTCCGGCCTTCACGGGCTGGAAATCTCGCACGACAGACACGAAGATAAGGCAACGCTACAGAACAGGAGAAAACCATGGCGGACTGGGTAACAGGAAAAGTCACAAAGGTGCAGTTCTGGACCGATGCGCTATTCAGCCTCACCGTTCATGCCCCCGTTCACCCCTTCACTGCCGGACAATTCGCCAAACTTGGGCTGGAAATTGACGGCGAGCGCGTCCAGCGCGCCTACTCATACGTGAACGCCCCGAGCAATCCCGATCTGGAGTTCTACCTTGTCACCGTGCCGGAAGGGAAACTTAGCCCGCGCCTGGCCGCACTCCAGCCGGGAGACGAGGTGTTACTGGTGAGCGAAGCGGCGGGGTTCTTCGTGCTGGAAGAAGTGCCGGACTGCGACACTTTGTGGATGCTGGCAACCGGCACCGCGATTGGGCCGTACTTGTCGATGTTGCAGGAAGGCAAAGATCTGGAGCGTTTCAAAAACCTGGTGCTGGTACATGCGGTGCGCTACGCGGCGGATTTAAGTTATTTACCGCTAATGCTGGAGCTGCAAAAACGTTATGAAGGGAAACTGCGGATTCAGACGGTGGTCAGCCGGGAAACCCTTTCCGGTTCGCTGACCGGGCGCGTTCCGGCGTTGATTGAAAGCGGTGCGCTGGAAGAAGCGGTCGGGCTGCCGATGACAGCGGAGACCAGCCATGTGATGCTGTGCGGCAACCCGCAGATGGTGCGCGATACCACACAGTTACTGAAAGATACCCGCCAGATGGCGAAACATCTGCGCCGCCGCCCCGGGCATATCACCGCCGAACACTACTGGTGATCAGCGGTATTTCACATCCAGTGTCTCTTTGCCGTACTTATTTTCCCCCTGGGTGCCCACAAATGCGCCCAGGTCGATGACCATCATGACAATAATCACCACCGGGATCAGACGCCCCACCGTCCACTCCAGCGTACCGCCCAGTACCTGCCAGTTGCCCGACAGCAGCATCCACGCCAGCACCAGCAAAAAACCCCACGCGCCGTGACGCCCCCGGTCATGCAGACGTTTTACCATCACGCAGGTTGTCGGCCAGATCAGGCACACAAGGATAAATGCCGCCATCTGAAAATCGAGCATGCCGCCGTTGGCGAGCGTGAACAGCACCGTCATACTCAATAGCCAGAGGATCATCCAGACCCAAAAATCGCGACGCCCAATGCGCCCTTTAAAAGAGAACAACCACTGCTGTATGCCCATGTAAGGTTCCTTATTATCGTAGTGCCGCGTAGTTTACCCTGGCGGCGGGAGTTTTTGACAAGCCAGCCCGATATCGTTTTAATCGTGAGCAAACTCAACAGAGGGCGATGTGAATGAAAGCATGGCGTTATCCCATTTGGCTGCTCTTTTCCGCGCTGGTTTTCAGCATACCGGCTCATGCAGAAGAGCCGTCGACCGCCACCACTGCGCCCTATTTATTGCCGGGCGCGCCGACATTTGATCAGTCGATTAGTCAGTTTCGTGAGAAATTCAACACCGATAACCCAACGCTGGCGCTCAGTGAATTTCGCGCGGTGGATAGCCGGGGCGATCAGGCGAACCTGACGCGCGCAGCCACGAAAATCAATGATTATCTCTACGCCTCGACGGCGCTGGAGCGCGGTACGCTGAAAATCAAATCGATGCAGATAACCTGGCTGCCGGTGCAAGGTCCAGAGCAAAAAGCGGCGAAAGCAAAAGCTCAGGAGTATATGGCGGCGTTTATCCGCGCCTTTTCACCGACGTTAACCGCCGCACAAAGTACGCAAAAGCTGCAAAAGTTGCTGACTAACGGCAAAAACAAACCCTACTACGCCGAAACGGAAGGCGCGATTCGCTATGTGGTAGCAGACAACGGTGAAAAAGGGCTGACCTTCGCTGTTGAACCGATTAAGCTGACGCTATCTGATTCGCTGGAAGAGAACAATAAATGACAAAAAGCAAAGCCTTTCAGGGGATGAATCTCTATACTGTTTCACAGACCATGCTGCCCTGAGGGGCGGCCATATTCCTTAATTCGCCAAGCGCGTGGAGAGTAAAAATGCGACATCCTTTAGTGATGGGTAACTGGAAACTGAACGGCAGCCGCCACATGGTAAACGAACTGGTTGCAAACCTGCGTACCGAGCTGGCTGGCGTAACGGGTTGTGCTGTCTCAATCGCTCCGCCGGAAATGTACCTCGATCTGGCCAAACACGCCGCTGACGGCAGCCACATTGTACTGGGCGCGCAAAACGTTGACGTTAACCTGTCTGGCGCATTCACCGGCGAAACCTCTGCCGAAATGCTGAAAGATATTGGCGCGAAATACATCATCATCGGCCACTCTGAGCGCCGTACTTACCACAAAGAATCCGACGAGTTGATCGCGAAGAAATTCGCCGTGCTGAAAGCGCAGGGTCTGACGCCGGTTCTGTGCATCGGTGAAACCGAAGCAGAAAACGAAGCCGGTAAAACTGAAGAAGTATGCGCACGTCAGATCGACGCCGTGCTGAAAACGCAGGGTGCTGCGGCATTCGAAGGCGCGGTAATTGCCTACGAACCGGTTTGGGCTATCGGTACCGGCAAATCCGCGACCCCGGCACAGGCACAGGCTGTTCACAAATTTATCCGTGACCACATTGCAAAAGCCGACGCGAAAGTGGCTGAACAAGTGATCATTCAGTACGGCGGTTCCGTTAACGCTGGCAACGCAGCTGAGCTGTTCACCCAGCCGGATATCGACGGCGCACTGGTTGGCGGCGCATCCCTGAAAGCTGACGCTTTTGCGGTGATCGTTAAAGCGGCAGAAGCTGCAAAACAGGCGTAATTCTGTTTTACCCTCTCCCGACCCGGGAGAGGGTTTTACCTCACAATTTCCCCAGCACGCTAAACCACGCGTAATCCAGCGGTAACAACACCAGATACGTCACCACTGCCAGTGCCAGACAGAGCAGCATCCCCGATCTCGCCGGGACTTTGCCGAGCGCCATCGCCACCACAATCGGCGACGCCTGATACGGCAACAGCGGCGTGGAATATCCCAGCACCTGAATCATGATCACTGACAACAACGGAAAACCGGTGGCGTCGGCAAAACTCTGCGCAAGCGTAGTAAACAGCGCCGGTACGCCGTTAGCGGTCATAATAAAATTCAGGGCGGTGGTAATGCCGGTCAGCGCCAGGAAACTGGTGAACGGCCGCGCCGGATCGAGCGGCATCACATGCAGCAGCGCATCACCAACGGCGCTACCGATCCCGGTTTGCGTCACCGTAATCGCCAGGCCAAGAATTCCCGCCACATAGATACAGGTGCGAATATTCACGCCGCTGGAAAATTCATCACCCGTGATAAACCCCACACGCGGCAGCAGCGTCACGCAGGCGGCAGCCAGTCCCGTCCACGCAGGTCCGATGCCGTGCCAGCTTTCGGTAACCCACAACGTCAGCACCACCGCCAGCATCCACGCCAGCCGTTTTTCTGCCCGGCTCATCGGTTCAGAAGGGGCTTGCTCGCGGGGCGCACGTGGCTGACCGGGAAAAAGCCAGCAAATAAGGCCAATCAAGATCAGCCCTTTTAAAATGCCAAGCACCGGCGTATGTAGCAGCAGATAAGGCACATAGTTAAGATGAATGCCGTAAGAGCCTTCTGCCGCGCCGCTCATCACCAGGTTTGGTACGTTAGCGGGCAAAATAGTTGCCGATAACTGGAAAGTGCCAAAACCGACCGCCAGCGCCAGCCCGTACCACGAACGGGTGCCTTCGTGAATACCCGCGCGCGCCGCCATTGCCGCGACGATCGGCATCAACAGCGCAATGCGCCCCATGTTCGAAGGCATCACAAACGCCAGTGCGTAACTGAGCAGTACGACGCTTGCGACCATTTGCAGCCATGAGTCGGTCAGCTTTGCCGATAACGCTCTCGCCGCCCGATCCGCCAGCCCGGTTTTGCGTATTGCCACACCGAGCACGAACCCGCTGAACACCAGCCAGAAAGCCGATGACGCGAAGCCACCAAAGATCACCTCCGGCGGAGCAATTTTCGCCACCATCGCCGCCGTAAAAAACAGCAGCGCGGTGATAAATTCCGGCAATAACGAGGTGGCCCACAACACAATAGTGATGCCGACAATGACAGAGGGAAGGAACAGAGGGTGAGAAAACCAGAACGACATGCCTGTCTCCTGTAGTTTTTTTCAGCAAGTCTACGGTGACAGGCAGGCGGAGTAAACGTGAATTATGGTGGGGTTATTTCAGGATATCGCATTGATGATCCTGAATTTCCTCTGCCGATGCGCGATTAAGCGCTAACAGATTACGCTCGGTGGCCAGCAGCACAAACGAGCCATCGGCCTGCTGCGCCAGTGCCAGCGCGAAGCGGCCCATATGCGCTTTTGCTTCCGGCACTTCTTCTGCCAGCATCAAAAACGGGCTGCGTTGCACCAGCTCCGCTTCCGTCACGCGACGCGCTAAATATTGATGACCGAGCAGCCCCCCCGGAAATGCCAGCCACTGGCTGCTGATACGTGCGGCATTGTCATTCAGTTGCGTGCGCACATCAGGACGCAGGCAGGAGATATGAATATGAAAATGGTTCTGTGTGCGCCCGGAGCGTGAATTAATGGTTAAGGAGATGGCGTTGTCCGGCACCGTGCTGCCACGCAGTTTGCTCATCACATCGCGGGATTGCCACGCCTGCCAGAAGAAGTTGGGCGTTGTCGGTTGCAGCAGCAACGGGCTTTCCGTGCCGTTGATGCGGTACGTTGGCATCAGCAAAAACTGCAGCGGCCCATTGCGATCTTTCATCAGCACATAGCCGCCTTTCAGGTTCACCTGGGCGCAGGGTTTTGGCGAGTCATGCTCACGCATGTTCGGTAAACATTGTTCGGTAACGATATGGCGCAGCGCATCCGGGTTACCGCTGTTTTTAAACCACAACCACGCTCCCGCCGCTGCCAGTAAGGCCAGCACCAACAGAACAATGACGACGCGACGCACTGTTTTCATTTTTTCCGCTTCCTTTGCTGAAAGAACCGGAATGATAGCGCAAATTGCCCGGCAAGTTGAAAATCCTGGATTTTACGCAGACAGAAAAGAAGACGCCCTCTTACGAGGGCGTTTGGCGAGATTAACGTTTACTGATTTGATCGAACGTACCGCCGTTGGAGAAGTGCTCTTTTTGCGCCTTCGTCCAGCCACCGAACACATCATCAATGGTGAAGAGTTTCAGTTTCGGGAACGCGCTGGCGTATTTCGCCGCCACCTGCGCATCACGCGGGCGATAGAAGTTCTTCGCTGCGATTTCCTGACCTTCCGGCGAGTAGAGATATTTCAGGTAGGCTTCCGCTACTTTCTCAGTGCCTTTCTTCTCTGCCACTTTGTCGACAACGGAGACGGTCGGCTCTGCGAGAATAGATTCGCTCGGGGTGACAATTTCAAATTTGTCTTTGCCCAGTTCGTTGGTTGCCAGCAGCGCTTCGTTTTCCCACGCAATCAGTACATCACCGATACCGCGCTCAACGAAAGTATTGGTCGCACCGCGCGCACCGGAATCCAGCACTTCTACATTTTTAAACAGCGCTTTGACAAACTCCTGCGCTTTTGCCTGATCGCCGCCGTTCTGATGCAGCGCATAACCCCAGGCCGCCAGGTAGTTCCAGCGCGCACCACCGGAGCTTTTCGGGTTCGGCGTGATCACCGAAACGCCCGGTTTAATCAGGTCGTTCCAGTCATGAATCTGTTTCGGATTGCCTTTACGCACCAGGAAAACGATGGTCGAGGTGTACGGAGCGGAGTTGTCCGGCAGGCGTTTGATCCAGTTTTTATCGATACGGCCACGTTCTGCAATCGCGTCAACATCGTAGGCCAGCGCCAGAGTTACCACATCGGCATCGATACCGTTGATAACCGATGTTGCCTGTTTGCCGGAGCCGCCATGGGACTGACGAATCACAACGTTGTCGCCAGTCTCTTGTTTCCAGTGCGCGCTGAAGGCTTTGTTGTATTGCTCATACAGCTCACGCGTTGGATCGTAAGAGACGTTTAGTAACTGGATATCCTTTGCCAGAACGCTGGTGGAAGCCAGCAGTAATGTAATCCCCAAGCCCCATTTATTCATCGCCCGCTCTCTTAAAGTTATCGATTTTGATGTCGTCAGACTGCCAGAAAGGCATCCAATGATTAAAGAATAAAAAAAGATTGGCTATAACTTTAGGGAATAAATGGGGATAAAAAAACGCCCTCGCTATTGAGGGCGTTTTTGCACTTAGTAGAGTTTTTTCGCGCAGTCGAGCCAGTCGCCTTTGAACGGGCGTTTCATGTTCTCGATAGCGTCGATGATGTCGTGATGTACCATTTTTTCGTTCTGAATACCGACACAGCGACCGCCGTAGCCCTGCAACAGCAGCTCGATCGCATAAGAACCCATACGGGAAGCCAGAATGCGGTCGTAAGGTACCGGAGAGCCGCCGCGCTGAATATGGCCAAGAACGGTAGCGCGAGTTTCACGCTGAGTTTCGCTTTCGATGTACTTCGCCAGCTCGTCGATATCGCAGATATGCTCGGTAATCGCCACGATGGCGTGTTTTTTACCTTTGGCGATACCCGCTTTGATCTCTGCTACCAGGTCTTCACGGTTGAATTCCACTTCCGGCAGTACGATAAACTCGCAACCGCCCGCAATCGCCGCTGCCAGCGTCAGGTCGCCACAGTAGCGCCCCATGACTTCAACGATGGAGATACGCTGGTGAGAAGAAGAGGTGTCACGCAGGCGGTCGATGGCTTCAACCACGGTTTGCAGCGCGGTGAAGTAACCGATGGTGTAGTCAGTACCGGCAACGTCGTTATCGATGGTGCCCGGCAGACCGATGCACGGGAAACCCATTTCAGTCAGGCGCTTAGCACCCATGTAGGAACCGTCGCCGCCGATAACCACCAGCGCATCGATACCGCGTTTTTTCATGTTCTCAATAGCCACGGCGCGGATATGCTCTTCACGGAATTCCGGGAAGCGGGCGGAGCCGAGGAATGTGCCGCCGCGGTTGATCATGTCGGACACGCTGTAGCGGTCAAGTTGGATCATGCGGTCTTCGTACAGGCCGAGGTAACCGTCATAGATACCTGCCACTTCCAGACCTTCTGTCAATGCTGCGCGGACGACACCGCGGATCGCGGCATTCATGCCTGGCGCATCACCGCCACTTGTCAACACACCGATTTTTTTAATCATGACTACCTCTGAACTTAGGAATGCAAAATAAAATTCTGTGGCCCGAAGCGACTCCCTGTGGGAGCGAACAACTATGCTGCAAATAGTATATCAATCCCAGCTTGCTGAATTGATTCAGGTCAGACCAAATGGCGGTAATTTATACACAAAAAGTTGGTCTGGCTCACTTTTTTACAACGAAATACGAAAGCCTCTACGTGCTTATCGTCCTTGAGGTACTACCGAACAAGGATCCTGATGGAGTATCACATCAGAACCCGGGAAACGTTGCAGAATCGCCTGTTCTACCTGCTCAGCAATAAGATGCGCCTGAACGAGCGGCAGGTTATCTTCCATTTCCAGATGTATTTGAATAAAGCGGGTCGGCCCTGACTGCCGCGTGCGAAGATCGTGAGCGCCGCTGACGCCCGGCCAGGAGGTGACAATGGTGAAAATTTCCTGTCGCTCTTCGTCGGGTAAGGCTCTGTCCAGCAATGCCTGAACGGCGTCATACCCCATGTGTAACGCGCTATACAAAATATAGCTGCCAATACCCAGCGCAAACAATGCATCTGCACGATGCCATCCATACCAGGAGAGACCCAGCGCGATGAGAATTGCGCCGTTCATCATAACATCAGACTGATAATGAAGCATATCCGCCCGCACCGCCTGGCTGTGGGTTTTCCGCACGACCCAGCGCTGAAAAGTGACAAGGATCACAGTACTAAACAGCGCGATCAGCGTGACCGTAATACCAATGCCAGCATCACGAAGCGGTTCAGGTTTAGCAAGGTGCTGAATACCGGTCAAAAACAGGAACAACGCCGAACCAGAAATAAACATACTTTGTGCCAGCGCCGCCAGCGATTCCGCCTTTCCGTGGCCGAATGTATGTTCTTCATCGGCCGGTTGCAGCGAATAGCGTACAACTAACAAGTTGGTTAGCGACGCGGCGATATCTACCAGCGAATCAACCAGCGCCGCCAAAATACTGACCGAACCGGTAAACCACCACGCGAATATTTTAATGATCAACAGTGACGACGCCATGACGGTCGCCGCAACTGCTGCCCGGGTAACCAAACGCCCATAGGATTGATTCATAAACGCTCCTGCCTGGATCCAGCAGGGATTATAACGAAAGGCAGGCAACAGCAATGGGAAAATTAAGCAGTGGAATTGCGGGCAAAAAACCCCCACATCGTGTGGGGGAAGACAGGGATGGGGAAGGAACTCTCTCTTTAATCAATTGTAATAAATGGATTTATTGCAAAAGCTGTCTACCTGTTGACTACATATCGACAAAGCGGCCGGGCATCTGCCCGGTGGTCTGTTTAAAAATCTGCGCAAATTATTTCCAGCCGCAGGCTTCCTGAAGCGGCTTAATGGCTTGCGGCAGACCGGCAAGATCAAACGTTGCGCTCACCGTGTTTTCACCATATGGAGTAACCTGAAGAAATAAGCGGGCAGATGTTGCGAGCTCTTTGGCAAGCTCGATCGTGTTGCCCCGGTAAAAGGCTGCCTTGTTGTCAGCAGAGATCCCCCATGAATTGGTTTGTGCTTTCGCTTTATCCAACCTGTACAGCACCTCTGTATCCCCCATACCGAGATATACGCCCCAATTGATAAATAGCTCGGTTTTATTCTCCCGGCATATAACATACAAACCCGGTGTAACCGTCTCGCCAAATTGTGAGCGAATTGGCTGATTAGCAGACAAGCTGAGAGTGACGTTTTTTGAATCATCGACCGGTGATAGTTCTGAATCTATCTGCCATTTTCCGGCGCCTTCCGCTGTTTTATTATGAGCAGTTGCTGCAGGTGGCATAATTTTATCGTAACAAGCCAGACGCCTGTCACTGTTTGTTTCAGACTGGCATGTTGTCAGACCTTCCTTATCAATATTATCCGCAGCATATATTTTTGAAAAAGCCGAAAACAAAAACACCATGAATATAATTATTTTATTCATAATGTATTCCTTATACTTTCGGTCTGGTCAGAAAAACAATCATGCCGATAATAATATCGCCGATAACCCATATCACCCCCAGGAGCATCACGCCGATGCCCGCGCCAATCGTCGCGCCTGCACGTTCCGCTTCTGTCGTTGCGGCATCGATCACTTCACCACTCCCACCCGCACCGGCAAATAGGCAATAAATCATAAATATGTTGAATATAATAAATATCCATTTTACCGCTTTCCCGAATAATGTTCGTTTCGGTTTTCTTATTTGCTGCCCGCAGGATGGACATTTTAATGCAGAATCACTGACTTCTTTTCCACATTCCGGGCAATGAATTAACGCCATTTTATTTCTCTCCATAGAAATAGTTATTTAACCGGCGTAAAACATAGCAGGTGAAAAAGTTTCGATAAATAAAAAACCCGCCGAAAGGCGGGTTATTTTTATAGCGCTAACGATATCTGATCGTCCCCCTTGTGACTTCGCGGGAAAACATCCGGAACCGTTGCGCCGAGTACGGTTTTGACTTCATTTAGCGGGCCATCAATATGGGTCATGCTTGTGAAGCAGTAACCGCATGTCAGATTCTGGCACTGGTGATAGCTGCGCCGTACTAATGGGCTTAGTTCGGTGCTGGTTCGGGTCTTTGCCGCTGCGCGGCAACGAGGGCAGCGTAATGCCATACGTGCGCCTCCTTTCTTGCGGGTTAATATCGCCGCAAGTATAACGTCTACGCTGTTGAATCGTCACTTTCTGCCGCCCCGTTGGCGCTCTTCACTTCCGGCGCTGGCGATGTGGTAAACCCGCAGCCGCCCATATAATGAACGCCGCGCGTAATCGTCCAGTTCCCGCTGTCGATCACGGCCTTAAATCCGCTTTTGCCGGCCGCCAAGCACAGTAAACCGGCGTTTACGATGTGCCGGTTCCTTAATGAATACGCACTGTCGCGGGCACTCTGCGAATGCCCGCTGCACTGGTTATTCAATTGTTTCCAGGATCATATACACCGTTTCTTTGCTTACCCCCGCCGGGAAACCGAAGTTTTTAATAAGCAGCGGCAGGTTATCCATCGCTTCCTGATAGTCGAGAAAGCGTGTCGCGCTTGGCCCGGCGGTTACAACGTAGGTGTCTTTTACTACTTTACTGATTTGTGCTTTTTCCATGATGTTTCCTCACTTTTTGACCGTCTTCACGCCGGTCACTGCGTCATATGTCCGTTCACAACTGCGCCCGGCGGTGTAAGCCCGGTCAGCCTCTTTTGCATACTCTCCCGCTGCCGCGTCAGATTCGCGGAGCAAGTCGGCAAGCAATATGCCGGCCTTTTCCCTTGCCGCGCGTTCTGCTGCAAGTGCGGATAGTTTGCCGGTTTCACTTCTGGCGAGGCTGTTTCGAAGTTCGGCGACTGATTTGTGCAGCTTGTCGCCAGCACGCTTAGCAGCATCAACATCGGCCTGCGCACTTGCCCGTTCCTCATCGGCTTGTTTCCTTTCTGCATCGGCTGCACGCTGTCGCCGGTGCTCTTCTGCTCTTTCCTGCGCCTGGCGTTGCGCCAGCGCGTTTGCGTCATCCCGATCGCGCTGCGCCCACTTTATCCGCCAGGCGTTATTTGCCTGCATTGCCCCGTGGTGATCTCCCGCCCAGAACAGCGCGATACTTATCAGCACCGTGATGACCTTCAGCCAGTATTGACCGATAAACGACACCATCAGGCCGGGTAACTCGCGTGTGGCAACTGAAAATGCGGGCCGTCTTTTAGCGTCTGCCAGTCGCCGCCCCACTCGACCGGGATGCCCATTGCTTCGCTTGCCTGCTTAAAGGCGGCGGCGATCGTCTCATAGTATTTCCACTCCCAGGATCCGCCGTTTGTCGGGTATGCAAACACGTCGATCGCATGACCGGTGATGTGCCTGCTTTTCATGGTCTGGCTTGCGCCGCTGGCTACCAGTTGCTTTTGACGCGCCAGAGTTCGCAGCCCTTCGGTGACGCCAAAATCGACCGGCGAAAGCTGCAGCGCTGCCCGCGCCAGTCGCGCCAGATCGGGGTGCACGCCGCGCAGGTTGCTATCGCTGCGCCGACTGAAAGAAAAGTTATTCCCCACTTTTTACTCTCCGATTCCGGCTATCGACGAAACTGGTAATTTTGTCCCGAATTTTTTCCGCGCCCATAAATCCTACGGATGCGCCAACGAGTGTTGCGGAGGTGATCGGCAGGCCAAAGAAATCCAGAGACGTGGCCAGAACCGCCGTCATGACGCCGCAGGCCAGTGCGCCCGTAACGGTCTTCACAACTGGCTGGCCGTCATAAAGGCTCATCAGCGAAGAGAGGCTGACAGCGGCCAAAACCGCATAAATAATGGGCAGATGGGTAGCGATCCATTTCACTGTTTTTTTCTCGCTGTTTGAATTGTTCATATCGCGCTGAGTCCCACAGTTGCACAATCTCTCGCTGCGCTGGCGGCCGGATATCAGGCAGATAAACCAACGGCCCTGCCTGTAATTCAGTTGCAGCCGAAATCCCTTTATTTACGTCTCACACCGCCTCAGTTACGCGCGCCGATCTGATCGAGGGGTATTTTGTTGCGCCCCGACCGCCACGCGGAAAAATTCATCACTGGCATGTGATAAAGCGCCGGTGATAAGCGGTTGATATTAACCAGTTGGCTTATCATCCCCCCCGATGGCAGCCCGGCGCAAAGCGTTGCTTTTGTCAGAGGCGTGCCACAATCAAAGCCGAGATGGTTGTACCTGCGGGCGCGTTAGTCTGGCGCCAGGAATATCGTCGAAGACCTCAGTACCCGCGCAAAATCAGGTGGATAGCGTCATTCAGATTTTGAAAAAATCGGGGTGGGCATCAACCCGATCTATCGCTGGCGACGTCGCTCTGAGTGGGGACGGGCGCGCGTTCGCACGCTTGTGCAGTATCCTCGCCTGGCCGGAAAGCCGGAGAAGATGCCATGTGAGTGCGCGACATTGACCTGCTGGCTGCTGACCGCATCCCGCCGGTGCTGTAGGCCGTCATGCCATGTAATGTCGGCGGGTTCGGCGACTCGGAGAAGGCCGCGAAAGTATTTTTCATCAATGAAATGTCGTTTGTTATGGAAACGCTGAAGGAGTTAAACACCTGGCTGGGGATCGATGTGGTGCGCTTTAATAAATATGCGATGCTGAATATCGGCCCGGAGGGGGGAGGCTAATGCGCGTGAGCGGTCGTAGCCCATACGCAGAAGTCCCGCTTTTTTGTGCAAACTTGCAGAACACGGCTGGCCACACCACATCTGGGCTTATCAGGCAAAAACAGTTTCAAAAAAATTGTGCAAATTTGAGCACTATTGTGCAACTAAAGCAGGGGAGATGAGGGGAAGAAAAGCCGCTCAATTGACAGGAACAGCCTAAGAGATTGGATCACATGTATGCTGCCCGAACCGGAAGCCTGTCTTTGAAAGCCAGATAGTCATAAACAGGCCTGGTGAATGAAAGTAGACACCCACAAACATCATCGTGCTGTGCTGAACGCATCGCAAGTTTCAACATTGAATCTGGTTTCGGATTTTCCTGTAGTTGCTTATAAACTGCATCAAAACCCAACATTCTTACAGATAAAAGCAAAGCGCTTTCAAAAGTCACGACACTATTAATCAAGCGAGAATGCACTGTTGCAATGATAGTTTGGTTGTCCATTACAGCCTGCAAACAACGCTTATCTCCAGTCATGAAGAGGGAGCCTGGGTTTTCCATACAGGAGGCTAAAAGCAATTGCTCACCAATATCAATGTGAGGAACTTTCCCAAGTTCGTTGAATAATTGCTCATTTGTGACCTCTGGTATTTCCTGCACACGATCAAGGAAGTCAGAGACTTTTCTGTAAACCGTATCATTACCACATAGCTTCAACGCTTTTTCAGGTTTACGAGGGGATAACAACTTAAACCGTGCGGAGGGGCTAACAAAAATATCGTGCTCATTTTCATCAAGTATTTCAGGCAGATGCTTAAGCAAATCACACTGCGCAAGTTTCAAAATGACATCATTGTCTGATAAAACGATCACTACTTATGCCCCACAGAGTGCAGTCAGTAACTCCAAATCATCATCGTTAATGGAATCCAGATCGATATCTTCCATAAGCAGCCTTTGAACGATTTCTTGATCCACTGGATTGCCCTTGCAAAGGTACTTAAGGGCATTCGTTGCAACACCCCAATGTTTCAGGCTAAATCCATAGTTCAAAACAACATGTGTCGGGTCTATGGAATTCTCTTCACCATAGGCTTTTGCAGCACGGGCAAGACGTTCAGCAGTCAAATACCGCCCTTTTGGCACAATCCTCAAAGATTCTTTTCCTGCCATCAAACCAAAGGCGTAGCTGTTAGCTTCTCCTTCAAGATCAGTCGTGGCTCCAGAATCAATTTTCCTGTCAACAAACACACCTTCGGCGCTGGCCTTCAGATGCCCTTTTGCTATGTGCCCCAGTTCATGGGCAAGGTCGAAAAACATAAAACCGTATTTTTTAGCCTGGGTAAGAATAATGACCGGACGACCGGCACACATAAGCGCCATGCCTGCCATTTTGCAGGCTTTCTGCGGGAAGTTCTTAATGTAGACGACAGGAATACCTGACATGTGGCAGAACCTAACCAAAGCAGGCAGCGTCACGTAAGGTGATGTTTTTAACAACTGCGCGCGTACCGAAGTCCAATCCAAATCAACATCAGGATCGTAATCTATACCGAAGTTACTCGAAACAATTCGTGCTGCTGAATAGGCGATAGCAGTCGCCACAGTGAGATCATCTTCACCCAGATCTACACGATGCTTAAAACGATGATGCCCATCGAAACAGAAACTAACAGAACCTGAATCATCCTTGAGGCTTTCTGGCGCAAGGCTAAAGATACGAGCTAAATGCAGGCTAGCATACTGCTTACCAGCCGGAGTTTCAGCCAAGCTATCATCCCACCACTCTGGTAGTAATGTTTTTATGTAAGCCTGGTTAAAACCAGCATTGCTTATCTTTTCATATATACGACTCATTGGCTTTTGAATAGTCATGAGAGCCTCCGAAGCATTCCACGCTGTATGTAGCAGCAACCTTATTATTTATTAGTTATGACACAAAAACGCGCACACTATAAGCAGAAAACGGCGAAACTCATAACGATTTCGGTTGTGTCTTCAAGGTGCTATATCGACTTAGAGCGGCTTATATCGGCTTAGTTCTGCGAAATTTAGCCTTCATCCTGCTGATCAGGCTGCTGGTCTGCTGCTTTGCCGCCATCACCCGCGCCGGTGATTTCTCTTCACCGCGCCGGCGTGTAACCAGGCGCCCGTCCACCACGCTGTAAACCAGATCACCGCAGGCGATAGCCGCGCCAGCCATCACCGATTTCACCAGCGCCGGGCTGCTCTCCAGCCCTTTGGCCGCCAGCAATTCCGCGATCATCGTTTCGCGTCCTTCTAATATCGGCGGCGGTGTCGGCGTTCCCCGTTTCCCCCTTTTCCGCTTAACGTCACTGGTTAAACGTTGCGCAATTTCCCGCTTTTCTTTCCGCGTCAGCGCGTCAACATTCAGCGTCGCGCCATCACCGGCAAACACCGCTATTTCTGCCGGTGCAGCTGCGTCGCTGTCGGCATGTAAATCTCCGTCAAACCCTTGCGCGGCCTGCCGCGTACAGTTATTGACAGAACTCCGAGGGGCGGCGCTGCCGCCTGAAAAGCCCAACTTTTCGCCAGTGTCGTCGGCCTTCAGCTTCGGCACGATTTTGTAAGCGCTGGTGCGGGTAAAAATTAAAGAATCTTTTCCCGCCTGCGGCGAATAGACGCCGGAGATCCGCGACACGTCATCGCCGAAGTCATTACCGTTTTCCGTGGTTTCATAACTCAGGCGCACGCGCAGCGCGTCGCGGGTGACCAGCGGCCCGCCCTGCGCCGTGATATACCCGGCCCAGTCGCCGCTATCGGCCGCAACGTGGGCCGGTGAAATGTCCGGGTGAAGCGTGAGATCGCGCTCGCGCATGCGGCGAAGCTCGCGATACACCGTGACCGGCGCGCCGCCGATTTGCTGAAACTGGCGAATCGCCCAGCGTGAAGCCCAGGCGCTGACGCGGCGTGACATCGCTTTCAGATCTTCGCCGGTTTCGTCGTCCTTCTCATCGTCCAGCGCGAAGCCATCGATATTCTTTGCAATGTATTTGGCTATGTAGCCCGTCGCGCCGCCGCGCGCGTTGTCGATCGGCACGACTTTAAAGCGGTTCTCTTCTGCGCCCGGCTCGTTGCCGTCTTCCTCCAGCGCGTACTGGCGGAAAGTGGCGCGCGCCAGCCCGACGTGATCGGGGCGCATGAACAGCAATAAGTGCCAGTGTGGCGTTGCGTCGTGGTGCGGCTCCGCAACGCGGAAACCGAAAACGCGAATGCCGTGGCGCTTCCACGCGGCGCGCACTTTCGCCCACACGTTGCAAAGGTATTTCTGGGTTTTCCGTGGTGATGCGCCGGTGTATTTGTTGTTGCGCTTGCCGTCATGCTGCATCGCGTGAAACTTTGACGGCGCGGTTAACGTATAGAAATCACCAGCCAGCCCTTGTAGCTGCGCCAGATCTTCAAACCCGCGCATTCTGGTCATCAGTTCCCGGCGGCGGTTCGCCGGGTTCGCCACGCTCCCGGCAACTTTATCGATCAGGGATGTGCGTTCGCCGGTGTCCTGGTCTTCCAGCTCCATCGCTTGCAAAAATCTGGTGTTCGCCTTTTTTTGCGCGTGCCACTCGCTGACGCACGGCGCGCTGGCATACGGCGTGGATTTTTTCTGCACGTAACCGGCGGCGATCAGCAAATGTTCGCGCCAGCGCGCGTGAATACGGCGCAGGCGGTTGAGCCACCATTTGGGCGACTCAAGACGCAGCACAATGCGTAATGCGTCTTCCGCTTCCAGCTCTTCATTGCAGTAAGCAGACCAGCCGGGGATCGGCGTATTCAGATGACGCGCCAGCGAAGCAATGCGGCCATAACCGGAAAGCGCAGCGAACGCCGGATCACCGGTGCGGGAAAGCTGGTAATTCGACTCGCGTATAAACTCGCTGGTAAAGATATCGACAAGCGTATACGCGAGGCGTTTTAGCTCTTTTTTCCTCGCCCATAACAACCGCAAAAGCTGCTCGCGCACCGGCAGCAGTGCGCCGGGTGTTACGCCCACCGGCAAATAACGTTCGTTAACGGTGTCGATACGGGAAAGGATGTGGCGTTCGAAGGTGTTAATCAGCCAGCGGTCGCCAGCCCGGCGATCGCGCGCGTCCAGCGTTTCCAGCTTGCGGGCATAGTGGTGGCGGAGGTACTGCGGCAAAGCCGCCAGGCGGCGGCGCAGGAATTTGCAGCGATCGGGCTTTTCGTCTTCTTCGGCCAGATCGGCAAAGGTGAGCTGTTTTCGCGTGCCGTTGGGCGTGAGATAGCCGAAGCCATCACGCCTGGTGTCTATTTCCCGCCCTACCGCTGGCCGTGGCTGATTCCACGCGTAAGCGTAACGGGTAGCGTCTTCCGCACTACCCGGAAACGGTGGCGGATCAGATGGCGCGTAACGCCCGCGATTTACTGCGGTCACGACTAATCAGCCTTATTCTGAAGACTCAGCAGCGCGGCATCGAATTTGTCAGCGTCCATCCACACAATGACCGCGGTTTTTTTCAGGCGGCCATACAGATCCCCCGGCCTGATGCCGGTGGTGACGAATTTCACTTCAGTGTCGCCGTTGCGTTTTTTCGCAGCACCAGTTACAGACTGGTGAAGCGTCTGAAACGACAAATTTTCATCACCGATTTCGTTTAAAAGCTCGGTTAATCCGGCCATCAAAAACCTCCTTGTTATCCATCACGCCGCTCACTTCCCCGGCTTTTTTGCGCGTCTCTTCTGCCCGCGCCGGCAGATCGCTGTACGCTGATGTGATGCAGCGACCAGGCTTACGCACCCGGATCATTCACCGGCACGCGCAGGCGCTCTTCGCCGTCATCCCCGATGGCCAAAATAAAAAACGCGGTTGTTTAACGTGTTCCGTGTTGATAAATCATCCTTTGAAATGTTTGCGGTACTCTTCGTAAATGCCCTGGCACGTCACGCACATGACAACACCGGGAACCGCTACGCGGCGCGCTGCCGGTATGGAACCGCCGCCGCATTCGCACATAAAACGGGACGCGGCCACCGGGCGGCGGCGGGCTATGATGATTTGCCGCTCCCGCTCTTCCAGCCCGCGTTGTTGCACTAAGTCGATGGCGTCCGGCATGGTCAGCCCCTGTGTTTTTCCATCCAGCAGATCAGCGCGATGCTGATGCCGCACAGGAGCACGCCAGCCAGCAAAACGGCGATTTCCATCAGATCGGCTCCCTGACTTTGTTGCGGATAGCCTCAGCCGTGGCGCGCAGCAGCTCAGCGGTCTCTGTGCTGTTCAGCGCGCTGTCGCTGATATGCGTTGCAAGAAGCGCCAGCGAGTTGGCAGTCACATCGCCGCAGCGCAGGCGCTCTTCTTTGCGTGTGTGCTCCGGCAGGCGGCTGAGGGATGGGCTCGCCACCTGAAATTTCCGCTTTTCGCTATTTCTCATTTGCATGTCGTCATGCTCCATATGGCGAGGAAGGCGCGGCAGCGCGTTGCAACTGGTTGCTGATGCGTGTGCGGGTTGCGTCGATAAATTCCATGACGGCGGGATCGGTGGCTTTAAAAGTCACTTCGCCATCGTGCCGGGTTTTGATGGTCATCCCCTCTTCGACGATGGCCGGAATCAATTTATGCAAAATAAAATTAAGCTGGTCGCGTTTTGACAGTACGGTCACGGTGCATCCCTCTTAATCAGATGAGTTTAACCGCCGTCATATTTAAAAATGACGGTAATACAAAAATGATGGTTAAAAAGTGATTGGGTTAGAACGCCTTTTTAAATAATTCGAGCAGCGTGCGTAAAGCCCCCTTTTTTATTTTCCCGGCATAAATAAACGGCTTATTCCTTTCCTTGATAAATTGCACGCGCGCCGGTTCGGGTTTAAAAAATCTTCCGTCTGGCGTTTCAATCCAGCCGCGTGAGTTTTTGAAGTGCGTCACTTTGCAGCCGTGGTGCAGCAGGCTTGCCATCGACGGGCATTCACTTTGCATAGCTGCCACCCCGGCAAATGTTATCAACGGTTCTGATCGCGTCGGCAAGCGCGAAATCACGCCCGTAGTGATTCCCGCCGCTGGAAATAGTGTAAGACGCTCTCTGCGTGAAAGGATTGCGCGGACATTCCTGAATCGTGAACCCGCGATATAAATAAGCGTGGCGACCTAACTTAATTAACTTAGAAGATATAGTCATTCCTATTTCCCCTTTTTTAATTGCTGACTATCAACATCGTGTGAAATAGATTTAATTGCTTTATTGATAATTTTTTTATTCGTCATTATAAATTCACCGCGTTCGGTTTTAATAACGAGCCCTTTTTGCATATCGACTAAATAATTATTTTCTATATTTCCCGGATGGTGAAGCCGGTGACGTCCGTAAAACGTTGCCCGCTGCCCGGTGGAAAGCTGAGGTGATAATAAAAGGCACATAGCTAACCCTCACAGCCCAATCCAGAGCAGCCAGGCGTCGCGCTGTTCTTTGGGGCGGTTGTAGAAGGCATCACGCATTGCGCGGTTGAACTCAGGCAGGTATACCCAGTTTTCTGCGCGTCCTGTTAGCGCGTCCGGGTTCTTCATTGGAATGACCGGCAACTTCCCTTCGCCAACCATATTGGTCACAGCCTTAGCCGTCTTGCCGATCATTTCTGCAAATTTTGCAGCGGGTACTGCATCAATCGGATGTTTAAGCTGAATGTAACTCTCCTGATGTTCCCTCTGCATGTGCAATAATCTCCTTTGGTGTTCGGCGGCTTACAACTCGTTCAGGGGTACTGTGCGCGCCGTTTGCTTGTTTCAATGGTATCAATTGAGACCCAACAAGGAGAAGCATATGGTATCAAATGAGACCCAGTCAACTGCTATTGGGCAAAAAATTCGTGCGATAAGGGATGCAGAAGGTTTATCGAGGACGCAATTCTTTGAATTGACAGGTATTCCTTCAGGCACGCAAAAACACTATGAAATGGGAAGGAGAGAGGGAGTCGGCAGCGAGATATTATTGAAAATCACCCAACATCCTCGCTTTGCAAAATATACGCTCTGGTTAATGACTGATACCACCATACCTGAAGCCGGACAGATTGAACCGGTTCTCTCCCCTGATGGGCAAAGCAGAGAAATTTCTCACCGCTCAGGCCGCAAGACTGGTTAACACTTCATTATGCATTCATCGAATGGATAGAAAGCCATTCGATCTGTAGCAGTACCGGAGGGCTTCGCTATGTCGATTAAGAAGCTCGAAGGTGGTCAATATCAGGTAGACATTTGGCCTCGCGGGCGCAACGGAAAGCGCATCCGCAGGCGGTTTGAGAAGAAACACGAGGCCGTGCTTTTTGCGCGTTACGTGATGGCTAACGCGGATAAGAAAGAGTGGCTGGGCGCGAGCGTAGATCGCCGGACATTAGGCGAATTGCTTGATGCATGGTGGTTGCTGTACGGGCAGGCGCAGGAAAATGGCGAAATTGAAAAACGGCATTTGCTGAAAACGATAACCGCGCTCGGTGATCCAGCGGTTAACCGTCTCAGCAAGCGCACGCTGGCGCAGCATCGCGGCTTACGCCTGGCGGACGGCATTAGCGCGTCCACGATCAATCGCGACATGTACCGCCTTTCCGGCATGTTTAGCGCGTTGATAAAGCTGGAAGAGTTCACGCAAGAAAACCCCCTCAAAGGCCTTGAACCGCTGAAAGAAACCCCGGCGGCCATGACCTATCTAACCAAACCTGAGATCGGCCAGTTGCTTGACACGCTCACCGGCGACGAGCGCCGCGTTGCATTGCTTTGCCTGAGTACCGGCGCGCGCTGGGGTGAAGGCAGCACGCTACGCGCTGAACAGATTATTCACGGTCGCGTGACGTTCCTGAAAACCAAAAACGGGAAAAACCGCACGGTTCCCATATCGGCAGCGCTGGAAAAGGAGATCAGGACCCGGGAAGCCGGGCCATTGTTCAAAGTCGATTATGAAAACTTCTGTGAACGGCTGCGGCAGGTGAAACCAGACTTGCCGCGCGGGCAGGCAACGCATGTGCTACGGCACACGTTCGCCAGCTGGTTTATGATGAACGGCGGGAACATCATCGCGTTACAGCAGATCCTTGGCCATGCGAGCATTCAGCAAACGATGGTTTATGCTCATCTCGCGCCGGATTATCTGCAACATGCGGTGACGTTAAACCCGCTTGGCGGTGGGGTTGCGGTGTGACAATGTTGTCTACGTTTTGTCTACGCCGTTGAAGTCAGTAATCCGTTGTAGCCGCTTAATGCGGTTGCAGCGGGTACTGATTTAGAAGGGATTTCCAGAAATACCTGACAAAAAAAACCCCCACATCGTGTGGGGGAAGACAGGGATGGTGTCTATGGCAAGGAAAACAGGGTTTGTTACTGGTAATGCCGGGTACTACTGCTACTCATAACCATCGACGGAGAACTTTGTTGCATCTGCGCCACTTCGCGCAGTTGCGTCATCCGTTGCTGGTGTTTCTGGTTTAAAACCGCTTGCTGCTCCGGCGTCAGCAGGTTGTACATCTGGTTGCGGACTTTCGCCATTTCAACCTGACGAGCGACTTGCTCCTGCGCCATTTTTTCTGCCTGAGCGCGCACAGCGTTTTCATCAAAATTTTCTGCGGTGACAAGGCGATGCATTGTCTCCATTTCGCTAACATTAACAGGAGGCTGGTCGTGCCGCGCCTGTCTCATTAAATCCCGCATCTGCTGACGCTGATGTTCGGTTAAATTAATACCGTCGAACATATGGCTCTGAACACTACGCTGTGCAAACCCATCAATCGGGTGCCAGTTATCGCCTGTTACGACGTCAGCAGCCTGGCTAACGGTGCTAAACGCCAGCGTTGAGGCCATGACGGCAGCGGTAACGATGCGCATCATTTACTCCAGTAACCTTTTCGTCTCACGATTCAACGATAATCAGTCTACGATTCAGGCTGCAAACATGCGTCAGGGGGTGTAAAACAACGTAAAGTCATGGATTAGCAAGTCTCGATGACGTAATTTCTGCCTCGGAGGTATTTAAACAATGAATAAAATCCTTTTAGTAGATGATGACCGAGAGCTTACTTCCTTGTTAAAGGAGCTACTCGACATGGAAGGTTTCAATGTGCTCGTTGCCCATGACGGGGAGCAGGCGCTCGACCTCCTCGACGACAGCATCGACCTGCTTTTGCTTGATGTCATGATGCCGAAGAAAAACGGCATCGACACACTTAAAGAGCTACGCCAGACACACCAGACACCGGTCATTATGCTGACCGCACGCGGCAGCGAACTCGATCGCGTTCTTGGCCTTGAGCTGGGCGCGGATGACTATTTGCCAAAACCGTTTAACGATCGTGAATTAGTCGCGCGTATTCGCGCAATCTTGCGCCGCTCGCACTGGAGCGAACAGCAGCAAAGCACCGATAACGGCTCGCCTACCCTTGAAGTGGACGCGCTGAGTCTTAATCCGGGTCGTCAGGAAGCCAGCTTTGAAGGCCAGGCGCTGGAACTGACCGGCACCGAATTCACCCTGCTGTACTTGCTGGCTCAACATTTAGGTCAGGTAGTATCGCGTGAACATCTGAGCCAGGAAGTGCTGGGTAAACGTTTAACGCCGTTCGACCGCGCTATTGATATGCACATTTCCAATCTGCGCCGCAAACTGCCGGAGCGTAAAGATGGGCATCCGTGGTTTAAAACCTTGCGCGGCCGAGGTTATCTGATGGTGTCCGCTTCATGATAGGAAGTTTGACCGCCCGCATCTTTGCCATTTTCTGGTTAACGCTGGCGCTGGTATTGATGCTGGTGTTGATGGTGCCGAAGCTGGACTCCCGTCAGATGACGGAGTTGCTGGACAGCGAGCAGCGGCAGGGCGTGATGATTGAACAGCATGTTGAAGCGGAACTGTCGAACGACCCGCCGAACGACCTGATGTGGTGGCGCAGGCTTTTCCGCGCCATCGACAAATGGGCGCCGCCGGGTCAACGTCTGCTGCTGGTGACCAGCGAAGGGCGCGTCATTGGCGCCGAACGCAACGAGATGCAGATCATCCGTAACTTCATCGGCCAGGCGGACAACTCCGACCATCCGCAGAAGAAAAAATATGGCCGGGTCGAAATGGTAGGGCCCTTCTCCGTGCGTGACGGGGAAGACAATTACCAGCTCTATCTGATTCGTCCCGCCAGCAGTTCGCAATCTGACTTTATCAACCTGTTGTTTGACCGCCCGTTATTGTTGCTGATTGTCACCATGCTGATCAGCTCGCCGCTGCTGTTGTGGCTGGCGTGGAGCCTGGCGAAACCGGCGCGTAAGTTGAAAAATGCGGCGGATGAAGTGGCGCAAGGCAACTTGCGGCAGCATCCGGAACTGGAATCCGGGCCGCAGGAGTTTCTGGCCGCCGGCGCCAGTTTCAACCAGATGGTGACGGCGCTCGAACGCATGATGACCGCGCAGCAGCGCCTGCTTTCCGACATCTCGCACGAACTGCGTACACCGCTCACACGCTTACAGCTCGGCACCGCCCTGCTGCGTCGCCGCAGCGGCGAAAGCAAAGAGCTGGAACGCATTGAAACCGAAGCGCAGCGGCTGGACAGCATGATCAACGATCTGCTGGTCATGTCGCGCAATCAGCAGAAAAACGCGCTGGTCAGCGAAACGGTGAAAGCCAATCAAATGTGGAATGAGGTGCTGGATAACGCAGCGTTTGAAGCGGAGCAGATGGGTAAATCCCTGACCGTCAACTTCCCGCCGGGCCCGTGGCCGCTGTACGGTAACCCGAGCGCGCTGGAAAGTGCGGTCGAAAACATCGTGCGCAATGCGCTGCGCTACTCACACAGCAAAATCGAAGTCAGTTTCGCGGTGGATAAAGACGGCATCACCATTAACGTGGACGATGACGGCCCCGGCGTCAGCCCGGAAGACAGGGAACAGATTTTCCGCCCGTTCTACCGTACCGACGAAGCGCGCGATCGCGAGTCCGGCGGCACGGGCCTTGGCCTGGCGATTGTCGAAACCGCTATTCAGCAGCATCGCGGCTGGGTAAAAGCAGACGACAGCCCGCTCGGCGGGTTACGCCTGACGATATGGCTGCCGTTATATAAACGCGCTTAATAACTCGCCCTCTCCGCTCACCGGAGGGGGCGTTTTATTTCCCCAACAACCTGCGTGAATTATCTTCAATCTTGCCGCTCAAACGCCGCTTTTGCATCGTACGTGTCCAGCTCGCCGACAACCCGGCGGCCGACAGCAAGCGATGATATTGCTCATCATCAAACGGCTGAAACCAGGCTATCGCCGCCGCGTCATAGACGCTGACATCGCTCACACGTGAAACCAACTCCAGTGGCGCTTCCGCCGATACATTGCCGCCCGCAATCACCCGATAAAGCCAGCCAGTACGGCCGCTGGACTGCATTTGCGTTGACATGTCGCTGATGCCAAAGTGGAAATTGAGTTTGAAACAGGGCGAACGCGGTTGCGTCACCTGGATCAGCGCGTCGCCCCAGCGAAAAATATCGCCGATAAAGACGTTTTTTTCTGTCAGACCGCTGGTGGAAAGATTCTCGCCAAATGCGGGCGCGCAAAATAAGGCCGCCTGCTGCGGAAACATCTGCGCCCAGTGAGCATAGTGTTCTCGCGGGTAGTGGCACAACGCGCGATCTGTCCCGCCGTGGTAACTTTTCTCCGCCTGCTCGTCCCCGGCGATACCGGTTTCGGTTAGCGTGAGTTCGCCTTCAACCTGCAATTTTGCGATGGCGCTCGGTCGGCTGCCCTGATAATCCTTTATTTTTCCTACAAACACTTCAACCGGATGTTGCATATTCCCTCCAACAGGCTTCGTTCATCACGGTATTACACCACAATTGAGCTCAGACCAAACCAGCAAAAATGAGACATTCATGCACATGCGCGCCGCTGTGCCGTGCTATCACTTACCTTACGCTTTTGAAACATGATTTCATTAATCGAGGAGGCAGTGACGTGACGCAAACAACCCCCTTTTCCGGCGTCTGGTGTCCTTCCATCACGCCGATGGACAGTGAAGGCAACATCGATCTCAATGGATTAAAACAGCATCTTACCCGCCTGACGGCGGCGAAAATCGACGTGGTATTGCTGATGGGCAGTATCGGCGAGTTCGCCTCCTTCACACTGGATGAACGAATAATGTTGATTCGTGAAGCGCGCGGAATGTCGCCCATTTCGATGGTGGCTAACGTCTCTTCCACCTGTTTTAACGACATCCTGTGGATGGCTGATGAAGCCTACCGCACCGGCTATGAAGCCGTGATGGTGCTGCCGCCTTATTACTATGGGCAAACCAGCAACCAGCTTTTAAGCTACTTTCGCGCGCTGGGCAAAGCGATCAGCGGCAAATGGTTTGCCTATAACTTCCCGGCGCGCACCGGCTGTGATTTAACACCCGAGCTGGTCGCGGCGCTGGCCGCCGAATTCCCCGATTTTGCCGGCATTAAAGACACCGTTGATTGCCAGTCGCACACCCGCAATATGATTCTGGCAACCAGGAACGTGCGCGATGATTTCTCAGTGTTGTGCGGTTACGACGAGTATTTCATTCCTACTTTGCTGGCGGGCGGCGCTGGCGTGATTTCAGGCTTAAACAACGTGATGCCGGAGCTGTTCGTTAAAGCGCGGGAGGCGTGGCGACAAAGTGATTTGGCAACCCTGCATCAGGTGCAGCAAGAGATCGGCAAATTTATGGCCATCTACAGCATCGGCGACGATTTTGTTACCACCATCAAAACCGTGGTCTCGCGCAAGTTTGGTTACTGCACCCCCGTCGCCCGTAACTTCGGCGGCACCCTCAATGAAGATCAGTGCAACATTATCGACACCGTTTTTGCTATCCGCTAATGCAAAAGCCGACCTGTAAAGGTCGGCCTCATTTCGTTATTTCACGGTGTTACGTAGCGACATGTCCGCTTCCGCCCCTTTCACTTTTCGTGACCAGACAGACGTCAAAATCGGCACCAGGATCGAGGTAACGATCACCGATGTCGCCACCAGCGCCGTCGCCGCTGGCGCCATCGCTTTGAAGTCTGGCACCATTTCAGCAATCAGCACCGGCGTTGCCACCGCAGCGCCAGCCGAACTGGAAGCCGCCAGACCCGCTGTTCCGTCACCGCCGCCAATCAGTTTGTCGGCAATAATCAGCGGGATCCCGGTGATCACAATCACCGCGACGCCCAGCAAAATCCCCAGCAGCCCGGTTTGCGCAATCACGCTTAAATCGATGGTGTTGCCAAGCGCGAAAGCGAAGAACGGAATCAACGTCTGCACCGCCTTGCTGAAGAACTCGCGCAGTTCCGGGTCGAGATTACCCAGCGCAAACCCCACAAGGAATGGCAGCACCGCACCAACAAACACATGCGGTTCAAAAGAAGCGATACCGGCTGTGCCGAGAATAATCATCGTCATCAATGGGCCGGATTCCAGCGACATCAGCACAAATGCCCCGGCCTCCTCTTTGGTGCCGTACTGCTGCATGATGGAGGCGTACAACCCGCCGTTGGTCATATCCATCGATGCCACCAGCGCCAGCGTCGATAAGCCGGCAAAAAAACCCGCTTCCACGCCATGTTCCGGAATCAACCGCGACGCGATAGCCGCCACCACCCAGGCGATCACGATTTTCGTCACCACCAGCGTGCCGGATTTGCGCAGCACCGTACCGGTCGCGCTCAGTTTGATCGACGCGCCCATGCAAAAAAACCACACCGCAAGGATCGGCACCGTGCCGGTAATCATGCCGTTAGTGAATGAACCGAAGTATTTCCCTGCGCCGGGCGCAAAAGTGTGGCACAGAGCACCGATGAACAATGGAACCAGCATCATCCCGCCAGGGATTTTCTCTATTGCGCGCTTGATTTGCATATCTTCACCTGTAAAAACCGTTCGATTTTTATGGCGCAGGCACTCCGGTTGAACGGAACAACAGCCGCGCGGATGAAGAGAGGGTAGACCCGGATTGATGCGAGAAAAGTGATCAAACAACCATAACAAAACATTATTTCATTATTTTAGGATCAGCGTTCCTTTTGGTTTCTGGCAGGCAAAAAGGAATAAAAAAGCCCCGCCGGCAACGCCTGGCGGGGCTTCGACTCACGCTCTACGGCGTGACGAAAGCGGCTTATTTTTTCGCAGCGAAACGCGCAGCAGCTTCGTCCCAGTTCACCACGTTCCAGAACTCTTTAATGTAGTCCGGGCGGCGGTTCTGGAATTTCAGGTAGTAAGCGTGTTCCCACACATCCAGGCCCAGAATCGGGAAACCGGACGCGCCAGAGATCGCTTCCCCCATCAGCGGGGAATCCTGGTTAGCGGTAGAAACCACAGCCAGTTTGTCGCCTTTCAGCACCAGCCATGCCCAGCCGGAACCAAAGCGAGTCGCCGCTGCTTTTTCGAATTCAGCTTTGAAATTGTCCACGGAACCGAAATCACGCTCGATAGCGGCTTTCAGATCGCCCTGCAAGGTGGTGCCTTTTTTCAGGCCTTTCCAGAACAGGCTGTGGTTAGCGTGGCCGCCTGCGTTGTTACGCAGTACGGTTTTTTTGTCGGCTGGCAGCTGGTCCAGTTTGGTGATCAGCTCTTCAACCGGCAGGCTCGCGAACTCCGGCAAGCTTTCCAGCGCGGCGTTTGCGTTGTTCACGTAAGTCTGGTGATGTTTAGTGTGATGGATTTCCATCGTCTGCTTGTCGAAATGCGGTTCGAGGGCATCGTATGCATACGGCAGAGCGGGCAGTGTATAGCTCATATTCATCTCCATTAAGGGTAAGCGGCTATTGTGTTAACGCCGCGTAAGCAGTTGGTTCATTATAGTTAATTAAATGATATTGAAAATGTTTATCAATGCCGTAGTTTTAATAAGGTTATAACTTTTGGTTATGTTATTGAAATTGTGAAGCCGCTCACCCTCATCACGTGCTCATTGCCAGCCTGCAACGCAACGCGGCAAACGCCTCAAGGTTAATCTTCTGACCGATTTTTACACTCATCGGGTCGGCTGCTCGTATCCCGGCGATAAAAACAAAGAGGATTGTGAAATGAGTAACGCGATTACGATGGGTATTTTTTGGCATTTGATAGGTGCGGCCAGTGCAGCCTGTTTCTATGCCCCGTTTAAAAAGGTAAGAAAGTGGTCCTGGGAAACGATGTGGTCAATCGGCGGCATCGTCTCGTGGTTGATCCTTCCCTGGACTATCAGCGCGCTGTTATTGCCTGATTTTTGGGCTTATTTCAGTTCGTTTAGCGCCTCAACGCTGCTGCCGGTGTTTCTTTTCGGCGCAATGTGGGGCATCGGTAACATCAACTATGGCCTGACCATGCGCTACTTAGGCATGTCGATGGGTATTGGCATCGCCATTGGTATTACGCTGATTGTCGGAACATTGATGACGCCGATCCTCAACGGCCACTTCGATGTGCTGATCAACACCGAAGGCGGGCGAATGACCTTGCTGGGTGTGCTGGTGGCGCTGATTGGTGTTGGCATTGTTACCCGCGCCGGTCAGTTGAAAGAGCGCAAAATGGGCATCAAAGCCGAAGAGTTCAACCTGAAAAAAGGGCTAGCGCTGGCGGTAATGTGCGGCGTGTTCTCTGCCGGGATGTCTTTTGCGATGAACGCCGCCAAACCGATGCACGACGCCGCCGCCGCGCTGGGTATCGATCCGCTCTATACCGCATTGCCAAGCTACGTGGTGATCATGGGCGGTGGTGCGCTGGTGAACCTGAGCTTCTGCTTTATCCGGCTGGCAAAAGTGAAAGATCTGTCACTAAAAGCCGACTTCTCGCTGGCAAAAGGGCTGCTTATCAGCAATATCCTGCTTTCGGCACTGGGTGGCCTGATGTGGTATCTGCAATTCTTCTTCTACGCCTGGGGTCACGCCAGCATTCCGGGGCAGTATGACTACATTAGCTGGATGCTGCATATGAGCTTCTATGTGCTGTGCGGCGGGCTGGTCGGTCTGGTGCTGAAAGAGTGGAAGAATGCCGGACGGCAACCGGTGAGTGTGCTGAGTCTCGGCTGCGTGGTGATCATTGTCGCGGCCAATATCGTCGGCCTCGGCATGGCGAGCTAATCAGGTAGCAACCCGGCTACGATGACGCCACTGACCTGGCGTCATCCCTACCTCACGGCTAAATACCACCGAAAAGTAGTTACTGTCCTCAAAGCCACACTGCATGGCGATTTCACTGATCATCTGCTCGGAGTGCTGCAACAAAAATTGGGCGTGGCAAATGCGCAACTGGCGCAAATAGTGGTTGATGGTCATCCCGGTTTGAGTACGAAACTGCTGGCGCAGCGCCCGCTCGCTGCACTGTTCCTGTTCACAAAAATGCTCCAGCACAAAGCTGCGATTCAGGCTGCCGGAAAGCGCGGTGATGAGCTTATCCAGCAGCGTTTCGCTGTGGGTCGCGGCAAGGTTATCGGTGGCGAAACGGTGGCGTTTTAGGGTCATCACCAGTTGAGCAAACAGGGTTTCCGCCATCAGATTGGCCAGCGGATCGTCCTTCGCGCTCTCATGTTCCAGTTGCGTAATCACCTGCCGCGCCTGCGCCATACCGCTGCTACCAATGCGCCAGTGCGGGTTGGACGGCGCGCCGTTAAGCCCCGGAATATGCGCCGCCCAGTCAAGATTCAGCGTCAGCCGGTCCGGGCAGTAGATAATATTCTGCAACACCAGGTCATTAACCGAGGCGTAAGAGTGGCAATCTTCGGCGCGGATATAAAACAGATCGCCGCGCGTAATGCGGTAAGGCCGGTCATTAAGCACATGCAACCCATTGCCGCGCCACACCATCACCAGTTCGCAGAACTCATGCGTATGTTCCGCAAAGACATTTTGCGGGTAGCGATCGGCCACCACGACCGCCTGTCCGGCGCGCGGAAAAAAGTCTGCTTTACGAAGAATTAACTCACCAGCCACAACGCCACCTCTGCCGTGAACAACCTGACATTATTAACGGAAGCCCGGCTAAAAATCGGTGATAACCTTCTCGTTACTGAAGCAGCGTGTCGCGCCCCTGGCGGATATCGCGCGGTGACCAGTCAAACTCGCGGCGAAACAGCGTCGAAAAGTGGTTACTGTCGCCGAACCCGCAGCGAAAAGCGATATCCGTCACGCTCTCGTCGCTGTGACGTAACATATGGCGCGCTTTAATCAACCGCAGGCGGTTTAAATAGCGCTGCGGCGTCATGCCGGTGGACTGTTTAAGCTGACGATGCAGCGTACGCAACGACAAGCTGAACTGTTCTGCCAGCGACTCCCAGCAAATGTCCTCCGCGAAGTGATCTTCCAGCCACAGCATAAGCTGGTTCAGCCGCGCATCGCTGTTGCCCGCATCTTCCTGCTGGCTGCTTTTACGCAATAACACTAGCAACTGCATAAACAGGATCTCGCGGTTGGCAATGTCATGCGTTGCCACTTCACTGCCCATCTCTTCCATCTGGCTAATGATGCCGCGCACCTGCCCCAGCGTGTGCTGGCTTACCCGCCAGTGCGACGGGTAATGCCCGTCCTGCTCCTGCGGCAGCAACTGGTTCAACCCGGCAAGGAACTGGAACGCATCCGGCGAGCGGTACAGCACATTGGTCAAACAGAGATTATCGGTATGTTCATACAAATGGCGGTCATGATCGCGCACAAAACAGACCGTGCCGCCGCTGATGGTGTACGGCTGACCATTGAACACATGAATCCCCGTACCGTGTTCAACAATCACAATTTCATGAAAATCATGATGATGTTCCGGAAACGCGGCCTGGGGCAATCGCGGTTCAATGGCAACGGGTGATTTACCTGTCGGAAAAAAATCCACGCTATGCAGTACGGTCATGATGGCCCCGGTCTTGAGAAATGTTCTCAAAATAGTAATTAAGGGTTTTCCACCTCACCTTAAATTTTCGACGCCGATTTGCGCATAGCCTGCCGTTTTTTCAAGAAACGGCCGGAAAGATCGGGAAATGTGGTGAGGGTCACAATGGCTGAAAACCTCGCGATTACTGGAAACTGTGAACTCTCTCACGTTCATCTTTGCTTTCTTGCCAGCGCGAAATCGCCACTGTCAGTAGCAAGAAGGTACGACTGCCGCACCCTTTTTAGACTGTCCGCAATGACTCTAAGAAGGACCCGATCATGACTTTTCGCCATTGTGTTGCGGTTGATTTAGGCGCCTCCAGCGGACGCGTCATGCTGGCGCGCTACGACCGCCAGAACCGCACGCTTTCGCTTCGCGAAATGCACCGTTTTGTAAACTGTCTGCAAAAAGTGGACGGCTTTGATTGCTGGGATATCGACAGCCTGGAAGCCGAAATCCGCCTCGGCCTGAATAAGGTGTGCGCCGAAGGCATACAACCAGACAGCATCGGCATTGATACCTGGGGCGTCGATTACATCCTGGTTAATCGTGAAGGCCAGCGCGTCGGGCTGCCGATTGCCTACCGCGATAATCGCACCGATGGCGTGATGCACCGCGCGCTGCAAAACCCCGGCAAAGCCGATATCTATCGCCGCAGCGGTATTCAGTTTTTACCCTTCAACACCCTGTACCAGTTGCGCGCACTGGCAGAACAGCAACCGCACCTGCTGGAACAGGCCGACCACGCACTGCTGATCCCGGATTACTTCAGCTACCGCCTGACCGGCAATCTCAACTGGGAATACACCAACGCCACCACCACCCAACTGGTCAATATCAACACCGATAACTGGGATGAATCCCTGCTGAACTGGGCAGGCGTTCCGGTTCGCTGGTTTGGCACGCCAACCCATCCTGGCAACGTTATCGGCAACTGGATCTGCCCGCAGGGGAATGCCATTCCGGTCGTCGCTGTCGCCAGCCACGATACCGCCAGCGCGGTTATCGCCGCACCGCTGGAAAATCCCGACGCGGCGTATCTCTCTTCCGGCACCTGGTCACTGATGGGCTTTGAGAGCAAAACCCCGCACACCAGCGATGAGGCGCTCGCCGCCAATATCACCAACGAAGGCGGTGCCGAAGGCCGTTACCGGGTGCTGAAAAACATCATGGGGTTGTGGCTGCTGCAACGCGTGCTGAAAGAGCAAAACATCACCGATTTGCCGGCGTTAATCGCCCTCACTGAGCAGCTCCCTACCTGCCGCTGCGTGATTAACCCGAACGACGATCGCTTTATCAACCCGGACAACATGAGCGCCGAAATCCAGGCCGCCTGCCGGGAAGCGGGTCAACCCGTACCGCAAAACGCTGCCGAACTGGCGCGCTGCATCTTCGATAGCCTCGCGCTGTTGTATGCCGATGTGCTGAGCGAACTGGCTTTCCTGCGTGGTAAGCCGTTTACCCGCCTGCATATTGTCGGCGGCGGCTGCCAGAACCAGTTACTGAACCAGCTCTGCGCCGATGCCTGCGGGCTGCCGGTGGTCGCCGGGCCGGTGGAAGCCTCGACGCTGGGCAATATTGGCGTGCAACTGATGACGCTGGATGAGTTAAGCAACGTCGATGACTTTCGCCAGCTGGTCACAGCTAACCACTCACTGATTACGTTTACCCCTAATCCTGATAATGAAATCGCCCGCTATGTCGCGCGCTTTCAGCAAAAACGACAGACAAAGGAGCTTTGCGCATGACCACTCAACTTGAACAAGCCTGGGACATTGCTAAACAGCGTTTCGCCGCTGTGGGGATTGATGTCGAGGAGGCGCTGCGCCAGCTCGACAGGCTGCCGGTTTCCATGCACTGCTGGCAGGGCGATGACGTTGCCGGTTTCGAAAACCCGGAAGGCAGCCTGACCGGCGGCATTCAGGCTACCGGCAATTATCCGGGCAAAGCGCGCAACGCCACGGAATTACGCGCCGATCTGGAACAAGCGCTGAGCCTGATCCCAGGTCCGAAACGCCTGAACCTGCATGCGATTTATCACGAAGCCGAAACGCCGGTCGCGCGTAATGAAATCAAACCCGAACACTTCAAAAACTGGGTGCAATGGGCAAAAGCCAACAATCTGGGGCTGGACTTCAACCCGTCCTGCTTCTCGCACCCGCTGAGCGCCGATGGCTTCACGCTTTCCCACGCTAACGACGAGATCCGTCAGTTCTGGATCGACCACGTGAAAGCCAGCCGCCGCGTTTCCGCTTATTTTGGCGAACAACTGGGTACACCGTCGGTAATGAATATCTGGATCCCGGACGGCATGAAAGATGTCACCGTTGACCGTCTTGCGCCGCGCCAGCGCCTGCTCAATGCGCTGGATGAGGTGATCAGCGAAAAACTGAACCCGGCGCACCATATCGACGCCGTGGAAAGTAAGTTATTCGGCATCGGCGCTGAGAGCTACACCGTCGGCTCCAACGAGTTCTATATGGGTTACGCCACCAGCCGTCAGACCGCGCTGTGCCTCGATGCCGGACACTTCCACCCAACGGAGGTTATCTCCGACAAAATCTCCGCCGCCATGCTCTATGTGCCGCGTCTGCTGCTGCATGTCAGCCGCCCGGTACGCTGGGACAGCGACCACGTGGTGCTGCTGGATGACGAAACCCAGGCCATCGCCAGCGAAATTATCCGCCACAAACTGTTCGATCGCGTCCATATCGGGCTCGACTTCTTCGACGCCTCCATCAACCGCATCGCCGCGTGGGTGATTGGTACGCGCAACATGAAAAAAGCGCTGCTGCGGGCGCTGCTCGAGCCGGTTGAGCAACTGCGCAAACTGGAAGCGGACGGTGATTACACCGCGCGCCTGGCGCTGCTCGAAGAGCAGAAATCCCTGCCGTGGCAGGCGGTGTGGGAAATGTACTGCCAGCGCCACGATACGCCAGCCGGTAGCCAGTGGCTGGAAAGCGTGCGGGCCTATGAGAAAGACGTATTAAGCAAACGTGGCTAATCGCTGCGCATTCATCAGCCCGGTAAGCGCAGCGCTACCGGGCAATAAACGGGAAACAGAAGACTATGCAGACCATTACCGATTCCTGGTTCGTCCAGGGGATGATCAAGGCCACCTCGGACGCCTGGCTGAAAGGCTGGGATGAACGCAACGGCGGCAACCTGACGCTGCGCCTGGATGAGGCGGACATCACATCGTTCGCCGCTGATTTTCACCAGAAACCACGCTATATCGCCCTGAGCCAGCCGATGCCGCTGCTGGCTAACACGCCGTTTATCGTCACCGGCTCCGGCAAATTTTTCCGTAACGTGCAGCTCGATCCGGCAGCAAATTTAGGCGTAGTGAAAGTCGACAGCGACGGCGCGGGTTACCACATTCTGTGGGGACTGGAACATGAAGCGGTTCCGACGTCAGAGCTACCGGCGCACTTTTTGTCGCACTGCGAACGCATCAAAGCCACCGGCGGCAAAGACCGCGTGATCATGCACTGCCATGCCACCAATCTGATTGCGCTGACCTACGTGCTGGAAAACTCCGCCGATTTGATTACCCGCAAACTGTGGGAAGGCAGTACCGAGTGTCTGGTGGTGTTCCCGGATGGCGTTGGCATTCTGCCGTGGATGGTGCCAGGCACGGATGAAATCGGCCAGGCGACCGCCAAAGATATGCAGAAACATTCGCTGGTGCTGTGGCCTTTCCACGGCGTGTTCGGTAGCGGCCCGACGCTGGATGAAGCGTTTGGTCTGATCGACACCGCCGAGAAATCCGCCGAGGTGCTGGTAAAAATCTATTCGATGGGCGGTATGAAACAGACCATCACGCAGCAAGAGTTGATTGCGCTGGGTAAACGCTTTGGCGTGACGCCGCTGCAATCGGCATTAGATCTGTACCCATAACAACATCGCGCCCCGCTCACTGAGACGGGGCGAATCCTCACCTGCAAGCCCTACAAACACTAACTCTCGTGGAGTAAAAGCAATGAAAACAAAAGCAAGCTTAATCCTCACCGTTGCCATGCTGGCGTTGTCCGGTTCCGCTTTAGCTGAAGTAAAAATCGCCCTCGTGGCGAAATCTTTAGGTAATGGCTTTTTTGAAGCAGCAAACACCGGCGCACAGGAGGCAGCCAAAGAGCTAGGAGATGTCAAAGTGATCTACACCGGCCCGACCACCACCACGGCCGAAGCGCAGATCGAAGTACTTAACGGGTTGATCGCCCAGGGGGTGGATGCGATCGCCATCTCCGCCAACGATCCCGATGCCGTGGTGCCGGTGCTGAAAAAAGCGATGCAGCGCGGCATTAAAGTGGTGTCGTGGGATTCCGGCGTGGCGAAAGCCGGACGCCAGATCCACCTCAACCCCTCGAATAACGCGCTGATTGGCGAAACCAACGTCAAACTGGCCGCCGATGCGCTAAAAGCGCTGAATGTTGAAAAAGGCGATGTGGCGATTCTTAGCGCCACGCCCACCTCCACCAACCAGAATATCTGGATTGCGGAGATGAAAAAGGTATTGCCGAAGTACCCGTCGATTAACCTGGTGACTGTCGCTTATGGCGACGATCTCTCCGATAAGAGCTACCGCGAAGCGGTCGGCCTGCTGAAATCGTATCCGGACCTGAAAGTGATTGTTTCGCCATCGTCGGTCGGCATTGTCGCGGCGGCGCAAGCGGTAAAAGACCAGGGCAAGATTGGCAAAGTGTATGTCACCGGTTTAGGGCTGCCGTCTGAAATGGCGGGCGCGATTAAGTCCGGCGCGAGCAAAAGTTTCGCCATCTGGAACCCGATCGACCTCGGTTATGCCGCCACCTATTTAGCGGATGATCTGGTGAAAGGCACGGCGACCAAAGACGAAGCCAGCATGGGCAAACTCGGCAAGGTGAAACTCGACGCCGACGGTAACGGCGCGATGGCTGAGCCGTTTGTCTACGATGCCAGCAACATTGATAAGTTCTCGAAGATTTTCTGATCCCTTCCTGCCCTCTTTTGCGGGAGAGGGCAAAAACTGGAGAACTATCATGACGGCATCCACCCCTCTGCTGTCGCTCAAGGGCATCACCAAAGTTTTTCCCGGTGTGCGCGCCCTTGAGAACGTACAGCTCGATCTCTGGCCCGGTAAAGTCACCGCGTTGATCGGTGAAAACGGCGCGGGCAAATCCACGCTGGTCAAAGTGATGACCGGTATTTACCAGCCTGAAGAGGGCGAAATACTCTACAAAGCGATCCCCATTTCGCTCCCCACGCCCGAGTCGGCGCATAAAGTGGGGATCACCGCTATTCACCAGGAAACAGTGCTGTTTGACGAGTTATCGGTCACCGAAAATATCTTCGTTGGGCAGTATCTGTATAAAGGGCTGTTGAAAAAACTCGACTGGCCCGCCATGCACCAGCAAGCACAGGCGATCCTCACCCGACTGGAGGTGCAAATTGATCCGCGCGCGACGCTGAAAACATTGAGTATCGCCCAGCGCCACATGGTGGCGATTGCCCGTGCGCTCTCCTTTGAAGCGCAGGTGGTGATTCTGGACGAACCGACCGCCGCGCTCTCGCAGCATGAGATCCTGGAGTTCTACCAAATCGTTGAACGTCTGAAGCAGGAAGGCAAAGCGATCCTGTTTATCTCGCACAAGTTTGATGAAATTTTTGAGCTGGCGGATCACTACACCATTTTGCGCGACGGAGTGTATGTCGATTCCGGCGCCATTAATGACATCACCGAAGAGCGGATGGTGGCGATGATGGTCGGGCGCGCCATTAACCAGAGCTGGCCGAAAGTGGCCTGCACACCCGGCGAAACCGTGCTGGAAGTGCGCGATTTATGCCATCCCACGGAATTTGCCCATATCAACTTTTCGCTGCGCAAAGGCGAAATCCTCGGCTTTTACGGCCTGGTAGGTGCCGGACGCACGGAACTGATGCAGGCACTTTCCGGCGTGTCGCGCCCCTCTTCTGGCGAGATCATCCTTAACGGGCGAACGGTGCATTTCCGCCAGCCTGCGGACGCTATCAACGCCGGGATTGTTTGCGTACCGGAAGAGCGGCAAAAACAGGGCGCGATCATTGAGCTGTCGATTGCCCAGAACATCAGCCTGCCGCAGCTCAGCAAACTCAATAGCAACGGCGTGCTTAACGAGGCCAAAGAGTGGGCGCTGGCGGATGAGTACGCCCGCCGTTTGCAGGTGAAAGCCTTTAGCTGGAAGCAGGCGGTGGAAACCCTCTCCGGCGGCAATCAGCAAAAAGTGGTGATCGGCAAATGGCTCGCCACCCATCCGGACGTAATCATCCTCGATGAACCAACAAAAGGCATCGATATCGGTTCGAAAGCCGCCGTACACCAGTTTATGTCGGAACTGGTAGCCCACGGGCTGGCGGTGATTATGGTCTCTTCTGAATTGCCGGAAGTGATGGGCATGGCCGATCGGGTGATCGTCATGCACGAAGGGCTGATGGTCGCCGAGTACCAGGCCGGTGAAGCGACGGCGGAAACCATCGTCAGCGCCGCCAGCGGTGCCGGGAAGGAGGCAGCATAATGTGGCAACAACTGCTTAAACATCGCGAAGCGCTGCTCGGCGGCGTGATTGTGCTGCTGGTGCTGGCTATCGGCAGCCGTGTCCCCTCGTTTATCAGCCCTGGCAACCTGGTGGAGATGTTCAACGACACCGCCATTCTGATCATTCTCGCCCTCGGGCAAATGATGGTGCTGCTCACCAAAGGCATCGACCTGTCGATGGCCGCCAACCTGGCGCTGACCGGCATGATTGTCGCGCTGATTAATTTCCATCACCCGGATGTGCCTGTCTGGTCGTTGCTGCTACTGGCAACGGTGCTCGGGCTGGTGATGGGCATCATCAATGGTCTGCTGGTATGGAAATTGGGTATCCCGGCAATTGTCGTCACGCTTGGCACTATGAGCATTTATCGCGGGATTATCTTTTTGCTCTCAGGCGGCGGCTGGGTGAACTCGAACCAGATGGGCGCGGATTTTCTCGGCCTGCCGCGAACTTCAGTGCTGGGTTTGCCGGTACTGAGCTGGTGCGCCATCGCCATATTGCTGCTGGTGGGCTACTTCCTGCGTTACAGCCGCACCGGACGAGCGCTCTATACCGCGGGCGGCAACGCCACGGCGGCGTATTACACCGGTATCAACGCCGGGAAGATGCAGTTTGTCAGCTTCTGCCTTTCTGGCGCACTGGCGGGCTTTTGCGGCTACTTGTGGATCTCGCGTTTTGCCGTGGCTTATGTCGACGTGGCTAACGGGTTCGAACTGCAAGTGGTTGCCGCCTGTGTGATTGGCGGCATCAGCACCATGGGCGGCACCGGGCGCGTGCTCGGCTGTTTATTCGGCGCGCTATTCCTCGGCGTTATCAATAACGCACTGCCGGTAATTGGCATTTCGCCGTTCTGGCAGATGGCGATTTCCGGCACGGTGATTGTGATTGCGGTACTGCTCAACGAGCGCGGTAACAAACGCAAAGGCCGCCTGATCCTGCGTGACGCGGCGCTGGCACGACAAAAACAGGCGGTGAAACCATGAGCAAAATATTGACTTCTGAGCCCGTGAAAAATACCCCTGCCGCGACACCGTTCTTTAAGCGCTTGTTGTGCTGGGAAGGGTTTTTACTGGCGGTGACGCTGGCAGTGTTTGTGGTGAACGCCCTCGCATCGCCCTATTTTCTCAACATCTGGAATCTTTCCGACGCGACATTCAACTTCACCGAAAAAGCGATCATCGTGTTGCCGATGGCGATGCTGATCATTGCCCGCGAAATTGACCTCTCTGTCGCCGCCACCATCGCGCTCAGCTCAACGGCGATGGGCTTTTGCGCCCAGGCGGGTATGGATACGCCGCTGCTGGTGTGCGTCGGCTTGAGCGTTGGGCTGCTGTGCGGGTTGTTCAACGGCATTCTGGTGACTCGCTTTAACCTCTCTTCAATTGTGATCACCATCGGCACCATGAGCCTGTATCGCGGCATTACTTACATTCTGCTCGGCGATCAGGCGCTTAACACCTGGCCTGCGAGTTTTGCGTGGTTTGGTCAGGGCTACGTGTGGGGCGCACTGTCGTTTGAGTTTGCCTTGTTCATCGTGCTGGCGCTGCTGTTCGCTTTTCTGCTGCACAAAACCAACTTTGGCCGCCGTACGTACGCCATCGGCAATAACCCGACCGGCGCGTGGTATTCCGGTATCAATGTGAAGCGCCACAACCTGATCCTCTTCGCGCTGGTGGGGCTGATGGCGGGTCTGGCCTCGGTGCTGCTGACATCGCGTTTGGGCAGCACGCGCCCGACGATTGCGCTGGGCTGGGAGCTGTCGGTGGTAACGATGGCGGTGCTCGGCGGCGTCAACATTCTTGGCGGTTCCGGCAGCATGGTCGGCGTGATTATCGCCGCCTTCCTGATGGGGCTGGTGACCTTTGGCCTGAGCCTGCTCAATGTGCCGGGCATTGTGATGTCGATTATCGTCGGCGCGATGCTGATTGTGGTGATTTCGCTGCCGATCATCACCCGCCGCATGATGCAGCGCAGGCGTTTATGAATCCCTCCGGCAACAGGGCGTTTCGTCGCCGGTAAAAATCAAAGAAAATAAAGGAGTTATGTATGAGCTTTATGTTAGCACTACCCAAAATCAGCCTGCATGGCGCGGGCGCTATCGGCGATATGGTCAAGATGGTGGCGAACAAACAGTGGGGAAAAGCGCTGATTGTCACCGACGGGCAACTGGTCAAACTGGGTCTGCTGGACAGCCTGTTTGCCGCGCTGAAAGCGCATCACATGCCGTATCACCTGTTTGATGACGTGTTCCCGAACCCAACGGAAGCGCTGGTACAACAAGGCTATGCGGCGTATCAAAACGCCGCCTGCGATTACATTATCGCCTTCGGCGGCGGCAGCCCGATCGATACCGCCAAAGGGGTGAAAATCCTCACCGCTAACCCTGGCCCATCGACCGCCTATTCCGGCGTCGGCAAAGTGAAAAACCCCGGTGTGCCGCTGGTCGCCATCAATACCACCGCCGGGACGGCGGCGGAGATGACCAGTAACGCGGTAATCATTGATTCCGCGCGGCAGGTGAAAGAAGTGATTATCGACCCGAACATTATTCCCGATATAGCCGTGGATGACGCCAGCGTGATGCTGGAGATCCCCGCTTCTGTTACCGCCGCAACCGGCATGGATGCGCTGACCCACGCCGTTGAAGCGTATGTCTCAGTGGGCGCGCACCCGTTGACCGACGCCAACGCGCTGGAAGCGATTCGCTTAATTAACCTGTGGCTGCCAAAGGCGGTTGATGACGGCCACAACCTCGAAGCGCGTGAGCAAATGGCGTACGGCCAGTATCTTGCCGGCATGGCCTTTAACAGCGCCGGGCTTGGTCTGGTTCATGCGTTAGCGCACCAGCCGGGTGCCACGCACAATTTGCCGCACGGCGTATGCAATGCCATCTTGTTGCCAGTCATCGAAAACTTTAACCGCCCGAACGCCGTCGCCCGTTTTGCCCGCGTGGCGCAGGCGATGGGTGTCGACACCAAAGGAATGAGCGATGAAACCGCCAGCATGGAAGCCATCAATGCGATCCGCGCCCTGAGCGCGCGCGTCGGTATTCCTTCTGGTTTCAGCAAACTCGGCGTTACCAAAGCGGATATCGAAGGCTGGCTGGATAAAGCGCTCGCCGATCCGTGCGCACCGTGCAACCCGCGAACCGCCAGCCGGGACGAAGTCCGCGAGCTTTATCTGGAGGCATTATGATCCGTAAAGCCTTTGTGATGCAGGTAAATCCCGATGCACACGAAGAGTATGAACGCCGCCACAACCCGATCTGGCCGGAGCTGGAAGCAGCGCTGAAAGCAGGCGGGGCGCACCATTACGCCATTTTTCTCGATAAACAGCGCAACCTGTTGTTCGCCACCGTTGAGATTGAATCGGAAGCGCGCTGGAACGCGGTCGCGAATACGGAAGTGTGCCAGCGCTGGTGGAAATATATGCGTGATGTAATGCCCGCTAACCCGGACAACAGCCCGGTCAGCACAGAATTAAAAGAAGTGTTCTACCTGGAGTAAGCGGTTAGCCCCCTTCGCAGCGGAGGGGGATTAACGAACGGGAAATGTCTGTTCGGCAACCAGGCCGCTATCATCAATCAATTTGGCCTGGATACGCAGCGGTAAAACCGTGGGCTGCAGGTCTTTTGCAACCACGGTGTATCGCTTCTCGCCGTAGGGCGCCACCATCATGTCCGGCTGCTGCTCCACGGTGTAGGTTTTTTCGCCGTGGAGTAACGATAATCCGGCAAATGAGACATGCCACGGCGAGGCGTTATGGCAGACAATCTCCATGCTTTTGCCGCTGTTCGTCACACTGAAACGGATTTTTTTCGCCATATCCACCGGCGCGCCAAGCCCTTTTGGCCGCCAGAAGATTTTCATTTGTGTGTTCATCGTCAGGATCACACTGCGTGCGTCTGGCGCTGAGGTGGATGATTTTGGCGGCATCTCATAAAGGTTGAGCCAAAAAACTGACTCCCGATCCTTTGGCAGCATTTGCTGGTTATACAACAGCCGCAACCCCTGCATCCCTTTAGGTTCGAGTGAAAACAGCGTCGGAACCGCCACAAACGGCGCTTTAAAGCGGGCGGGCGCATCGACATCCGCTTCGCCGTTATCGACCCAGGTTTGCACCATCACCGGCCAGCTGTTGGTGTTGACCAGCATCAGGCTTTGCTGGGTCTGTCCTTCGTTAAAAATCACCCGCGTCGAGGCGGCGATAAGCCCGCCGCGGGTGGAAAAGGCGGCCATCAACAAAGCGGTGAGCAGCGCGATGGCAAGTCGGGTTCTCATTGGACTTTCACCAGCACTTCAGCACTGGCATCAACCTTACCTGCCGTGACCGTTTCGCCCGCGATACGCGTCAGATAAGCATTGAAATTCACCACATATTCGTTGATCGCGGTTGAGCCGTTATTCGTCACTTGCGTCGCGCCATCACGCACCGGGTACCAGCCGCCATTGCCGCCGGGTTGGCAGGTTGCGGCCTGGCAGCGAGACCAGCCAATAAAATTACGCAGCACACCGTCATTGCTGTTGGCTATCTGAATTCCCACTCCGCTGGCGTAACCCGCTTGACCATATTTTTCGGAAAGCAGATGGCTCACCCCGCCTGACGCATTCACCAGATTAAGCTGCTGCGCAGTCAGATAACTTTCATAGGGCACTTGCAGTCCCATTGCCGTCATCCCCTGTGTTTCACCGCTTGTCGACTGACCTTCACAGAGAATGTGCACGTTAAAGTTGCTCTGAGCGGTTTGGCCGTTGTTCAGATCGCTCACGGAAATGGTGGGGAAAAACACCACCGGCGTGACGCTTTTCGCCACACAGGTGGGTATCGATACCAGGTTGGCGGGGTGACCCGTAGAAATGCCCATATTAATGGCCATCCAGTTATCTAAATACCAGCCATCAAAGGTGTAAGCAGAATCGCCAGAATCACAGTACGCATCTGGGCTGCCCGGCGAGCAAAAAGAGACATAACCGTTGGGCTGGTTGCAGCTATAACTGCCGGAGGTTAATTGCGACGCACGACCGCAATAATTAAAGGGCGCGCCTGTAGAGGTTGTCCCGCTCACCCGAATCAGATCCGCGCGGATAGGGCTAAAATCTTTAACCCGAATATAGATCTGCGTACCATCCGGTGAGACCAGGTAATTTTTCATCGGGATACGCTGATATTGGCGCGTAAACACCGTGCCTGAATTCAGATGCGTCAACCGTAACGCAACATGCGCAAACAGCGTGCCGAAGTAGTTGGGAAAACCATCGTCTTTCCCTAAATCATAAAAACCGCTGTTACGATCGTCGCCGTTAGTGGCGATGATTTCGAAGATATTGTCTTTATCTGCAATATCGCACACCCACAACACGCTATCCGGGCCTTTGTAACGCGGGTTCTGCGAGAACGTCACGATATTGGAGCCCAGAGGGGAACCTATCGGTTGGATTTCAAGGCTGGAAACGTTAATAGTTCCCATCGCCAGGCCAAGGCCATAGTCATCTAATTCGGTACGGACAAAATCCGGGCCTTTTTTACACAGCGCGTTCGCGGACAAACTGGTTAATAAAAGAATATTCAGCAAAATGATGCGTATAAATGGCATAAAAACTCCGTTGCTTAACGACATGGCAAGCTCATCAGAAGCAGAGGTTTGCGTGGCGGCGTAATACGCCACGAGATATGGCAGATTTCCTGAGCGTTATTTCCCCACTGAACGCGCAACGTTCCGTTATCGTCACTCGAACGCAGGTAAATTTGATTAGCCTGACCGACCATGCCGACGTAATTGCCGTAGCTGTCATAGACAGAGGAACCCATGGGGATCGGTGTATTGTGCTGCGGCTGCGCGGTGATAAGCATGGCCTGGCCGCTCAGCGTGTTAAAACGAACCCGCACCGTCGCGCCCGCATAAGGTGCAACACGCTGGAGTGACGTTTGCAGTTCCACATCTTCGCTCATATTGCGGGGATCGAGACCGATGTTGTTGAACTGATAAGCCCCCAGCGACGGCGCAATCGCATAACCAAAGGAATCAATACGCGCTCCCTGCCCACCAATCACTTCCGCACCTTTGGCGCCAGGTGCATCAACCAACACAAAACTGTCTCCCACCCAGTGACCGAGCGTCACGCCACCTCTATGCGCCACCAGGGCACCCTGAAGCGAGCCTGAAACTTGCCAGTAATTTTTCGAGGAGGACCATGAAAGACCCGTATTGGCATACGGGAAACTGCGCTGGAGTCCGCCCCCCCAAACAGATTGCTCACCTTTGCTATCAGTCGAGTAATTCAGGTTGTAGTTCAATGGGTTCTTCTCGCCATACACCCCGCTTAGCGTCGATTGATAGCCACCATCGCGGCTATTACTACTGTTTGATCGGTTCGCGCTGGCCGACAAAATCGGGGCATAGCGTGTATTGCCAAGCGGCACGGAAACAGAGAGCGACCACATGGTCTGAATGCGATCACGCAGGAAAATCGTATGTTCGTTACCGTTGTTTTGCCATGGGGTACTGTTCATGCCAGGCACGACGTTATACGTCCTCGCAACCCCCAGATTCAGCGAGATGCCATGGTTGAAGGTTTTACTCCAGTTGAACTGAAGTTGTTTGTCGCGCTTTTTACCGTCACGGTAATCCTGGGATGATGCAGAGAGGGTGATATCCCCCAGCATGCCAATGCGCTGACCGGCGGAAATCTCAATGCGGCTGCGTTGTTTCCAGCTTAATGACTGCCATTTTTGCCCATGATTGCGCGCTTCACGCGAACCCAGGGCGTCATAAAGTTCAGAATAACCTTCCGTTGAATACCGATAACCCGCCAGCGTAAATGAGGTGCCGGTACGCGGAATAAATTTGCTGTAGTTCGCGCGCAGCGTCCAGCCGCTCTTGTTACCTTCGCTGCCCATATTCGCGCGTGAGAACATACTGTTCAGACCAAATGCCCCGACCACGCTGCTGTAAACCGCCCCCAATGAATAGCTCATATAACCCGCGGCAAGCTGATTGCCGAGGTTGAGGGTGAGCGCGTTGGTCAGCCCCTGACGCCAGACCGCTTCGCTAAAGACATTGTTATCGCCAACATCGCGCGCTCGCCCCACGGTGAAAACGTAATCGGAAGCGCCTGAACGCATGGATTCAGCCAGCGCGGAGAAAGGCACGCTAAAGGTGTTTTCACTGCCGTCAGCCTCGCTGACAACGACGGTTAAATCCCCGGCAAAGTTGGTGGGATAGAGATCATTTATGGTGAACGGACCGGGGGCAACCGTGGTTTCGTATAGCGTGGTTTTGCCTTGCAGGATGGTCACTTTGGCATTGGTTTTGGCAATCCCACGCACGACGGGCGCATAGCCTCGCTGGGAATTCGGCAGCATTCGCGTATCCGATGAGATCTGGAAGCCGCGAAAACTCATGCCGGAGAAGAATTGCCCGTTGGTGTAGCCTTCGCCGATCAAGACTTCACTGCGTAACGGATAAATCGCACGCTGGATATAACGGCGGCTGGTGCTCCAGCGGCTGCCGTTATATTTGCTGTAGCTAAAATTGGATTGCTGGCGATAACGCCATAGCCCCAAATTAATACCGCCATTGAAACTCAGCCAGGTTGAATCCATGCCGTCGGTATTACCCTGGCGCGACTTAACATGATACTGGTTAGCCATATAGTTGAGAAATAACATGCTTTCCCCGGCGCTGAGGCTTGCTTCGCTTACGCTGCCACGGGGAACCGATTTCAATAACGCCTGCGGCGCGGTGAAATCCATCCGCAATTGCGCCATGTCATCTTTACGGGTGATACCGTTCAATACCTTATCATCTGGCCAATAACAGGATGGCGCAGCGTCGTCCGACAACGCATTAAAACCCAACGTTGTTAATAAATCATGGGGTAGACACGGTTCGATTTTTTTACCGCGGCGGGAAAATTCAATCTCGCGGTGGGTAGTAAATTTCCCATTAAGATAAATATCGAGAGAATGTCGGCCCGGCGTAATTAGTTCATCCTTATTTAAGCGCAGGAGATCTTCATTAGATAACCCACTTCCCCTTAACAAGGACGCGTCAAAATAAAATTCATTATCTTTCGCCGATGCCGTCAACGATACAACAGAAATAAACCCTATGAGAATACGAAAGCATGAGGAGCGCAGATGCATCAGTACCATCCGAGTTGAATAATGTTTTATATTTCCGAGCGGAAGATTTATTTAACTAAAGAATACGATTTGCTAAATACTCCACCATAATCATTTAATGCATTAATCGTTAATTTATCCCCACCAGCAGTCGGGAGGGTCCACTGCGTAATGGAGCGTGGCGCCATCATTCCCTTGAAGTTTATTGGATGTTTCTTTTCCCGTTCTTCAGTAAAAGCGCTAATCACAGAAATATGGTAAGCACTCGTATTATTCACTTCGACAATTTGACCATGTAATGTCACTTTTACATTGTCGAGAGAATGGTTAGCATCTCCTGTAACCCCGTCGGGGCGGTAAAAAATTTTCAGTCGGCTTTTTATCAGCATGGTTAAACTGTTCTGCCCACGTTCAGATGTTTTCTTTGCCGGATATTGCAGAAAATTCAACCAAAAAAGAGATTCTCGATCCTGAGGAAGTTGTGCTCCGGTAAATTTCAGCCGTAATGTGTGTTCAGTAGCTGGATTAATACGGAAAATCGACGGCATCACAAGAAACGGCGCATCAGCCGTTTCCGGTGTCGACTGAGGATTATTTTTATCCGCCCAGACTTGCACTAAAACAGGTTCATTACCCGTATTAGTAAAAGCTAATCCCTTTTCTTTTATGTCAGCAGGATAAATAATGCGCGTCCCGACCATCGTCACACTGGCGCAAGCATTTCCGATAATAAAAAATAATAATGCTGTCAGTGATATATATTTCGACATACAGATATAAGCCGCATAGAAGCGCTGCATAATGCAGCGCTTTAAGAAAGATTATTGATAAGTCACAGCAAATTGCGCTTGTGCTTCAACAGCGCCAGGCGTTGCCTGCCCGGTCGCGTAATAACGTGCTGCCAGGTCATAGGTTACGGTAGTATTGGCCCCGCCGACAGATTGCGTCGAGGTTTGGGCTTTATTTCCCGTAAAGTCCATCGCATTCGAACCGTCCATCAGCTGAATCGCAACATTCGTTGCTGCTGAAGTGGTCGCGGTATTTTTCAAATTCGTACCATCAATATCGTTGGCAACAAAAACAATTCCGGCATTGGATGCTTGCGTGCCGCCACAGCCAGAAAGCGTTACGGTGAACGGCGTATCACCTGTCGTTGAACCGGAAGACGCTAATTGACTGTCACTGACGGTAGGTAAAAGTACAATCGGAGATGTGCTGCTACCATTGATATTAATATCACAGGTCTGTTCGCTAACTTCACCCATAAAACGCACGGTGTTATTTGATGTCGCGGCAAAAGCAGAACTGCTCAATGACAAAATAGCTGTTGCGGCAAAAATATTTACTAACTTGTGCATAAACTCGCCTCGCTCCTTATATTAACAACTCCAATGAATATGATTGATATATATCCAATCATTTTGATTTCGCGAGTAAATTACACTGGGATAAAATTTATGTAAAGGTATTAAAAGAGAGCATTAAATGGAACCAGGCTATAACATACAAGCAATTGATAACATTGCTTTTAATATTCACAAAAGCAATACACCAATAAATAAAAAGCCATAAAAAACAGCGCGATACGTAATTAATTAACGCCTTAAAAAGATCAATTAATTAATTAAAATAGGTATTTAATCAGAATATTCACCAGAAAAAATGAAGTGAAAAATCCCAAATAAAACACAAAGCGCAAAGGGAACAATTAAATTGTTCCACTCTCTGTTATCTTTATCCGTTTTTATTATTGCCGGGTGGAATTAAAGCGGATTAATTTTGTTCAGCCACCAGAATAGCCTGTGTATCGGCTTCGAGTGCTTTAAAGATATGTTCTCTGTCCGCCGGATAACAAATGTAATCCCCTTCGCCTAACTCTTCTGGCGCTTCCGTCAGCCCGACCAGCGCCCGCCCTTGTGTCACAATAATGTGCTCCACTGAACCTGTCGGGTGAGGATGCGAGATCCGATCGGCGCCTGGCTGAGTCAGCAATAGATAGATATCGCGTCGTGCGCCGGGCGGGCAGGCAGCAAGCAATATCGCCTGGTAATTTGCCTCTTCGGCAATCACTTTCGTGCCTTCGCCACGGCGAATAACCTGTGTGGTGGGTTTTTGCGGTTCCAGCAGGCGCGCAAAGGGAATGTCCAGCGCGACGCACAGCGCCCAGAGCGTTTCCAGACTAGGATTACCGTTACCCGCTTCCAGTTGTGAAAGCGTGGATTTGGCGATACCCGCCCGGCGGGCAATCTCCGCCAGCGAAAGCCCGGTTCGCAGTCGCTCACGCACCAGACTTTTGGCAATGATGCTAATTGGCTGTGTCATAAACACCCCATTGTTCATTTAATCGAACGAATCGTTCTTGTTGAAAAACGATTCTGGTGTGTTCATTATAATGGATAAACGTTCGATATGGGTAAAGAGAGATGTTCACCAGACACTTCGCCTCGCTGAAGGGCGACACTGTAAAAGCTATTTTTCTGGTCTGCCTGGCCGTGGGCGTTGTCGGCGTCTCGTATGGATCGCTGGCCATGGCTTACGGCTTTCCTTTATGGGTGCCGCTGGCGCTCTCCACCCTGGTGCTGGCTGGCGCATCCGAGTTTATGTTTATCGGTATTGTCGCCAGCGGCGGCAATCCGCTGGCTGCGGCTCTGGCGGGTCTGTTAGTTAACGCTCGCCATATCCCTTTTGGCGTCACGGTGCGTGAGCTGGTAGGTCAACGTGCGGCCAGTTTTCTCGGCTGCCACATCATGAATGATGAAAGCGTCGTGTTCGGCTTATCGCAATCCACCGCTGAGCAGCGTAAAGCCGCTTACTGGCTGTGCGGTTTGGGTGTCGCGCTATTGTGGCCCGCTGGCGTACTGATAGGGGCGGCGGTGGGTAAATTGCTGCCCGCACCGGAAACCATCGGTCTGGATGCGGTTTTCCCGGCAATTTTGCTGGCGCTGGTATTGCCGGCGCTGAAAAAGCGCACCACGCTGATTCGCGCCTCGAGCGGCGCGGTATTGTCGCTCGCCGCCGTTCCTTTTGCGCCGGTGGGATTACCGGTGCTGCTCTCTTTACTTGGCTTACTGACGAGGAAGAAATAATGGCCAGCGTCGCGCTTATTATTGGCGGTATCGCCATCCTTTCTATCGGCACCTATTTGATGCGCCTTGGCGGCGCAAAACTCGGCAGCCGGCTGGCGCTTTCCGAGCATTCGCAGGCACTGCTGTCGGATGCGGCTACCACCCTACTTTTCGCGGTCGCGCTGGCATCAATGCTCTATGAAGGCGGGCATTTCGCTGGCATGGCGCGCGTACTGGGCGTGCTTTTCGCGCTGTTTCTCGCCTGGCGAAAAATGCCGCTGATTGTGGTGATCCTCTCCGCCGCAGCTGTCACCGCGCTGCTGCGCCTTGCCGGAATCGCATAAGAAACGGGCGCGTTAATGGATACTCACGGAAACCGGGTTAGCCGAGCCGTCCTGCGCGCCCATTTCAACGCGCACTTCCCCCGCGTCAATCCCGTGGATTTCCACCCCCTGCGCCACCGTCTGCCCGATGGTGACCACCACTTTGCGCGGCGTCTCACCGGACGAGGCTCGCCAGAGCACCCAGCTCGCCCCGGATTGCGGATCGATATGTAACGCCTGAGCGGGCACCGCAATACCGTGTTCGTTCTGCCAGGTGATCACCGCCAGCCGGGCGCTCATTCCCAGCCGAATATCTTGCTGTAAATCCGCCAGCGGCGTATCTACCGACACAGTGACATCGTAATAAGCGCCCTGCGTCTCTGCCGCGCTGCTCTGAACGCCAATTTCACGGATCTGCCCGCTGAGCGTTTTTCCGGCAAACCCTTCTCCGGTGATGTTGACCGGCATCCCCTCTTTTAACTGGTGGAGATCCGCTTCCTCGACGCGGGTCACTACCTGCATCGTGTCCAGCCCCGTCACCGTCAATAACGCCGCGCCCTGGCTCACCGACAAACCCGGCTGGAGGGTAACCGGTTTACCGCTATCCGTTGCGACCGGGCGCATGATAAAACCGGCATAGGGCGCACGTAACGTTTGCCGTTCCACCTGCGCCTTCAGCGCAGCGTAGCGGGCCTGCGCATTTGTCAGTTCCATATCGGCAATTTTGCTGTCCTCGCCTTTACCCCGCGCTTCCATCGTTTGTAACTCTTCCTGCGCGGCAGCCAGATCCTGCTGCTGCGCTTGTGCCTGCTGCGCCAGCGCATCGACTTCCATACGGGCGACAATCCCGCGCTTAAAAAGCGCAGTAGTATCGCGAAGATTGGCCTGCGTATTGGAAAGCGTCGCGCGCGCAGTCTGCACCAGGCGTCTGGCGCGCGAAACATCCGGGCTGCTGCTCCAGTTGCGAAACAGCGCCACCTCTTTTTGCGCTTTCAAAAGCTCCGCCTGCGCCTGGCGAAGTTGGATCTCAATCTGTCCGGGATCGAGCACTATCAGCACTTGCCCCTTTTCAACGCGTTTCCCTTCGTGAACCGCGATTTCGCGGATCACTCCGTCAAACGGCGCGGCAAGGGTTTGCTGGCGGGCCGCCTGGATACGCCCCACCAGCCCCAGTTGGTTTTCAAGCCGCTGCGGCTGAACCGGCAGCCAGATCTCCTGCGCAGCGCCACTCTCCGGTTCGCGTGCGACAACCCACCATAAGAGCGAGCCGCCAGCCACTACCGCAAGTGTCAGCAGTAAAAGCAGGCGTTGCTTTTGCATAAGAAACTTAATCATTGAGCGAAATATCCCAACTTTGCAGCGTGGTTCCCAGCGTTTGATCGAGCCCGGCCTGCGCATTCAAATAGCTGATAAGCGCATTTAGCCTGGCGTTTTCCGCGTTGCGAAGATCGTTTTCAAAACTCAGCACCTGGAAGTTGCTGGAGCGGCCAGCGGTCAGTTTTTCCCGTTCAATTTCCAGTTTGCGGCGTGACAAATCCCGCGCGCGTTGGGCTATCTCAAACTGCCGCCAGCGGGTGCCCATATCGCGCACGGCGTTGGTTACGTCACGGTCAAGCTGCTGGTGCGCTTCCGCCAGCTGGATTTGCTGGTTCTTCACATTAACCTGCGCTTGCACTTCTGCCTGCCGGGCGGTCATGTCGCCGATAGGGATCTCCACCTGAACCCCAACATAGTTATCCCAGTTGCGCACGCCATCACCTCGCGCCGCACGGTTACGCTGCTGTGTCGCGCCGCCAACCAGCGAAACATCCCACAGCCGGTCATTACGGGCGACGGAGAGGTTAATCGCAGCCTGTTCGCCAACAAGCAGCTGCGCCAGATAAGCGGGCTGCGACGCCTCCGCCTGTTTCAGTGCGCGATCGGCCTGCACCTCGACAGGCTTTGCCTGTAGCGCTTCGGTCGCGACGATTGGCGCATGCAGATCCAACGCCAGCAGTTGCAACAGCGCCAGCCGCGCCATATCCACCCGGTTTCGCGCCTCTTCATGCGACAGCTCTTGTGAGGCCACTTCGGCTTCGGTTTGCACAATTTCAAACTCCGCCATGCGCCCGGCGCTGATCATCGCCTGGTTCACTTCCACCAACTGGCGCGCCCGCGCCAGCGAATCCTCAGCAATCTTTAACTGCTCCTGCGCCAGCAACAGATCGCGGTAAGCGGTGATAATTTGGGTGATCGTCTGCGAAACGGTGGACTTCAAATTCAGGCGGTTGATTTGCTCGGTCATCTGCGCAAGGCGAACCGGCGCGGTGGCAATATCTTTACCCGCGCCGCGCAGCAACGGCTGAATAACAGAAAAGTTCGCCCCGTCGTTGTGGGATAACCCCGCCACGTTGGCGTCGGTGTGCTGATATGTCCAGCCGAGGCTAACGCGCGTGCCGTACGGGGTGAGCAGCGTGGAACCCGGCGTCAGGTTTCCCTGCCGGTAGCGGTCGTCCTGGTTACGCGTGGAGAGATAATTGCCGGAGAGCACCAGTTTTGGCGTGAAGCGATCTTCGGCCACGCGCAGGTCAAATTTCTGCGCAACCCTGTCGAGATACGCGCTACGAATAGCGCGGTTATCACGCAGCCCGAGATAGATGGCATCGCTCAGTGTGAGATCGATACTGTCGCCTTTCAGGGCAATACGCGCCGTCTCGCCGTCTCGCGTGGCATGGGAAGGGTTCACCGGCATTTCAGCACGCGCCGGGCAAACAATCAGGCTTGCCAGTAACCACAGCCAGACATGTTTACGCATCGCGCAGCGCCTCCACCGGCTCCAGCCGGGACGCCGCCAGTGCGGGAGATAAGCCAAAAAACAGCCCGATAACAATGGCGCTGCCAATGCCCAGCGGCAACGCAGCGGCGGATAAGGCAAAATCAGACCAGCCGGAAAACCAGACAAACAGCCACGCCGCCGCCAACCCCGCCGCCGCGCCAAGCAGCGCGCCAACGGTGGCTAAGACAATCGCTTCCAGCAAAAAGAGCATCGCGATATCGCGCGGACGCGCGCCCAGCGCCATGCGCACACCAATCTCCCGCCGACGCTCCGACACATTCATCACCATCACATTCATCACGCCCACCCCGCCGACCAACAGCGAGATGCCGCCAAGTCCGGCGAGCAACCAGGAAAACAGGCGCGACTGCTGCTCAATGCCTTCCAGCAACTGCTGAGGAACCTGCACATTGACCTCGAAGCCGGGCATCTTTTCGCTGAGCCACGCCTGTAGCCGGGGCGCGATGCGATCAAGTTCTTCACCACTGCGGCTGCGCACCGCTACGCCCGTTATTTGCGGAAAACTGATTACCCGGCGCATACCGGTAATCGGCAGCAAAATGGCATCATCCACGGAGACCGGAATGATCGGGTTTGGCCCTTGCGGGCGCAGAATACCGACTATCTCAAAGAGATAACCGCCAATCTGGATGCGGTCGCCGAGTAGTACAGGGCGGTCGGGCTGAGCCCATTGTGCGGCGACATTCGCCCCGAGAACGGCGTAGGTGCTCTGCGCATCAAAGCGGCTCAAAAAGCGACCCTGTTCCAGTTGCAACCGCAGAACAGAAGGCAGTTCAGCGCCGATTCCGACCAGCGTTGCCGCCGCCGTTCGGCCATTAAGACGTGCTTGCGTGTTACTGGGGACGAGCGCAGAGGCGGCGTCAATTTCCGGGATGCGTTGATGCAAGGTATCGATATCCAGATCGGCCGGCGCAACCAGTGGTTTTCGGCCGGAACCGACAGGCTGCTGAATATTGGCCACCAGCAGCTCACTGCCCATACCGCGAAAGATGCTCATCGCCTCACGTTCGGCGTTGTAGCCAATGTTGAGCAACGCCACCACCGCCGCGCAACCCACCGCGATACCTAATAGCGCCAGCACCGCGCGGCGACCCAGCAGCCGCAGGTTATCCAGCGACTCCAGCAAAAGTTGCAGCCACGGCATTCCGTAGCGTGAAGGCTGAGACACGCGGACTGCAGCGGGCAGACGCACATCAGACATGCGTTGCCTCGCTGATCCGCCCGTCAGCCACCTGAATACAGCGCGACATGCGGCGGGCAATGGAATTGTCATGCGTTACCAGCACCAGCGTGGTGCCGCTGTCGCGATTCAATGCCAGCAACAAGTCAATAATGTCAGCAGCGTTTTGGCTATCAAGATTACCGGTAGGTTCGTCGGCAAGCAGCAAAGCCGGTTCACCAACCAGCGCTCGGGCAATGGCCACACGCTGGCGCTGCCCGCCGGATAAATCCGCAGGACGGTGATGCGCGCGATCGCTTAAACCAACGCGCTGAAGCTGTTTGCGGGCAGCGTCCTGGGCCTCATGGCGCAGCACGCCGCGGTAGAGCAGCGGCAAAGCAACATTGTCCAGCGCGGTAAGCCGGGGCAGTAAATTGAAGCTCTGAAAGACAAAACCAATGATGTGATTACGCGCCGTCGCGCGGGCGTCTGCGCCACAGCGGGACATATCTTCGCCATGAAACATCACGCGCCCGGAAGTGGGCGTATCAAGCAATCCCAGCAGATTGAGCAGTGTGCTTTTCCCCGAGCCAGACGCGCCAACAATGGCGCAACTTTGCCCGGCGGGGATAGATAACGAAATGTTGTGCAGGATAGTCTGCCGCGCTGTACCGGTGGCGTAGGAATAGGTCACCGAATCCAGGCGTATCAAGTCAGCGCCAGATGTCGTGTGGTGAGTTTCGCTTATCCCTGAGTCGTGCAACCGTTCCATGTTTGCCAATAATTCATCCTGAAGAACACGGATATGGTGTGAACTACATATCAATATTAACGGCCAGAAAAACGAAAGCTTTAGCTTTTTTGCCATGGATTCATTTCAACCAAACCTACCAAAATTGACACCTAAAGAATTAACCACATCCGCCGATAGGTATTCCGTATACTTTACCCCGGATATTTAAATATTAAACAGCAATTAAGCCTCGCTTAATTTAAATAATAAACGTTGACAAAAATAAATATATTATCTAGTTTTCCACGGGCAAAAGGAAATTATGGCTGACAAATAAGAATTATTGAGTTGCCTTGTATTCACGCAGGGCAACTCAATAATTCCCATGATTTAAGTTAAATATCATGGATATTAGTTAGCTTACTCTTTAATGAGGCTTTAAATGAAACGGAAATCGATCCTGCTGGCTTTATCAGGTTTAATGTTTATCTCTTCAAGCGCATTTGCAACGGGCGGCACGTCCATCGGCTCAATGCTTGCACCATCAATCTCAGTAAAAAACCAATGGTATAACAAGACGTTCCCGATTACAGCCGGAACACCTTCAACTGGTAAAGTTGGCATGGTTTATTACACCTGGGCTTACAGTTCCTACCCGGCTGGAATGCAGGTTTATTTATGCTATAACAACGGTAACAACTGTAGGGATATTTCTGATGCACGTTCAGGTAATATTGACTTCACACCTTATAATCTCGCACCGAACCAACCGTTCAGTTTATATGCCCGCGTAAATGGCACCGGTAGAATGGTGACAGTCAATGGCCAGTCAAGCCAGATTATTGTTAACTACACATATAATTAATAATTCGCTTACCGCGTAATATTATTATTGATAACGCACTGTAATAATAAGAATGTGAATTTAACTCACCCATAATAATAATGCCCGACGACATTTCTTATATGCCATCGGGCATTTCAATAAGATAGGGATATTTTTAAAACACTTTGGGTAATTACTGAACACAATTACATCCCCGATAATACGCTATCATCCCATCGCAGAAATAAAAAAAGCGCCCGCAGGCGCTCTTTCGACAGGAAAACGTGACTTATTTGTTCAGTTCGGCGGTCATGTGAACCTGGTTGCCGGTATACGCTTCAGTGATCTGGTAAGAAGATGCGCCAGCCTGTTGAGCCTGTGCCGCAATTTTTGCTTCAGCACCGCTCAGCGTTAAATCAGTTGCGGTCACGGACTGGGCAGCGAAAGAACCAAAAGAAGTAGCCAGGGCGATAACTGCGACAAAAGTTTTGATGCTTTTCATGATATAAACCCTTACGTTAATTTGTTGTAGTGAGGCACCGTGCCTCGATGAATTAAAGAGTAGTCCTGTTTGCTCGCAACAAAAAGCGGAATGATTTGCCATTCTTTGTCAAAATTAATGAACAATAGAGATCTGCATGATAGCTGATTGGTTAGCCCCCCTCCTTGTCGGTCAGAAAACAGTGCAAATCCGCCCGACGACAACCCTGCTCAGACAGGGTGATCTCCAGCAAAAAATGTTTGTGCTGCACGAAGGTATTGCGCGTGCGGTCTGGCATTCGCCGGAAGGGAGCGAGCGCGTAAAGGAGTTTTATTTTCCCGGTGAGTGCTGTTTTCTCTATCTCAGTTGGCTAACCGGTAGCGTGGCGGATTACAGCCTGCAAATGCTGACGCCAGGCGTGCTCAGCGAAGTACCGCTGCGTTTACTGGAAAAAGAAGAACATCAGGTGGCAAAAATAGCGCTCCTGCGCCAGCAACTGATCTTTAAAGAGAAGAAGGAACAGATGTTTTTGCTCAATAACCCGGAGCAACGCTATCGCTATGTGCAAACCCATTTTCCCGCATGGGAAGCACAATTAACGCAAAAAGATCTCGCCAGTTATATCGGCATCTCACCGGTGAGCCTGTCGCGCATCCGCGCGCGTCTTAACAAAGGTTAACGAAAGCCCGCCGCCAGGCCGCTACCATCGCCGCCATCACGCCGTAGAGGAAACGATGATGAGCGCTTTTTGGCTGTCGCAAATGCTGGCTGGCTTTTCTTTCATTTTTGATTTGCTGGCGTTTCAGTTTGCCCGCCGGCGGATAACCCTGGCGATACTTGCCGCCTCCACCAGCCTGCTGGCGGTACATTTCTGCTTGCTGAACGCGCCCGTAGCCGCAAGTTTGATGGCGCTGGCCGCATGCCGTTATCTCACCGCCATCATGACGACCGCGCGGAAAATGAAAAATGGGTTTATTGTCGCAACCTGCCTGTGCAGCGCGCTAAGCTGGCAGCAACCCACCGATGTTTTACCGCTGCTCGGTAGCCTGCTGATGACCAGCGCCGCTTTTCACCCGGCGGCAAAAAGTATGCGGCGGCTCACCCTCTGCGGTAGCGGCTGCTGGCTGGTGAATAATATGGTGATCGGATCGCCCGTGGCGGTTGCCATGGAGAGCGCCTTCATTCTCAGTACGCTGGTGTCGTACTGGCGGCTCACCCGGCAGGCTGGCTAAAAAGCAAAAAAAAGCGCCCGCAGGCGCTCTTTCGACAGGAAAACGTGACTTATTTGTTCAGTTCGGCGGTCATGTGAACCTGGTTGCCGGTATACGCTTCAGTGATCTGGTAAGAAGATGCGCCAGCCTGTTGAGCCTGTGCCGCAATTTTTGCTTCAGCACCGCTCAGCGTTAAATCAGTTGCGGTCACGGACTGGGCAGCGAAAGAACCAAAAGAAGTAGCCAGGGCGATAACTGCGACAAAAGTTTTGATGCTTTTCATGATATAAACCCTTACGTTAATTTGTTGGAGTGAGGCACCGTGCCTCGATGAAATAAAGAGTAGTCCTGTTTACTCACAACAAAAAGCGGAAGGATTTGTTCTCAAAATTCAATTTTTTTGACTAATCTATACACCCATTAATCGCTGCGGATGGGTATAGATTGTTGCCCTGCCTGGCTTGCAAAAACCCACCAGCGTCAGGTTACAGCGCTGCGCCACTTCCACCGCCAGCGTTGTGGCGGCGGAGACGGCAAACAGGATTTCGACACCGCACATGGCCGACTTTTGCACCATCTCATAGCTGGCGCGACTGGAAACCAGCACCGCACCGCTCGCCCAGGCTTGCGCTTCACGGGCGCGATGACCAAGCAGCTTATCCAGCGCCACATGACGCCCGACATCTTCATGCCCCCCCGCTAACTCACCGGATGGCAGCATCCAGGCGGCGGCGTGCGTGCAGCCGGTGAGCTGCCCGACAGGCTGAAAATCGGTTAAGTGCGCCAGACCGGCATCCAGCGCCTGTAAATCAAAGGTTTGGGTAAAAGGCAGCGGCGCGATGGGCTTGCCAATGTCATTGAGCTGCTCGACACCACATACGCCGCAACCGGTGCGCCCGGCCAGCGCGCGTCGCCGCTCTTTTAAGCCCATAAAACGGCGGCTAGAGAGCTCAATTTGCACTTCAAGGCCGTTGCAGGAGGGGACCACATCCATCCCGTAAATGTCTGATGCGTTTTCGATAATCCCTTCGGATAAGGAGAAGCCGATCGCGAAGAGTTCAAGATCCTTGGGTGATGCCATCATCACCACATGCGAAATGCCGTTGTACACCAGCGCGACAGGCACTTCTTCCGCCAGCATATCCGGCACGGCATGTTGCAAATCAACGCGTTTCCACAGGCTAACCTCGCGGGCTCCTGTGACTGATGTTGCATTTTTGTGCTTTTTTGTCTGCAAATCGTTCACTTTGTCTTAACCGTTATCGAACAAGCGTATCGACATTATGGTATTCTCCGCGCATATCCCTTGGGGAAAAGAGGGAATAGCAGCAGTTCTGAATCCTTCACGTCAGAATAAGCATACCTACATTGTGGTATTCTTCGTTGCTAATCCCCCTGGATATGAGGGATTAGCAGCAATTCTGAACCTTTGCGAAAAGCACCGCAAAGAAAAAAACGATAAGAGTAATGTCGAACCAGGAGCAAACCATGCAGGTCAGCAGAAGGCAGTTCTTTAAGATCTGCGCTGGCGGTATGGCAGGAACCACGGCAGCGGCGCTGGGCTTTGCCCCGAGTGTTGCGCTCGCGGAAACACGGCAGTATAAGCTGCTGCGCACCCGCGAAACCCGGAATACCTGCACATATTGTTCCGTCGGCTGTGGGCTGTTGATGTACAGCCTCGGCGATGGAGCAAAAAACGCCAAAGCGTCAATCTTCCATATTGAGGGTGACCCCGATCATCCGGTAAACCGTGGGGCGCTGTGCCCGAAAGGCGCAGGTCTGGTGGATTTCATCCACTCTGAAAGCCGCCTGAAATACCCGGAATACCGCGCACCAGGCTCGGATAAGTGGCAACAAATTTCGTGGGATGAAGCCTTTACCCGCATCGCCAAATTAATGAAAGCGGATCGTGACGCCAACTATATTGCGCAAAACGCAGAAGGGACGACCGTCAACCGCTGGCTGAGCACCGGGATGCTGTGCGCATCCGCATCCAGTAATGAAACCGGCTATTTAACGCAAAAATTCACCCGCGCACTCGGCATGTTAGCCGTCGACAACCAGGCGCGTGTCTGACACGGACCAACGGTAGCAAGTCTTGCTCCATCTTTTGGTCGCGGTGCGATGACCAACCACTGGGTCGACATGAAAAACGCCAACCTTATCGTTGTGATGGGGGGGAACGCGGCAGAAGCGCATCCGGTGGGATTCCGCTGGGCGATGGAAGCCAAGATCCACAATGGCGCGAAGCTGATTGTTATCGATCCGCGCTTTACGCGTACCGCCTCTGTTGCGGATTTCTATGCGCCGATTCGTTCCGGTACTGACATCGCCTTCCTGTCAGGCGTGTTGCTGTACCTGATGACCAACGAAAAATATCAGCGCGAATACACCGAGGCCTATACCAACGCCACGCTTATCGTGCGTGAAGATTTTGGCTTCGAAGATGGCCTGTTCACCGGCTATGACGCGGAAAAACGTAAATACGACAAAACCAGCTGGAACTACGAACTGGATGAGAAAGGTTTCGCCAAACGCGATACCACGCTCACCCATCCGCGTTGCGTATGGAACCTGCTGAAAGCGCACGTCTCCCGCTATACGCCGGACGTGGTGGAAGACATCTGCGGGACGCCAAAAGCGGATTTCCTGAAGGTGTGTGAATACATCGCCGAAACCAGCGCCCGTGATAAAACCGCGTCCTTCCTGTATGCGCTTGGCTGGACGCAGCACTCCGTTGGCGCGCAGAACATCCGCACCATGGCGATGATTCAGCTGCTGCTGGGCAACATGGGGATGGCAGGCGGCGGCGTGAACGCCCTGCGCGGTCACTCCAACATCCAGGGGCTGACGGATCTTGGCCTGCTGTCACAAAGCCTGCCGGGCTATATGACGCTGCCAAATGAAAAACAGACCGATCTCCAGACCTATCTGACCGCCAATACGCCAAAACCGTTGCTGGAAGGCCAGGTGAACTACTGGGGCAACTACCCGAAATTCTTCGTTTCGATGATGAAATCCTTCTTTGGCGACAAAGCGACAGCGGAAAATAGCTGGGGCTTTGACTGGCTGCCGAAGTGGGACAAGGGTTACGACGTCCTGCAGTACTTCGACATGATGAACCAGGGCAAGGTCAACGGCTATATCTGCCAGGGCTTTAACCCGGTAGCGTCGTTCCCGAACAAAAATAAAGTTGTCGCCTCACTGTCGAAACTGAAGTTCCTGGTGACCATTGACCCGCTCAATACCGAAACCTCGAATTTCTGGCAGAACCACGGCGAATTTAACGACGTCGATCCGTCGAAAATTCAGACCGAGGTGTTCCGTCTGCCATCGACCTGCTTCGCGGAAGAGAACGGTTCTATCGTTAACTCGGGTCGCTGGTTGCAGTGGCACTGGAAAGGCGCGGACGCCCCGGGCGATGCGCTGAACGACGGCGAGATCCTGGCGGGCATCTTCCTGCGCATGCGTAAAATGTACGCGGCAGAAGGCGGCGCCAACCCGGAACAGGTGCTGAACATGACCTGGAACTACTCGACGCCGGAAAACCCGTCGCCGGAAGAAGTGGCCATGGAAAGCAACGGTAAAGCGCTGGCGGATATTATCGATCCGGCAACCGGCACCGTGCTGGCGAAGAAAGGCGAGCAACTGAGCACCTTCGCTCACCTGCGCGATGACGGCACCACCGCAAGCGGTTGCTGGATTTTCGCCGGGAGCTGGACGCCGAAAGGCAACCAGATGGCGAACCGCGATAACGCCGACCCATCGGGCCTCGGCAATACGCTGGGCTGGGCATGGGCATGGCCGCTTAACCGCCGCATTCTCTATAACCGCGCCTCCGCTGATCCGCAGGGCAACCCGTGGGATCCGAAGCGTCAGTTGCTGAAATGGGACGGTGCGAAATGGGGCGGGGTGGATATTCCGGACTACAGCGCTGCCGCACCTGGCAGCAATGTTGGGCCGTTTATCATGCAGCAGGAAGGCATGGGCCGCTTGTTCGCGCTCGATAAGATGGCAGAAGGGCCGTTCCCGGAACATTACGAGCCGTTTGAAACGCCGCTGGGCACCAACCCGCTGCACCCGAAAGTGGTTTCCAACCCGGCCGCCCGCGTGTTTAAAGGCGATCTGGAAGCGATGGGTAAAGCGGATAAGTTCCCGTATGTCGGTACCACTTACCGTTTAACCGAGCACTTCCACTACTGGACCAAGCACGCGCTGCTTAACGCAATCGCGCAGCCGGAGCAGTTTGTGGAAATTGGCGAGAAACTGGCGAACAAGCTGGGCATCACGCAAGGCGATACGGTACGCGTCTCCTCCAACCGTGGCTATATCAAAGCCAAGGCGGTGGTGACCAAACGTATTCGCACGCTCAACGTGCACGGTAAGGAAGTCGATACCATCGGTATTCCTATCCACTGGGGTTATGAAGGTGTGGCGAAGAAAGGCTTTATCGCCAACACGTTAACGCCGTTTGTCGGCGATGCGAACACCCAAACGCCGGAGTTTAAGGCGTTCCTGGTGAATGTGGAAAAGGTGTAACGGAGACGACTTATGGCTTATCAATCGCAAGACATCATCCGTCGTTCCGCGACTAATGGTTTCACTCCCGCGCCGCAGGCGCGGGATCACCAGCAGGAAGTGGCGAAGCTTATCGACGTCACCACCTGTATTGGCTGTAAAGCCTGTCAGGTGGCCTGTTCCGAGTGGAACGACATTCGTGATGAGGTGGGGCATAACGTCGGGGTGTACGACAACCCGGCGGATTTGACCGCCAAATCGTGGACGGTCATGCGCTTCTCGGAAGTGGAACAGAACGACAAACTGGAGTGGCTGATCCGTAAAGATGGCTGCATGCACTGCGCCGATCCAGGCTGTCTGAAAGCATGCCCGTCAGAAGGGGCTATCATTCAGTATGCCAACGGCATTGTCGACTTCCAGTCCGAACAGTGCATCGGCTGCGGTTACTGCATCGCCGGCTGTCCGTTCGACGTGCCGCGCATGAACCCGGAAGACAACCGCGTCTACAAATGTACGCTGTGTGTTGACCGCGTGACCGTGGGCCAGGAACCGGCGTGTGTGAAAACCTGCCCGACCGGCGCTATCCACTTTGGCTCTAAAGAGGATATGAAAACGCTGGCCGGCGAGCGCGTGGCGGAACTGAAAACCCGTGGTTACGACAACGCGGGCCTGTACGATCCGGCAGGCGTTGGCGGTACGCACGTGATGTATGTGCTGCATCATGCCGACAAGCCGAATCTGTATCACGGTCTGCCGGAGAACCCGGAAATCAGCTCTACCGTGAAGTTCTGGAAAGGTATCTGGAAACCTCTTGCGGCGGTCGGCTTTGCCGCGACCTTCGCTGCCAGCATCTTCCATTATGTCGGTGTCGGTCCGAACCGCGCAGAAGAGGAAGACGATAACCTGCATGAAGAGAAAGACGAGGTGCGCAAATGAAAAAACGTGACACCATCGTGCGCTACACGGCGCCAGAGCGCATCAACCACTGGGTCACCGCCTTCTGCTTCGTGCTGGCGGCGGTGAGCGGGCTGGGGTTTTTCTTCCCCTCCTTCAACTGGTTGATGGGGATTCTGGGTACGCCGCAGCTGGCGCGCATTCTCCATCCGTTTGTCGGCGTGGTGATGTTCGCGTCGTTTATAATCATGTTTTTCCGCTACTGGCACCATAACCTCATCAATAGGGATGATATCTTTTGGGCGAAGAATATTCGTAAGATCGTCGTCAATGAGGAAGTGGGTGACACCGGGCGCTATAATTTCGGTCAGAAATGTGTTTTCTGGGCGGCGATTATTTTCCTGGTGTTGCTACTGGTAAGCGGCGTGGTTATCTGGCGCCCTTACTTCGCGCCAGCGTTTCCCATTCCGGTGATCCGATTAGCGTTGATGGTGCATTCATTTGCCGCGGTCGCGTTAATTGTGGTTATTATGGTGCACATTTACGCCGCCCTGTGGGTAAAAGGCACGATAACCGCAATGGTGGAAGGCTGGGTTACCAGTTCGTGGGCGAAGAAACATCACCCGCGCTGGTACCGGGAAGTTCGCAAGACAACGGAAAAATCGACTGAATGAGTATTCGCATAATCCCGCAAGATGAGCTGGAGAAGAGCGATAAACGCACGGCGGAAGTTATTCCGCCGTTATTATTCCCCAGACTGAAAAATCTCTATAACCGCCGCGCAGAGCGTTTGCGTGAGCTGGCAGAGAGTAACCCGCTGGGTGATTATCTGCGTTTTGCTGCGCTTATCGCCCATGCCCAGGAAGTGGTGCTTTACGACCACCCCCTGCACATCGACCTGACTGCGCGCATTAAAGAGGCCGCTGAACAGGGCAAACCGCCGCTGGACATTCATGTGCTGCCGCGCGATGCGCACTGGCACAAACTGCTGCATTCGCTGATCGCCGAGCTGAAGCCGGAGATGAGCGGCCCGGCGCTGGCGGTCATTGAGAATCTGGAAAAGGCCTCTGCGCAGGAACTGGAAGCGATGGCCAGCGCGCTGTTTGCCGCTGATTTCGCCTCCGTTAGCAGCGATAAAGCGCCTTTTATCTGGGCTGCGCTGTCGCTCTACTGGGCGCAAATGGCCAGCCTGATCCCCGGCAAAGCACGCGCGGAATATGGTGAACAGCGCCAGTTCTGCCCGGTGTGCGGATCAATGCCGGTCTCCAGCATGGTGCATATTGGCACGACGCAAGGGTTGCGCTATCTGCACTGCAACCTGTGTGAAACCGAGTGGCATGTGGTGCGCGTCAAATGCAGCAACTGCGAGCAGACCCGCGATTTACACTACTGGTCGCTGGATAACGAGCAGGCAGCAATCAAAGCGGAAAGCTGCGGCGACTGCGGCACTTACCTGAAGATCCTGTATCAGGAAAAAGACCCGAACGTCGAGCCGGTCGCGGACGATTTGGCCTCGCTGGTGTTAGATGCCCGCATGGAGCAGGAAGGCTTCGCCCGCAGCTCCATCAACCCGTTTTTATTCCCCGGCGAAGGGGAATAATCGCCTCCAGCCCTTGCCTTCCAGGCAAGGGTTATCAGCCGTTTTCACTTTCCCCTGCCCTCTTCTCACGCCTGCTGGCGTTAAAAATCACCGTTCCCATTCAGGTTAAACCAGGCTATAAAGGCTGGATATTTATACAGATAAAGGTTAGCGGAATGGCACTGGAAAAAGGTATTGCCGGTCTGGTGAGCGACTTTATTGCCGCCGGTCGCCCGTCAGCTCGGGCGAAGAGTATTGATGACCGGCGCAGTGGATATGTCGCCAGCACCGTGCTGGCAGGGGAAACGGAAACGCGCGTTCAGGTTGAAGATATAACGCTTGAAGGCATGACGTTTCGTCTGTTTTCGCCGCAGAACGCCAGCGGTGATCTTCCCGCGTTGATTTACTACCACGGCGGCTGTTTTATTAGCGGCGGCTTCGACACGCACGATAAGCAATTGCGTCAGTTGGCCTTTTATAGTGGCTGCCGGGTTGTTGCTGTGCAATATCGGTTAGCGCCAGAACATCGCTGGCCTGCCGCACATGATGATGCGCAATCTGGTGCCGATATCGTGTGGAAAAACGCCGAAAAACTCGGTGTCGACAGAAAACGTATCACGCTTGCGGGGGATAGCGCAGGCGGTCACCTGGCGCTGGTGACGGCGCTACGGCTGAAAGCTGCGGCGACATGGCAACCGGCGCAACTGGTGTTGATTTACCCGATGCTCGATGCCACCGCCTATTTTGATAGCTATACCTTTAACGGTTCCGATTATGTGATTACCCGCGAGGCGCTGCTTTCAGGCTATGAAATGTATCTTGGCGATACCGATCGCCTGTTGCCGGATGTCAGCCCGCTGTGGCGCGATGATTTTTCCGGTCTGCCGCCGGTACACATCATTACCGCAGAGTTCGACCCGTTATGTGATGAGGGCGAAGCACTGTTTAAGCACATGACCGAGCAGGGCGTTACCTGCACTTGTTCACAATATCAGGGCGTGATCCATGGCTTCTTCCAGCTCGCCGGGATCAGCCAAAGCGCAAAAGATGCGATACGAGACGTGGCCGCACGGGTGGCCAGGATATAACCGCGTGAAAAAAGGAGAGCCGATGTCTGTCGTAAGTCCTGTGGAAAAGCAGTTTGCTGCTTACAATGCCCATGATATTGAGGCGTTTACCGCCTGTTTTAGCGACGATTTTATCGCGTATCGCTTGCCATCCACTGAGCCGTCGCTGCAAGGGCTCGAAGCATTACGTGCCTTTTATGCTGCGCATCGCTTTAACAACCCGGCATTACGCGCCGAGTTGCTCTCGCGCACGGTGATGGGCAATAAGGTGTTCGATCACGAAAAAATCTACGGCATCGGCGAGTCGGTCATTGAAAATATGGCCGTCTATGAAGTGCAGGATGGGTTGATCAAAATCGCGTGGTTTTTCTTCGCGCAGTAGGGGTGGTTCGCAGGACGTTGCGCGCCTGTATCGTCAGGCGCGCAGCGGCTTACTCTTCCTCGTTACCGCCCTCTTCGAACGAGCCGAAGGGTTTGGCGGGCAAGACGATATAAATGCCTTCGAAGATCGCACCCTGCTTATCTTCACCAAACAGCTCAACCTGTAGCTGAACGCGCGCTTTGCGCCCGCGCGCCAGACGGTCCAAATCACCGCTTAGCGAGCCAAGATCGGCAATCGCGCTTGGTTTACCGGTGATCGGCGTGCTATAGCGAATATGCGCATCGGCAAGGATGATGGTGCCGCCGAGATGACGCTCACGCAGCATCAGCCAGATCAGCCCCCAACCGGTGAGCGTCGCCAGGGAAAACAGGCTACCGGCGAACAGCGTGTGGTGCGGATTCTGGTTGCCGGTTTCCGGCATGGTGGTGATAAATTTCTGCCCGGTGTACTGCTGAATACGCACACCCATCTTTTCACTCAGCGGGATATGCTGATACCAGGCCTGCTGCAACTGCCCGCACCAGTCGCCGCGATGCAGAATATCATCGAGCGTGGCGATCGGTTTGATCATCAAAAAGTGGCGTACCGGCGTGGTTTGCGGCGCGGTGATTTCCCCTTCATTGACGAACCCGAGTTTCGCGAAGAACGCCACCGCATCCTCACGGGCGCTACAGGTCACGCGCTTCACCCCTTCCTGGCGGGCCACGGACTCCAGCGTCATCGCCATCAATGTGCCAAGGCCTTTTTCCTGCACGTCCGGATGGACCGCCATAAAGCGAATCGACCCTTCGTTATCCGCGTTGATATACAACCGACCGATAGCGACAATGTTGCCCTCTTCGTCGACAACCATCTGATGATGTGCCATCGCATCCCAGCCATCACGCTCGGAACCTTTCGGTTGATGCAGCGGTTTACGCAGCATTTCCCAGCGGAACTGGTAATAGAGCTCTAACTCTTCTTCCGTTTGCGGTACGCGAAGGTGGTACATAGCAGCACTCTCTCTTGTAACCAGGGGCCACGCCGCAAGCTGGCTCATACTTGCAACCAGAACGTGACGGGGCCGTCGTTGACCAGCGAAACCTGCATATCGGCAGCGAATCGCCCGGTTTGCGTTTCCATTTGCTGGCTGCGGCAACGTTCAACAAAATAGTGGTACAGCGCCTCGGCTTTTTCCGGCGCAGCGCCACGGGAAAACCCCGGACGCATGCCACGTTCTGTATCCGCCGCCAGCGTAAATTGCGACACCACCAGCACACTCCCACCAGCCTGCTGGACGTTAAGATTCATCTTCCCTTCCGCGTCGCCAAAAATACGATACCCCAGCACGCGCTCGCACAGGCGGTTCGCTTTTTGTTCATCGTCTTCTCTTTCGACGCCCAACAACACCAAAAGTCCAGGGCCGATTTCGCCCGTCACCTCACCCGCCACGCTAACGCTCGCGCGGGAAACACGTTGAATTAATGCAATCATGGTTGGTCTGCTTCTTCTTGCTGTGCGGCTATTTTGAGTTTTCGGTATTCACCGAGAGTGACAGTTATTTCTGCGCCAAGCAAGACGATACACCAGGTCCAGTAGACCCAGAGGAACAAAATGGGGATGACAGCCAGCACGCCATAAATGAGCTGGTAAGACGGAAACATGGTGATGTAGAGACCAAAAATCTTTTTACCGAACTCAAACAGCAGTGCGGCGACAAACGCGCCGACAATCGCATCGCGGTTCGGCACGCGGGTTGTCGGCACAATGCTGTACAGCAACCAAAAAGAGAGCCACGACAGGATCAGCGGAAATATGCGCAGCACATCATCAATCACGCTATCAAGCTCGCTGGCCCAGCGCAGCGACAGCAAGTAGGAGCTTATCGCCAGGCTGGCACCCGCCAGCAGCGGGCCGAGCGTCAGGATCATCCAGTAGACGGCAAATGAATAAACATGCGGGCGTACACGCGTACTGCGCCAGATGGTGTTTAGCGCCGAATCGATGGAGTACATCAGCAGCAGCGATGTCACCACCAGCCCGCATGCGCCAACCGCCGTCATTTTGGTGGAGTTCGCCACAAACTGCTCAATGTAGTTCTGAATCACATCGCCGGTGGTGGGAATGAAATTGGCAAACACAAAGTGGCGCAACTGGACGCTAATTTCAGAAAACATAGGAAAAACAGCGAATAATGCAAACACCACGGCGATCAGCGGCACCAGCGAAAGCAAAGAGACGTAGGCGAGATTCCCCGCCAGCGTCGTCATATGGTCTTCATCAATGCGCCGCCATAGCAACCGCAACCAGGCAACAAGCGGGCGCGTGCGATGTTTTGCATGATGCCGCAGATTTTTTAGCATAGCTGTTTCGCGAAATAGTCCGGGATGGTCGTTTTATCCGTCACCAGAATACTGGTTATGCCCAGTTGTTCCGCACCGGCGATGTTATCCGCATTGTCGTCGAAAAAGACGCTATCTTCGGCAGAGAAACCTTCGAGCGCCAGCACTTGCTGATAAATTCGCGCTTCGGGCTTACGCATCCCCATCTCCTGGGAAAGATAAATATGGTCAGCCGCCGCCTGAATTTCCGGATATTGCTCCGGCCAGTACGTGGTGTGCAGACGGTTAGTATTCGATAACACGACGACCCGATGCCCCTGCTCACGCAGTTTGTGCATGATGTCGACGACCTCTTTGCGCAGCGCGACAAACACGGCCTGCCAGCCGGTAGAAAACTGCTCGTAGCTGAGCGGTAGTTCCATTTCATGACACAGCGCTTTCGCGAAATCTTCGTCGCTGATTTCCCCTCGTTCGTGCTGATGAAACGGCTCGCCCATGGTGAAATTCTGCTTTAAGGTCGCCAGCGGCACACGGCTAAAATCGCTCCAGACACCCAGCACCCGATTGAAGTCGATGTCGACAATCACGTTACCTAAATCAAAGATATAGAGCATTTCTCTCTCCTTGCCAGCCGTGGAGAGTTAACTGTAGCGGGAAAGTTCTGACTTGAATAGTTCGCGGCTTCACGCGAAGAAGATACAGACATAAAAAAAGCCGCTGAAAATCAGCGGCTTTTTCACAAGTAAATAAAGAGCGATTACTCTTCTTTCGCTCCGCGCATTGCGCGTTTACGGTCGTTTTCCGTCAGGTGACGTTTACGAATACGGATAGAGAGCGGGGTCACTTCTACCAGTTCGTCGTCATCGATGAATTCCAGAGCTTGCTCCAGGGTCATCTTGATCGGCGGAACCAGAACCGTAGCTTCGTCTGTACCAGACGCACGCATGTTGGTCAGTTTCTTACCGGTCAGGCAGTTTACCGTCAGGTCGTTAGAACGGCTGTGAATACCGATGATCTGGCCTTCGTAAACTTCCGCGCCGTGACCGAGGAACAACTTACCGCGATCCTGCAGGCCGAACAGTGCGAACGCAACCGCTTTACCCTGACCGTTGGAGATCAGCACACCGTTGTTACGCTGGCCCACTTCACCCGGACGAACATCGTCGTAGTGGCTGAAGGTGGAGTACAGCAGACCGGTACCGGAAGTCATGGTCATGAACTCTGAACGGAAGCCGATCAGACCACGGCTTGGGATCACGTAGTCGAGACGTACGCGGCCTTTGCCGTCCGGATTCATGTTTTTCAGATCGCCTTTACGCTCGCCCAGCGCCTGCATCACAGAACCCTGGTGCTGCTCTTCAACGTCCAGCGTGACGTTTTCGAACGGCTCTTGTTTGCGGCCATCGATTTCGCGGAAGATAACTTTCGGACGGGAAACCGCCATTTCGAAACCTTCACGACGCATGTTCTCGATAAGCACGGACAAGTGCAGCTCACCACGGCCGGAAACGCGGAATGCGTCAGCGTCTTCGGTCTCTTCAACGCGCAGCGCAACGTTGTGCACCAACTCTTTGTTCAGGCGGTCGAGGATCTGACGTGAAGTCACGTACTTACCTTCTTTACCACAGAACGGAGAGGTGTTGACGTTGAAGAACATAGTTACGGTCGGTTCATCAACAGACAGTGCCGGCAGCGCTTCGACGTTCTGCGGATCGCAGATGGTGTCGGAGATGTTCAGCTCGCCCAGACCGGTGATCGCGATGATGTCGCCGGCTTCTGCGATCTCACTATCGATACGCTCCAGCCCCAGGTGGGTCAGCACTTTGCCGACTTTACCGTTGCGGGTTTTGCCTTCGCTATCAATGATAGTGACTTGCTGGTTCGGTTTTACTTTACCGCGCTTGATACGACCGATGCCGATTACACCAACATAGTTGTTGTAGTCGAGCTGGGAAATCTGCATCTGGAAAGTGCCGTCGAGATCGACGTTCGGAGCAGGTACATGGTCAACAATCGCCTGGTACAGCGGGGTCATGTCTTCAGCCATGTCTTCGTGGTCCATACCCGCGATACCGTTCAGCGCAGAAGCGTAAACGATCGGGAAGTCCAGCTGCTCGTCGGTCGCGTCCAGGTTAACGAACAGGTCGAATACCTGATCGACAACCCAGTCCGGACGCGCACCAGGACGGTCAACTTTGTTGATTACCACAATCGGTTTCAGGCCATGGGCAAATGCTTTTTTGGTCACGAAACGCGTTTGCGGCATAGGGCCGTCAAATGCGTCAACCACCAGCAGCACGGAATCGACCATGGACATCACACGCTCAACTTCACCACCGAAGTCGGCGTGCCCTGGGGTATCAACGATGTTGATACGGTAATCATTCCATTTGATAGCGGTGTTTTTAGCGAGGATGGTAATCCCACGCTCTTTCTCCAAATCGTTGGAGTCCATCACACGCTCTTGAGTTTCAGCACGTTCGTCGAACGTACCGGATTGCTGCAGCAGCTTGTCAACCAGGGTCGTTTTACCATGGTCAACGTGAGCAATGATGGCGATGTTACGCAGATTTTCGATCACAACTTTGCCTCAGGCATTAGAAATAGCGCGTTATTGTACACGTATTAATCGAAGGACTAAACAGGATCACAAACATCCTCCGCAAACAAGTATTGCAGAGTTGCTTTGTGATCGCTTTCACGGAGCGTTAAAAGGGGCATTTAACGAAAATTGCACCAATATAGTGCCCAATGTTCACATAAAGGCACTATATTGGTGCAACATAACCATCATGGTGCAGCCCTTTTGCACTATACCGTGCATGATAACGCCTTTTTAGGGGCATTTAAAAGTTGGCATAGATTTCGCTTTAACGATTGTACGATAACTACGCCAGCTTACGTAGTAATTAGAAGACCTCGTTACCACGACGACAATGACAAATCCGGGAGAGTTTAAGTATGTCCGCTGAACACGTTTTGACGATGCTGAATGAGCACGAAGTGAAGTTTGTCGATCTGCGCTTCACCGATACCAAAGGTAAAGAACAGCACGTCACTATCCCAGCCCATCAGGTAAACGCCGACTTCTTTGAAGAAGGTAAAATGTTTGATGGTTCTTCGATTGGTGGCTGGAAAGGCATCAACGAATCAGACATGGTGCTGATGCCGGACGCGACTACCGCTGTCATTGACCCGTTCTACGAAGAGTCTACGCTGATCATTCGTTGCGATATCCTCGAACCAGGCACCATGCAGGGCTACGATCGTGACCCGCGCTCCATCGCTAAACGCGCTGAAGAGTACCTGCGCTCCACCGGTCTGGCAGACACCGTTCTGTTTGGGCCAGAGCCGGAATTCTTCCTGTTCGACGACGTACGTTTCGGCAGCTCCATCTCCGGTTCCAGCGTCGCTATCGACGATATCGAAGGCGCATGGAACACCTCCACCAAATACGAGGGTGGTAACAAAGGTCACCGTCCGGCAGTGAAAGGCGGTTACTTCCCGGTTCCGCCGGTTGATTCATCACAGGATCTGCGTTCCACCATGTGTCTGGTGATGGAAGAGATGGGCCTGGTTGTTGAAGCTCACCACCACGAAGTGGCAACGGCTGGTCAGAACGAAGTGGCTACCCGCTTCAACACCATGACCAAAAAAGCGGACGAAATTCAGATTTACAAATATGTGGTGCACAACGTTGCCCACCGCTTCGGCAAAACCGCGACCTTTATGCCGAAACCGATGTTCGGTGATAACGGTTCCGGTATGCACTGCCACATGTCTCTGTCCAAGAACGGCACGAACCTGTTCTCTGGCGACAAATACGCTGGCCTGTCTGAAATGGCGCTGTACTACATTGGCGGCGTAATCAAACACGCAAAAGCGATCAACGCCCTGTCTAACCCGACCACCAACTCTTACAAGCGTCTGGTCCCGGGTTATGAAGCGCCGGTAATGCTGGCTTACTCTGCACGTAACCGTTCTGCTTCTATCCGTATTCCGGTGGTGGCTTCTCCGAAAGCGCGCCGTATCGAAGTTCGCTTCCCGGATCCGGCTGCTAACCCGTACCTGTGCTTCGCAGCGCTGCTGATGGCCGGTCTGGATGGCATTAAAAACAAAATCCATCCGGGCGAAGCGATGGACAAAAACCTGTATGACCTGCCGGCTGAAGAAGCGAAAGAGATCCCGCAGGTTGCAGGCTCTCTGGAAGAAGCGCTCAACGCGCTGGATGCTGACCGCGAGTTCCTGACTGCTGGTGGCGTGTTCACCGACGACGCTATCGATGCTTACATCGCGCTGCGTATTGAAGAGAACGACCGCGTTCGCATGACGCCGCACCCGGTAGAGTTCGAACTGTACTACAGCGTTTAATAATTAAGACTCGGTAGAAGTCTTGTCGCAGCAAGGTGGCAACCGAATGAGTCCCGATGAGCTTAGTCTATAAGTGATTCGGGCTAATGAGGGCAGCCAACGCCGCTACGGTGAGAAAGATGCCAGAGGATTTTTAGTTGCCGTGGAACTTTTAGCCCATCCCTGGATGGGCTTTTTTCTCCACCAACAACCTGATCTAACGCGCTTTTTATCAATAAAACGCTATACTGCACTAAATTGGTGCACACCTCCGGGAGACTGCTAAATGGCAAGCGGCGTGCTGCCCGATGCTGGGCAGATCCTCAATTCTTTGATCAACAGCATCTTGCTGGTTGATGACGACCTGGCGGTACATTATGCCAACCCTGCGGCACAGCAACTGCTGGCGCAAAGCTCTCGTAAGTTATTCGGCACACCGCTCCCCGAACTGCTGAGTTACTTTTCACTGAACATCGATTTGATGCGGGAAAGTTTGCATGCCGGGCAGGGGTTTACCGATAACGAAGTGACCCTCGTTATTGACGGGCGCTCGCACATTCTTTCGCTGACGGCGCAGCGTCTGCCGGATGGTTTGATTCTGCTTGAAATGGCGCCGATGGATAACCAGCGCCGTCTCAGCCAGGAGCAGCTCCAGCATGCGCAACAAGTTGCGGCACGCGATCTGGTACGCGGTCTGGCGCATGAAATTAAAAACCCGCTTGGCGGTTTACGCGGCGCGGCGCAGTTGCTGAGCAAAGCCCTACCCGATCCAGCGTTACTGGAATACACCAAAGTGATCATCGAGCAGGCTGACCGCTTGCGTAACCTGGTTGATCGCCTGTTAGGGCCGCAACAACCGGGGATGCACGTTACCGAAAGTATTCACAAAGTGGCTGAGCGTGTAGTGAAACTGGTATCGATGGAGCTACCGGAGAATGTCACCTTAACCCGTGATTACGATCCAAGTTTGCCGGAGCTCGCGCACGATCCCGACCAAATCGAGCAGGTTTTACTGAATATTGTGCGTAACGCTTTGCAGGCGCTGGGGCCGGAAGGGGGCGAAATTATTCTGCGCACCCGTACTGCCTTCCAGCTGACGCTGCACGGTGTGCGTTATCGCCTCGCGGCGAGAATAGATGTGGAAGATAACGGCCCGGGTATTCCGTCGCACCTGCAGGATACGTTGTTCTATCCGATGGTGAGCGGACGCGAAGGCGGTACCGGGCTGGGGTTATCTATCGCACGCAGTTTGATTGATCAACATTCTGGCAAAATTGAATTTACCAGTTGGCCAGGCCATACCGAATTCTCGGTATTTCTGCCTATTCGGAAGTAGAGGTGTTTATGCAACGAGGGATAGTCTGGATCGTTGATGACGATAGCTCCATCCGTTGGGTGCTGGAACGCGCGCTCACCGGAGCTGGCTTGAGTTGTACAACGTTTGAAAGTGCCAATGAAGTGCTAGACGCACTCACCACCAAAACCCCGGATGTACTGCTTTCGGATATTCGTATGCCAGGGATGGATGGTCTTGCGTTACTGAAACAGATCAAACAGCGCCATCCGATGCTCCCGGTCATCATTATGACCGCGCATTCCGATCTTGATGCGGCGGTAAGCGCGTATCAGCAAGGGGCATTCGATTATCTGCCTAAACCGTTTGATATCGACGAAGCCGTTGCGCTTGTTGAGCGCGCTATCAGCCATTATCAGGAACAGCAGCAGCCGCGCAATGTGCAGGCCAGCGGCCCGACAACTGACATCATCGGTGAAGCACCGGCGATGCAGGATGTGTTTCGCATTATCGGTCGCCTGTCGCGCTCGTCGATCAGCGTATTGATTAATGGTGAATCGGGGACCGGTAAAGAACTGGTGGCTCATGCGCTGCATCGCCACAGTCCGCGTGTGAAAGCGCCGTTTATCGCCCTCAATATGGCCGCCATTCCGAAGGATTTGATTGAATCGGAACTGTTTGGTCACGAAAAAGGGGCGTTTACCGGCGCGAATACAATTCGTCAGGGACGTTTTGAGCAAGCCGATGGTGGGACACTGTTTCTGGACGAAATAGGCGACATGCCGCTGGATGTGCAGACTCGGTTGCTGCGCGTGCTGGCCGATGGCCAGTTTTATCGCGTTGGCGGCTATGCGCCAGTGAAGGTCGATGTCCGTATTATCGCAGCCACACACCAGAACCTGGAACAGCGCGTTCAGGAGGGCAAATTCCGTGAGGATCTGTTTCACCGCCTGAATGTGATCCGCGTTCATTTGCCGCCGCTGCGTGAACGCCGGGAAGATATTCCGCGTTTAGCACGCCACTTTTTGCAAGTCGCCGCCCGTGAACTGGGCGTGGAAACGAAACAACTGCACCCGGAAACCGAAACCGCGTTAACGCGTCTGGCATGGCCGGGTAACGTCCGCCAGCTGGAAAACACCTGCCGCTGGTTAACGGTTATGGCCGCAGGCCAGGAAGTGTTGATTCAGGATTTGCCAGGCGAGTTGTTCGAAACCAGCGTGCCGGACAGCCCTTCGCAGAGCCTGCCGGACAGTTGGGCAACGCTGCTGGCGCAATGGGCGGATCGCGCATTACGTTCCGGTCATCAAAACCTGCTTTCAGAAGCGCAACCGGAAATGGAACGTACCTTGCTGACCACGGCGCTACGTCACACGCAGGGTCACAAACAGGAAGCGGCGCGGCTGCTCGGATGGGGTCGTAATACCCTGACGCGTAAGTTGAAAGAACTGGGAATGGAGTAGCGTGCGGGTGAAGTGTAAAGAATGAACCGCGATCGCAAATTGCCGTTATTTTGCGCTTTACTGTTACCGGCAGTGACGTATGATCTTGCCCGTTCATGGGAGAGGTCATCATGCTGGAATCATTAATCAATGTGGTCACTGCAGGCGTAGAAGCTGGCGCGTCGGCAAGCCACACACCGCAAACAGCCATCGCGGCTGTTCTGTGTGCCGCGCTGGTTGGGCTGTTTAGCTAATCTTCGCGTTATGCTGCGCTTATCAGGCCTACAGAACGTGTTTTGTAGGCTTGATGCGCCATCTCGTTAAATCACACGTGAAAACTGCTGCAAACGCGCCTTGCGCCGCAGATAAACATCGAAACACATGCAGATATTGCGGATCAGCAAACGCCCTTTCGCTGTGACTTGCAATCCCTGCTCGTTCATTACCACCAACCCGTCCACCACCAGCGGCGCCAGCAGGCGCAAATCCTCGGCAAAATAGTCACGGAAGTTGAGATCCCAGGCACGTTCCACCGCATCGAACTCAAGGCGGAAGTTGCAAATCAACCCTTTGATCACATCACGGCGAATACAGTCGTCACGGGTTAACGCGATACCGCGCCACAGCGCATTTCCGCGCTCGTCCACTTGCTGATAATAGTGTTTCAGCTCTTTTTGGTTTTGCGCGTAGCTATCGCCGATCATGCTAATAGCAGAAACGCCCAACCCCAGCAGATCGCTGTCGCCCTGCGTGGTGTAGCCCTGGAAATTACGATGCAATACACCTTCTCGCTGAGCAATAGCCAGCTCGTCGTCCGGGCGGGCAAAGTGATCCATGCCAATAAACTGGTAACCGGAGCCGGTCAGCGAAGCGATGGTCTGCTGCAAAATATCGAGCTTCTGCTGCGCCGTCGGCAAATCAGCGTCTTTGATTTTGCGCTGTGCGGCGAATAATGTTGGCAAATGGGCGTAGTTAAAGACGCTCAGGCGATCCGGACTAAGCGCCGCCACGCGTTGTAACGTAAAAGCGAAGCTTTCCGGCGTCTGTTTTGGCAGGCCATAAATCAGGTCAATATTGGTCGAGGTAAAACCAATATCGCGGGCATGATTGAGCAGCGCGAAGATAAAGGCTTCATCCTGCTCGCGGTTAACCAGACGCTGAACCTCTTTGTTGAAATCCTGCACGCCCATGCTCAGGCGATTAAAGCCCTCGCTGCGCAGATGATCGAGCACATCCAGTTCGATTTCGCGCGGATCAACTTCGATCGAGATTTCCGCATCAGCATTAAACGCAAAATGACCGCGCAGCAGGCTCATCAGGCGGCTGATTTGCGCTTTGTTCAGGTAAGTCGGTGTTCCCCCGCCCCAGTGCAACTGGCTGACGTGGCGACCTGAAAATAGCGGCGCGCGGTGAATAATTTCCTGCTCGAGCGCGTCCAGATATTGATCGGCTTTATGCTGCTGGCGGGTGACAATCTTATTGCAACCGCAGAAGTAGCACAGCTTGTGACAAAACGGGATATGCACATATAGCGACAGCGGTCGCTCAGGATAACGCGCCACAGCCTGGCGAAAATCGTCTTCGCCGTAAGCGTCGGAAAACTCCAGCGCGGTAGGATATGAGGTGTAACGCGGCCCGGAATAGTTATATTTCTGGATCAGGGCCAGGTCCCAGTCGATGACTTGCTCAGACATTGTTTACTCCTTCCGATGACGCCGCTGGCGGTTCCGGCGGCCCGGCCTGACCTCGTTTCGGGTCATAAGCCGGTTGCGCAGCCACAGCTTGCGCCGCGACAACCGCTGTAGTTTAACGAATAACCACACCAGATAACATATAACCGGAAGGGTTATAAGCAGGACAGAAAGCCCCATAGAAAAGGATTAGTTGCCGCCTTTCAGCAGACGCATCATATCTTCTTTGCCTTCTTCTTCCTCTTCTTCGTCATCATCGTAAGAGAGGCCAAGCTTCTGCATCAGCTCATCAATGCGGTCCAGTTTGGCATCGACCCACGCTTGATCGTCAGCGCTCAGGGTTTCACCCTCTTCCAGACGTTCCAGTAGCGCGTCCAGGCGCTCATCCGTTTCCAGCATTTCCAGCTCAGCCTGCGGTGAAAGCATAGGTTTCTCGCTCTTAGGTTTGTGCTGCTTGTTGACCGGCGTGTCGGTGACACCCAGCGGGATCGGTTTTTTACTGCCAATACGCGGATCTTTTTGCTGTTTACCCCTTCCGGAGCCAGAAGCGCCGTCGCCACCGTTCGCACGGCTGCCTGAAGCATTACCGCGGTGCTTTTTCTCACGCTTACGATCGCGGCCTTCCTGATTTAACTCTTCACGGGTTTTACGGCGCACTTTACCGCGCGGATTGGTGGACGGTTTTTTCATATTAGTGGTCTTAAGTCGTTTTTCATCAGTATAGAATTGCGGCGGAATCTAGCAGAAAGCAAGCAAAGAAAAAAGGCGACAGTGCAAACTGTCGCCTTTTTTCTTGACCCTTCACCCGTAATGGGTTTTACATTCCGTGTTCGCTATCAACTTGCCCTGTTTATCCGTTAGCGTAGAACGTTCCCTGTTACGGTTCCTTTTCCTTGTTCAACGTCTTCTGACGTTTGTCTCCGGTCTTCGCCTCCTGGCGCTCCTGACCCCTCATTCCGTGAGTTATCCTTCCACAAGCAGCATCCGGCCTTGGTGGGTTACTTTACCCTTCTGAGCTAAACTGACAAGCAGGAAAAGCCCTGCAACCCGCAGTTTAAGAAAATTCTATATACATAACCCTTTGATTAAATAACTTTTAGCCATCTTTTAATCTGCAACTTCTCCGAAAGTTCGTATAACGAAAAGGGCAAATATCTTACATAGCGCGCGGTAATGGCTCACAGCAGAGTTTCTGGCGAGAAAAACAGCCTTTTGCGTGGGTTCAGGTATAATCGCCGCATGCTTTGACGATGGAGACGACCATTTTGACTAACTGGAATTACCAACAGACGCACTTTGTCACCAGTGCGCCTGATATTCGCCACTTACCCGCTGATACCGGCATTGAAGTGGCTTTTGCTGGCCGCTCCAACGCAGGTAAATCGAGCGCACTTAATACCCTGACTAACCAGAAAAACCTGGCGCGAACCTCGAAAACGCCCGGCCGTACGCAGCTGATCAACTTGTTTGAAGTCGCTGAAGGCAAACGTCTTGTCGACTTGCCGGGTTACGGTTACGCGGAAGTGCCGGAAGAGATGAAACTCAAATGGCAGCGCGCACTGGGCGAATACCTCGAAAAACGCCAGTGCCTGCAAGGTCTGGTGGTGCTGATGGATATTCGCCATCCCCTGAAAGATCTTGATCAGCAGATGATCCTGTGGGCAGTCGAGAGCAATCTGCAAGTGCTGGTGCTGCTGACCAAGGCGGATAAACTGGCCAGCGGTGCGCGGAAAGCGCAGCTGAATATGGTACGTGAAGCTGTGCTTGCTTTTAACGGCGAAGTACAGGTTGAAACCTTCTCGTCGCTGAAAAAACAGGGCGTGGATAAACTTCGTGAGAAACTGGATGGCTGGTTCAATAACCTGCCGTCAGTGGAAGAAGAAACGGGCGAGTAACCTTCCTATCAAGCGTGGCATTCGCCGCGCTTTTTTCTTTTTTTCGCACAATAAAAAACGCCCCAGTCATTTCTGACTGGGGCGGCTAAATATTCAGCCAAATCCGATTACGTGAAGTAAAAGGTCTGAAAGATAGAACATCTTACCTCTGTACCCTACGCGAATAACTCTACTCCCTTTTTAGATCCGGACAAAGCACTTTTTGTAATTTCTTTTCAATTTTTACATAGGGAATTCTAATGATTGTCACAAAACTCACGGTGATTTGTTGCTTACTTACAGAAAAAGCTCTTTACCCACCGAACACTTAGTGCGCTTGATCCCAGTTTTGACCGCTCCCGACTTCCACCAGCAACGGCACATCCAGTTTAGTGCTGCTCTCCATCAGTTCATGGATCTTTTTCGACACGGCCTCAACATCATCTTTGTGCACTTCAAACACCAGTTCATCGTGTACCTGCATGATCAACCGCACGCGCGGTTTCTCGCTTTGCAGCCAGCTATCTACAGCGATCATGGCGCGTTTAATGATGTCCGCAGCCGTGCCTTGCATTGGAGCATTAATCGCCGCACGTTCCGCACCGGCTCGTCTGGCCCCATTGCTGGATTTGATGTCCGGCAGGTAAAGACGACGCCCGTCCAGTGTTTCAACATAGCCACGCTCTTTCGCCTGTGCGCGGGTACGCTCCATATATTCCAGCACGCCAGGATAACGCTCGAAGTAAAGATCCATGTACTTCTGCGACTCTTTACGCGGGATATTGAGCTGGCGCGATAAGCCAAAGGCGCTCATGCCGTAAATCAGCCCAAAGTTGATCGCTTTCGCGCTGCGGCGCTGCTCGTTACTGACACTTTCCAGTGGCAAACCAAACACTTCTGCCGCTGTTGCGCGATGAATGTCTTTACCTTCGGCAAATGCAGACAGCAAGCCTTTGTCGCGTGACAGGTGCGCCATAATACGCAGCTCGATTTGCGAGTAGTCCGCCGAGACAATGACGTAATCTTTCGGCGCGATAAAGGCCTGGCGAATACGGCGGCCTTCTTCATTACGTACCGGAATATTTTGCAGGTTCGGATCGGTCGAAGATAAACGGCCCGTTGCCGTCACAGCCTGATGATACGAGGTATGCACGCGCCCGGTTTTCGGGTTAATCATCAGCGGTAGCTTATCGGTATAGGTCGATTTCAGCTTCGCCAGCCCACGATGTTCGAGAATGACTTTTGGCAGTGGGTAATCCAGCGCGAGCTCTTCGAGCACCTCTTCCGACGTGGACGGCGCGCCACCAGGCGTTTTCTTCAACGGCTTAATGCCCTGCTTCTCAAACAGAATGGTTTGCAACTGCTTGGTTGACGAGAGGTTAAACGGCTCACCCGCAATTTCGTGCGCCTTTTTCTCCAGCTCTGCCAGGCGCAGCGTCAACTCTTCGGAGTGCTTGTGTAACACGGCGGGATCGATATTGACGCCGTTACGCTCGATACGCGAAATTACCGGCACCAGCGGCATTTCGATGTTCTGGAAGACGTTCAGCGGCCCGGCATTGTTTTGCAGCTCCGGCCACATCTTCAGATGCAGTTGCAGCGTGACATCGGCATCTTCCGCCGCATAACGCCCGGCCTGCTCAAGATCGATCTGATTAAAGGTCAGTTGGTTTTTACCTTTACCAGCGATCTCTTCAAAGGTGATCGTTTTGTGCTTCAGCCAGCGCTCGGAGAGACTGTCCATATCATGACGGCCAGCGACGCTATCCAGCGTGTAGGATTCCAGCATGGTATCGAAGGCAATACCGCGCAGTTCAATGCCGTAATTTTCCAGCACGCCGCGATCGTATTTAAGGTTCTGCCCCACTTTACGGACATTTTCATCTTCCAGTAGCGGTTTCAGCAATTCCAGCACGCGTTCGCGCGGAATTTGATCCGGAGCATCAAGATAATCATGCGCAACTGGCACATAAGCCGCGATACCCGGTTCGGCCGCAAAAGAGAGGCCAACCAGGTTGGCGCTGATATTGTCCAGGCTGTCGGTTTCCGTATCGAAAGCAAAGAGCGGTGCGCTTTTCAGTTTGCCAATCCATGTTTGCAACGTCTCTTCATCGAGAATGGTGACGTAATTTTCCGCTGACAGCGCAGCTGCGGGAATATCAGCTTCTGCCTCAATCTCAATGGTTTCCTGCGGTTTCGCCGCCGGTTTACTGCCTTTCGCCTGGAGCCACTTGCCCGCTTCTACATCTGCACTCCAGCGTTTGAATTCATATTTCTTAAACAGCTCAAGGAGCTCCTGCGCCGCAGGCTGCTGAACTTCCAGTTGTTCGCAGGTCAGATCCAGTTCAACATCCGTTTTGATCGTGGCCAGTTGGTAAGAGAGGTAAGCCACCTCTTTGTTCTGCTCAAGCTTCGCCGCCATGGTTTTGGCACCGCGGAAGGTGAGTCCGGCGATTTTATCCGATTCGGCATAGAGCGTATCCAGGCCGCCCAGCCCTTGTAGCAGCGCCTGCGCCGTTTTCTCGCCAACACCTGGCACACCTGGAATGTTATCTGAGGAGTCCCCCATCAGAGCGAGGAAATCGATAATTAACTCCGGCGGGACACCATATTTTGTCACCACTTCATCCGGGCCAAGGATCGTGTTGGTCATGGTATTGATAAGCGTAATATTTTGCGTCACCAGCTGCGCCATATCTTTATCACCTGTGCTTATCAGCACGGGCCGCCCCGCTTTTTCGGCTTCACGCGCCAGCGTGCCGATGACATCATCCGCTTCAACGCCGGAGACCGCCAGTAACGGCAATCCCATCGCTTTTACCATGGTGTGCAGCGGCTCAATTTGCGCACGCAAATCGTCCGGCATTGGCGGGCGATGTGATTTGTAATGCTCAAACAGTTCATCACGGAAGGTTTTGCCTTTCGCATCAAACACCACCGCAGCATGTGTCGGCTGGTATTGCAAAATCAGGCTGCGCAGCATGTTGAGCACGCCGTACATAGCGCCAGTAGGCTCACCGGCGCTGTTGGTCAGCGGCGGAAACGCATGATACGCGCGATAAAGGTAAGACGAGCCGTCAACAAGGATAAGTGGGTTTTCTGGGATCTGAACCATGATGTCCATGCCTGTTTATCAAATTATGGTTAAAGGATGCCACAGACAGGGAGAAAACATGAGTTTTTCGCGGAAAATGCCGAAAAGATTTCGCGATCGTCGGGATCGCTCGCATAAACATCCTGTGGATAAGTTTGTGAATAGTTTTAATCAGGCTGGACTTTTGTGCCATTTCGCCGATCGCAGGATTATACAAATCATTTATATTCAATGGGTTATAATATAAAAGATGATCGTTATTGCTATTTGCTGACAATTTACGCTGTGTGGATATAAGTAATTTTGATTTGATTTATTGCCAATAATTCCTCAGGTATTACCAGCAAGGTTTAAGCATTCCTGATAACCGTTTTCTGTTAAGATCTGCGCCTTGCGCTTGTTTTAGTGTGCTTTTAGCAGCTAACTTTCTGAATAATATAACTATGTCGAGATTCCTTGCGGTAGCCACTCTATTTTTGAGTGTCCTGCTCACCATATTGGTTACCATTTTTTGCTCCGTGCCCATTATTATCGCCGGAATGCTCAAGCTGTTAATTCCCGTTCCTGCGGTATGGCGCGCGATCTCCGCTTTCTGCAATTTTATGATGTATTGCTGGTGTGAAGGGCTTTCCTGGTTATTGCATCTCAACCCTTATTTAAAATGGGATGTTGAAGGGCTGGAAGGCCTGGATAAGAAAAACTGGTATTTGCTGATCTGCAATCATCATAGCTGGGCAGATATTGTGGTGTTATGTGTACTGTTTCGTAAACATATTCCCATGAACAGATATTTCCTTAAACAGCAACTGGCGTGGGTACCTTTTATTGGCCTAGCCTGCTGGGCGCTGGATATGCCTTTTATGCGCCGTTACTCCAGAAGTTATCTGATTCGCCACCCTGAGCATCGGGGTAAAGATGTCGAAACTACGCGCCGTTCATGCGAGAAATTTCGCTTTCACCCAACCACCATTGTGAACTTTGTTGAAGGCTCACGCTTTACAGAAGAAAAGCGCCAACAGACACGCTCTTCTTTCAAAAACCTGCTGTCGCCAAAAGCAGCAGGTGTTGCCATGGCGCTAAATGTATTGGGTAAACAGTTCGATAAATTGCTTGATGTTACGCTCTGTTATCCGGAAAACGACCGGACGCCATTCTTTGATATGCTCAGCGGTAAGCTGACGCGTATTGTCGTGCGAGTCAATTTATTGCCGGTGGATGAAGCGCTACATGGGGACTACGTTAACGATAAGAATTTTAAACGGAGTTTCCAGCAGTGGCTGAATAAACTGTGGCTTGGAAAAGACGAACTGATTGATACTATCAAAGCAGAATACAAAAACGCCGGTCAGTGACCGGCGTTATTTTTACTTCTTCTCAACCAGATATTTCACAGTATTTGCGTAGTCCTGAACGAAGGCGTCCAGGCTGCTCCCGTCCATACCCTGCAGGTTAACCTGGTATTTCCCGTTAACAAACATGGCAGGAACGCCCTGCAGTTGTAAATCCGCAGCCGCTTTTTCTTGCTGAGCAACCAGCGATTTCACCACGAAGCTGTTCCACGCAGCGTCATACTCTTCGCCTTTCACGCCCGCGCTGATGAAGACATCGCGAATATCTGCAACAGACTTCACGGTTTGCGTTTTCTGCACGGCTTCAAACAGTGGAGAGGTGATTTTATCCTCCACACCAAGCGCCATGGCCACAGCCCACGCCTGCGTCATCTCTTTACCCAGTGGGCCTAGGAATTCCACGTGGTATTTGGTCATTTTTGTCCCTTCTGGCAGCTTCTTCTTCACCGCGTCAGCAACATGCCAGACCTGCTCAAAGTCATAGCAGTGCGGGCAATAAAACGAGAAGAACTCAAGCACCTGCGGCTCTCCCGCCACTGGCTTATCAAGCGTAATAAATTGCTTGCCGTCTGTAGGTTGTGCTGCTGAGGCGCTAAAAGCCAGAATCATTCCTGCCAGCGCCAGCCAAATCTTCTTCATGGTCAACTCTCTCCATTTAATACATTGGTGTTAATGCTAAAGGTGGTTCTTGAAGAACTTTCACCTGTTCAAGAAAAATCAATATTTGCCTGCGCCAGTGATCTTCACTACTCAGCCACGGAAAATTTTGGGGAAATGCTGGATCGTCCCAACGACGAATCAGCCATGCCAGATAGTAAACCAGGCGCATGGCGCGTAGCGGCTCCATTAACCCCAGCTCAGCCATGTTGAATTCACTGAATTCTTCGTAGGCCTCGACAATTATCTCCAGTTGCATACGCTGCTCGGCTTTATCGCCGTGTAGCAACATCCAGAGATCCTGTACGGCGGGGCCATTACGGGCATCGTCTAAATCAACGAACATTGGCCCGTCTCGCCAGAGAATATTCCCTGCATGGCAGTCACCATGCAGACGCAGAAGATTAAAACGGTTATGCCATTGCGCCATTACAGCATCGATAAGCTTATCGGCTGCACGCAAAAATTCATCTTTTAAACCAGAAGGAATGAGCGTTGATGTTTCAAAGAGTTGGCGTGGCTCAATCAGATATTCTTTAACGCCTATTTCAGGACGACTTGTAAAACGCTTTTTACTGCCGGTTTGATGCATACGGCCAAGGTAGCGGCCCACCCACTCCATTTGCTCCAGGTTGTCGGCTTCAAACTGACGGCCGCCAACGCTTGGGAAAACGGCGAAAAAGAAGTCCTGATGCGTGAGTAAGGTTTGATTGTTGAAAGCGAGCGGCGCCGCAACCGGCACGTCATCACGCTGCAAATTTAAAGCAAATTCATGCTCTTCAAGAATTTGTTCTGCAGACCAACGCGCCGGGCGGTAAAACTTCACCACATAGCGTTTGCGATCTTCATCCTGAAACTGATAAACGCGGTTTTCATAGCTGTTAAGCGGGGTAAGCCCGGAATCCACCCGGATCCCCTGCTCAAACAGCGCATCCATAATGGTATCCGGGTGTAATGTCTGGAAAGTAAAGGTGTTGCAGGTCATCCTGGGATCCGAAAATACGACTAATAATTCAGGATATCATTTCGTAGCGTATTCGGTTGCGCCGCTTACAAGCTTTTACTCTTTAATTACGCCGCGCGCGCGCAACAGCGCGGTTTTAAAATCCTCTTCATAATCCTTCTGAATGCCGGGGATCACCGCATCTTTCGAGGAGTCGCGCATTTTCAGGTGATAGATCAGGATGTCATCACTTAAATCCACCAGGTCGCCTTGATAACCTGACTCTTGCGCCAGTTTCTGCAAAAATTGCACTAAATTAAGCTCTGGCTCTTTTTGCCATGCGGGTTGGAGAAGTTCGATAACTTCATTCAGGCGTTTACATTTCATAATCGTGCTCCTTACTCTGGGTACAGACACGTTAGCAGGGTAAAACCCACAATAAAAGAGGCGATAAGGGTGGCGGACAGTAGTGCAGTAACAGGGGTGGTGCTGGCAGGAGGAAAAGCCTCGCGGATGGGTGGAAAAGATAAAGGGCTGCAGGAATTAAATGGCAAACCGCTGTGGCAACATGTTGCGGAACGGCTGGCGCCACAGGTATCCAGCTTAGTTATCAGCGCCAATCGAAACCTTGAAATCTATCGCGCCAGTGGCTTACCCGTCCTCACAGATACGCTGGATGATTTTCCCGGCCCGCTGGCGGGAATTCTCTCCGTTATGCAGCAAAGCGATGGGGAGTGGTTTCTGTTTTGCCCGTGCGATACGCCGCGTATACCAACGGATCTTATGGCTCGGTTACAAAAGAACCGGCAGCATAATGCGCCGGCAGTGTGGGCTAATGATGGTGAACGAGATCACCCGGCCATTGCTCTGGTTCACCGCAGCGTTTTACCATTTTTGCAGAATTATCTCGCCAGCGGCGAACGTCGAGTGATGGTATTTATGCGACAAGCCGGAGGACATTCGGTGGATTGTAGTGATGTGAAATCCGCATTCGCTAATGTGAACACCCCTGATGATCTCGCGCACTGGCAGGAGAGAACATGATCCCATTACTTGCTATTGCTGCCTGGAGCGGAACCGGCAAAACGACGCTGCTTAAGAAGTTGATTCCAGCTCTCTGCGAACAAGGTATTCGTCCGGGCTTAATCAAACATACTCATCACGATATGGACGTCGATAAGCCCGGTAAAGACAGCTATGAATTACGTAAAGCAGGTGCGGCGCAAACGTTGGTTGCCAGTTCACAACGATGGGCGTTAATGACAGAAACCCCAGATGAAGCCGAGCTGGATTTGGCATATCTGGTTAGCAGAATGGATGCAACAAAACTGGATCTGGTATTAGTCGAGGGTTTTAAACACGAGGCAGTGCCTAAGATCCTGCTCTGGCGGCATGACTGCGGTCATGATTTAGCGGAGTTAACGCTGGACAAGCACGTTATCGCCATTGCCAGTGATATTCCTCTGAGGCAGGGTGTGCCGGTACTAAACCTGAATGATATTGAGCAGATAGTAACGTTT